>CAMVOL010000014.1 GCA_947169105.1 uncultured Bacteroidales bacterium | reverse complement strand
CGTCGCGATAGACGTTGTAGCGGATGGCCACCTTCTCCGTGCCGGAGCCGTTGGCTTCAAAGATCATATAGACCGGCGTGCTGCCGTTGGAGGTCGTGGCCGACAGTTCCATCTTGGGACCGTCTATCGTGGCAGGAGTGTCGTCGGAAGCATTGACATGGAATGTCACTTCCACCGGTTCGCCGATGGCTGCCGTCGGACGGCTGAGCTTACCGCCGATACGATGCGTGTAGTCCTCATCGTACGGGATAGCGTAGTCCTGACCGCCCTCCTCACGCATCATCTGGAACACGAGCTTGTAATCGCCTTCCTGCGTGAAGTTGTGGGTGATCCGGTTCTCACGTCCGTTGAAGAACGCCCAGTAGAAGTACTCGTAATGGTAGTTGCTGATGAAGAAGGTGCTGAACGGGATGTCACCTGTCGGCTCCGTCTGCTCCGTGCCGACATAACGGCCTTGGAATTCCGTGCCGATGATGAAGCTTCCGCCGCACTCATACAGCACATCCCGCACGAGGACGCCATCCTTGTACAACTGGAAGTCCACCGACAACTTATCGCCCAAGTCGGTATTGTTGGCAAAGGCCGTCAGCGTGATCGTGTCGCCCGCATCGTTCGTGCTGGTCACCATGAACGGAGTGCCGTCGGACGGCATGCCCGTCACAGCCAGCTGCAACGTCACGGTGCTGTCACAGCCGTTCACCGAATGGAGATACGCAGTCACTGTGTCGCTGTTGGTGAGCGTGTACCCGTTCCATGAGTACGGCAGCTCCACAACGCTCTTCGTCATAGAGACGGTGTCGTTGTAGCTGCGGTTCACCATCAGGCGCAACGTGTCGGTCACAGGACAACCGTTGGCAGCGGAAAGCTCGAACGTGAAGACGGCAAGGTTGGCAGCAGTGCCCACCTCAAAGACCGTGTCGATCCTGCCGTTCATATAATGATACGGGAGGTCGTTCTCGCAAATGGTCGCTGCGAATGCATCCGGTTCCGGAATGGCGTTCACCGTCAGGTGCAGTGTCACCGTGCTGTCGCAACCCACGGCATTGCCGCCGATGAAGGTGTGCGGATAGTTGCCCGATGTGGTAAGGGTTTCACCGTACCACTCGAAGCTGCCGCACGCCACCGCAGTGGTGTCACCCACCGTCGGCTGGTTGATGGTCAGTTGCAACGTCACCACACTGTCGCAACCGTTGGCGGCAGCAAGGTTGAAGGTGAAGACGGAGAGGTTCGGCGTGCCGGCTTCGAAGACCGTGTCGATGATACCGTTCACGTATTGGTACGGGAGGTCATTCTCACAGATAGTAGCCGAGAGTTCCACCGGCGCGGGGACGGAATTGATGGTCAGTTGCAGCGTCACCACACTGTCGCAACCGTTGGCAGCGGCAAGGTGGAAGGTGGCAACGGACAGGTTGGCCGTGCCGGTTTCGAAGACCGTGTCAATGGCACCGTTCTCGTACCGGTACGGAAGGTCATTCTCACAGAGGGTCGCCGTAAGCTCCACCGGTTCAGGAACCGTCAGGAGGGTCAGGCTCAGCGTGTCGGTGTGCGGACAGCCGTCGTTGTTGGTGGAACCGACCGTCTTGATGCCGCTTTCGTCATAAACCGTGTTGTTCCATTCGTAACTGCTGCCACACCATGTCACCTCCGTGAAGGTGCTGGTGCTGTAACCCACTGTCAGGTGCAACATCACCACGGAGTCACAACCGTTGGCTGCCATATAGGTTCTCGGATAGACACCGCTTTCCGTGTAGGGTTCGCCCTCCCATTCGTAGCGGTCGCAGACGTGCTCCGCCGGCTCGATATGCACCGTATCGGGAACAGGATTGATGGTCAGTTGCAGCGTCACCACACTGTCGCAACCATTGGCAGCGGCCAATGTGAAGCTGTAAACGGTGTCGGTAGTGCCAGCCTCGATGACCGTGCTGATAGCACCGTTCTCGTACTGGTACGGAAGCTCGTTCTTACAGATGGTCTGTGCAAGCTCCACCGTATCAGGAACCGGAAGGACCGTCAGGGTCAGCGTCAGAAGGGTGTCGTGGATATGGACATCGTCACCGAAGATGTACTCACCCGACTGGTCAAACGGATGCCCGTTGAAGAGGTACGGGAGGTCATTTTCGCAGACGGACACATTTTCAGTGATTTCCACCGTGTCGGCAGCGACGTGGAAGATGAGCGTCTGGGTCGCCACCACCGAGCCGTTGGAGGAGCCGTGGCCGCCGATGTACAGAGTGTTGTCGTTGCTGTAGGATATCGGAATATCCTGACCTTCGGTGCGTTCACGCAGCGTGAAGGTCACTTCGTATTCGCCCGGCATGAACCATTGCGCCGTGAAGTGGCTGTGCGTCGATTCGATGAAGTGGTTGTAGAAGTAGTCATAATTGTAGTAGAGGATGGAGAAGGTGTTGTCGGGGATGGAACCTGTGCCGTTGGTCAGGTTCTTGCCGAAGGTGCGGTTCAGACGCGGCACCTCGGTCTCGACACGCAGCGAACCGAAGGTGGCCATGTTGCCCAGCACCACACCGTTGCGCTTCACCTCATAGTCGATAGCCAGCTTGGTCGGGGCGTTGCCGGTAGCGCCGACAACGTCAATGTCGAAGCTGTTGGTCTCGTTCATCTCTTCGGTGAAATTCACCGTGTCGATGTCCAAGTCACCGTGGTAGTGTACCACGGGCGTGGCGGTATCGACGATGAGTTGCGGAGTGCCCACCACCATCACGACAGAGTCGGTGGCAATCAGCCGCTCGATACGGCTGCCCGCGCCGCCCATCGGACGGTCAGGCAGGTAGGTGGACGGATAGTCCTGACCTGCCACACGGCCATACAGGGTGAAGACCACCGTATAGATGCCTTCCTCGTTCCAGACGCCCGTGACGGAGTTGGTGAGTTGTGCCGCAAAATCGGTGTAGAAGTAGTTGTAGTTGTAATACTCAAGAGCGAAGGTGTTGCCCGGAATCTCGCCGTGGCCTTCCGCAATGTTGGTGCTGAAGTCCGTGTGCAGGCGCGGCAATGTAGTGGTGATATTCAGCGAACCGTACTGGTTCACATACTCCACCGGCTCGCCGTCCTTGTACAGCTGGTAGGCTAAGGATATCTTCTCCGGATTGTCATAACAGTCGCTACCGAAGATGAAGCCGGTGGACATCGTCTGTCCGACACCCGCCCGCAGCTCATTGTCATCGAGCTGGATGAACGGCTCGCCGTCGGTGATGGTGAGGAAGTGCGTGACACTATCGCAAGCGTCGTTGTTGGCAAACGGGATACTGACGGTGTCCTTGGTCGGAGCGTAGTAAGTCCTGTGGTTCGCCTCGAAGTAGAAGGTGTCGCCCGGGTTGCAGAGGCCGACGCGGGTATGCACCCTCTGCGGATGCTCATAGACCCGGATTTCCTTCGATACCGTCTCCTGACAAGCCATGTTGTCGGTGCCTGTGGCCGTCACGGTGTAGGTGTGATAACCCGCCGCCGTGTAACGCCAGTCACAAGTAATCTCGGCCTGGTCGTTATCCGAGGTGCCCGCATACGCGTCGTAGCTCCACTCGAATACCGTACCATCGTTGCTACTCACTGCCACCAGACGGAAGTTGTGGTCGGGGCAGATGAACTCGCCGTCGGGAGCGTCGATATGCAACTCATGTTCCTTATGTACATAGATCTGGATGGGATCCGACCACGTTGTATCGCACACATTGGCGGCGAAATACTGAAGGATTGTCCCGTTCCAATCGTTGTAGTTGGCCACCTGCGGCAACGCGATGAGCGTGTCGAAGAGCTCGTTCTCGCCGGCGCGGTTCCAGTTCCACCCCTGCACTGCAATGCCGTTGCAGAAGTCGGAAGTGTAATTGGCGGGATGGTTGCAACGCACATCGGTGATGGCCGGTGCATCGAAGGTGACGGTGTCGTTCAGACAGAAGATCTTGCTGGAGATTGTCATACCATCCACTACCGGCGGGGCGCTTACGAACACCTGCACCGCATTGGAGGTGTCGGTGCCGCAACCGTTGGTCACAAAGTAGCGGTACCAGTAGCTGATGACATCGTAGTCGATGGCATCGGTGGAGATGAAGTCCGTGCCGTAGTCGCCCGTCTCCGTCTCGCTCTTGCGCCACCCTTTGGTCACGTCGGAAACGCCGCCCGTGTTCTCGAAGTCGGCGATATAGGCGGGTGAGAGGTTCCGCATTGGGAGTTCCGAACCTTCGCAGATCTCGCCGAAGGTCTGGTTGCCCAAGGCCACCGCATCTTCCGTAAGGATCGGGATGCGCGCCACCCGCAAGGTGTCGAAGTTGCTCTTCGTCACACCGCAGACATTCTCCGCCTCATAGTAGATGACGTTCTCGTCTTCGTGGCGGTAGGTGGTGTTGTCGCTGATGGACTGGCCGACACCGCTGATGATGCCCCGCCACTCCTTGCGGAGGACGAATTCATCCGGATTGTCGCGCACGGTGTTGTAATACACCGTCGGTGTCATGTTAGTGAGGTCTAACGAATTGCCGTGACACAGGACACCCGGATCAATGATGGGCTCAATCCTCGGCAGGCTGTCCACCTGAAGCCGGACAATGTTGCTGGCGCCGTGGAAGGCGTTACACACTGCCGACAAATCCACAAAGTAGCGGACCTGCTTGCCCGACATCGCAAAGAGCACAGAATCAGCAAGTTCGGGGGCGAGAGTGTCCCACAGGGCTGTTTCGCTTTCGCTGTAGTCTCTGATGAGCCACTTCTGGGTGGAATAGTGGTTGGGGCCTTCATAGATGATTTCCGGTCCCAACATCACGTCAAGACTCTGGCCGTGGCACAAGATGATGTCATCCGCTATCTTCGCGCCCGGATTCCGGTTCACCCGTATCTTCTTGGTGACGAAGTCTGATTCGCCGCAGTACTGGGTGACGATACGAACGCTGTATTCCTCCATCGTGTCGGAGGGATACACTTCGATGGTGTTGGTCTCGCCATCCAACTGCTGGCCGTTGAGGAACCACTCGTAGTGGGCGTGGCTGCCCAAGGTGCCATTGGCAGTGAGGGTCACGGGGTCGCCGAGACAGATGGTGTCAGCCGAGGCCGTGATGAGCGTAGGCCACACCGACGGCGTATCCACCACAATGGTGATGGAATCGTAAGCGCTGGAGATACAGCCAATCTGGAAATCACCCGTCAGGTGATACCAGACCGTGCCGACATAGTAGCCGTTGCGGTTGAGGTGCTCCAGATCCGCGGAAGACGGGAATGCATCATCGTTCAGCGTAACCGTGGCCGCCCCCGGATAGAGGGTGAGGTGGCGACTGTAACTGAGCACATTCCTTTCGTAACCGCTTTCGGGCATAAAGCCCTCAATCATGATTTCAGGAGAAACGACATAGAAGGAGTAGGTCTCACCGCGCATCATCTCCAACGTCGTGCTCAACGGCAGACGCAGCGTGCCGGTGTAACCCTCCGTGAGGTGTACCGTAGTGACGGTCGAGCCCGTCCAATAGCTGCGGTCGAGGAGGACAGCATCGTTGTTGCGTGAGGAGCCCTCGCGCCACAGTACTTGCACATTATAGTCTCTCTCTTCTTGGACATACTTCACATTCACTGAAATGGAATCCACCATAAGCTGTTGCTGTGCGCTTACCTCGAAGAACTCGCCTCGGAAGGAGGTGGATTGTCCCTGCGTATTGGGCGTGTAGGTAACGTCAAAGTCGCCTTCGGGCAGCATCACATCGCTGACCGCGTAAGCATAGAAGGTGTGGGGACCCTGCTCCTCCCCGTAATAGTGGAAGGAGTGCTCCATATCCTGTATATTGACACGTTGCCCGTTCTCATCGAACCATGCGATGGAGGGGACCTCCTGATCCGTTTCCCTCGGACCTGTCCACTCCTCTTCATAACCCCACTCATACAGAGAAAGTGCCGTACCTTCAATTTCTATATAGTCGTACTGGCAAATCTCGGTGCGTTCCTCATTGTACCAATCATCGGTACCCGGGTACATGGTGACGTAGGAATAATGTTCATACGGGCCGGGGATGTCGCGCAGCCGCACGTGGACACTGTCGGAGAGGGAGACACAGCTCCACACGCCGGTGTTGGGATTACCCAAGGTGTAGGCCGTCACGTACAAGGTGGTATCGGTGATCAGGTTCTCAATGGTGAGGGAACGTTCGGGCTCCGCATTATATTCGGAGCATTGTCCGCTCCGGCTGCACCACTGGTAATAAGGCAATTGTCCGCCATTGTCCGCACAGGGATTGGCTGTGAGGGTGACCGTTGTACCGCAGTAGATGGTAACGGTGTCGGGCGTGATGGTGGGCGTCTCAATCTTCTTGATGTTGATGTGGGCAGTCTGCGAGGCCGCGTAGCAGCGGCTACTGTCGCTACCGAGACGTGCACGCACGTAGAAAGTACCTTCGGTCACGATGGTGTCGCGCAGGCAATCCAGACCTGTGGTGAGGTACCATTCGGAATGATACTCACTGCCGCTCCAATCTTGGCTGTACCAGTCGTAATGGTAGTTGGCGGCCACATCGTGAGGTGTGGTGACAGAGAGGGTGGGATTGCCACCGCACACAGTCTCCACATCGTCAATAGCGCCCAACTGTTCCGGCTCGGCCACCGTAATCTGCTGCCAGATAGGAATGGAGGAACCGCAGCACTTGTTATCGACCACCAGACCCACATAGTAGGTGCCGAGGGTGACACCGAGACTGTCGTAGTTCACAGTGAAGGAGGGGGTGAAACTGGAGGAGCTGACTGCCGTGTAGGTGAAGAGCGGTGTAGTGCCGCCTGCTGCCACGAAGCTCCAACGGAGAGCATCCCCGTCGTTGATTTCACCGTTGTAGGTATAGGTCTCAATACCTCTCGGACAGATGAGGCTTACGCCATTGATGGTGCCGAGGGTACGGGGCAGTGTTATAAAGATTTCAGAGCCGTTGGCTACCGGCGTGTAGGTGCCGGGAACACTATAGAAAGCCGTAATCTCATTGTTGAGGGGGGAGAAGGAGCTGCTGCCGGGGTTGAGATCCTCTACGAGATAGCCGTAGTTGCCCCATTCGGCCGTGCTGCCCTTCTGAATGGTGATTTGCGACTTCGTACAACCTAACTTGGAGGTGTGGCCGAAATCGACCGAGACGAGCGGATTGCTGGCAGGCGCATCGCCGTAGCCGGTGGTGATGCCCTCTGCCAAGGTGTTTCCGTTGACCACGGCAATTTTGTAGCTGACACCGGCCGGGCCGGTTTCGCCCTGTGCACCCGTGCCGCCTTTACCGCCGTAACCACCGTCTCCACCGTATCTACCATCACATCCAGTACCACCTTTACCACCTTTACCGCCTTTACCACCAGGCTGTCCCAACTGGCCGATACCGCCGATACCAGCCGTACCGGAAGTGATCGTGGTTTGTGTGATACCCGACAAAGAGGTGTTGTAGAGGTAAAGACCGAAAGAGCCGCCGCCTTGACCACCGCCGCCACCACCTTGGCCACCGGCACCACCAGCGCCGCCAGTGCCGCCAGGATTTCCTCGACCCGCAGCTTGACCGCCGCCGCCGCCGCCGCCGCCGCCGCCGCCGCCGCCAAAGCCATCATTACCTTGACGACCTATAGCACTGGGGACAAAGTAGGTGCTGAATGCATAGTTTGAAGCATTTGACGTGCCAACGTAGCCACTTCCAACACTTCCGTTTCCACCGTTACCGCCATCATTACCTCTACTTGCTGACGAACTTATTGTACCTCCAGCACCACCTGATCCATAATTACCAGCAGTTCCTCCAACATCACCTGTCACTCCACCAGCCGAACCGCTACCTCCATCATTTCCCTCTGTGTTTGAGACACCAAAAGCCCACATGGCACCACCACCGCCACCATAACCTCCAGAACCACCAACACGACGAGTGGTGTTACTCACATAACTACTTGGTTCACCGATAGTACTATTGGAACTTTTGCAATTATCACCTGACGTTTGCTTTTGGCTACCGTTACCGCCTTTCATCTGTGCTGCCGTATAATCGAAAGTAATGGTATTAGTACCTCCCTGACCACCAGCACCCGCTATCAGTTTGCAGCGGATAAGTTCATAGTCACTACAATTATTCAAGTGCATAGCGTATGTAGAGGTGCCATAGGTATCATTACCGTCCACCGTGCCAATCGTCACAGAACCTTTGATGTACGATCCCGTCAATCCGGTACGATGTACCTGCCATTCGTAATCGCCAGCAGTGAGACCAGAAATGGTGTAAGACGGAGTGTTCAAATTGGCAATGGAAGTGGTCCATGTGCTACTTCCACTCTGACGGTAGAGTACCGTATATGTGTTCGTCACACTACTATTCCAGCTCAAAGCAATACTATTGACAGAGGGGACTACCCTCACATCATTGAATTCAGGCATATTACATGTGTAGCACACGCCTAAAGCCGGATTGGCTCCTGACGAATAGACCTGTTCCCCGTCAATGGCAACGGTGAAACTCATCTCGTTGAGATAACTTGGCGTACCGTATGTTGCCCAAGTGATTTCTAACACATCTGCTGGCGCACACGGGATATCCCATGTTCCAGTACTGCCAGAATACAAGTAATTAGTTCCATAAGATTCATTATTTATCTTTACACTAATATACCTATAATAAGTGCTATATACCGGATTGCCATCGCCATCGGTACCCGTTTGAACAGTCGTGGTCCAGCCATCGCCGCCGGAGTCATTCATCGTGATGCGAACAGTATGGGGATTGGGGTTGTTTTCCGTGAAGGAGGTCACTTTGTGCCGTGCGGGGGCGTCGGCCGTAGTCACCGTCACATCCTGCAATTTGAAGTCGTGGATGTTGCTGCCGCTGAGGGCCACGAGGCGCGGGGCCTCTCCGTTGCCGCCCTCCACATTGTCGGCCGTACGGTGGATTTCCGTTGTCGCGGTGCCGCCTTTCGTCCATACACCAGTGGTCAGATCGGCTGTCCAGCCGCCGTCAATGGTCACGTAGCTCTTGAGCGCCACCGAATTTTTAATGGTATGGGTGCCTTCCGACATACGGATCACCACTTCGACAGGATCCGAGGCGTTGCTTTCCGAAGCCACCGCCTGCTCCGCCAGCGCAAGGGCGCGTTCGAACTTCACAGGATGGATGCTGCTGCCGTTGGCATTGTCGCTGCCGTTGGGGGTGCAGTAAATCACGCAGGCACCGCAGTCGGCATCAATACCGCCGGCCGGAATCGCCACCCACACCACCTTGTTGGTGTCAAGGGGACACACCGCTTCCGAACCGTTCATCACCGTGGCCGTCACCGTGTAGGTGGTGGTGGTATATGGATAGTCGGTGCACCGGTTGCCGTTGGCCGCCATCGTGCCGGCCGCCACCGAGCTTTCCCATGCGTACGAGCAGTGGCTGACGTTGCTGAACATCCCATCAGTGATGGGCTTGGCCGTAAGGGTGACTTCCTCTCCCGGCTCCACCGTCACCGTTTCGGGTTCCAAAATCACCGAGCCGTAGGCAAACACATCATACTCCACATAGTTGTTATCATTGGGGTTGAGGTGCGCCGTGCAGCCGTTGCCGTCGGTCACGGTCACAGCGTAGTGATATACGCCGCCGGCAACTGGCGTGAAGGTGCACTGGTTGTCACCGGCGGAAGGTGTCTGCGGATTGGTGCCGCCACCCACGCCGTTGTAATCGCTGTAACTCCACTGGTAGGTCCACACGGTGGGATCCGTATGGCTGCCCGCCGTGGCATGGGCCGTCACCGTAACCGGTGTGCCCACACAAGTGTTCTGGTGGTCGAAGCTGAGCGAATTGACCGCAGGCAGTGTCCACACCTCCACGGTATCGTCGGGCGTGCGGGCGTCGGGGCAGTGGTCATACGTCAGCTTACAATGGTAATAATGGAAGCCCGTCACGTTGGTGGGGGGTGTGTAGTCGCGGTTGCGGGCGCCGTTGATAAGGGAGGATCCCTCATACCACTGGTAGCCGCTCGGATATACGCCGTCGGTGCCGATGCCCGTCACGGACATCGTCTGCGCCCCATCAAGGTTACACACCTGCTGCGTGCCGCTAATGGTGGGATCGGGCAGGTTGTTCACATGGAGCGTCACATGGCTCACGGGCGATTCGCAGTACTCGTTGCCGAGCCGCACGTAGCTACGTACGTAAAAGTCGTAGTCGCCCGGCTGGCGCACCACCGTAAGCCTGCGGTCGTTGCTGAGGATGTTGGTATTGTTGCAGTCGGCATCGGTGCTCCACTTGTAGCTGAGCTGCGGGTGGTAGTTGCCATTGGAGCCTTCGGCGATGTCGAAGGTCTTGGATACGCCGCAGTAGGTATCCTGGTGCGTGAGAGTAGGTGTGGGTACGGGCTGCGTGTGGATAAGCAGGTGTTCTTCACGCGGGAAGGAGGGGCACCCGTTGGGCATGCCCTGTCCGTCCACAGGCTGTATCACGTGCCAGAGGGTGGCGTCGTGGAACATACGCGGAAGGGTCACGGTATCACCGCGGTGGTAGGGGCTCACGTTCACATCCTCGGTGAGGTACCACTGTTCCTCGTAGATGCTGTTGGGGTGGGTGACCCACATCTTGCCGTCAGTGCCGCAGATGGGCTGGCTGTCGTCCACCGGGCTGATCTGGTCAACAGTGGGACGTTCGCCGTGTACAGCCACGGTTTTCCACAATGGGATGGAGAGGCCGCAGCAGGGGCTTTCCACAGTGAGTTTGATATAGTAAGGTCCGTCGGCAAGGCCAAGGTCATAGCGACGGATGGCGAACTGCCTGTCTGCTTCGACACCCTCGTATTGGCGAGTGAACGCGTAGGCTTCGTCGCCCGTGGTGACGCTGATGAGCTGCCACCGCAGGATATCGCCGGAATTGGCGGGATAGTCGTAGGTGACGAGAGCGTCACACAGGGCGTCAGGACCATCGATTTGACCGAGGTCACGTTTGGAGGAGATGATTACGTAGGGGCTACCGTCCACGGGGCGGTAGTTGCCAATGGCATCGTACGAAACAGCAATGTTGCTACTGTTGGTCGTATAGGAGGTTGCATTGGGCGTCATGTCATTAATGAAGGTGCCATACTCGCCGTTCTGCCAACTGCCACTGCTCTTGGCGAGAGTGATTTGGGAGTTGGTACAACCCGCCTTTGATGAAGAGCCGTAATCGACCGAAGCGAGAGCAGCGTTGATATTGGTGCTGTAGCTGCCGGAGGTGTTGAGGATGGAAGACCCGTTGTTCAGTCCGGAGGTTCCTACCACGGCAATCTTGTAACTGACACCGTCGGCACCTTTACCACCGTTACCGCCATTACCGCCAGTACCACCTTTACCGCCTGTACCACCTTTACCACCTGTTGCTTTCTGAGCACCAGATTCATCTGTTGACGGCTGAACACCACTACTACCACTCTTACCAGCGCCACCAGCGCCACCAGCGCCACCGTTACCACCTGTACCTTTTGTGCCTGAAACAATATAGCAATCTGTAAGTGTCCCTAAGGAAGGGCTTCCGTAGTGATAGAGGCCGAAAGAAGAGCCGCCGCCATAGCCACCCGTTCCGCCGTAGCCACCAGAACCACCAGCGCCGCCTGCGCCACCCGTGCCGCCAGCAGATCTTGCTGTGTTAAACATCCCGCTTGCATAAGCGCCGCCGCCACCGCCGCCGCCGCCACCACCGGAGCCATTTCCACCACGACCACCTGTGCCAGCCTGCGCAGGAATGAAATAATTTCCATAATTTGCGGTATTCGATAAAGAACCAGCTGTACCCGCTGAGCCTGCAACGCCAGTATTACCAGAGCCACCAGCGCCGCCTGCTCCTCCAGTTTTAGTGTAACTACCCAAACCGCTTTCACTAGCTCCAGAGCCGGCAGTTCCGCCAGTACCGCCAGTGATGCTACCTACAGCAGTTCCAGCTGTACCAACTGAGCCATCACCCCCGCCATTGCTTCCGCCAGCACCGCCAGCACCGCCTGATGCTCCGGCTCCCTCGACGCCCGCGCTACCATTATCACCTGCCTTACCTGCGCTGGCATTGCCGGGCATCAACTGACAGCGTACCAGTTCGTAGTCGGAGCAGCTGTTCAAGTGCATGGCGTAGGTGGAAACACCGAAATAGCCGGTAGAAGCCGAGTTGGCAGGCGCGGCTGCCGTAGTCACTTTCACATCCTGCAAAGTGAAATTGTGGATGCCGTTACCTTCGAGAGCCACCAAACGCGGGGCGGTGGTGCCACCCTCGAGATTAGCAGTCGTACGGTGGATCTTCGTCTCGCCCGTTCCTTTCGTCCATGTACCGGAAGCGATGTCGGAGTCCCATCCACCATCAATAATCACATTGCTCTTGAGGTTCACAGGATTGTCAATGTTGTAGGTACCGCTCGCCATGCGGATGATGGCGGCAGGGCTGTCGTCATTCGTTGTTCCCACTTTTTCCAGTGCTTTCGCCAATGTCTTCACCGGTTGGGTACTGCTTCCCGGATTGTTATCATTGCCCGAGGGAGAACAGTAGATGACCACCGGTTCGCAATCACTGTTGGCGCCACCGCTGGCGCAGCTCACAGTCACCGTAATGCTACCGATGAGCGGACAGTCGTAGTCAGTCACCGTGGCCGTTACGGTGTAACGGGCAGTAAGGCCCGGACTGTGGGTAAGGGTGTTACTCGTGCTGTTTACATCAGCTATGTCGCAAGCCCACTGGTAGGAGCAGTCGCCCACGGTGCCGTTGGCGGAGCCGATCATGGGTTTGGCGGTGAGTGTCACCGTTTGGCCAGGATCCACTATCGTTGGGACGGCAGTGATTTCCACGCTGCTATAAACCTTCACGTTGGTGCTGTTGGAAGCCGTGCAGCCGTAGCCATCGGTTACATTCACAGTATAGGTGTGGTTGCCGCCGGCAGTGGAAGTCATAGCACAGGTGTTGCTGCTGCCGGTGTTCTGGCCGCTGCCGCCACCGGAAGTGCAGCTCCATGTGTAGCTCCACTCAGAGGTGGATGTATGGCTGCCCGCCGTGGTGGTGGCTGTCAGGGTAACATCCGTGCCCACGCAGGTGCTGCTATGGTTGGAAGTCACCGTGTTCACCACCGGAAGAGTATAGACCTCAACGGGAGTGGACTGCGTGGTGTAAGCAGCACAGCCAGTGTTGCTGGCGTAAGTGATACGGCACGCATAATTCACCGTACCAGCATTGCCAGTGGAGGGATAATAACTGTTGGCCGTGGCACCTGTAATGACGTTGCCGTCAGCGAGCCACTGATAACCCGACGGGGTGTAGCCATCGCCACCGGTGATATTCAGACCAAGGATGGTGCTGCTGTTGTTACGACACAGGTGCTGGTCACCGTTAGTGATGGTGGCCGCGGGCTGCGGCACCACCGTAATGGTAAAGCTGCCGTCAGAAGATACATAGCTGCCGTTTTCGCAGTTGTTGACAACCTTGCGGGTGAGAGTATGACTACCGGGGGTAAGGCCTGTCACAGTGGCAGCAGGAAGAGTATAGCCCTGCTCAGTGGCACCGCTAATTTCGCTATTGTCGAGAAGCCACTGGTATTGGATAGGAGCCATGCCGACGGCTTCCGTGGCCGTGGTGACGTTGATGTTCACTTCACCGCCTTCACACACGGTGTAGCTGCCGCCGATGCTGCCGGGATTGAACTCATAGAGGTTCACAGTACCCGTGTTGCCGGCCCATACGGTGCGCAGACACCCGTTGGTTTCAGTAATTTTCAGATAATAGGTGGTGTTGGCAGAGGGGGTCACCTCAAGGGTGTTTTCGTTACCCACCACCGTGCCGTTCTGACTGCCGGTATGCCATTCGTAAGCATAAGTGGCCGACGGGGAACCTTGAACACCCGCTGTGAGAGTGGTGGAAGTGCCCGGGCAGATGTAAATCTCTTCGGGGTTAACACTCACGACAGGAACCGCCTCGGGCTGAATCTGTATCGTACGCACCTGTGAGGGGCAGACGGTGTCATTGACCGTTTCCGTACTCACATTGATGATAGTGATGCTTTCACTTACGGTATAGGTGGCCGTAATCTGGGCTTTTCCATTGCCCGACTGCACACCATTGGAGGTGCTTGCGGAGGTGAGAGTGCTCTTCAGGTAACCGCTACCACCGCCGCCAGGATTACCGGCACCACCGCCATACCAGCCGCCGCCGCCGCCGCAAACGGTAGAGGAACCTGATGAATAATATCCACCATAACCAAATCCCCCTATTTGGAATCCAGAAGTATAGCCAGAACCTCCCTCACTCTGCTTTCCACCATAACCCTGAATGGTGTTGTCCGAAGTAGTTCCGTTACCACCCGATGTACCGCCGCCAGTGCCAGCAGTATAGGAACTACTACTATAGGACAGATTTCCGCCACCACCGCCAGCTACAATAAGAACGGAAGAACTATTTAAATTTTTCAATAGTCCTGATGCTGTAGCGATATGGGTGGCTCCACCGCCAGATCCACGCTGGGCACCATTTTGATAGCTATCGCCACCTCCATTGTAACCACCTGCTAATGATCCTGTTGAGGTCGATGATGTTCCTTGTCCTCCTACATATATATATAAGGTCTGGCCGGCAGAAGCGGAATAGGTACCGACTGAATAGCCGCCCAAACCACCCGTATTGGAAGAACTGCCCTGTCCGCCTTGCGCACCCCACACTTCTAATTTGAGAGAAGCGGAAATGGCGTTGGAGGGCACGGTATAGGTATAATAACTGCCGTTATAGCTGTATGGTTTCGTTTCATTAACCGTCTTTGTCGTTGTGTTCGATTCATTTTCAAATGTTGTCTCCTCATGATGATCCACGCGCACGCTGCGCACATAGTAGGTAGGAGTGCCTGTCACCGCGGGAGTGGTGTAGGTGGTACCCTCGTGGAGGATACGGCTAAAGTCGTTGCGGTCGCTCCACTGGTAGATACGGTTGGAGAGCGGGTTCTGCACGGTGAGGGTGCTGGTGAGGTCAGCGCACTGCCTGTCTATGGTCACTTCCGGCATGGGATCGTAGCTCATGGTAATCTGAACTGGGATGAGGTCGGAAGCGCAGAGGTTGTTCTCGTTCACGGTTTCCACCGTGGCCGTAATACGGGCGTAACCGTTGCCGGAATGGCCCGTTTCGGTGCCGCCACCGGTGGCGGGGAAAGCGATGTTACCCGCTATAGTTTGAGCGTTGGTGAGGGTAGATTTGACATAACCGCTACCGCCCGAAGCATTGCTGCCGCCACAATCTCCACAGTCGTAAGCATTTCCGCCGAGCCAGCCGCCGCCGCCGCCGCCGACGCCGTCATCAGAACCCATTCCCTGGGCATCGGCGCCTTTACCGAATTGTCCTAACCTTACAGAGCCACCTCCGGCACCGGGACCGCCGGTAAGTCCGCCACCGTAGCCGCCCGCCTTGTTCCAAGAGGCACCGCCGCCACCGCCCGCTATGAGCAGTACAGCGTTGGGGTTCGACGAAAGAGAAGAAAGTATTCCATTAGCCGTGGCAATGTGGGTGGCACCGCCACCACCGCCACTGGCTTCTCCATTGGCATCGGTGTCATCGTCACAGGTGCCGCCACCGCCGCCATTCCAACCGCCGGCAGCGGTGATGGCAATTGAGCCACTGCCTAAAACAGCATTCGCTCCTTTTCCACCCACTGCCACATAAAGAGTACTGACCGTCGGATTCTCAATCGTACCGACAGAGTAGCCGCCCTTGCCGCCATAGCCCTGCGTGCTTCCGTTTCCGAGGCTGCTGCCACCTTCCGCACCCCAAGTCTCCAGCTTGAGGGAACGGGTATTGGCCGGCACGCTGTAGGACTTCACACTGCCAGTGTAGCTGAAGTTGGTCACTTGGTCGCTACTGTTCACTTCCACCACCTGCAAGTAGTAAGTGGTGGCTTCCCGCAACACCGGTGTAGCGAAGGTGGGATCGCTGCTCTCATACACGAGGTTCTGTCCCTGCGGGTCGCTATACCAACGGTCACGGAGGTTGCCGCTGAAGTCTGTATTGGCCGTAAGGGTGGTGACATCGCCGCAGCTCAGGGCTGTGTTGCCCGATACCTCGGCAGTGATCACCGGCTTCACAGTGACGGTGAAGCTGCCGGAGGCAGCCACCCAGTTGCCGCTGCACGGGTCGTATGCCTTGCGGGTAAACGTATGGTTCTGGGCTATAAGGTCTGCCGCGAGGCTCGCTACGGTAGCGGCGGGAATCGTGTAGCCCTGTGAGGTGGCGCCGCTGATTTCGGCACCGTCCAAGTACCACTGGTAGGTGATGCCTGGCTTGCCGGTGGCCGCCGTGGCCGTGGTGACAGTGATAGCAGTCTGGCTACCTTTGCACACCGCCGCACTGCCGCCGACCGTGCCGGGACTGAACGCATAGATGTTGACCGTCACTGGCTGTGGAGCCCACACGGTGCGCAGGCAGCCGCCAGTTTCTGTCATTTCAAGATAGTAGGTGGTGGTGGATGCCGGGTTCACCGTGCAAGTGATTCCCGTACCCGCCACACTGCCGGTGGTGCTGCCCGCATGCCATTTGTAGCTCACCTCAGAGGTGAGGTTATTGGGCGTGGCGGTGAGGGTGGTGCCGCCTTCGTTGGGGCAGAGGTTGCTCTGTCCCGCGCTGGCCGTCACCGTGGGTGCCGACACGGGGTTAATAGGCACCGTACGCACCTGCGAGGGGCAGACGGTGTCGTAAATAGTTTCAGTATAGGCTTCACGTACAAGAGTAGTGAGTGTACCCGTAATCTTGGCGTAGCCGTTGCCACTTCTTTGTCCTGCAGAAGTACTCCCATTTGACACTCCGCCTATATAGCCGGAACCGCCACCACCGGAGTAATTCTCATCTGAACCGCTATAACCGCCATACCAGCCGCCGCCGCCGCCGCCGCATTCACCACCTGTAACAGAGGTGCCGACCGCATAACCGAAAGCACTTCCTGATGACTGGGTTCCGGCAGCACCGCCGCCTGTGCCGTTACCAGCCGTGCCAGATGCGCCACCGCCACTTCCTCCATTTCCGTTATCGGAAGAGCCACCGCCACCACCGGCTACGATAATACGGTCATTATAGCTTGTGCCATTTAGCCTTATGTCGGAGGCACCGCCGCCACCAGCACCACCATGCGAAGTTCCACTCCATGACAAACCTGCACCACCACCGTTCCAACCGCCTGCTAGCGAAACTTTGCTGGAATAACTACCATCATCTGTCGTCCCTTGTCCACCCACATAAACATATAATATACTACCTGCAACAGGAGAGTTTAGGGTTCCTGATGAATATCCTCCCAAACCTCCCGTATAACGGCTGTCCGTATTTCCGCCCTGTGCGCCCCACACTTCAAGAGTGAGGGAGCCGGAAAGCGTATTCGACGGAACCGTATAGCTCTGTACGCCACCCGTATAGCTAAAGGTTTTATTCACCTGGGTTGTCGTAGTCTCCTGCGGATGATAAACCTGCTCTGTTTCCACGCGCACGCTACGCACGTAGTAGGTGGGAGTGCCCGTCACCACGGGGGTGGTATATGACGTGCCCATATGGAGAATACGACTGAAGTCGCTGCGGTCACTCCACTGGTAGATACGCCCGCTTTGCGGGTTCTGCACCGTAAGGGTGCTGGTGAGGTCTGTACACTGCCGATCAATGCTCACCTGCGGCGCGTCGTCGAAGTTCACGACTACATTCACCGTGTATTCCTGCGAGGTGCAGTAAGTGCTGCTGTTGGTGGTTGTAGCCACCAACTTGTAGGTGGCACTCTCGTGCAGCACTGGCGTGGTGTAGGAAGCACCTGTCTGTATCTGTGTGCTGCCCTCATACCACTTGTAGGCGATGGCCGAAGCTGCGAAGGGGCTGGTGGCCGTGAGGGTGGTCTGGTCGCCGCAGTTCAGGGATGTGTTGCCCGACACCGTGGCCGTGAGCACCGGTTTCACGGTGAGGGTGTAGCTGCCGGAGGCGGCCACCCAGCTGCCGCTGCACGGATTGTACCGCTCGCGAGTGTAGGTGAAGTTCTGTGACGTATAAGTGGTGCTGCTCAGCAGGCCCTGTATCTCCGCTGCCGTGATGGTGTAAGCGGCACTGTTGCTGTTGGCAAGAACAGTACTGCCGCATTTCCACCGATATTGGGCGGTAGTGCTGCCGTCACTGGGGTCGAAGCTGTAGCCGGCATTGCTGCTGGTGAGGGAGATGCTGCTGCTGTGGTTAGAGCACACGCTGCTGCTGCCTCCGGTGATGCTGCCCGCACTGAAGCCCTTCACCGCCACGGTGACGGTGTGGGTACCCGTGGTGGAGCAGTTCACGCCCGTATAGGCCTTCGTACCTGTGACCGTGACCACATAGTTGGTGCTCTGCGGCGTAACCGACGGGTAAGTGGCGGTTACAGAGGCAGTGCTGCCGCTGAAGCTCACATTGGAGTTGCTCCATGTGTAGCTGTCGGCGGCGGGGTCGCCGGGCGTTACAGTGAGTGTGGTGCTGCCGCCCGAGCAGATGCTGCTCTCCGCAGTGCTCACCGAGGTGATGACGGGATTTTCGTTCACCGTGACGTCCACGCGGGTTGCAGTGGAACGGCAGGCCGCATCGCTGGGGCTTTCGGTGCGCACGTACCATGTGTAGGTGTCGACAGTGTTAAGGGTGCCGGTGTTGAAGGGGTTTTCATTGGCACCCGTACCCGAGCAGTCGGCATCGGTGTACCATACGCAGTTGTATCCGGCGGGGCCGGTAGCAGTGAGAGTGGCCGACTGTCCGGCGCAGATGGCCGCGTCGTCGGCGGTAGGTGCGGTAGGCGGTGCGATACGCAGGATGAACTCATTGGAGGACTGCCCGTAGTCGTTGCAGTCGTCCTTCACCATACGTTTGTAGGTATATACTCCTTCAGATAGGCCGGCGATCTCGTTGCTGGAGATGGTATAGCTTGTGGCGTCGCTGCCGGAGGCCACTTCGGAGCCGTTACGCAGCCACTGGTAGGTGAGGGTACCCACGCCCGACGCGGCACTGCCGCTGATGGTGATGGGGTCGCTGCCCGCGCCGCCGCAAATGGCCACATCACCGGCGGTGATGGAGCTGCGGTTAATGGCGGGATGGAACGACACCTGTGCGGAGGCCGTACCCGTACAACCGTTGGCCGTACCCGTGCAAGTTACATTGTAGGTATGGTCGGTACCCGTAACTACATTGCTGCCGCTGGTGCTTCCGCCCGACCACGAATACGTGGTACCGGAGATATTGCTGTTCCCGGTAAGAGTCACTTCGGTGCCTGCGCACTGGGTGCTGCCTGGCACCCCCGATATGGTAACGGTGGGGTTGGGCTTGACCGTAAAAGATGTAGAAGATGAATTGGTTGTACCACATTCATTTGTGGAATAATAACGCAAATAATACGTTTGGTTTGAAGTTCCCGTATTTGACCATGTATAACTTGACGGTGTAAAGTTCGTGTATGTCCCCCCCGAAGACGAACTCCACTGCCATCCCGAGCCATTTTGCGTTCCACTGTTTTGGCTAACAGATGGAGTGGATACGGATACCGTACTGCCTGTGCAAATAGCGGAGGGTTGGGAAACCGTACCAACTGTAGGTGGTGCCTTGACGGTAAAAGTCATTGATTGGGTGCAAGATGAATTGCCAGAGGCATCACCTGAGAGAGAAACTGTATATGTACCTGGTGTCGCATTGGCAATTGAAATACTATAACTTTGGGTTGAGGTGCCCGAAGTAGTCCCTGAAGCTGTAACAGCCCCTGTACTAGTAAACGTTGGTTTAGTAGTACCCGTCCCGCTTATTGTTATTGTATAGTTTCTATTTTTTGTACTGCTATTATTGGAAGAAGTTTTTACTCCTTGTACCGAGACTGTAACCGTACCTGTGCTTTTACATGTTGGACTTGGACTAATACTTGTAATACTAGCATGATAGCCAGGACTGGACGCCCATGCATTTTCTGAAAGAGAAATACAAACGAAAAAAACTACTAAAGTCACCAAATACTTTCTCATGTTTTTCATAATATGTTGTTTTTTATTATTTATTTTCTTGGTTTATAAAGTTTGTCAGGTTTATCAAGTTTGTCAGGTTTATCAAGTTTATCAAGTTGTAAAGTTCATCAGGTTTGTCAAGTTTTCAGTTTTCAATTTTCCGTTTTCAATTTTCAATTTGTCAGTTATCTAATCCTAACTGATAGGATACCTCGTTCTGGTTTCATTACTGCAATGTCCTTAAAATAGTCAAAGTCCGATACATTATTGGTTATGATGGCGTCGCATTTCATTTTTTTGCTGAGCACATAATGAATATTGTCCTCTATGTCTTTATTTGCGTATGAAAAGCCTTCGGTAATATCATTGTCGGTAAGGTTCGTCACAGTAATTTTCTTTCGCAATTTTTCAATGTGTCCGATAACTTGTTCGCGCGAATAGGCCTTTCTTGTTTTCTTTGCCGTCTGAAGATTTGCTACGGTCTGCACAATGGCAAGCGAAGATGTGAAAAGAACTTCCCTACGCTTTTTCTTGAAAAGGAAATCCAAGGCAGCCTTTTCAGTAGGTTGTCCTGTGCAGTAATTAATCAGCACGTTTGTATCAATATATATTCGTATAAAAGAGTTCATAATGCAAGGGAATTGAAGTGCTTGCGCTCAGCTGGTGTTAACAGGTAAAGATTCTCCTTTATAAATTCGCGAGTGATCATCTCATAGAGGTCGTGCTTCTTTACACCTGTCTTTTTCAGCAATAAAACGAGCAGTTCGTTGGTCTGCTTTTTTACATCTTCCTTGAATTTTTTTTCAGTTTCAGTCATCTCGTTGCTATGGTTTGGTTGTTTCTTGTTTTTTTTGGGGGGGCTGTCTGTTTCTTAGTTCATAAAGTTTGTCAAGTTCATCAAGTTCATCAAGTTTTCAATTTTCAGTTTTCAGTTTTCAATTTTCCGTTTTCAATTTTCCGTTTTCAATTTTCCGTTTTCAATTTTCAGTTTTCAATTTTCAATTTTCAATTTGTCAGTTTGTAAAGTTTATCAAGTAGCAGGTGATAGGTGATAAAGATTTATGATTTTTTTTCGTGCATGTTTTGGGCGTGGCAGGAGTCAACAATGGTGATGGTGTCACCATCAATGGTATAGGCGAAATACCACTTGTCGGTATTGGCCATATGGTAGCCGCTCCAACGATTCAACGTAGGTTGGCGTCTAGGAAGGGAGCGCTCGATTTGATAGATGGAGAATACTGCATTTTGCACATCGCGTTTCAAATCCTCTTTATCGTAGGTATGACGATACTTTTTCGCCACGTTGCTGTAAAACGTGAAGATTTTCCGAGACGCACGGCGCTTAATAATATATTTGTAATCAACCGTTTGCATAAATATCATCAATTTCCTCCAAAATCAACGAGTACAATTGTTCAGGCGTCATGTCCTTTGTAAGTGCATGCTTCCGGCTTTCGGCCTTGCAGTGTGCATACTCCTCCAGCATCAGGTCCACCTTGTGCTGAAGCCAATTGCCGATGCTCTCACGGCTCGTAAGTCCGGGATTGATTTGCAGCATCGTCGCTTCGTCAACTTTTATGTTTACTGTGCACATTTTTTTGTTCCTTTTGTTTTTATATTTCTCGATAACAATATTTTGTCAAGTTCATCAAGTTCATAAAGTTTATCAAGTTCATAAAGTTTGTCAAGTTTTCAATTTTCAGTTTTCAATTTTCAGTTTTCCGTTTGTATTGCAGTTACGGTCTTCCCTTTCCGCAGGATGGAAGATACGCATCCGGCAGAGGAGCCAAGGCAAATAATTGGTTTGCAATGTGTTATGAAAATATAATCGCAACATTGCACAATACAGAATAATCGTGCAATATTATGACATTTTTTTTAAATATGCAACTATTTTTTTGAAGTGACAAGTGACAAGTGACAGGTAATAGGTAGGAGGTTTGAAGAGGGGTTGTGCGGGGGCAACCTCATACCTCATACCTTGCACGTTATACATTATCACTCCATCTTTTCCTCGCACAATCAGTTTATCAGTTTGGAAATGTCATCCTCGCTCAGGCCGGTGGCTTTGGCCACGTCAGCGACAGGGATACCCAAAGCAAGGAAGTTTTTGGCGGTCTGGAGGAGAGCTTCTTCTCTGCCTTCTTCTCTGCCTTCTTCTCTGCCTTCTTCACGTCCTTTCTCCATCCCCTGCAGCATTCCATCTTGTATTCCTCGCTCATAACCGGCCTGTTCCGCGAACTCGCGCTCGCATTCCACAAGCTCTTGCACATCAACGTGGTCCATCAAGCTCTTTACATAGTCCTGTTTCTCCATATCCGTGAAATTTGTGATTTGACACTCCTCATAAAATCTCTGCTGCATCGGCGGCAACGCCTCCACCTCTTGCTCCGCCAAATACACCGCATTGGTGAACATATAAAGCCAGCGATTGCGCTCGTCGCCCATATCCAGCGTATCCAATTGGGCGGCAAATTTACTTAATTCCACGAAATAATAAACAATTTTTTTCGAAAATGTATTTTTAACATTTATTAGGAGGCGAAGGTGTTTTTTTTTGTATCTTTGCAAATTCTCTTCAACAAGAAAAATATTATACATAATATTGATATATAATGAATTACGAAAAAAAAGACAAATTTAGTATGCGACTTGCATCTATTATCTTACGATTAATTAGGTCAAGACATGAAAAAGAAATTTCGGAACTCAGAAAAAACATTTCTGAATTCGAAACACATTTGAATCTTGACAAGTCACAATATGTTTCAAAAGAAAATTTATTTGATTACCTTATGCTGAATCCAGCTGGATATATTGATGAGGCCAACGAAATCTTAGAATCTCCTATTGCAGACAAATATTACAAGATGGGGTATCTAACAAAAGGTGTTAATGACAATATGAGAGCTCAGTATCGTTTAACATCTTTTGGGCAAGGACAGATAGAAAATGCAAGGACACTTGCTATTCTAAAATAAACACCCGTTTTTTTCAGTACATGCTTGCGATACTTGTGCTGTTAAGTAACGCAATCTTATTATTTTAAATATGGCATTGTGTGTATTTTGGTATCCAACAATATATCATTCTTTAATAAACGAAAGACTCCGGCGTTTTGTTGCTGAAACTAGTATATCTGATTTCGGTTCGTCTGCCATTTTGCGAGTAGTTTTAACGTATCCCTACGATAAGAAAGAAAATGTAAACTTGGAAATAGAACGGGCTCGTGAAGTGCAGGACCTTATCACTAATTCCATAGATGTTAGGGTTTACAAAATGTGTGAAAACGGAAGAGAAGAAGATATATTTTCAGGTTTTTCATTAAAATATAAACATCATTCTCGTAATGGCATGGTTGTGTATGAATATGAAAAACCAACTGATTATCCATCTCAAAACGCACCAGAATTCACTCGTTTTTTGACTACAGTGTGCTACCATTATGCTAAAACTCTATTCCACGACCATGAGGTTCAAAGTGATAGAGATAGTGGCTTATTCGCGTATATTCCAAATGATACTTCATTTGATTATACGTGTATCCGATCGGACAACAATGAAGTTCTACTTTACTATTTGCACCAATATGATGAATTATTGACTAAATATGCAGAGGAGGTCTCTGCGCTAATACGTGATTATGACGATGTCATTTCGAAATTTGAGGTTCGTGTGGGTCAGCAGGACACAAATGGAGGAGTATATGGTTATAACGATTTGGTGGATTTCGGACTGTTGGAATTTATTCGTTGGTGTGATAATCCTAACCATAAAGCTGATTTGGATAGATGTATTAAAGATGTACTAAATTGGGACATAATAATACACCCTCGAAAGTCTTGCGTTAGAAGGAGAAGTAAAGCTTATTTCAACCGAATGAAGAAAATCCTACAAGCGTTTAAGGAGAAGAAAAGAAAAACAGGCAAGGTGGATATGGTTCTCTATGAAAAGTATCAAAAAGTAGTAGATCGCTTCACTAAGTTAATCAGAGGTGAATTGTTTGGGATGACAATTAATAAGCAAGAATTATACCCCATAAGTAAGCTGTTGGCGGAAATTGAAATTGAATTGGGAATATACAAGAAACATGTAAGCCGTTTATTTGTTTTCAGGAAATTACGTAAAGCTCAACTTGAAAAATCGCTTCTTACAGAAAATAATCGTAAAAAAGTTAGTCAATTATGTGAAGGTGCATCTACAGAGTATGTGTATTGTAAAACGCTGTTAGAATCGAGATACAACAAATGCGTGAAGTTGAATTGTGTAAACGACAATAGCATTCTCTATGACGATGGACGAAGGATGGCGTGTAACATCAAAAATTCAATGCGCTATATTGGAACAGCACAATATCGTTATTTTAATGCACAACTAAGTAGTACACATTCTTTGCTTAAAAAAGCAGGCTATTTAAGTGACATTGCTGTATATTTGACTGTTTTCGGCACTATTATGACAATAATAGGTGTAATACTTGCATTTCAGTAAAAAGAGCATATTAATTCTTGGACATTTTTTTCTTAACTGGTGTATTATTACGCTGGAATTTAAAGTCTTAAATAACATCATTTCAATGGATAATATACCTTAATATCCCGTTCAGTGAGATTGCCAAAGAAAGAACTTAAATTGCCCTATTACATCTTACTCTTCCCCTGCATGCGGGACGCACGCAATTCCAGTAACCCTAGACAAGCGAACAAAACGACGTTCCGCTTGTGTGGGGTTATTGAGATTCCGTGCCTCCGGCACGTTCAAAGTACTTTTTTTCATTTTTCAGTTTTTAGTTTTGACAGTTGCTCTTTGGAAAGGCCGGTAGCTTTGGCCACATCGGCAACTGGGATGCCCAATGCTAGGAAGTTCTTGGCAGTCTGGAGGAGAGCTTTCATTCCTTCTTCTCTGCCTTCTTCTCTGCCTTCTTCACGTCCCTTTTCCATTCCTTTCTCAAAACCGTCGTTAAAGCCCTCGGCTTTTCCCATCCGGCGGTGGTATTCCATCGCATCCTGTACGTCCTCGTACTCCAAGACGCTCTTTTCGTATTCCTCTTTTTCCATAGTGGTCAGTTTTGACAATTGGCAATCTTCGTACAGTTCGTGGAAAACATCGTACTTCTCCGGAATATCACTTGCATCCAAACGCCACATGTTCTTGATGGCGTAGCACCATTTCTGCTGGTCGCCCGCAAGTTTCTCGAACTGCTTTCGGGCGGCAAATTTAGTCAAATCTATCAAAAGGTAGGACACTTTTTCTGAAAAAACTCTGTTTTTGTCATCCTTTAGCATCGCATGCTGTTTTGTTCATTTTCTTTGCTTGCGCCCAAAGAAAATGAACCAAAAGAAATGCGCTTTGCCGCTGCGCAAATTCCGGCTAAAATCGGCACTCACTCACTAAACGGCGAAAACTTGCACCGCTTCACTCCGTTTCGCGCTGCTTCAAACAGTTCGCCGTTCTTCACGTTCGTTCGCACCGATTTCTTCACGCCTCCATTTGCAAGGCGGCGGTTCGCCGTACCTTCACCGATTTTAACCTTCTACCTAATACCTTGTACCTTATACCTTTTCATTTCGCCTCCTTCAACTTCCCAACCCGCTACTTGATGAACTTTATAAACCTTCAACTTGTGCTTGAGCCGCAAAGATACAACAACCAAAATGCATTTTCAAGTGGCATCTTTTGCTATTTTTCTGAAAAACAAAAAATTAAAAAGTGGCAGGTTTCCGACAAAAAGTGACAAGGTTTGGGCAGAAAACCTACAAATTTGTGTCAAAACAGGTTTTTGAAGGTCAAGACTAACCTGAATGGAAAAATCGGAATTTTTCGGAGAAATGCGGGGGAAGTAATCACCCCATAGAAAAATTGTTCAATAAGAATCCTTGGGTGTCCCAATGACAAAGTCAGGAACAGGTGCAAAAGAACAAAAACATATTGTCCCGTAATGTGATACAGAGAATTTTTCAATAAAATAATGTTGATGAGTATTGAGGAATCGTTCTTCCTTGTCAAACAAGAATCGTTATGTCAGGGAATTCAACACTTCAGATTTCATAAGATTCCCGTAACGACGATAATATATCGAAGCTTTTTTCACATTTCTTTTGCCGATTGCATACAGAGGAATTCCCAATGATGACAAATACCAAATGATGTTAATATATGCAATGACCTCTTTATTGTCCTTGTCTCCAATAAGAATTTGCAAATCCTCTTTGAATGACACATTTTTATCTGAAACAAAATATTTCACCATTTTTGCTGCTACTTTATAAAACAGCATATCTGTCTTCCTTTGATTATGGCTTTTGTTCTCCTCAAAAAGCATAAGCATAGTATTAATCGACTTATAATCAGATAATTTTAAATATAACACAATGTTATAAAACACTAGTTCATACAAATAGGATTTGTCCTCAGATAAAGTGAATAATTTAAAAGAGTTGCCGTAATGAGAATTCGCCATCTTATAATCCCCTTGGTCAAAATAACACAGACCTAATAACATTTCAGTTACAGAGGAGTCTGGTTCGTTATCAATATATTTATCCCTGAATATGCTTTTTTCGCAATACTCAATTGCATTGTCATACTCTCCACGAATATATAAAATATTTGCCAATGTGTTTTCAAACACGCCCATCTGCCTATGATCGCCAAGCAGTTCTACTTTCTCCATCCCCTTTTGCACCCATTTTTCTGCTTTGTTTACCTCTCCTATGTCATATAACGAATTGGCAATATTGGACGCGACCCAACATTGTCGTTGCAAATCCCCCTGCTTCACGGCATAAGCATAACTTTTTTTATACTGATAGATGGCTTCTCTAGTCCTGCCCATGTCTGCCAATAACAAAGCATAATTATTCATTGTGTTCTGCAACAATGAATGCCTTTTGCCAGCCTTCCGCAGCACTTCCTTATAACTCGCTTCTTCTTGATTGCTGGGACCATATCGCCTATATGTCAAATAGGCTCTGCCAGCAACTATTTCTAAGTACTCTTTTGCCTTTTCGATATTCTCTCGCTTTATCAGAGATTCATATATACGCAATGCCTCATCGTATCTACTCCTTTGCTCCAAACAGGATCCCATTTGTTGTTGACTGGCAATGTAACAATCAGATTCACACTCTATTTTGGAATACAATTCCACTGCTTTTTCATACAACTCCATGCCCTGATATATTCTTCCAATAATATAGGATTTTTCAGCTCCTGTCAAAGTACTTGCCCAGTTGATGATATAATCTCTATAGAACCCGCTATTTTTATGTGACTTTCCGTCAGGAATATCCTTGATTCCTCCCAATGACATCAGAAATTCTCGCGTATTTGTGTCATAAAATTTCACTGAATCTGATGCGATCCTATATCGTTTTTCCAACAAGTGGGAACGCCCGTTGTCTTCAGTCAGATATCTTTCAATGACGTTATCTGTACAAACTTGCTTATTATGATTGATCCAAAGGATGTTGTTAATATCAATTAGCATTAAGGAGGGGATGATATCGAAATCGTCACATCCGGAATAACCGACAAATAATAGCTTTTCCGATTTTTCGATGCATTTTTTTAGAAGATCTGTTTTGAAATCATCCAATAATAACGATTCGTTTCCTGAAATAATTGATACCAAAGAGGCTTGTATGGAACCTTTGGTTCGCTTCTTTTTTACCTTGCCCCCAGTGTGTGTATAATAACTGCCGTGTAATTTGAAGACTGGTATTGTCTTCCCGCGGAGGGATGAGTATGATTCATAATCACTTTTTGAACATATTGTTTTAGGGATGAACCCTAAATTATAGATAGCTCTTTCAATCAGGTCATCAAAATTTGGAGTAAAAACATAATGCCCTTCGATAGCTAAATTTGCCAAATTGTAATGATTTAAATTAGGGGTACTATAATCTTTAATAAAATCCAAGACATCAAGATTCTTGTCAATCAAAGATACCGAATCCATAAGCATTTCGAAACGCAAAAAATCACCACTCAATTTGCATTCGTTATCAATATTTTCTCGGATATTACTACTTTGTAATAACTTTTTTATCGTTGTTTCATTTGGTGCTATTGAATCTATTATTTCTTCGGCAATAGGGATAGCCGTTGGGAATTCCGATGGACTATCGGCAGAGATTCCAGCCCCCGCGATAATAACGTACTTTTTCATTTGGTGTTGTTTGTCAATGTGGGTGTTCCATGAAACGTCTCCTCAAATGGTGTGAAATGTTACATTGTTACTCATGAAATCACTGTGCCGTGTCACCAGTGTATTTGAACCTGCGAATTTTCTGAGTGGCGCTCTTCTCAAAAGGTTCTTTCATCACCTCCACCTTTTTGATTCTGGAGCGCTTGCCGACCATCTTGTTGACATGCTCCATCACCGATTTTTTCAGGTTCTCGACTTTTTCGTCGAACGAGTCATCCGACGCATGAGCCCAATCCAGTACATCGTCCTGAAACTTGACGAGGGCGACCAACTCATTGTTTTTCTTCACCACAAGAGACTCCTCCACGACGGGGATATTGTTGATGACCATCTCAATTTCTTCGGGATAGATGTTCCCGCCGGATGGGCCAAGGATAATGTTTTTAAGGCGGCCTTTGATATAAAAATAGCCATCCTCGTCCATAGTGGCGATGTCGCCGGTGTGGAACCAGCCGTCCGCGTCTATGACCTCGCGGGTTCGTTCTGGGTCCTTGTAGTAACCGAGCATCACGTTGTCGCCCCGACACACGATTTCACCTTCGCCTGTTTCGGGGTTCATATTGTCCAACTTCACCTCCACATTATAGGCAGCCACACCTGTGGATCCCATTCGTTTTCGCATACGGACAGTGTCGTTGCAAACCAGAGGTGCGGTTTCTGTAAGCCCATAGCCAACAGCATAGGAAAAACCACACTTGATCAGGAACTTCTCCACTTCTGAGTCAATTTTGTAACCGCCAATTCCAAGATGGCGCAACTTTCCGCCCAACTTCCTGACGACCTGTCGCCAGACAAGCCGGCAGAGCAGCTTCGGCATGTGCTTATCCATCCACTTCAACAGATGGCTTTTCTGAATGGTAGGTTGCACATCCTGACGATAAATCTTTTCAATAATCAATGGCACGGTGAACATGACGGTGGGTCTCACTTCCTGCATAGCAGAAACGAGGACAAAAGGGCTTGGCAGATTCTTAAGAACATAATAGCACGCCCCGACGTACATCGAATAGAGGGTGGATACGCTCATCTCATAGGTATGCGCCATCGGCAGGATAGAAAGGAAGCGGTCTCTTTTAAAACAGGGCAGTGCCTTGAACATGGCCACAAGGTTGTGGCAGATGTTACGGTGGCTGAGCACCACACCCTTGGCCTTTTCGGTGGTGCCAGAAGTATAGATGATGGTGGCGAGATCGTCGGGCTGCGGCTCTTTCACTTCCCCCCTGCATTGGCAGTCATTTTGCGGACACTTAACAAAGTCGAGCGTTTCGAGGTCGATTACAAGGGTCAGCCGGTCGCGGCTCTCTTGCGACAGTTTGGGCAACATCTTCTGGGAGATAAAGATCACCTTGCTTTCGGAGTGGGCAAGGATGTTGTTCACCTCGTTTTCAGAACTATTGGGCAGGATGGGGACGGCCACGCGCCCGAAGGCGGTTGCTGCGAAAAAAGCCAATGTCCAATTGGGCATATTCTGCGACCAAATCGCCACCTTGTCGTCAGCACTGATACCAAATCTCAACATTTTGTCAGACAATTCGTTGCATCTTTTACGAAAAGCCGCGTAAGTGTATTTTTGTCCGCCATCCACAAACTGCGACATTATGCGGTTGCTGTATTTGGAGGTGGCGTATTGAAAGACCCTGTTAAGGGTGGTACAGTAGGTTTCGCGATAGCTGTTGCGGGTTTTATACGGATTTTTGCTATTCCTTGCCATTATACTATTTTGAATCAATGTGTTAAACAAGAATAGGCCATTCTTGAAATAAGACGCAAAAATACATAAATTCGGAATAGCTTTATGATTTTCTATCCTTTCCAATGCTGCCCGCACTTTGGACTGGACGGGATGTTGCTATTAATTTATATATGGTGAGCGTTATAACCAATAGGAATAACAGAACACTGATGATACCTATGTAATCTCCCCACTGGGTGTAGATGGTTTTAGTCCGGTTTTTGTTGAGGGTCACTTTCAGAGCGGTGGGTTCCCACCATGGAGCCTGTGCCACGATACGCCCGCGCTGGTCGATACCTGCGGTTACACCCGTATTGCCGCAGCGGGCGACAGAGCGGCGGCACTCAATGGCACGCACCTGTGCATGACGCAGATGTTTCGGAGGCAGATCCGTGTCCAACCACCAGCCGTCGTTGGTGATGGTACAGAAAATATCGGCACCCATATCGGCAAAACGGGCGCAATAGTCCCCAAACAAGCTTTCATAGCAGATGAAGCAACCCACTTTCGCCTTGCCGTTCCGAAATATCGTCTGTGCTTCCGCCCGCGCCAGATTAATTGCTTGTCCACCGCTGAAATTGCTGTCCCATTTTTTCTTAAACGGATTGCGCTCAGTGCCCAGCACCAATTTGTCCTTCTTATACACCTGCACGGGCTGTCCGTATGCGACTTGGAAGGCAGCATTGTACATTTGCAGGAAAAGATTGTCGCCAGCCACCATCGCATCGCGTGAAGGCGGAACAGCTCCCATAAAATACTCCAGCATAGTGGCACCCGTTATCAGGTTTGCTTCAGGGTAGTCGGCCAGAAAAGTGTCGCGCAGGTACGCCACCATGCCATTATCATTAATATTATTGTACCAGAAATTACTATCGAGAGCGGTTTCAGGAAAGACAATGACATCGGTAGTAGAATCTGCATACTCTCTTGCCAACTCCACCATCCTGTCGAGTTGATCTGCCACATCAATTGTAAACTTTTCGGTATAGGGGTCAAAGTTGGGCTGCACCAGCACGACTTCCACGGGGGCCTTTTTCTCCCTGTAAGTGTAATAGATAAGCAGCGAGAGGGCAATTGGCAGCACGATAGTGGCCATACATGCGGAGAGGCGGGGAATGCGCAGCTTCTTCTTCTCTATTTTATCTCTTATAAGAAGAAAGACCAGCACATTAACTGCCAGTATCCAGACAGAGCCGCCGAGAACGCCAGTATATTCGTACCACTGCATAAAAGGTATGCCCGTCTGGTTATTGCCTATCAGCATAAAACCCATCGGAATGGCAGGGAAAGAAAAATCAATATTCTGTAGAATAAAATCGAACAACACCGAAAAAGAGACAAAAGCAAAATATCCCCACCCGTTTCCGAGTTTGCGACGCACAAAAGAGAACAGGACGAACAGCAGAGCGTACAATATGGAATTGAAACAGAAAAACAAAAATGTCCAGCCCTTGAACATAAGCATCAAGGGGTAAAGAATCAGCAAATCCATCTCATACACATAAATGAAAGCCAGCAAGCCCACCCGCAGGAGTTTGGCCTTTTTGCTGTCGCCAGCAATTAAATTTTCGGCGAACAGCAGCGGAACAATGGAGACGAGCATCACCAATGTAGGACAGGGTGTGAACCAGCCGAGGGAAATCATCACGCCCGAAAGGGCGGCGAGGAGGTAGGGGGCGGCGACACGCCATACCCGCTTGAGATTCCGTGCCTCCGGCACGTTCAAGGTATTATTTTTCATTTTTCAGTTTTTAGGCAATCTTCATACAGTTCGTGGAAAACATCGTACTTCTCGGGAATATCGCTCGCATCCAACCTCCACATGTTCTTGATGGCGTAGCACCATTTCTGCTGGTCATCCGCAAGTTTCTCGAACTGCTTTCGGGCGGCAAATTTAGTCAAATCTATCAAAAGATAGGACACTTTCTCTGAAAAAACACGATTTTTGTCATCCTTCAGCATCACATGCTGTTTTGTCTATTTTTCTTTGCTTGCGCCCCGCCATTCCTCCAGCTGGCGCTGGCGGAATGGTGAGCGCTACCTGATGCTTTATATTTTTATGCTTGACAAACTTGCAACTTTGTTGTATTTTTGCCGCCCGAAAAAGTTACATTATAAAAAATCGAGCTATGAAAACAAAGTACATTGATCTGATTTCACAAACTTACGAGTTCCCGCAGGACCAGTTCAAGGTGGAAGAAGGTGAGTTGCATTTCAATGACGTTCCCCTGATGGACATCATCAAACAATACGGAACCCCGCTGAAAATCACCTACCTTCCGAAAATATCACAAAATATCCAGAAAGCCCGCCGCTGGTTCAATGTGGCCATCGCAAAAGTCGATTATCAAGGAAGCTATCACTACTGCTACTGCACAAAAAGTTCTCATTTTGAGTTTGTTATGTCAGAAGTACTGAAAAATGACGTCCATATTGAGACCTCGTCTTCCTTCGATTTGAACCTGATTGAGGTTCTGGAAGAGCAGAAATTGTTCGATAAAGAGAACTTCATCATCTGCAACGGTTTCAAAAAACAGCAATATATCGACAATATTGCCATGATGTTGGACAAAGGTTATAGCAATACAATCCCCGTTTTGGACAACATCCATGAGTTCGATATGCTGGATCAGGCAGTGAATACAAAATGTAAGATTGGCATTCGCATCGCCACAGAGGAGGAGCCCCGATTCGAGTTCTATACCTCCCGCCTCGGCGTCCGTTACAACGACATTATCCCGTTTTACGAGCATAAGATCAAGAACAACCCCAAGTTTGAGCTGAAGATGCTGCACTTTTTCATCAATACCGGCATCCACGACACTTCCTACTACTGGAACGAACTGGGCAAGTGCATCAGCCTCTACTGCGACCTGAAGAAGATCTGCCCCGAACTCGACTCCATCGACATCGGCGGCGGCTTCCCCATCAAAACCTCCCTCTCCTTCGACTACGATTACGAATACATGGCGGAGGAAATCGTCTCCCAGATCAAGCAGATCTGTGAACGCGAGGGCGTGGACGAACCCGACATTTTCACCGAGTTCGGTTCCTACACTGTGGGCGAAGCAAGCGCCGTCCTTTTCTCTATCCTTCAGCAGAAACGACAGAACGACAGGGAGTTATGGGACATGATTGACAGTTCTTTCATGACCACCCTACCCGACACGTGGGCCATCGACCAGCAGTACATCATCCTTGCCGTCAACAACTGGGAGAAGGAGTACGAGCGCGTCTTCCTCGGCGGCCTCACCTGCGACAGTCAGGACTTCTACAACTCCGAGGCTTCCCTCAACGCCGTGTTCCTCCCGAAAATCAAAGCCTACTCCCCTACCGAAAGCCACAACGAGGACGACGAGGACCCGCAGTACATCGGCCTCTTCAACACCGGTGCCTATCAGGAGTCCATCGGCGGCTACGGCGGCATCCAACACTGCCTCACCCCCGCCCCGAAACATATTATTATATATAGGGACGAAGAGGGCGAACTCTGCACCAAACTTTTCGCCAAAGAACAGAGCTACAAGTCGATGCTGAAAATTCTCGGATACTAGTTCCCCTTCTATGTAGAAGGGGTGGCCGTAGGCCGGGGTAGTAGAAAAATGAAAACAAAAGTGTAATGAATTACTTAACCGTGGAGGGCGTTACGAAGTCTTACGGCGAGAAGCTGCTGTTTGAGAATGTCACTTTCGGTTTGGAGAAGGGGCAGAAGACGGCGCTGATTGCCAAGAACGGCACGGGGAAATCGACACTGCTGAACATTATCGCAGGTGTGGAGGAACCCGATGCCGGACAGGTGGTCATCCGTAAGGACATAACCGTATCATATCTCCCTCAAATAGACGATTTTGCAGATGAAACTTCTGTCTTAGACGCCATTTTCAACGCGCAGACGCCCGCGGTGCAGGCGGTGAAGGAGTACGAGACCTGCGTAGCTTTGGCCAACGATCTGCACGAGAACGGCGGTGACAGTCGGGACATCGAGGACCGCCTGCACCACGCCATCGAGGAGGTGGACCGCCTGCAGGCATGGGACTACGAAAGCCGCGCCAAGGAGGTGCTCTCCCGCTTCGGCATCGAGGACGTCTTCAAGTCGGTGGGCGAGCTGTCGGGCGGCCAGCGCAAGAAAGCAGCCCTTGCCCGCACCCTCATCGCCGACACCGACCTGCTGATCCTTGACGAGCCCACCAACCATCTTGATATTGAGATGATTGAGTGGATGGAGTCGTATCTCACCCACGCCAACGTCACCCTGCTGATGGTGACCCACGACCGCCACTTCCTCGACCAAGTGTGCAACGACATCCTCGAAATCGAGAACGGCAACCTCTACCGCTACCGCGGCAAATACGACTACTATCTTGAAAAGAAGGAAGAGCGCCTCAGCAACGAAAATGCCGAACACGAAAAGCTTAGACAGTTGTATCTGAAGGAGTTGGAGTGGGTGCATACCTCTCCGCAGGCACGCACGTCGAAAGCCAAGGCCCGCATCCAAGCTTTTGAGCAACTGAAAGAGGACGTCACCCGCAAGGTGGAAAAACCGGCGGCCACCTTCCACGTGGAGCCGGAACGTCTTGGAAATAAGATATTGGAGATCAGCAATCTGGACTTTGCCTACGGCGATAACGTCCTCATCCGGGACTTCTCCTACATTTTCAAAAAAGGCGAAAAATGCGGCGTGGTCGGGAAGAACGGCACGGGCAAATCGACCTTCCTGAAGCTGATTATGGGCGAATTGCGCGCCAATGCCGGCAAAATCACCGCCGGCCAGACCGTCACCTTCGGCTATTTCTCGCAGGACGGATTGCAGGTGAAAGGCAACAAGCGCATCATCGACATCGTGAAGGAGCAGGCCGAAGTAATCCGCACGGAAACAGGAAACTACATCGGTGCGGCGCAGTTCCTGAACCATTTCGGCTTCAAGTACGAACAGCAATACACCTACTTCGAGGACCTCAGTGGCGGCGAAAAACGCAAGCTGCACCTGCTCATCACACTGATGCGCAATCCCAACTTCCTCATCCTCGACGAACCGACCAACGATTTCGACATCGACACACTCAACAAGCTGGAAGATCTTCTGTATCACTACAAAGGATGCCTGCTTATCGTGTCGCACGACCGCTGGTTCATGAACAAATTAGTCGATCATATCTTCGTTTTCAACGGTGAGGGCAACATCAAGGACTTCTACGGAAATTATACCGATTATAAGTTAGCCCGCGACAAGGAACTTCGGATCGAGAAGAAAATCGAGAAGTTGCAACGACAAAACGAAACATCCGACGAACCCAAATCACCCAAACGGGACAAATCCAACAAACTTACTTTTAAAGAAAAAAGGGAATTTGAGGAACTCGGATTGGAAATTGACAATCTTGAAAAAGAAAAATCCGAACTTTTGGAGAAGATGAATGCGGGCACAGGCTCATCCGAAGAGTTGGTCCAATGGGGAAACCGTTACCAGCAAGTTTCCGACCGCCTCGACGAGGCCTCCATACGGTGGCTGGAGTTGAGCGAAAAGGAGGAGTGATCGCTATTATACTATCCTCTTCTTCTTCACCAGAAATATCACCAGCGCCGCTACGGTGATGACCGCCCCGATGGTATAGCCCACCGGACGGGGGATTACCGAGCCCAAACCGCCATCGCCGGCCTTTGCAATAAAGAGGAAGCACCCTGTCACCATCGTCATAAACAGAGCGGGGATGAGGGTGATAAGATACCATAGTTTCCCTTTGTTCTTTTGAAGGTAAACCGTAATAGCCCAGAGGGTTACCGTGGCTAACACCTGATTTGCCCACGCGAAGTAGCGCCAGATGAGCTGGAATCCCTGCGCATCGGAGATGCTGTAAACAAGGATGAGTGCAGTGACGGCAAACATAGGGATGGCCACGAGCAGCCGGTTGCGGATGGGCTTCTGGTCGAAGTGCATGAAGTCGGCGATGATGAGGCGGGCGGAACGCAGGGCTGTGTCACCCGAAGTGACTGCCGCACTGATGACACCGAGGATGGTGATGGTGGCGATGGCGGGGGCGAACCACGTGTTGGCAATGACACCCACGATGGCGGCACCGCTCTTGCCGGTCACATCCACCACGCTGTCGGGACCGAAGAAGTAGGCCGCTGCCGCCGCCCAGATAAGGGCAACGATGCCTTCCGTAATCATGGCGCCGTAGAAAATCGGACGGCCCTGCCGCTCGTTCACCATGCAACGCGCCATCAGCGGCGACTGCGTGGCGTGGAAGCCGGAAATTGCACCGCACGCGATGGAGATGAACATCATCGGGAAGATGGGGTTGTTGGGGGCGTCGGGATGGCGGTTCTGCAGGCCGCTCCATATTTCGGGAATCTCGGGTTTGTAGAGGAAGAACGCCACCACGATGGCCACCGCCATACCCAGCAGCAGGATGCCAAAGACAGGATAGATCTTGCCAATCAGTTTGTCAATGGGCAACAAGGTAGCAATCAAGTAATAGGCCAAGATGATTCCAATCCAGATGTAAGGATTCCAGCCTTGCGTAAAGTGCGCGTTGATGAGGGTGGCGGGGGTGCTGACAAACACCACACCCACCAAAATCATCAGGATGATGGTGAAGCCCCGCATCACCTGCTTGGCACCGCCGCCAAGATAGTTACCATGGATTTCGGGCAGGCTGCAGCCCTTGTCGCGCAGGGAGATCATGCCCGCCAGGTAGTCGTGCACCGCACCGGCGAAGATGGAACCCAACACAATCCACAGGAACGACGCCGTGCCGAACTGCGCGCCCATAATAGCTCCGATGATGGGACCCACACCCGCAATGTTCAAGAACTGAATGAGGAAAATGCGCCACGGTTTCATCGGCACGTAGTCCACACCGTCGGCCATGGTTACCGCCGCCGTTTGTCGCTCAGGATCAACACCAAATACTTTTTCAACAAACCAGCCATAGAACAAATAGCCAGCCACGAGAAGCACAATTGCAAGGATAAAACTAATCATACGAAAAAAACTTTTTGTCTTTATCTAATTACCGTCAAAGAGCTGTGAACCTCGAAAGCCTTGTATGCAAGACCATAATGGAACACAAAATAATATACGCCGTCCGACAAATTCTCGGCGGAAAATCCTGACTCTGGATTCTGCACCGAGCCGAACTCATCCACATACGTCACATAGTTCTGTTTTTCAAAGACTTTCTTTCCCCAACGGTCGTAAACTGCCAGCCAGTTGGGAACCTCGGGATTCAGATGTCGGATGGCAAAAACATCATTTTTTCCGTCGCCATTCGGCGTAATGATGTTTGGAAATTCCAGATCTGCCTCCACATGGAGTGTATGGGTGGCTGAATTGCGGCAGTCGAAGGAGGTCACCATTTCAAGGGTGACGGCAAAGTCACCTGCTCTGGAATAGAAATGTGATGTGTTGTAATTGCGGGTGGCTTGCGACGTTCCGTCGCCGAAGTCCCAGTGCCACGTGCAGGTTTCGCCGCCCGTAAAGCCAGAGGTGTCGGTCAGGTTCAGGAACTGTGTCTCCACATTGTCGGAGAGGAAGAACTGGTCGGGTTCGATGACGAAATCCACTTCAGGGTGCGGATGCACGACGATGCGCGCCGTGGCGCTCTCCGTACAGCCATTTTCGTCGCTCACGGTGAGGGAATAGTTACTGGTTACATCCGGATTCACCGTGATGATGTGGCCTGTTGCACCGGTGCTCCACCGGTAGGCGTGGTACTCCTGCTCCGTGGTAATGGTGGCGCTCTCACCGTCACAGATTTCCGGCGGTTCGATGACAAACGTCGGCGGGGTGATAGCAGAAGAGACAACCACCGTGACACTGTCCGTCGTGCTACAGCTGCCGTCAGCAGTGACGGTACATACATAGGTCGTAACCTGCTGGCTGGGGATGGTAGTGATGGTGGCGGTGGTCTGTCCCGTACTCCACTCATACGTGACAGAAAGATCCGACTGTGCAGTAATGGTCACCGACTGTTCGGGACAGAGGGTGTCGCGTGAGGCGGTGACAGACAGCGAGGGGATGGGGTGTACAACCACCTGTGTTGAACCCTCGGTAGTGCATCCGTACTCGTCGCTCACAGTGAGGGAATAACTTGTCGTGGCATCGGGGCTTACCGTGATGGAAGAACCCGTTTCTCCATTATTCCACTGATACTCATAATATTCCAATTCTGTAGCAAGGGTTGCGCTGTCGCCGATACAAAGTTCCGGCGGTACGACACTAAAGGTCGGCGGAGGGATTGTGGCAGCGGCAAACACCGTCACGCTGTCCGCACGGCTGCAGTTGCCGTCAGCGGTGACGGTGCAGACGTAGGTCGTGAGCTGCTGTTCAGGGACGGTGGTGAAGGTGGCGGTCGTCTGTCCCGTGTTCCACTCGTACGTGACGGGCATATCCGACTGTGCGGTGAGGGTCACTGGCTGCTGTGGGCAGAGCGTGTCCGCTGAGGAGGTCACTTCCAGCGCAGGGACGGGATGTACCACCACTTGCGTCGAACCTTCCGCTGTACAGCCCCACTGGTCACTCACAGTAAGAGAATAGCTTGTGGTGGCGGATGGACTGACGGTAAGTGCGGAAACCGTTTCGCCGCCGCCCCAATGATACGCATAATACGCCTCCTCCGTCGTGATGGTTGTGCTCTCGCCGTCACAGATTTCCGGTGGATCAACCGTAAATGTCGGATCAGGGATGACCGGTGCTGCGAAAATTGTCACGCTGTCCACGTTTTTGCAACCATTGGCGTAGGTGGTGGTACAGACGTAGGTCGTGGTGTACGTGTCAGGAACAAGGTTGAAAGAGGATGTGGACTGTCCCGTACTCCACTCGTAGCTCACGGCGGCTTCGGTAGTGGCACTGATGGTCACCTGTTGCTGGGGGCAGAGGGTGTCTTGCGAGGCGGACACCGTGAGGTCGGCGGGATAGATGTTGGCGGTCACATGGCAGGATGACGCGAGGTCGAAAAACTCGCCATTGCATGCGGTGTATCGGAGTCTCGCCGTGTAGTAGCTGTCTTCCGTCGGTGTGACGGTGATGGTGTCACCCTCACCCAGCACCACGCCGGTGGTGGCGGAGGTGTCGGTGCCGAAGTACCACGTCACCGTATATTCGGGGGTGCCGATGGGGATGAAGCGCCAAGCCTCGTTGTGGGCCGTCCACGCGCCGGTGTTGCGTCCGGGCGGGACTGTGGCAAGAGAGCCGTCACCGTTCTGGATGCCGACAAGCCCCCGTCCGCTATTCCATTCCGGGCAGGTGGGCGCATCGCGCATGTAGATTTCAATGATATTGGTACCTTCATAAAGGACAATCATCGTGGAGAAGGAATGGTCATCGCGGCAATAATAACTTGCCTCCTCCGAATCTGACGAGCCATAGAGTGCTATATTATTGAAACTCAACATATAACTTCGACAAGGATAGTTACCCAAGATACCCTCGTAGATACCGCCGCCGGAATAGTGGTTGGGGATGATGTCGCGGTAGCAGGCAAAAATGGTATTGGGAAAAAGGCTGGAATTGGGGAGGGAAGCGCTATAACTCCACGCGCAGCTGCCGCCGGCCACACTGGCGTCGAACGTGGCCACGGCGTTGGCACCCGGCACGATCTTGGTGTACGTGGTGCCATAGTAGCAGAAGCCGAACGGGAGGTTGACCGCCGAACCCCAAGTGTCATCGGCAGCGTTCGTAAAGATCTGGTTCCCGTCGGTAAAGCCGTAGGGCGGGTCGTACGGAATGCTCACCGCAAAGTAGTTGTCGGCGGTACGTGACGTCGCCACGGCGTTGGCGCTGAGGGTGACCGAACGTCTCGCGCAAGTCACCTCAATATCAGTGAGGCCGGTACCGAATTCCGCCGGCGCCACCTCGGGGCAGGCGCTGGCGTTGCAATTCACCACAGCCACATCCTGTGAGGCGGTCCCGCTGAAAAACCCCGCCACCGTCACCGAATAGTTGGTGGTCACTTGGGGCGACACCGTGATGCTGCCCGTCGTTTCACCCGTGCTCCACTGGTAGGAGTTACACCCCACCACCGCCGACCATCCGGAGTTCGTTCCAATCCAGTTGGATTCAAATTTCACCGTAAGACTGCCTGAGGTGGCAATGTAAAGATTGCCCGACAGCCCGGACGTCGAACTGCTGTTCAACCTCGTCCCCGATGTGTTCGGTCCATCGTAAACATATATATAATCATTGATTATCAATGAATTATTACCCACACTGAACGAATTGAAATAGATATAGACCGGCGTGCCGTTGCTCGAGGTGAAGGTGCGGGTGTAGTTCTCACTGTTTCCGTAATCGCCATTCGGGCCGCCCGAATCATAAAAGCAGACAATATTGCCCGGGGTCAAGGTGGTCGTGCCGCTGCTCATATTCAGCGTCGTGCTGCAAGTTTGGGGAGGGGTAAAGTTGGAGCAAGCCACCCCAAGCGTGGAGGACCCTCCGGTACACACCCCCGCATTTCCAGTGATAATAATCTGACCCTTAACTATATATGAAAAACATAAAAACGCAAAAAGACCATAACGGATAATTTTTCTTGGCATAAAAAAGAAATTAAGCATGTTACAGACGCTGTTGATAACAAAACGCTGCAAAATTAAACTTTTTTTTCACATTTTTAGGGAAAGGATAAAAAAAATGTCAGCCGCAAAAAACGAAAAAGACCTTCACTCGGAAGGCCTTTTGGGAGGGTGGTGCTACCGGGAATTGAACCAGGGACACACGGATTTTCAGTCCGTTGCTCTACCAACTGAGCTATAGCACCGCTCTTTGATTTTGAGGCTGCAAAAATACAACTTTTTTATTATGAAAACACATTGACTAAAAAATTTTTTATTTCATAATAAATGAAAATGAATCTCGTTAATAATGAAAGTTTTACAAATATATAAGTCCCCCTTTTATGAACCAAATTCCTAACAGAACCGCCTTTACCCTATGGATTATCATTACGGTTTTGTTGGCTTTTCCTCTGGTTTTGTCGCAACTCTCCAATATTTCTGGGGAAAAATTGCACGGAGTCAGCACCCTTGACAAGCACGCTATTTCACTGACGTGGAAGAATATTTCCTCAGGAAAATTCCAAGAGGATGCCGATCAGCTCATCCGCCAAAACATCGGGCTTTCCAACTACTGGGTCCGGCTTCATAACGAAATCAATTTCAGAGCATTCCGATACAGCAACACCGAGAAGCTGGTTTTGGGCAAAAACGATTGCTTTTACGAAGAAATCTATATCACTGAATATCTTGGGCACAATTACATTGGCGACTATTTTATCCGTAAAAAGGTGGCGAATCTGAAACGGCTTCAGAAAATTCTTGAAAAACAATACAATAAGCACCTTGTTCTTGTTTTTGAACCCGGCAAAGCCTCCTTTTCCCCAGAATTTATCCCCAACCGCTACCATCCTGAGCGGAAAACCACCAGCAACTACGAAGGTTTTACGAAAGAATGCGACCGGCAGGATGTCAGCTACTTGGACCTCAACCGCTATTTTGTGGAGCAGAAGCCGCTGCGCCCGCACAAACTTTACTCGAAATACGGAGTACACTGGAGCAGTTACGGCCTCTGGCTCGCCACGGACACACTGATGGGCTACCTTGAACGCACCTGCGGCATCAACCTGCCCGAATGCCTCGTGCTTGGCGACACCAACTCCACCCGGAACAAAGACCTCGACTTCGACCTTGAGCCGCCGATGAACCTGCTGTGCGAGCTGCCGCACGAGACGATGAACTTCCCGATCCGCACCTTCCGGTACGATAGCGCGCGGCACGTCCGTCCCCGCGTGTTCACCATTGCCGACAGCTACTACTGGAGCATTTGGAACTACGGTATCGCCCAAAGCCTGTTCTCCGAAAACACCTTCTGGTACTACAACCGCACCGTTTACCCTGACATCTGGGACCCCATCGTCTGGGCCGACAAGTCACAACTGGCAGACATCATCGGGAACAGCGACCTCATCCTTCTAATGATCACCGAAGCCAACCTTTACGACTTCGGCTGGGGCTTTGTGGAGGAGGCGCTGGCCGTGTTGGACAGCAGCTACGTCCCCGACCCGGAAATCGTCAGACTGAACGAGACCCTCGGCAACAAAGATGCCTACCGCGCCCTGTTGCTGCAGTCGCAGCGGGAGCAGGTTCCTTTTGCGGAATTGCTGCGAAAATAGGGTTCAGGGGACAGGGCTCAGGGTTCAAGATTTTGGGTACAAGAAACATTTATTTAAAAGCTTGGTAAACTTTCCAAACGAAAATTGTATATTTGCCGCCCATTTATTCACTAAAACTTGGCCTATAGAATAGAGCAATCTCTTTTATAACATCATAAAGCGTTTAGCTTATCTTTGCGATACTGAAATCTGGTAAATTTCAACATCTTAATGCACAAAGAAGCACGACGCTCACGCGGAATTCGTGAGCTTTCTTGTTTGCATTAAGGGTTTACCAGAGCCTCAGTATCAACAAATGAAGTTCGCGAATTTTTTATGCCCTATTCCAAAAGAACATCTATAGTATGAAAAAAACAGTAAAACAACTACTTTATGCACTCGTCCTGCTGTTCGGTTGTCTTCCTGGCATAGCACAACAGACTCTTCCAGTGGGAATCATCGTAGTAAATGACATCAACAGCGATGACTCATACCTGTTGTCCCACAGTGCTGTCGTGAGTTCGGATGTGTATTACAACGGCAACATTCTGATTGCCGCCGGCACTCCGGTCAATATGGACATCCACTACCAGAAGCGGCACGGGTTGGGAGTTCCCGCCACCGTTTCAGCCAAGCCGGTCAGCACCACCGACATCTATGGTCAGGTGTGGCCTTTGGTGGGTGACGAGCGGACGGTTACGGGACAAAATCGCCGTAATGCAGCCATCGGTTGCGGTGTATTCTTCGGCATTGTGACCTTCCCTGTGGGACTATTGTTTTTATGCATAAAAGGAGAGAGGGCCGAATTTGCCGCAGGGACACAGATGATTGCTAACATATACATCAACTAGTATTCAAAAGATTATAAAATGAAGAAAGTCAGCACCTTGATTCTGATATTGGGCAGTTTCTTTGGACTATTCGCACAAAACGACGAGACATCCGTACAGCCGCCACAAGGAGTTGTGGCCGTACCCGGGACGGCAGACCTTTATACCACACCGTACGACGAAGTGAGTCGGATGCTGCGGCCCGCTGCCGTGAGCGCATGCGGCTGCAAAGGAGAAGGATGGCGGCTTCCCACCCTCGGGGAACTGCAAATCATGTATAGCCACCGCTATGAGATGGACTTCGCCGACGGCTGGTACTGGACAGGCGAAAAAGTGCGCGGTGAGTTTCGGTTTTACGACTTGAATTTCAAGAACGGAAAAATTCGCGCAGCGAGTTACAACAAGGAGGACTTTGTCAGATGCGTATGGAGTTCCAAGCCGGCCAATGTCCCGGCCAGCAACCTCCAGCCGATGGCGCAGCAGAGCAATCCCGCCGTAAAACCGCCTGTAAGCCCCGCCAGCCAATCGGCACCAGCTGAAAAAGCAAAAACTGATACATCAAAGAACAGCACCTCCTCCCCTACCCCGTCCAACGCCCCACATCCGCAGCCGACAGCCACTGCGCCGCAACCACAGCCGCAGCCAAATGGCCGCGTGATGGACGACAAGGACGTAACCAAACCATACAGAAGCAGCTTCGGACTTGTAGCCGGAAGTCTGAACGGCCTTTCACTCAAGGTTTTCCCTTCCACAAAATTTGCTGTAATCATGGAATTGGGAGTGAAGGCGACAGCTGCCTCCGGAACTCAACTATACGAGATGTATAACTGGAACAACTATTATAATAACTTCACCTACCAATGGGAATCCTACGGATATTTCACAACACCATACACATTAGAGTTCGATGTAAACTTCGTCCATCAGGATCATTTTGTGGCCGGCCTTTACGGCTTGGCGGGCGGAGGTCTGTCCCTCGGGTGGCATTTCAGAAATTCCTATCCCTACTATCTATACGAATCCTATACTTCCCAGTGGCCAAGATATCGGCAGGGGAACGGGAAAGCGGGCGTAAACCTGATTTTCGGATTGGAGTATATATTCGAAATTCCTATTGCTCTGCAAGTTGATTTTCGTCCTGGATACGGGCTTCTGTTCGCATCGGGGTACACCGCCCACTATTTCGACTGGGGTCTGAATCTGGGCTTCCGGTACGCATTTAAAGAGTTGAAAGTTAAGAGTTAAAAATTAATAATTAAAATCATAAAAATGAAAAAGACGTTTTTGCTTTTGGGCCTCGTGGCCGTTTTGTTCAGTTCGTGCAGAAAAGAACCCGTAGCTGCTTTCGATTACTACCTTACCCAGCACCAAACATGGCAAGATGGAGTTGGCTATATAACTGATTATGTTACAGTTAGTACCTACAATTACTCATCAAATGCTTATGATTACGAGTGGGAGTTTATTTCTCCTAATTCACACGGCCTGCTCCTATTTTCATACGAAAAGAATCCTATTTTTACTTGCACTGAAACAGGGGACTACAGTCTGAGACTCAATGTTTATAATCGAAAAGGGGACATGAGTACAGCCGTTAAGGAGTTTCACATAGACATTGATACGGAAAATCCTGTAGATCCCGATCCCCCGGTTGATCCGACCCTTCCGCCTACGGCCTCGTTCAACTTCAGTAGCAGCAATGGTTCGTACGCACCCTCCACTATTAGCTGCACCAACACCTCCACAAATGCCACGCATTACAAATGGACGCTTACCAAACCCGACTACACCTCAACCACAAGCACCAATAAGAATCCCTCGTTCAATTGTACCCAGTCCGGATCCTACACTCTGCAATTAATTGCCTACAATGCAAATAACCAATCGGATGTTTATACAAGAAATTTCACCTTAACATCCCCCACTTCATTCACTATCACGTGGTTACGATTGGAAAACATTCCAATGTTGGACGGCAATAATGCCTCATGGGATACAGGGACATTCACAGGAGCCGACCCCGACATTTTCTTCACCCTAACTGAATCGGGCGGCACCACCGTGCTCTATCAAAGTGGTGTGAAAGACAACACCGCAGAATCAGATTTCCCTGTCACTTGGACCCCTGTGAACCAGACATTGACCTTTGGAAATAACTACGTCGTGAAATTTTGGGACCATGACGATTTGACTTTGGATGGCAATGACCTGATGGCTTCCTGTAGTTTGCCTAGCTCACAACTGACGCCCGGCTCAACCTCCTTCACATGGAACAACAACAATATTGGCGTACGGTTCGTCATCGGATTGTCGTGGCAGTAGAACAGCACCACCCATCAAAAATTACCATATAACATTTCTAAAACCAAAGTATTATGAAAAGAATCATTTCCTATATTCTTGTTGTTTGTACCCTTTGTTTTCTAAGTGGTTGTACCAAATATGGCGATGAAGAATCATTGGCAGAGTTGGCCACGAATGGAGTCGGTTTCATCAAAATGGTCTCGCAGTCAAACAATCCTTACGAGATTTATATTGACGACGTGCTACAAGGTTCCATTCAAGGGCACAACAGCAAAACCTACTCCGTTTCCGCTAATGTGACTCACGTGGTGTTTGTCCAACAATCAACCGGCTATCTTTTGTACCCGACCAAGGAGACGTACAATGTCACCGTGGGTATTGGTTCGACCTATACCCTGAACTTTCCCGTCAGCAGTTTAGGGAAATCAGCCGAATAGAACAACTTTATTGATTCCATTCTGAGGTTTTCATTGTCCCATCAGTATTTGCGCCGCTGCTCCTCCGGTAGGTCGTCTAACTTAAAGACAGACTCGCTATTAGCGCGTAGGACGAAAACCCCATTCTTTTTGGCGTAGATGTCGCTGCTGCCGTCGAATTTGATGGCGGCAACAGCCACATAGACCGTCTTATCCTTAAACTCACGGAAGCGTTCTTTGAAATTTTCCATCTGTTTGAGAAAATCGTCCACATCATCATACTTCACATCAGTCTTAACATTCACCACAACAACGTCAGAAGTGGTTGAAACCATAATAACATCAGCGCCTATCACTTGACGTTCCCTATCCCCGAACCACGCTTCTTGGAAAGTGTGATCTATTTCTATGCCAATCTTATCAAATAAGCTAAAGGTAGAGAGGTTTGTCACAGATTCTAAAATTCGATTCCATGGTGGGAACAATTGGTCAAATATTTTTTGCCAAGTATCATCTTCTGTTTTTTTATCATTCAACTCTTCCATACCTTTCATATTTATCGTTCGTAATAAAATTCCGGCTACAAAGATATAATAAAGAAAACAAAATTTTAAACAAATGATAAAATTTTATTTTATTGTATATTAATAATATACAATTTTATTTAAAAATAAATTAGGATTTAATGCGAAATTTTCGGATATTAATTATATGTAAAAAGTAAAATTCACAAAGCCACCTCTACCGCTCAAACCATTTCAGCAACTTCAGCTTCCTCTCCCCTGCTTTGCCGCTGTAAGGATGTTCGCGCAAGGAAAGGTTGAAGAAGGTGCGGCCTTTGAGGACGGTCTGCGGGTGCGTGAACTCGCGGAAGCCCCACTCCCCGTGGTACGCCCCCATCCCCGAATGACCTGTGCCATTGAAGGGTACGCCCTTCACCATCAGATGGATGCACACCTCGTTGATGCAGCCGCCGCCATACTGCTGGGTCCGCATCACCCGCTTCGCCCAGCGCATATCCTTAGTGAACACGTACATCGCCAACGGATGCTCGCGGTCGGCGATGGTCTCCATCAAGGTGTCCGCCTCTTTGTCGGGGAAAGGCACCACCGGCAGCAGCGGGTTGAAAAGCTCGCGCCGCACAATCGGTTCGTCCTTGTCCACAGGGTAGATGAGGGTGGGGGCGTAACGGCGCACGGCACGGTCGCCCACGCCGCCGAAGACGATGCGGGCGCGGTACTCGTCGGCCAACGCGGAGCACTTGTCGTAAGCGGCCTCGGTGATCAGTTTCGGGTACTCGGGATTCTCAATCGGATTTTCGCCGATTTGTGCTGTGAAGGCCTTTTTCAGCTCCTCCAAAAAAGGTTCCGCCACCTCCTCCGCCACCGCTATCTGGTTGATATTGATGCAGATTTGTCCAGCATTGCACAGTTTGAAGAAGGCGATTTTGCGGGCCGCGTCGGCAAGGTCGGCATCGCGGCGCACCACACACCAGTTGCCGGTTTCACCGCCCAGTTCCAATGCCACGGGAGTGAGGTTGTCGGCGGCGGCGGCCAGCACGTGCCTGCCCACGGCGGGCGAACCGGTGTAGAAAATCTTGTCGAACCGCTGCGCGAGGCACCTATCCGCCACATCGTGCCCGCCGTCGATGAGGGTGACGTACTCGGGCGGAAACACCTCCGCAAAGAAGCTTTTGAGCACTTCCGTGCAGGCCGCCGACTTGCTGCTGGACTTCACCACCACGGTGTTGCCGCCGCACATCGCCGCCGCCACCACGCCGATAGTAAGCAGTATCGGGAAGTTGAACGGACTGATGACCAGCGACACGCCGTAGGGCATCTTATAGACTTTAGTGGTAGTGCTGGGGAAGCACAACAGTCCGCTAAAGTGGGTTTCGGGGCGAGCCCAGCGGCGAAGGCCCCGTATCATTTCGTTGATTTCCAAGATGGTGGGGCCCACATCGCAGAGGTAGGCTTCCACGCGGCTGCGTCCGAGGTCAGCAGCCAGCGCGTCCTCAAAATCGGTGGCGTGGGCGATCACCGCAGCCTTCAGTCTCTTGAGCTGCTGGATTCTCCATTTTATCGGCAACGTCGCGCCCGTGCGGAAAAACTTGCGCTGGGCGGCGACAATTTCGGCGATTTGTTCGTGAGTGTAAGGCATAGTTTGTAGATTTTATGTTTCCGACTGCCCCAGAAATTCCAACATTTCCGCAGGGGTGACAACAGTGGGAACTTTAGGGAAATGCTTGGTGTTTCCAGTGATGAGGAAAGCACCTTCTTTCGACATTGAGACTTCAAAGAAAACAACGTCATCTGCATCGGGAAATGAAAATTCGGTAGCTTTTCTGTTTGCCCAGCATCCATTTTCGAACAACAATTCAAACAGGTTCAAAATATCCTCCTCCCGCAAATTGAACTTGCTGCGATGCAACACGGCTTGATACTCTGAAAGAATCTCTTCTTTGAACAAAGGGACTATCCGACCCTTTACCACCTGTTCAAGTACTTTTACCGTGGCGGATTCGGAATTGTTCGTAATCATGGCCGACACGATGACATTGGTGTCGAAGACAGCAAACACTTTCATTTTCCAGAGCGGGCTTTTTCAATTTCTTCGTTGATTTCCTCCAATGACAATTCTGGGGTATTGCCATTTTCAGCCCATTCCCGCATATTGTGGAATGCGGCCATCCTTTCGGCAACGGATTTTTTCTCATCCGCCCGGATTTCAAACGGGATGCATCTGCGTTGTACCACCGTTCTTGCAAACACATTGATGGCCGTGTTCACGCTCATTCCAAATTCGGCGCAAAGTGCGTCAAACATCGTTTTCAGTTGTGAGTCCATCCTCACCGTCATTGACACTTGTGGCATTTCAAATTGATTTAAATTTGCGCTGCAAAGATACAAATTTATTTTATTTAGATAGCAAAATAATATCAAAATTACGCTTTTTTTCACATAATTTCTTCCTTCTTTTCCCGTCTGCGAGGACGCAGACGGCTCCAACTTTTAACTCTCAACTAAACAAAACGGGAGTCCCACTCTTCCGCAGAAACTCCCGTTCTCAATTCTGAAATTTTAGTTTAATCCCGAAGGCAGCGGACAGAACCACTGAACTTTTTATAGCGGTAGCTGCGGTACACGTCGGTGCGGCCAAAGCCCAAATAGCGGGTGTACGCATAATATTCAGTATTGGCAGTAGAGCTCCAGATGTAGATGGATTGGCCAAAATAGAGGTATTCGCCACTGGTGTTGAAGCAACCCGCAGGCAATGCCGAAAATCCTGTAGCGTTGTTAGCATTAAGGTTGTAACCAATTGTACATTCGTCATTCTCTTCTCCCCATCCTGTGTCTGCGGCTAAAGACTTGGCGATGTCGCTTGGGTCACTGCCGCACCAATACTCGCTATGACTGCTCACATAGTCTGTCAGTTGAGTCCACTCCGCATCGCTCGGTACATGCCAACCATTGGGGCAGATACCTTGAACGCCACTGGGATTGGTTTCGGAAGAAGCTTCCGAATGCATTACCGCAGCCCAATTATATAGGTAACCATAGGCGGCAACGTTGGCCTCGTCATTGTCGGGGACGTGACGGTAAGGTTCAGTGTAACTGACCGTATCGGCCAAAGGTATGGGAGTGTTGTCAGTATATTTAGTAGTGCGCAGGTTCTCCTTCATCCAGCATTGCGTGCCGATCATCACCGTGTTATAGACGTTGCCGTCAATGTCGGTCACAGAAGGGGTTCCGTAGCAGGGTTGACCGTCCATATTGACCTGCGCCACATCAAACGTCAGCACAATCGTTTCCGAAGCGTTCTGCGCCTGCGTCACGTGTCGGCTCTCCACCACCCCTCCGTTGATGGTGGCAAAACCAACGTATTCCATCTCATCGCCAAGATCGAACAGGTTGTTGGTGAGACCGCGGGTGTGTGTTTTGGGGGTGGCGGATATCGGTAGAGACGATGTGCACATCGTCTCTACAATACCCGCATATTCAATCCGGTTGCCGTCCCCCATGCCGTTGCACACCATTTTCACGGACGACGATTTTCCGTTTTGGCGGGCGGTCAAAATGTAGGTGCCAGTGGCGGACAGGGTGACGCGGAATTGATTTATACCTGATGGTAGAGACGCGGTACACCACGTCTCTACCATACGTCCATAAACATCCGCGATTTCCAATGTCACCGCGCCTGCGTCCGTCACCGTCAGGTTGACGGCGGTGGTGCCGTTGAACGGGTTCGGATTGTTCTGGAACAATCCCAAACCGTCGTTGGCGACGGTTTCGTCAATGCCGGTCCCGTTCTGCATTGTCAATATGGTGTCAGGCCACACGAGGGTTTCGCCCCAGCCTTTCGTCTGGTTATTAATGACCACGCTGTCTAGGGGCATCCTCTGGTTGTTAGCATCACGTCCGGTGAAAATCAGCGTCACCGTCTGCGCTGAGGCTGCCACGAACAGCAGCATAATTGCAAGGAGTGTAAAGGTTCTTTTTAGCATAAGTTGAAAATTGAAAATTGAAAGTTAAAAATGACTGATATTCAGAATAAATTATCCAAACCATTGCACGCAGAGTATAACTCCCACTGCCACCATAGCGATAATGAGAAGCGTAGCGACAAATAGGAGTAAATGTGCCAATAGCGCCCTCCAGATGGTGCCCCACCATGAATAGCCCGAAAGCTGCTTAAGCGGTATGATCGCCAGTAGCAGCAAAAAGAAAGACAATTCTCTTATGCAGAAGAAGTTAAGTACTGTTGACAAAATCAGGTACATATCGGCGATATAGACCATAGCGACAAAGAGCTCGGAGAAGCGCAGATCCGGACTGTGCGGGCAATGTCGAAAGAACAGGTACAGGAAAACCGAATCGAACATCAGCATCAGAAGGGAAAAGAGATTGGGAAATCGGTCAACCAAACGGCCGAAGGAATCGAAGATGGATCGAATGTTGAGGAAAGCCTTGCCTTCCATTTCAGCCACTTCAATGTCTTCCGGATTTGTAAGGTCTGTTTCCCCATCCTGATATTGGGGAATTGTTTCCGGCGTGGCTGAATCCACGGTCTTTTCCATCTGCACTTCTGGCTCGTTTTCCTCCTTGTTGAAATTTTTTCCTTTGATATTTATCCCGTTTGTCACAAGGATGGAGAGAGCGGCGAGCAGGAAGAAGAGCTTGAAGGGCGGGAAGTAGGCCATCTGCATGCCGCTGAGATAGTCGCGGATCATGTAGCCCGGACGCAGGAGGAGGTCACGGATGGTGCGGAACATGCCGCGGTTGCCCAGTCCCCACACGTCCAAGAAGTTGAGGAGGGCCATCTTGAATGAGTAACGCCCGATACGTTGCGACTGTCCACAACGGGGACAGAAGTTGCCGGTATAGTGCGTGCCGCAGGTGGCGCACTCGTGCTCCTGTTCCGATAGCGGCGCCACCACGTAGGGTTTTTGCTGCCACTCGTGGAACCGCCGGATTTTCTCTTTAAGATGAATTTTTTTCTTCATAAAAACGAGGCGCAAAAATAGGGAAAAAGGTGGTATTTTTGCCGCTCATTTTTGATTTAATATTTTCACCCCAATGAGCACGATTTTAGAAGCCGAAAACGAGATCATCGAAGAGTTTGAATTGTTCGATGACTGGATGGACAAGTACAACTATATCATTGAGTTAGGAAAAAGTCTGCCGCTGATTGACCCGCAATATAAGGATGAGCAGCACCTCATTCCGGGATGCCAGTCGCAGGTGTGGCTGCACGCCGAGTTTGCGGACGGGAAGCTGATTTTTCGCGCCGACAGCGACGCCATCATCACCAAGGGCATCATCAACCTGCTGATCCGTGTGCTTTCCAACCGCACCCCGCAGGAGATCGCCGATGCCCCCCTCGCCTACATTGACCAGATCGGCCTCAAAGAACACCTCTCCCCCACCCGTTCCAACGGCCTGATGTCGATGATTGAACAGATTAAAGGGTATGCACAACAATATTTGAAAATTTGAGAAATTTAAGAGATTCAAGAAATTCAAAAGATTCAAAAGATTCGAGAAATTCAAGAGATTTTAGAGATTCAAATCTTCAAATCTTTCAAATCTTTCAAATCTTTCAAATCTTTCAAATCTTCAAATCTTTCAAATCCATAAATATGTAAAATGATATCCATCAATAAATTATCGGTTAATTTCACGGGTGATTTCCTGTTCCGGGATGTGTCGTTCGTGGTGGGCGACCGCGACCGCATCGGGTTGGTGGGCAAGAACGGCGCGGGGAAATCGACGCTGCTGAAAATTCTGCACAAGATACAGGAACCGACCTCCGGCGAAATCACCATCACGGCGGGGCACCATACCGGCTACCTGCCGCAGGAGCTGCACGGCGTTTACGACACCACCGTCTGGAACGAGACGCTGACGGCCTTCGGCGAGCTGAAGAGCATGGAACGGCGCATCGCCGACATCACCCAGCAGCTGTCGGACCGCACCGACTATGAGAGCGACGGCTACGCCAAGCTGGCGCAGCAGCTTTCCGACCTCACCGACCGTTTCCACCAGCTCGGCGGCTCCACCATGGAGGGCGACGCGGAGAAGGTGCTCACCGGTCTCGGCTTCCGCCAAAGCGACTTCGCCCGCCCGATGAAGGAGTTCAGCAACGGCTGGCAGATGCGTGTATCGCTCGCCAAAATCCTGCTCCAGAAGCCAGAAGTCATCCTCCTCGACGAGCCCACCAACCACCTTGATATCGAATCCATCCAGTGGCTGGAGGACTACCTCGCCAACTACGAAGGCGCCCTCATCCTCGTGTCGCACGACCGCGCCTTCCTCGACCGCGTCACCAACCGCACCGTCGAAATCACCCTCGGCAACATACAGGACTACAAGTGCAGTTACTCCGACTATGTGCAGCAGCGTCTGGAACGCATTGAAGCCCAGCAGAATGCTTACGAAAACCAGCAGAAGGAGATTGCCCAGATCGAGAAGTTCATCGAGCGGTTCCGCTACAAGGCCACCAAGGCCAAGCAGGTGCAGAGCCGTCTGAAACTGCTGGACAAGATGGACAAAATCGAGGTGGACGACATCGACACCTCGCACATTTCGTTCCGTTTCCCGCCCGCGCCGCACTCCGGCCGCATCACTGTGGAGACGGAGCACCTCACCCTCGGCTACGGCGACAACGTGGTTCTGCAAGATATTGATTTCCATTTGGAACGGGGCGAGAAAGTGGCGTTCGTCGGGCGCAACGGCGAAGGCAAATCCACGATGGTGAAAGCCATTGTGGGTGAGTTGCAGCCCCAGCACAGCGAGGTGAAGTTGGGCCACCAGGTGGTCATTGGCTACTACGCCCAAAATCAGGCGCAGATGTTGAACCCCGACAAAACCGTCTTCGAAACCATCGACGATGTGGCTGTCGGCGACATCCGTCCCAAAATCCGCACCATCCTCGGCAGTTTCCTCTTCTCCACCGAAGACACCGAGAAAAAAGTGAGCGTGCTGCCCCGCGGCGCTAACACCCGCCTCGCCCTCGCCAAGCCCCCCCTCTCCCCTTTCAACCTCCTCATCCTTGACGAGCCGACCAACCACCTCGACATGCAATCGAAGGACGTGCTCAAAAGCGCCCTGCTCCAGTACGAGGGCAGCATGATCCTCGTCTCCCACGACCGTGACTTCCTGCAAGGACTGAGTACCAAGGTGTTCGAGTTCCGCGACCACAAAATCAAGACCTACCTCGGCGATGTTTACGACTTCCTCGAAAAGAAGAAAATCGATTCGTTCAACGCGCTCCAAACGCCTGCGAAGGACGGAAACGCTCCCGTCGCCGCGCCGAAAGTCAGCGCCAACAAGGCCCAATACGAGCAGAAAAAGGCACAGGAGGCGGCCAAACGGAAAAAGGAAAATCAGGCCAAAAAGTTAGAAAAAGAAATCGAGGAACTGACCGCCCAAAAGAACGAAATCGAACTGAAACTGGCGATGCCTGAACACTACGCCGCCGAAATCGCCTCCGGCGAATTGTACAAACAATACGAACAAGTGCGCAGCGCCATCGAAGAGAAGGAATGGGAATGGATGGAGACAATGGAAAATTGAAAACTGAAAATTTTACCTACAGGAACCCCGTAGGGGTGCCAGAACATAGACGGGGATGTAAATCCCCGTATTGATGAATGGGATGTAAATCCCCATATTTATAATGTAAACCAATGCGTTACGATAAAATAAAGGTTATTGCGTTTGATGCGGACGATACGTTGTGGAACAACGAGCCGTATTTCCGGAATGCGGAGCACGAATTGTGCCGGATGTTGGCGCCGTACGGGACGGAGGAGGAATTGTCGGAACGGATCTTCGGGGTGGAGATGGCCAATATGCCCGACTACGGGTACGGCGCCATCGCCTTCACGATGTCATTGATAGAGAGTGCGATAAAAATCAGTGAGGGGAAGGTGACGGCCGCCGAAATCGGTGAAATCATCGAAATGGGACGGCAGCTGCTACGGTTGGACGCGAAGCCGTTGGACGGCGTGGCGGAAACCCTGCAGGCGCTGAAGGACACCGGGCGCTACCGGCTGGTGGTCTTCACCAAGGGGGAACTGCTCACGCAGGGGAACAAGCTGAAACGGTCGGGGTTACAGCCCTGTTTCGACAAGGTCTTCGTCGTCACCGACAAGACGGAGGAGCAGTACCGCGACTTATGCCGGGAGATGGGGATCGTGCCAGAGGAGCTGCTGATGGTCGGCAACTCCCTGAAATCCGACATTCTACCCGCCCTCAACATCGGCGCCAGCACCATCTATATCCCATACGAAATCATGTGGCAGCATGAGGTCATCGACCACTTCGAGCACGAACGGATGCGGCAGGTCGGGAATATTCGGGAAATTTTATCGGTATTGTAAATATTGTAGAGACGATGTGCACATCGTCTCTACAATACCGGCAGGCACAAAAAAAGAGACGCGATGAATCGCGTCTCTTTTTGCTAGCGTTTCCGTTTGAAGATTATCCGATGTTGATGTTGCGGCCGAGTTTCTTCACCTCTTTCTGTATTCTCGGCAGGGTGACGGTCAGAATGCCGTTCTCCACCTTGGCTTCGATGTTGTCTTTGTCCACATCCTCGGGCAGGGTGTAGGCCTGCTCGTAGTTGGTGTACGAGAACTCACGACGCAGATAGTGGTGTTTCTTCTCTTCCTCTTTGTGTTCCACCTTGTTCTCGATGGAGACCTGCAGGTTGCCTTCGTCATTGATGCTCACGCGGCAGAACTCCTTTTTGATACCCGGAGCGGCCACCTCCATCGTGTAGGCCTTGTCGTCCACCTTCACATTGACTGCCGGTGCGGTTGTATTGGCACGAGGCATAAAATCATTGTTCAGGAAATCTTCAAACACTGTCGGAAACCAACTGTTTTTAAACATTACTGGTAGCATAATACACCTCCATTTTTAAATTGTTAAACATTCTTTTTTTGGCGCCTCCGCTTTCGCTTCGGCAACCGCGGACATAGTTAACAAGGAGCGTGCCAAAATCTTACACCATCAATTTTATGATGAAGTAGCGACAATCTGTCCATCATTTATGACGATTTGTCTGAAAAGGGTGACAAAATTTCGCTACTGGCTTGGCTGAAAGAGGGAATATGGAAAAGCGTAGTGTTTTGACGTAAATATTTTTGGAAAAGCGTGGTAAAAGCATTGTAAAAATCTTGGAAAAGCGTATTTTTGCCTCACCATTTTATATAGAATTCCCATGCCCCGCCACCTCACGCTTTTCATCATCCTCCTGCTTGTCAGTTTTTCCGTGACTGCCCAGCAAAATTGGTGCAAGGTGTCGGGAAAAGTGACTACTACCGATAGTCTTCCAGTCTATGCCTCTGTGTATGTCCAACAACAGGACAGCATCATCACGGGAACGCTGACCAATACAGACGGCCTTTTTGAACTTCAAGTGCCGCCATCGCCAAAAGCCTACAAATTAGCGGCCGTCTATATGGGTTACAAAACAAAATATATTGATTTTCAAACCGATACATCTTTTATCAATTTTGGGAAAATAGTATTGGAGCCCACCTCCCAAGCATTGGCCGGGGTGACCGTTTCGGCTGAAAAGTCACGGACGATTGTGTCCGGCGAACGCACCGTCATCACCCCGACCGATCCCACCGATCTGATGGGTGGCTCGGTGGCCGACGTGCTTCGGTCCCAACCTTCGGTGACCGTTGACCCCGACGGGAATGTCGCACTCCGAGGCAACAGCAACGTGCTGCTTCTCATCGATGGCGTGCCCACCAACCTCGGCTCCATCCACGCCATCCCCTCCTCCAACGTGGGGAGTATCGAAATCATTACGAACCCCAATTCCACATACGACGCGGAAGGGACCGGCGGCATCATCAATATCGTCACCAAAAAAGGGTGGCGGAAAGGTCTTACAGGGATGGTGGCCGCCAACTACGGGTTCAACCACTTCGTCAATGGCAACATCGCCCTCAACTATACCGGCCAGAAGTTCGCCTTCCGTTTTTCTTACCAAGTGAAATACGAGGATGAGGTCAACAACGGATGGCTCTACCGCTACTACCGCGAAAGCGGCGACAGTCTCAGCCAGCAGATCCACGCCCTCCGGACGGTATTCAACAACAACATCGCCCTCGGCATCACCGTCAAGCCCGACATGCGCAACGAGTTCAATGCCGACGTGCGGCTGATCCTGCCGCGGCTCAATACCGTGCAGAACCTCACCAACGACTGGTTCTACCAGAACGTCACCACGCTGGAGCACCGCCGCAGCGACGTGACATGGAACCGCGAGAATATCGACGGGACGGTTTCCTATCGCCACGTCATCCGTCCCCAACGGCTTTCGTTCTCTATCAAAGCAAATGTCTCCAAGATTTGGGGGCACCGCCCGTCGTACTACTTCCTTGAAGGTGACTCGGTCAGCAAGTCGGTGTCGGGCGGCAGTCCGCTGCTCACCTCCGCGCAGAACGACTGGCGCATTATGCGGAAGTATGGTACGTGGGAGACGGGCGCGAAGTTCTCGTACCGTCAGAACAACATCTACCACAATTTCTACGATTGCGACAGTGCCGGCTGGCATTCGTCCGAACGCTTCAGCAGCGACCTGCTGCACCGCGAGTACATCCCCGCCGCCTACCTGCAGTTCACATCATCCGATTGGAAGAAATTCCGTCTGAGCGCCGGTCTGCGCCTCGAATACAGTTTGGTGCAACTGCACAGCGACAAGGAGAACCTCGACCGTTCCTCTCACCATTTCTTCGTCGGGCCTTCGCTGTCGTGCAAGTACAGTTTCAATTCCAAGCATTCGCTTTCGCTGACCTATTCGCGGCGCATCACCCGCCCGACTTACCCACAGCTCAACCCCTATATGAGCATGATTGACCCGCACAATTTCGAGCAGGGCAATATGTACCTCAAGCCCGAACAGGCCGACAATGTGGAACTGCTTTATCAATTCAAACAGCGACCGATGTGGGATGTCACCGCCGGTTTGTACTACAACCATATTGACAACTACATCACACAAGTGGCTCTTTTTGAGGCGGATTTTTTAAGAATGACCTACGTCAATGTGACTCACCAGCACAAGGCGGGACTGAATGTGGGTGTGACGGTAACCCCCTTGAAGTGGATGATGTTGGTGCTGGGTGCCAATACCTACTATGTCCATTCGATGGCGAAGGAATATAGTTTGGGCGACCTATCGAACTATGGCTGGGTGAACAGCAGCAACCTCAAGCTGCAGTTCCGTCCGATTAAGGGGATGAACCTTGCTTTACAGTATTTTCTGAACACGCCGCAATACTACCCTCAGTTCACCACGCGCCTTTCGCACTACATGGACATCAGCATCAGCCAGACGTTCCTGAAGGGGGCGCTCACCGTTTCGGCAAAACTCACCGATGTGTTCAACACTCGCCGGTGGGAGGTGTTTTCCGACACCGACTACTACCGGATGAGCAATATGCTGCACGGCAAAAGCCGGATGGTATGGTTGGGGGTGAGTTATAACTTCAATGGCTATCGGAAGGGCGGCGCGGCCAAGCCCGACAACGACGACCGTAGCAAGATCAAGACGGGGTTGTAAGAGATTCCGTTATTTACAATCACGCTTTATATCAGCATCCGCGTCTGCTTCCGGTACTCGGCATAGCCAGGTTTGTTCTTCAGCTGGCGCTTCTCCATCAGCGGGATGCTGATGCCGAGGAACA
>CAMVOL010000013.1 GCA_947169105.1 uncultured Bacteroidales bacterium | reverse complement strand
ATGAGATTGTGGCCCGCCAGTTCATCTTCCGTATGCGCGAGTTCGAGCAGATGGAGATGCAGTTCTTCGTCCGCCCAGGTGAGGAGCTGAAGTGGTTCGAATACTGGAAGAAGGAACGTATCGAATGGCACAAGGCCCTCGGCATCGCGCCGGAAAACTACCGTTTCCACGACCACGAGAAGCTGGCTCACTACGCCAACGCCGCCACCGACATCGAGTTTAAGTTCCCCTTCGGCTTCAAGGAACTGGAGGGTATCCACTCCCGCACCAACTACGACCTCAGCCGCCACGAGGAGTTCTCCGGCAAGAAGCTCCGCTATTTCGACCCCGAGACCAACGAAAGCTACGTGCCGTACGTGGTCGAGACCTCTATCGGTGTGGACCGCATGTTCCTCGCCGTGTTCAGCAACGCCTACTGCGAAGAGACGCTGGAGGACGGCTCCACCCGCGTGGTGCTGCGCCTTCCCGCCAAGCTCGCGCCTGTCAAAGTGGCGGTGCTCCCGCTTGTCAAGAAAGACGGAATGCCCGAAAAGGCCCGCGAGATCATGGATATTCTGAAGCCGCACTACCTCTGCCAGTACGACGAGAAGGATGCCATCGGCCGCCGCTACCGCCGTCAGGACGCCATCGGCACGCCCTACTGCATCACCATCGACAACCAGACGATGGAGGACGGCACCGTCACCATCCGCGAACGTGACAGCATGCAGCAGTACCGCGTCAGCAGCGACGAAATCATCAATAAATTGAGAATTGAAATCTGAAAATTGATAATTAGAGATGAAAAGATGAAGGGATGAAAGGAGGAAAGGAGGAAAGGATAATAAATCCCCTTCTATGTAGAAGGGGTGCCCGTAGGGCGGGGTAGTAGATGAGATAATTGGAAGACATCCTACCTATCACCTGTTACCTGTCCCCTGTCCCCTGAACCCTGAACCCTATCACCTGTCCCCTGTAACCTGTAACCTAATGAAGAACCTTGGAACTTTGCTGAAAATCGCCGTAATTGCCCTCTTCCTCGCTGCTTGTCACAAGCCGCAGGAGGTGGTGATTTTGCACACCAACGACACGCACAGCCAGCTGGAGCCGTACAAGGAGAAGGACGGTTCGGTGCGTGGGGGCGTGCTACGCAGAATGGAGTTCATCCAAAAGGAGCGGGCGGAAAACGAGACCGTCTTCCTGTTTGATGCCGGCGACTTTTCGCAGGGTACTCCCTACTACAACCTGTTTGAAGGCTATCCCGAAATCGACTTTATGAACCGGATGGGCTACGACGCGGCCACGCTCGGCAACCACGAGTTCGACGAAGGCACGCAGCACCTCGCCGAGCGCCTGAAGACGGCAAAGTTCCCGATTGTATGCTGCAACTACACTATCGACAATCCAGACTTGGCCAATCTGGTGAAGCCCTACACCATCATCCAACGAAACGGACTGAAAGTGGGCGTTTTTGGCTTGGTCATCCAGTTGGACGGGCTTTTGGCCGGTGAACATATTATGGACACCATCCACTACATCGACGCGGTGGAAGCTGCTCGTGAGGCAGTGAAGAAACTGCAAGCCGAAAAGTGCGACATGATCGTCTGTCTCTCACACCTCGGCTTCGGACCCGACGACGTGGCGCCCGACCGCCCGATGTGCGACACCCTTCTCGCACGCCAGGTGCAGGATATCGACCTCATCATCGGCGGCCACACCCATCAGGAAACAGACACGCTGATCGGACGTGTGCGTGTGGTCTCCAACATCAACCAGGGCCGCACCGTCGGGAAACTCTCTTTGAAATTGAAAAATGAAAATTGAAAACGGAAAATTATTATTTCATACCTATCACCTATCACCTATCACCTGAAACCTAAAACCTAAAACCTGTCCCCTGAACCCTATACCCTAAATGAAGATAATCGTCGTTTTACCCCGCTTCCCGTACCCGCTTGAAAAAGGCGACAAGTTGCGGGCGTACCACCAGTTGCGGACGTTGTCACGGACGCACGAATTGTACCTTGTTACTCTCGCCGAGGCACTCCCTACGGAGGAGGAATTGGCGCAAGTGCGACCTTTCTGTAAGGAGATTCATGTTGTAAAGCTTTCGTTTTTAAGTAAATGTTGGAACATTTTCTGCGCCTTTTTTAAAGGGTTGCCAATACAATGCGGTTATTTTTATAAGAAAGAAGCGCAAAAGGTCATTCAGGAATTGGTGGATCGGGTGCAGCCCGACCGCATCTATTGCCAGTTGATTCGTACTGCTGAATATGTGAAACATTTCCCTGTTAAGAAAATAATTGATTATCAAGATGTTTTGTCGAAAGGGATGCAGCGCCGTTACGAAAGGGGCAAATGGTACGAAAAGCCCTTCTTCCGTTGGGAGTACCGGCGGCTGGTACGGTACGAGCGGCGCGTTTTCGACTTTTTCGATGAGAAAGTCATCATTACGGAGGTGGACCGCGAACTGATCCCGCACTCCGAGAACGAACATATCCACGTGATTGCCAATGGGGTGGACTTCGACAAGTACGCCTGTCAGTCGTGCCCGAAGAAGGAGTACGACCTCATTTTTGCCGGCAATATGGGTTACGCGCCGAATATTGAGGCGGCGGAGTACCTTTGCCGAGAAGTGCTGCCACTGCTTTTGGAGGAGCGTCCCGGCCTGACAGTGGCCATTTGCGGCGCAAATCCGTCGCCACGGGTGCTGGCCTTACGCAGCCGTAATGTCACCGTGACCGGCTGGGTGGACGACATGTCGGAATGGTACGCCAAGTCACGCATCTTCATCGCACCGATGCACCTAGGCACCGGCCTGCAGAACAAACTGCTGGAGGCCATGGCGATGAGACTGCCGTGCATCACATCCCCCCTCGCAGGCCGCCCGCTGAAGGGAGTGGAAAGCGGCAAGGAAATTCTGGTATGTAACACCACCACCGGATATGTGGAGACGGTATTGCAACTGCTTGAAAATGAGGATTTATACCAAGAAATTGCAGAAAACGGCTACCAATTCGTCAAACGCAATTACAATTGGGAAACCATCAACCATAGACTGGAAGAAATCATCACATCTTAAAAGTATAAAGTATAAAAGTATAAAGGTATAAAAGTATAAAAGTATAAAGTAAAAAGTTCCCAGCCCACAACCTCTCTTCATCACTTATCACTTATCACCTATCACCTATTACCTATTACCTATCACCTATCACCTATTACCTATCACTTTCAACTTGATGAACTTGTAACTTTATAAACTTTATAAACTTTATAAACTTGATGAACTTTATGAACTTGCAACCATGCTGAACATTGCAGCCATATTATCGGGAGGTACGGGTACACGTGCGGAGGCGGGAATGCCGAAGCAGTTCGTGGATTTGGGCGGCAAGCCGATGATCCTACGCACTATTGATGTTTTCGAGGAAAGCCATGACATCGACCAGATTATTGTGGTGTCGCATCCTGACTATATCGGGAAGTTGGAGACGATGAGGTGTGAGGGCGGTTATAGGAAGTGGGTTCGGACAATTGCGGGCGGTGCGGAACGATACCTTTCGTCATACGAGGCGGTGAAGGCGTGTGCGGGACTGGACGGCAATTTGTTCATCCACGATGCGGCTCGTCCCTTCGTCACAACGGAGTTGATTGGAAGGCTGGCGGAGGCCTTGCGTACAGCGGAGGCCGCAGTCCCGGTAATCCCCCTCAGCGACACCCTTGTGGAGGTGGAAGGAAATTGCATAAAGTGCGTCCCAGAACGGAAAAAATTTCGATTTGTGCAGACCCCACAGGTATTCCGGCTACCGTTGCTGCGCAAGGCGTTTGAAGCTGCTTTCTGTGATTTAAATATTTGTGTAACAGATGATTGTGGATTAGTTTTGAACTATTTTCCCAATGCGAGAATCCAATATGTGGAAGGCGATATTTTTAATAAAAAACTCACCTATCATTCTGATATAGAATCGTTTAATAAATTATTTGTCGAAAAAAATAAAAAGTAGTTGCAGGAATAAAAAATAGTTGTATTTTTGCGCCCTCATTCAAGGAGAAATTTAAAACAAGAGAGAGATGTCAAGAGTTTGTCAAATCACAGGTAAAAAAGCAATGGTTGGAAACAATGTTTCCCATTCCAATATCAAGACGAAAAGAGTGTTCAAACCCAATTTGCACACCAAAAAGTTCTTCGTTCCCGAGATCGGAGAATGGGTGGTGTTGAAAGTTTCTGCAAAGGGAATGCGTGAAATGAGCAAGAACGGTGTTTGGAACACTATTTTAAAAGCAGATAAAAAAGGGGTTTTATAAAATTTTTGTTTGGGATTTTATGAAAGGGAAAACTGTCGCTCACAAGGCGGCAGTTTTCTTTTTGTATGGTATTGTACGTTACTCCTTGCCAAGAAGTCGGAACATGTTCTTTTTGTATGCTTCCACGCCGGGCTGGTCGAAGGGGTTGATGTCGAGGAGGTAGCCGCCCAAGGCGCAGCTGAACTCAAAGAAGTAGATCAGTTCGCCGAGGATTTCTTCCGAAATCGTGGGAACGGTGATACGCAGGTTCGGAACTCCGCCGTCGATGTGGGCCATACGGGTGCCCGTTTCGGCAGTGAGGTTAATTTGCTGTATTTTCTTGCTTTGCAAATAGTTGAGCTTGTCGATGTTCTGTTCGTCGAACGGAATCGGAAGAGTGTGGTGGGAGCCCTCCACGGAAATGACAGTCTCAAAAAGCATCCGTTCGCCCTCTTGTACATATTGCCCCAGCGAGTGGAGATCTGTGGAAAAGATGCAACCGGCGGGAAAGATGCCCTTGTTCTCTTTGCCTTCGCTTTCACCGAAAAGTTGCTTGTACCATTCGATGAAGTAGTAGAGGCGTGGTTCGTAGGCTACCATCAGTTCCATCTTTTTCCCGCTGTTATACAGATAGTTGCGGATAAGTGCGTATTGCATGGCCAAATTCTCCTTTGGTTTGGGATGTCCGTAAAGCAGCTCCTTCATCTGGCGGGCGCCCTCAAGGATGCGGGTGATGTCGTAGCCGGCGGCGGCAATCGGGAGCAGCCCGACAGGGGAGAGGACGGAGTAGCGTCCGCCCACGTTGTCCTCAATGACGAAGGTGTCGTAGCCTTCCTGAGTTGCCAGTTGTTTCAGTGCGCCCCGAGCCTTGTCGGTGATGGCGACGATGCGCTTGCAGGCCTCAGCTTTGCCATACTTCTTTTCGCAATGCTCCTTGAAGATGCGGAAGGCGATGGCGGGTTCCGTCGTCGTGCCGGATTTGGAAATCACGATGATGGAATACTCTTTTTCATCCAGAATGTTTTTTAAATCAAAAAGATAGTCTTCGCTCATGTTGTTGCCTGCGTAGAGGATGATGGGGCTTTTGCCTGTCTTCTCCAGCATTTTGAAATGCGGTTGGAGAGCCTCGATCACGGCGCGGGCACCGAGGTAGGAACCGCCGATACCGATGACGAGCACCACTTCGGAACATCCGGCGAGCCGTTTCGCAACATCTTGAATCTTTGGCGTTTCCGCAGCCATCGTGTCAGGAAGGGAGAGCCATCCCAAAAAGTCGTTGCCTTTGCCTGTCTGTTCGGTGAGCTGTCGCCACGCATTCTGTATTTGGTCGTTTCGGGTGGAGAAAAGATCATTGGGCAGGAATTGCGCGGCACCATCGTAATTGAATCTTGTCTGAATCATAGTTTCGGATTTTTAAGTTCTATTTTTGAAGTTGCAAAGGTACATTTTTTATTGGAAAGTTTTTTATCAATTTTTAATAGAAATCAATAGGAAAATCTCGTACTTTTGCCAACATTTTCAGATAATGGGGTTTGTGTTGTTTTTGTGTGCATTTATTTGAAAATAAAATAGTTGTAGTATCGTTGAAATAAAAACACGTTAGAGTTATGAACATAAAAAGGTCCCTTTTTGAAAAGTCGGCAGCTGCGAAGACGTGCTTTCCTGCTCAAAAAGTGGTGTTGTTGCTGGCTTTTGTACTGATAGCGTCGATAGGGATGCCCTTGCAGGCAGCCGTTATGGATACGGTCTCGCCCTGTCCTCCCGACACCATCCCTTTCCGTGAAACATTCGATGCCTACCCTGCTTCTGCCTTGACTGTCCCCGGTGTGATACCGGATTGTTGGGATGTTATTTTCACGGGTAGTGAGAGCAAGTATCGTCCGCATATCACCGACAATTCCTACTATGCGATTTCCACTAAGAGTTTGGTGATTTTCTCTGCCAACGCTGCTATGATTGGTAGTACGAACTATGCTGTTATGCCTCTTATATTCAGTGATTTGAATGGCGTTGAACTCTCTTTTCAGGTTCGAAAACAGGAGCATCACGCATCCAATTATGTTTTTTCATTGGGCTATTTTAGTGGGGAGCTTGTCGCTGAGAATTTTGTATTGTTGGAAGATGTCCCTGTTCCTCCTTTTGATGAACAAAGTGCAGCCTCTTTCCGTTATTCATTGAATGGGAGAAATATTCCTCAGGGAGCACGGCTTGCTTTCCGTCAGCAGGGCGGAGACAATGCCGCTTTTTATGCCCAGACCATAATTGACGACATTGCCATCGACTTTTTGCCCTGTGCTTCTGTAAGTCAGGTGCAGGTGTCGGAGGTGATGATGACCACGGCACACGTCGCGTGGACTCCTGGTGCGTGGGAGCCGGCATGGCAAGTGGAATACGGCCCAAGCGGATTTATGCCCGGCACCGGCACGGTGGTGAATACCGATACATCGTCTCTCGACCTGATCGGTCTTGAGGGCGAGACAGACTATGATGTCTATGTGCGTGCCGTGTGCGATCCCGCCAACATGAGTGACTATTCCGAGAAAGTGTCCTTCCATACCTACTGTTCTGATAGGGGTGACACGTCCGTTGTGGTGGCGTGTGACCGTTACGAGTGGCGTGATTCTATCTATACTGAATCAGGCACTTATTACGATACCGTGCGGCGCGCTTCCGCCATCTTCTGCGATAGCATCTACACCCTGCAACTGACCCTTCATAGGAGTGTGTATCGTTATGATACATTGGTCGTTTGTCAGGACCAGCTTCCGTATGAGTGGTTTGATACAGTTTTCCCGGTGAGTTCCCAAACTGGCACTGTCATTTTCAACGACACCACGGTTTTTGGCTGTGACAGTATCGTGGAATTGTGGATGCAGGTCAATCCGTCCTATTATCAGGAATATTACGATACGATTTGTGAGAATGTCCTCCCGTACCAGTGGAACGACACCCTTTTCGAGGAAGGGACAATCACCGGCGATTATGTGTTTGCCCGTCGGTCGCAGCACACCTGCGATAGTATTGTCACCCTCCATCTGCTGGTTCACAAGGCGTATGACCAGCTGGAGCTGTTGCAGGTTTGTGAACACGACCTGCCTGTTGTGTGGCGCGATACCATATTTTGGGAAGGGACGGAAAGTGGCGTATTCACTTTCCAACGCTCTTCTATGTATGGTTGCGATAGTACTGTGCGACTGGCACTCTATGTGACAAAATCCGATACGGTTGTCAGAGAAGATACGATTTGTGTTTCTGAACTTCCTTATAATTGGGGAGATACAACTTTTGAGGCGGGAACGGCCACGGGTTACTACCTTGTTGGCGGAAATCTCTCCACAGGATGTGAGAGCACGCTTCTGCATCTGGTGGTGGGTGGTAACGAACAGGATGAAAACCGCCCTGATACGGTGACGGTCTGTCGGAAAGACCTCCCGTATGTCTGGCACGGCAATCTGGGTGACTATACGTTTGGCGTGGGGACAAACCGCGGACGGCATCGTGTGGCGATTACGGCCGGCGGATGCACCGACATCTACTATGTGTTCATGGACATTCTGGAAAGCGGGGATAAGGAGTATTTTGATACGATATGCAGTTCGGGATTCCCTTACACAAACACGAAATACGATACTACATTTTACGCCGGCACGCAAAGTGGCACGTATTATGTGACCCGCTCCGCCCCCAACGGCTGCGAAAAGACGACTACCATCCACCTGACGGTGAACCCGTCGTATGCGATTTACGATACCTTGATACTTTGCCGTAGCCAGCTACCCTACCAATGGCGTACGGGTTATTGGATACAGACAGGATCTACCACGGGTGACAGGACGGTTTACTCCGGTCAAACCCGCCTCGGCTGTGATAGCGCGATCTATTTACATCTTGTTGTGAATGAATCATATAGCGAAGACAAATCGCTGGTTGTCTGTGAAAATGAACTTCCTGTTGAGTGGCGCGGCCATATCATCCCCCGTGGAACGACATCGCAAACGATGGTGTTTGACGAATCTTCCGTCACCGGCTGCGACAGTACAGTCACACTGAGACTTACGGTGAATCCGACCTATCGCCAGGAGGAGAGTGTGACCATCTGCTCCGGCGACCTGCCTTATACATGGCGCGACACCACTTTTGCGGAAGGGACGCTGGGAGGACACTATCTTTTTGAAAAACAAAGCAAAAAAGGTTGTGACAGCACCGTTGTCCTGCATCTGACAGTCAATCAGGACAAAGAGGAGGAAGAGGTCGTGGACATCTGCCGTGGCGAACTGCCATACTACTGGCGTGACACCATTTTTGACAGGAATTCCAACTCCGGCACGTTCACTTTCCGCTACAAAACATCGAAGCATTGCGACAGTATTGTGACACTTAGACTGAATATTCATGAACCGTACGGCGACAGGCAGTCTATAGTGGTGTGCGAGAATGAGCTCCCGGTTGTGTGGCGGGGCCATATCATCCCCCGGGGCACAATCACCAGCAATATCATCTTTAGCGAGCATACCGTTTTCGGCTGCGATAGTATTGTTATCCTTTCTGTGGTGGTTTATCCGGCCTACCACCAGAATGAGGAACTGGTCATTTGTGAAAATGAACTCCCTTATACGTGGCGTGATACCGTCTTTGATACGGACACCCGTGGCGGCATTTTCTATTTTGAAAGACAATCGGTTAAAGGCTGCGATAGCACGGTTATGCTGAAACTTACGGTCAATCCGTCGTTCTACTATGCTGAGGAATTGGCGGTTTGTGAACAAGATTTCCCGTATGTCTATAGGGACACCACCTTCCTTGAAGGTACAGAGTCGGGAGTATATACCCTGCGCCGTAGTAGCATCTTCGGTTGTGACAGTGTCTTCACCCTCTCCCTGACGGTCAATTCCACGATTTTCCGTGACGACGAGCTGGAACTTTGCGAAAGCGATCTCCCGTATGTGTATGGGGATACCGTTTTTGAGACGGGTACGCAAAGCGGCACCGTTGTCCTTCACCGCCGCACCTATACCGGCTGCGACAGTACGGTCACGCTTGCATTGACCATATATCGTCAGGGTTATCAGGAGAAAGAGTACAGAATTTGCAACTCAGAACTGCCCTACGTGACGGCGGACACTACCTTCCCTGTCGGAACGCTCTCCGGGTTATACAATATATATTATAGAACTCCGCACGGTTGTGACAGCGTGGTCGCCATCAATCTGACGGTGCATCCTGTTTATGATGAAATGGCCTCGGAAGTGATTTGCGAAAATGACCTGCCCTACACTTGGCGTGACACGACCTTCCAGACAGGCACACGCAGCGGCATATTCCGTTTTGAGCGTTCGACGCAGGTGGGTTGCGACAGTGTGGTGACATTGGCGTTGATTGTCAACCCGAGTTATGAGCAGGAGGAATCGGAGACCATCTGTGAAAACGGTTTTCCGTTTGAGTGGCGTGACACCGTCTTCCTTGACGGTACGGAGAGTGGCGATTACACCTTCTTCCGTCAGACGATGAATGGTTGCGATAGTGTAGTCACACTCCATCTTACGGTGCATCCGATCTATAACCAAAATGAGCAGATTTCAATCTGCCAGAGCGAATTGCCGTACCAGTGGCGTGACACGCTCTTCCGAGAGGGTACACCCAGCGGCTTCTACACGTTCCGCAGGTCTTCTGTGGAGGGTTGCGATAGTCTTGTCACGCTTGCCCTTACGGTCTATCCGAGTTCCACCCAGTCCTTTAATGTCCGCATCTGTTCCAACGATCTGCCATACAGGTGGAGCGTGACGGACAGCACTTTCGAGGTGGGAACGGTATCGGGGACCTATTTCTTCCATTATACGAACATCTTGGGCTGTGACAGCAATATTATCCTTAATCTTACGGTAAATCAATCGTATGAGTTTAACGAATCGTTGAGTTTGTGCCAAAACGAGCTTCCGTACTATTACGAGCCGGGCGACCATACCTTCTCCACCAGCACGACTTCGGGCGCCTATACTTTCCACCATTCGACGGCTTCGGGCTGTGACAGTGTGTTTATCCTGCATCTGACCATTCACCCGAGCTACCTGCAGCAGGAGATGCTGGCGGTATGCGAGAACGAATTCCCCTATACGTGGCGCGATACCACCTTTATGGAAGGCACCGTTTCTGGAACCTATATTTTCACCCGCACTTCCCAGTTTGGCTGCGACAGTGTGGTCTCGTTGATGCTGGCTGTCAGTTCACTACCGACGGCCTCCATTATGACGGTACCCAACGGTGATGTGACGATGCTGATCTGTTCGAGCAATGCAAACACCTTCCTGTGGAGCACGGGTGAGACGTCGAATATGATTATTGTTCCCTCCGATTCTATTGAAACATATTCAGTTACGGTGACGAATACTTCCACGGGGTGCACCAATACCGCTTCCGTCACTATTGGTACGGGTATTAATGAAAATGAGGCCGTCTTGCACAACATCATCGTTTATCCGAATCCGACCGATGGCAAGGTTACGGTGAACGCCGACGGCGAGATGATCTCGGAAATTAGGGCCTATAGTCTTGACGGCAGGATGGTAAAACGCGTTCGTGTCGCAGATACCGAAGCTGAACTCAATTTCGATGCCCTTGCAAAGGGTACCTACCTGTTGCAAATCCAGCTTCAACAGGGTGATATGGTGCGGAAGAAGTTGATTGTAAGATAATAGCAAAAAAACGCTCGAGCATTGCCCGAGCGTTTTTTGTTAGAAGTTTGATTAGATTACTGCAGTATCTTCAGCTTCTGACCTTCGGCAATCTTGTCGGGATTGCTGATGTTGTTCCATTGCATGATTTTCTGGACGGTGGTGTGGTACTTCTCGGCGATTTTTCCGAGACTTTCACCTTTCTGCACGGTATGATAAATGGTTGAGCCTGTTGCCGGTGCCGTCGTGGGTTGGGCCGTTTGTGCCGGTTTTGCGGGTTCAGACGATACCGCTTTGCTGTTGCGGATTTTCAGCTTCTGCCCCGCAGCGATTTTGTCGGGCGAGGGGATGTCGTTCCACTGCTGGATTTTTTCAACGGTTGTCCCGTATTTGCGGGCGATGCCGTACAGACCTTCCCCTTTGGCAATGGTGTGGTAGATCCATTCGGGCTCTTCCGTCTCCTCCACTTTCGGGGTGGGAGCAACAGCGGCTTTCGGGGTCTCCGTCACGGTGGGCTTCGGCTCTTCTTCTTTCGGTTTCGTCTCCGTCACCGCAGGTTTCTGCTCTGCAACTGTCGGTTGAGGTTCCTCCTTCACGGGATCTTCCGCCGTTGTCTTTTCAATGGGTTCGGATTCCGCCGGCGTTTCCGCCACTTTCGGCTGGACGGGTTCGGATACGGCCGTTGTTGTCGGCTGTTCCGTCGTAGCGGGTGTTTCGGCAGGTGCGGGCGTTTCTGTAACTACGGCAGATTTTGCGGCGGGCGTGGGTGATTTCCGATAGATTTTCAGCGCCTGACCCTCACGGATATTGTCCGATTTCAGGTTGTTCCAGCTTTTGATGCTGACCACGTTCGTACCATATTTTCTGGCGATGGAGCTGAGGGTCTCGCCCCGTTTCACGCGGTGATAGTAGTAGGAGTCGGTGGCGGGCTGCACCGTGATGGCTGCTTTTTCCATGGCAGCCACCTCCTCGTCGGAATAGGCCAGCAGGTAGCTGCTGTCGTCCACGCACTCGAAGATGCGGCGGGCTCCGGCGAACGTGTTGGCGTAGTGCTCGCTTTCCAGACGGTCGTATTTCACACCGGTGCGGTAGGTGGAGGCGTGGATGAAGGTCACTCTGCCCATCGAATCCACGTGGGTCACCATCGCCGCGTGGCCGATCCCTTTGCTGCGGTTGAAGAACAGCAGGTCACCGGGACGGATGTCCTGACGTTCCACCTTACGGCCCAACAGGTACTGTGAGGAGGAACCGTGCGGCATCTCCACCCCGAAATGGCCATAGACGAACATCACGAAGCCGGAACAGTCGAAAACATCCGGCCCGCTGCCCGCATACTTGTACTTGCAGCCCAGTTTGGTCTTGGAGAATGCGATGATGGAGTCAATACGGTCGCACGGCACCTTGATGGTTTCGCCAGCAACGGCCTTCACCGGCGCTTCCTGCGCCAGCAGCAGGAAGGGGAACAGCATGATCAGTGAGAGAATGGATCTTTTCATATTTCAGTTTTCAATTTTCAATTTTCAAATATCAATTATACACCGCTCCTCCACAACAATCCTCCGTTGCCCCCGTCACGCTCGCTAAACAGTTGGCTTCTCCGCGGAGCCGCAACAGACCGAGAAAGGCGAACACGATGGCCTCCTTGAAATCGACGATGGTCTCTTGGGGGATGACGACCATCGTGTCGGGGGCGAACAGACGGATGCGATCCATCAGGAACAGGTTCTTCGTACCCCCGCCAGTCACAAGTACCGACTTGATTTCGTGATGTTTAAGGATATTGGTGATTTGGATGGCGATGTGCTCGACCGCCGTCCGCAGCTGGTCGGTGACACAAAGTTCCGACTGCTCGAAAAGGGGCCAGATTTCGGTGTCGAACCACTCCTTGCCGAGCGATTTTGCACCTTCCGTCTGATAGAACGGGATTTGATTGAGCTGGTCGAGCAATGGACGGTAGATGTAGCCGTCACGGCCATTCATTCCGTCCTTGTCGTAGGGGAGCCCCATCTTCTGGGCCAATCGGTTGAGGAGCATATTGCACGGACTGACGTCGAAGGCACGGCGTATTCCGTTGCTGTCGAAGGAGATGTTGCTGAAGCCGCCGAGGTTCAGGCACGCCTCGTAGCTGCCGAACAGCAGCTTGTCGCCGATGGGCACTAATGGGGCACCTTGCCCGCCCAAGGCCACGTCGGTGGTGCGGAAATCGCAGACGGTGGTGATGCCGGTGAGGGCTGCGATGACGGCGCCGCTGCCGATCTGCACCGTGAGGCCGCGGTCGGGCTGGTGGAAAACCGTCTGCCCGTGCGACGCGATGAAGTCGGGACGGACGGCGGCCTTCTCCAGAAACCGGTTGATCTGGGTGGCGGTGAAGGTGGCGAAGTCGCGGTCAAGCAGCATCAGGTCGAGGCCGGAGAGCGTGTCGGCGGTGGACAGGCGGCGACGGATGTCATCGCCCAAATCCACGGTGTCGCACCGGAGAATGTCGTAACGCCACGTCTCATCCAGCCGCGTGAAACGACACAGTGCCATATCCAGCCCGTCCAATGACGTCCCAGACATCACGCCCAAACCGATAACTGGCAATTGGTTGTCCATCAAAAGGTTACTTTCGTTAATTATAGAGTTCTTTGATTCGAGAGTACAATTCTGGGAACCGCTGCTCCACCACTATGGGGCGGCCGTCCTCTAAGAAACAATGGGTGCTGGTAGCAAGGCAGACCACCTTATTATTCACCGTCATCGTGTAATCAAAGCTGATTCGCACGGCAGTCATTCCTGAAACTTTCACTTCAATGGAGACTATGTCCTTGAAAGTGCAGGGACTCTTGTAATTGCAACTGATAGCGATGACGGGCGACACGATGCCTTCAGCCTCCATACGGTCGAAACCGTAGCCAAGCTGATCCATCCAGTCCACTCGGGCTTCCTCCATAAAACGGACATAGTTAGAGTGGTGAACGATACCCATTCGATCACATTCATAGTATTTTACGATATGTTTGTAGGGTTGCATAAGGCGTTTGTTTTAGGGCAGCAAAGATACGATTTTGTTCGGAAAATAGCAACACGGTGTGTCGGTTCTTCCACTTTTCAATTTCCATTTTCCAATTCTTAATTTATTCGTACTTTTGCCGCTTCAAATCTTTTGTGAAAATGAAAGCAGTCTTCATCTCCTTTTATAAGGCTTTTTACATGGAACTGATTGAGGTTCTGGATAATCTGGGAATTCGCGGATTTACTTTCTGGGAAGAGGTACAGGGCCGCGGCACGGAGACGGGAGAGCCGCATTACGGCACCCACGCATGGCCGACCCTCAACTCCGCCATCTTTACGGTCATTCCCGAAGAGAAGTTGGCACCGCTTATGGATGAAATCCATCGCCTCGATGCCAGCGCACCCCAACAGGGAATCCGCGCCTTCGTCATGCCTGTCGAACAAGTTAGCTAACCGATGTCCGCCGCACGCAAAATCCTCGTCGTTGACCGCGCTGCCCCGTCGCTCGCCCGCGACCTCCAGGCGCACGGTTTCGTCTGCGACACCCGCCTCGACCTTACGTACGACGACTTCCTCCGCCTGCCCGACGACCTCTACGGCCTCGTGATACGTAGCCGCTTTCAGGTGGATAAGCCGTTGATTGACAGTAAGACACAGCTTCGTTTCATCGCCCGCCTCGGTTCTGGTGTCGAGAACATTGACACTGTCTATGCCGAAAGCCGCGGCATCGCCTGCATCAGCACACCCGAAGGCAACGCCAACGCTGTGGCTGAACACGCCCTCGGTCTGCTGCTCGCCGCGCTGCGCAACATCCCCAAGGCCGACCACGAGGTGCGGAGAGGGGAGTGGCTGCGGGAGGCCAATAAGGGTACGGAACTCGCCTCGCAAAAGGTCGGCATCATCGGGTACGGGCACACTGGCCCCGCCTTCGCCCGCCTCCTCCGTCCTTTCGGCACGAAAATCCTCGTTTACGACAAGTTCCGCAACGACATCACCGATGATTTCGTCACCGTCACCGATTTGTCCACCATCCTGCGCGAGTGCAATGTCATCTCCTTGAATATCAACTATCTTCCTGAAAACAAGTATTTTGTTGACGGGAAATTTTTGGATGCTGCCCGCGACGGTGTCATCCTTATCAATACCAGCCGTGGCCCCGTAGTGGATACCGCCGCACTCGTCTCGCACCTGCGTAGCGGGAAAATGCGCTACGCTTGCCTCGATGTCCTTGAATATGAGTCGGTAAGGCTGAAAATACCGCCCAAAAACGAGTGGGAAGAGGCCCTCTTGCAGCTGTCGGAAATGGATAACGTCATCTTGACGCCGCACCTTGCCGGCCAGACGGCCGAGGCGGAGCAGCGTCACGCGGATATTGTCGTTCAGAAAATCTTAAAACTTTCAGAATGAGACTGTTCCCGAGACTTATCCGGTATATTTTCCCCTACAAGAAAAATATCTTTTTTATTTTTCTGTTCAACCTGCTTTATTCCTTCTTTTCGGTCTTTTCGCTTTCGATGGTCGCGCCGTTCCTGTCCGTCCTGTTCGGCAGTGGCGAAAGTGTTACCGTGCGGCCCGTTTTCGACGGTTCGGTGACGGCGGTCATCAATACATTTTATTATTATATGGGAATTGTCATCCGCGATTACGGTCAGTTCTATGCGCTGATTTTCATTGCGGTAACGATGATTGTGCTCACCTTTTTCTCAAACCTGTTCCGCTACCTCGGTCTCTATATGAACGCCCCCATCCGCACGGGATTTGTCAAGGCATTGCGCCGTGACATTTACCGTAAGATGCTGATTCTGCCGCTCTCTTTTTATGGAAAACAAAAAAAAGGGGACATCCTCAACCGTATCGGATCCGATGTGCAGGAGGTGGACTGGTCCATCGTCTGCAGTGTTCGGATGGTGTGCCGCGATCTGTTGCTGGTGATAGTCTTCTTATTTGCATTGTTTTCAATAAGTTATAAACTTACGTTGCTGTCGCTTCTGATTTTGCCGCCGGTAGGCATTTTGATTGCCAAAATCGGGAAGAGCATCAAGCGCAATTCGATGGAGGCGCAGCAGATTTTGGGGCGGATGAGTTCCGCTTTTGACGAGGCCATCAGCGGACTCCGCATCATCAAGGGCTACAACGCCATCGACCATACCGACCGCAATTTCCGGAAGATGAACGAGCGTTTCTTTGTACTCAACCGTCGCATTTTCCGCAAGACGGAGCTGGGTGCGCCGTTAGTGGAGTTTCTTTGCATCGCCGCACTGCTGCTGGTGCTGCTTCTGGGCGCAGGTTTCGTATTGAAGGAAAATGAGTTGCGGCCCGAAATGTTCATCATGTTCATCGTAATTTTCGCCCGTGTAATCCCGCCGGCGCAGAGTATGGTTTCGTCATTTTATACGTTGCAGAAGGGGATGGCTTCCGCGGAACGCATCTATCAGATTCTGGATGCCGATGAGGTGATTGAGGAGGCGCCAGACGCGGTGCCGAAAAAGTCGTTTGACGAAAGCATTGAGTATCAGGATGTCTGTTTCAGTTATCATCCCGAAGATGCCGATGCGGCGCAGGTGCTTACTGATATTTCGTTTACGGTAAAAAAAGGCGAGTGTGTCGCGCTGGTCGGGGCCTCGGGAAGCGGAAAATCGACAATGGTTGATTTGCTGCCGAGGTTTTACGATATCCAGAAAGGACGGATTCTGGTGGATGGCACCGACATCCGGCAGGTCAAGATTAGCGATTTGCGTGCCTTGTTCGGAATTGTCAATCAGGATGTTACCCTGTTCAATGATACGGTATACAGCAACATCGCCTTCGGAAATCAGGAAGCCACTCCCGAAAAGGTGGAGCGTGCGGCGAAGGCGGCGCTGGCGCACGATTTCATTATGGAGATGGAGGAGGGGTACGACACCGTCATCGGCGACCGCGGGATGCGGCTCTCGGGCGGCCAGCGCCAGCGCCTCAGCATTGCCCGCGCCATCCTTCAGAACCCGCAGGTGCTGATTTTGGACGAGGCCACGTCCGCCCTCGACAATGAGTCGGAACTGCTGGTCCAGCAGTCGCTGCAGAAGCTGATGGAGGGGCGCACCACCATCGTCGTGGCTCACAGGCTCTCCACCATCCGCAGTGCCGACCGTATCCTGTTCGTCCGCGACGGCCGCATCACTGAGCGCGGCACGCACGACGAACTCCTCGCCCTTGGTGGGGAGTATGCCAAATTCTGTGCGATGCAGGAAAAATAACGTTCCGATTACCAGACGCTGGTGAAGTCTTCCGCTTTCCGTACTTTAGGATCCCGTTGGTATTCAAGTAATTTTGCGTACTTCATATAGCTATTGCAAGCGATGGAGAGGGCGAGGGTGAATCCGTCCACGCCGCCGAGGATGCCGCCGCGCAGGAAATAGTTGCTGAGGAAGGCGGCGGTGCCGTGCCAGAACGGCGTGAAGGCGTTGGCTTTCTTGCCTTGCAGATAGAGGATTTTGGCCCCCCGCGTGCTGTAGTTGCGGGCGGGTTTTGAGAACAGCTCGCCGCAGTTCTTGTACCGGTAGTGGATGAGATCCGCCTTGATGGCCAGCGTGTTGGTGGTGGGGACGAAGGCGTGCTGCTTTACGTCGCGGAACCGGAGCTTGTCGTGCCGGTAGAGGCGGACGAGGTGATCGGGGTACCAGCCGCAGCACTTTACCCAGCGGCTGCCGATGTAGTTGCGGCGGCGGACGGCGAAACCGTCGTACGGGGTCGTCTCGAAGTCGGTGTTGCGGATCCACGCCACCAGTTCGTCGCTGAGCCGCTCGTCGGCGTCGATGCTGAGCACCCACCGGTTGGTGACGTACTGGAGGGCCACGTTTTTCTGGATGCCGTCGCCAAGGTAGCGTTGCAGATAGACCTTCGCGCCCATCTCACGGGCGATTTCCACCGTGCGGTCGGTGCTTTCGGAGTCCACGACCACGATTTCGTCGCAGACCTGTTGCAAGGAGGCGATGGCGTCGGCGATATTGGCCTCCTCATTCAGTGTGGTGATGATGCCGCTGATGTTCATTTCTGGCTGATTTCGTGCATAATGTCATCGGAAGATTTTTCGAATCCCCTGACTTTCAGATAGTCGGCGATGTTGCGTCCGAGGTCGGTATCGGGGAAGCGGTGGACCAGCTCCCGATATTCTCCCTCAGCGTCGCTCGTCCGTTTCATATTCTCGTAAATCTGTCCTTTATAATAATAGCAGTAGGGGAGGTTCTTATAATTCGGATACTTCTTTGTGAGGTCGTTAAAAATGTCCACTGCTTGGAAGAATCGTGCGTTCCGTTTGCTTTCCGACGCGGTGGAAAGGGCGATATCCATCTCGAAAATGCCGGCGTAGAGCAGGAAGTGCGGGGTGAGCGTGTCGTCGGGGTGGATTTCGGCGTAGGCCGTTGCGTTGTCCACAAAAAGCTGCATCATCTCCGTGTCAATCTGCCCGATCTGCACCAAAGAATCGGCTTGGTGGTATAGGGCAATCAAATCTTTTGAGCTGTTGTAATCCGAAGATTCATAGATGGTTGCGTCTTCTACGACAGCGTTTTTTTCCTGCTTTGAACCGCAGGAGCAGAAGGCTAAAGCCAGCAACAGCAGCGGGAAAAGTCGAAGTTTCATAGGGTGGTTATTTCAGTTTCGTCTTGTAGGCGGGGTGCAGTTTGCCGGAGGCGATGTCGGTGAGTTTCCTTTTGAGGATCATCTTCTTGAGGTTGGAAAGATGGTCGGTGAAGACCATACCCTCGATGTGGTCGTACTCGTGCTGGATGATGCGGGCCACGCCGCCGCTGATGGTCTCGGAATGGGGCTGCAGGTCTTCATCAAGGTAGGTGATTTCGATGGTGGAGGGGCGCATCACGTCCTCGTGGATGTCGGGCAGACTGAGGCAACCCTCGTTGAAAGCGAATTCCTCGCCGTACCGCTTGGTAATCACGGGGTTGACGAAGGCGAGCTTGCGTGTCTCCTCTTCGGGATACAGCTCCTTGAACGGCTCGGAGTCGATGACGAACAGCCGCAGCGACTTGCCGATTTGGGGGGCGGCCAAGCCGACGCCGTTGGCGTTGTACATCGTTTCAAACATATCGCTGACTAACTGTTTCAGCTCCGCCGGCTCCATCGAAACTTCGGCGGATTTTCTTCTCAATACGGGATTCCCGTAAACGCAAATAGGTAATATCATAGGTCTGGATTATTTCTTTCGTTTTCTATATCAAGTTGTTGCAAATAGGTCTGGAGGATAATGACAGCACTGATCTTATCCACGAGGGCCTTGTCCTGCCGGTCCTTCTTTTTCAGCCCGACATCAATCATCGTCTGGAAAGCCATGCGGGAGGTGAAGCGTTCGTCCACGCGGATGAGGGGAATGTTGGGGAACGCCTTCTTCACTCGGTTGACGAAAGGTTCGATGAAGCGGGTGGATTCGGAGGGCGTGTTATCCATTTTGCGCGGCTCGCCCACAACGATAGTATCGACATTCTCTTTTTCGATGTAGTTTTTGAGGAAGTCGAAAGCCTGCGTCACGTGCACGGTTTCCAGTGCATTGGCGCAGATGCGGAGTTCGTCGGTCACTGCGAACCCCACCCTTTTTTGTCCGTAATCAATGGCTATAATTCGTCCCATAAAAAACGTGCAAAGGTACGCGTTTTTTTGCAATTAATGGACATCGGATTTTTTTGTACCTTTGCAGCCGCAAAACCATTAACCTAACCCAATGAGTGACAATTACAACGATTCTAATATTATCACGTTAGAGTGGTATGAGCATATCCGTCTGCGCCCCGGTATGTACATCGGTAAGCTGGGGGACGGTAGTTCGCACGACGACGGTATCTATGTGCTTCTGAAAGAGGTGATTGACAACTCCATCGACGAGTTCATGCAGGGTCATGGAAGAAGCATTGACGTAAACATCAAGGATAATGTGGTGAGCGTGCGCGACTATGGACGCGGCATCCCACTCAACAAGATGGTGGACTGCGTGTCGAAGATCAACACGGGCGGAAAATTCAATAGTGAGGCCTTCACCAACTCCATCGGACAGAACGGCGTGGGTGTCAAGGCGGTGAACGCTCTCTCCACCCACTTCAAGGTGCAGAGTTTCCGCGACGGGCAGACGAAATCTGCTGAATTTTCGTGCGGCGAACTCATCTCCGAAACGCCCATCGAACTCAGCGACCAACGCTCCGGCACTTTTACCTCCTTCACCATCGACGACAGCATCTTCGTCAACTACCGCTGGGTCTCCCAGTACATTGTGAAGATGATGTGGAACTACGCCTATCTTAACAAGGGGCTCATCATCAACTTCAACGGCCAGAAGTTTCTGTCGAAGAACGGCTTGTACGATCTCCTTTGCAACAACGTGAACCAAGAGGAGATGCTGTACGAGCCCATCCACCTTCAGGATGAGAAGTTCGAGTTCGTGCTCACTCACACCACCCGTCACTACGGTGAGGAGTACTACTCGTTCGTCAACAGCCAGAACACGACGCAGGGCGGCACACACCAAAACGCCTTCCGCGAGGCGCTGGTCAAGACGTTCCGCACCTACTTCGGCAAGGAGTTCGACCCCGCCGACATCCGTAACGCCGTTGCCGCGGCCATCTCCATCAAGGTGCAGGAACCGGTGTTCGAGTCGCAGACCAAGATCCGCCTCGGCTCCACGATGATGCAGCCCGACGGCCAGACCATCCGCAACTACGTCAATGACGTGGTGGGCCGCCTGCTCGATAACTACCTCCACATGCACACCGATGTCGGCGAAATCATCAAAAAGAAGATTCTCGAATCGGAGGCCGAGCGTAAGGCCATCGCCAACATCAAGAAGGGAAACAAGGAAATCCAGAAGAAAGTCAGCTTGAACAACAGCAAGTTGCGCGACTGCAAGTACCATTACAACACCGACCGCAACGATAAGGGGCTCAACTCTACCATCTTCATCACCGAGGGTCTGTCTGCTTCCGGTTCCATCACGCAATCGCGTGACAGCCAGACACAGGCCGTTTTCAGTATGCGAGGCAAAACCCTCAACGTTATGAAGAGTTCGGAAGTGTATAAGAACGAGGAACTTAGCCTGCTTAACGCGGCGCTCAACATAGAGGACGGTTTGGAAGGGCTCCGTTATAATAATATTGTCATCGCCACCGATGCCGATGTGGATGGGATGCACATCCGTCTGCTGCTGCTCACCTACTTCCTCAACTATTTCCCGGATGTGGTGCGCAACGGGCACGTCTATATTTTACAGACCCCGCTGTTCCGTGTCCGCAACAAGAACAAGACCTTCTACTGCTATTCGGATCAGGAGAAACAGGACGCCATCAAGCAAGTCGGCGCGAAGCCGGAAATCACCCGATTCAAGGGTTTGGGTGAAATCTCCCCAAAAGAATTTGTCAACTTCATTGGCAAGACAATGCGTCTGGAGCCGGTCGTCCTTGAACCCAACACCAACATCAACAAGCTGTTGGAATACTATATGGGCGGCAATAACAAGGAACGCCAGCAGTTCATCATTGACAATCTCCGTGAGGAAATCGACGAGGTGAATCCGGAGGAGTGGAATTAAAATTAGGGTATAGGGATTAGTAATTAGGGGATAGTTTATGACAACCTTTACCTCCTACTTTTTACCTCCTACCTTTTACTTTATGAACTTGACAAACTTGTAACTAAATGTTGTAAATTTGCCGCCGTTTTGACAACCAAACAATTATGAATCAGTTTCCCTTCCGACGCTACCCCGTCGGCATCCAGACCTTCTCCCGCCTCCGCAACGACGGTTACCTTTACATTGACAAAACAGACCTTATGTGGAAGATGGTGCATTTGAGCACTTTTGTCTTCCTCAGTCGCCCCCGCAGGTTCGGGAAGAGCCTGCTTTCTTCCACTTTGCACTCCTATTTTGCAGGAGAAAAACAATACTTCGAAGGGCTGAAAATCATGGACTTAGAAACGGAATGGGTGAAGTATCCCGTAATTCATGTGGACGTAAGCACGGCCAAGAACCAAATGACGGTGGAGGAACTTAGAAGAGCCCTTCTGTTCATGATGAAGCCATTGGCAGAGAAGTTTGGCAGAGCGGAGGATGAAATTTTGCCGGGGCAACTCCTTGCGGGAATGATCCGCCGCGCTTACGAAAAGACAGGCAAGCAGGTGGCGGTCATCATCGACGAGTACGACGCGCCGCTGTTAGACATGCTGCACGAGGAGGCGATGCTCCCCGAGTTCCGCCGAGTGATGCAGGAGTTCTACCAACCTCTGAAAGCATCAGAACCCCTAATCAAGTTCTGTTTTATCACAGGCATCACCAAATTCTCGCAGTTGAGCATCTTCTCGACCATCAACAACTTGACCAATATTTCGATGCAGCCAGAGTTCTCCGCCATCTGCGGCATCACGGAAGAGGAATTCACCACACAGATGTCGTCAGACATAGAAATGCTCGCCGAACGTTATGAATGCACGCCCGAGGAGATGCACCAGAAGTTGAAACAGACGTACGACGGGTATCGTTTTTCCAAGGATTCGCCAGACGTTTATAATCCATTCAGCTTATTGAAATGTTTCCTGCAAAAAGACATTAACAGTTATTGGTTTGACAGCGGAACGCCGTCTTTCCTCATCCGTCAGATGCAGCATTTCCGCACCGACATCACGGGCATGGAGCATATTGAAGCGTCGGCATCGGCCTTCGACCGGCCTACCGAAGCGATGGAAAATGCACTCCCACTGTTATACCAAAGCGGATATCTCACCATCAAGGACTATGACAAAAAATCCAATAGCTACGTCCTCTCTATCCCAAACAAGGAAGTACGGGTTGGCTTGGTTGGAGGTCTCATCCCCGCTTATACCGGATTATATCAAACTTCTGTCCAGGACGGTTTCGCCCTCAAGTTCTGGCGAGCTCTTGACCATAGCGACATCAGTGGAGCCATGCAGGAGATGACGGCATTTCTGGCGGGCATTCCATACGTGGAAGGCTTTCAGGAGAAGCTGAAAGATGTAAAAAATTACGAAGGATTTTACGAATACACTTTCTGGTTGATTTTCAATATGTTGAATGTTTATGCACGCACACAGGTGAAGTGCGCCAACGGCCGCATCGACTTCGTGGTGCAAATGCCTGACACCACCTACGTCTTCGAACTGAAGGTACATGGCACGGCGCAGCAGGCCCTCGACCAGATCAACGGCAAAGGCTACTTCCTCCCCTACCAGACCGAAGGCCGCAAGGTGGTGAAGGTCGGCGTGGCTTTCGACCGAGACACCATGACCGTGGGAGAGTATTTAGTTGAGAGTTGAGAGTTAAAAGTTAAAAGTTAAAAGTTGAAATAAAAAATAAGATGAAAAAAATTATTCTTTTCGCAATAATCTTGACGGAGATCGCGGTAGCTTTTGCCCAAACGCCCAACTACCAGGGCATCGTTTATGTAACCCCGACAGGCGCAGGCACGCACTCCGGCGACAGCTGGGCCAATGCCACCTCTGCCCTTGACACGGCGCAGGCACTGGCACAAGCGAACAACTGTGTAGTGTGGGTGGCGGCTGGTGTGTACTATGGAGACACCGCATCCTCTGCTGAGAACGCTTTCACGATGGTGGATGGCGTGGATGTATATGGCGGATTTGCCGGCACCGAACCTGCCAACTTCGACCTCTCCTTGCGTGACTTCGAGACCAATGAAACCATACTGGACGGCGATTCTGCCCGTCGGGTATTGTATCAACCATGGAATTTCAGCGATACTACGGTTTGGGATGGGTTTACAATTAGGAACGGATATACAAGTAGCAATGGTGGAGGAATTTATCTGAGAAGTTCGGTCTTCCTGAATCATTGTAATATGTATAACAACCATGCTGATGAAAATGGGGGAGGAATATATAGTGGGCTTTGGGATAACAGACACTCCTCAACTATTGTTAATTGCATATTTACGAAAAACACTGCTTCCAAAGATGGAGCTGGCATTTTTATGCAGGGGCCGACTTGTGCCAGCAACTGTCTGATAGCCAACAATACAGCTGGAAGGTGGGGTGGCGGAATATATGATGATGTTTATTATAGTGATGTAAATACAATCAATAATTCAACTATTGTGAGAAATACTGCACTTTATGGTGGAGGGGTGGATTACACTGGCTACCCTCCACATCTCACCAATTGCATAGTTTGGGGAAATAAAAAAAGCAATAATGGGACTATTGACAACACGACATCCAAATGTTCTTATACCGCTATAGAAGAAGGCTGCCCCGGCACGGGAAATATTACTCTTATGGATACACCGCCATACGAACCTCTTTTCGTTAAACCCTCGCTAACAGCTGGTGCTGGAGACACCACATCTAATACAGACTGGCACTTACAGCAAGAATCCATCTGCATAAACCGAGGAAATAATGAGTTCGTCTTTGACAGTTTAGATATTGATGGAACAATCAGAATAAAAAATGGGACGGTTGACATAGGTTGTTATGAATCAGTACATGAAGGAATTACACTTCCCGAAAAGAGAATAGTATATGTTACTCCAATGGGAAGTGGCAATTACTCCGGGGATAGTTGGGGGAATGCCATGTCTTCAATTGACAAGGCACAAGCAATAGCTCAAAACCACAACGCGGTGGTTTGGATAGCTGCAGGCACATATTACGGAGACACGTTATCTAATACTCCTATAACCATGAGAGGTGTTAATGTTTATGGCAGTTTTGCAGGTAATGAACAGGAGGATTATGATTTGTCACTGCGGGATTTTGAATCCAATGCATCTATTTTGGATGGACAAAATGTTCGAAGAGGACTGTATCAAAAAAATTGTTCGAGCACCCCTTTCTGTTGGGATGGCTTTACCATTCAAAATGGTTATACCACTGGAAATGGAGGCGGCGTGTTCTTAAGTGAAAATGGATCTCTCAATCATTGTACCATACGCAATAATCGGGCAGGCGCTGGTGGTGGAGTATTGGTAAACGAATATTGTACTATTTCCAACTGTAAAATCCACCACAACATCGCCGATTATGGAGGCGGAGTGCAGGGCTGGAATTACTATACTATCTCCAATTGTGTGATATATAATAACACAGCCTTAGGTGAAAGTGGGGGAGGAGGAATGTACCTCACCTATTATCAAGACGGCTCAACCATCGCCAACAACACAATTGTACGTAATTATGCTGAACGTGGAGGGGGAATAAAATTTTATATGTTAGGAGATAACGCGAAAGTGATAAAGAATAACATTGTATGGGGCAATTCTAGTGGTTTTAGCAGTACTCTTTTACCCATCTCCTATTCTGCCATCGAAGGCGGTTATCCAGGAACGGGGAATATCGCTCTTTTTGAGGACAGCCCCTTCCAACCTCATTTTGTCAATCCTTCCCTTACCGCTGGTGCCGAGGATACCACATCCAATGTGGACTGGCATCTGTTACCCACTTCTATTTGCATCAACAGAGGCAGCAATGCAATGGCAACCGACAGTGTGGACTTGGATGGAACAGCCCGCATCAAGCGTGACACAGTAGATATGGGGTGTTATGAGTCAGACTACAACAGCGCAACTATTTCCAGCACCTATTCGGGCATTGTCTATGTGACACCTACCGGGGCGGGTACGAAAAACGGCGATAGTTGGGAAAACGCAATGTCATCGATTGCAGATGCCCAAGGTATGGCCCAAAATGTCAATGCAGATGTTTGGGTTTCTGCTGGAACCTATTTGGGGGACACGTTGTCTGGAAATGCTTTTACTATGTACTGCGTTAATGTTTATGGCGGTTTCGCTGGCAATGAGCCCTCAGATTATGATCTCTCGCTGCGTGATTTCGAAAACAACGTCACCCTATTGGATGGAGATTCTGCTCGCCGTGTCCTATACCAACCGCTTGATTTCAGTGACACAACTATTTGGGATGGCTTTACCATCAGTAACGGATATACCGAATATGTTTCGGGAGGAGGTGTATATCTGAGAAAAAATGGAATGATACAGCACTGCCAGATTTCCAACAATAAGGGATATTCTGGTGGCGGCGTATATGCACAGAATAACGCCATTGTTTCCAACTGTGAAATCTCTAATAATACAGCGACCTCTGGTGGTGGGGTATCTGTGTCCGGTAATTCTTCTATTTCAAATTGCAATATCCATAACAACGAAGCAATTTCCGATTACGATTACGGGTATAATTACGGTGGTGGCGTAGTATGTTATAATTCCACTATTTCCAACTGTCTGATTTCCAACAATACAAGTAATTACGGTGGTGGAATATATGTTAGTGATTCTCTTAGTCTTATCAACACTACTATCGCAAATAATCTTTCATACAATGGTGGTAGTGGAATATCTACAGCTAATAGTCCCTATTTTATCAACCTGACTAACTGTATCATCTGGAATAACGATATTTACAATTCTCATGATTACGGGGGAATTATTCTTTGTTCATATTCTGCTTTTGAAGGAGTGTATGCAGGAGAGGGTAACATTGACATCAGCAATATGGAAATTTTTGTCAATCCATCACTTACAGCTGGTGCAGAAGACACAACAGCAAATGTGGACTGGCATTTACAAGATGGTTCTGTTTGTATCAATAGTGGTAATAATGAATATGTTCTAGATAGTGTAGATTTGGATGGAACGGCACGTATCAAATGGGGGACAGTTGACATGGGGTGTTATGAATCTGACTATAATTGTGCAACAGCCAGCGATACCACCGCCACTGCATGCGGCAGCTATAGCTGGCACGGATACGAGAACCTCATTGAAAGCGGTGACTATATGGACACACTGGTAAACGTGGCGGGATGTGACAGCATCGTCACGCTCCACCTTACCGTCAACCACGGCACGCACAACGTGACGGACACTACCCTATGCAATGGCGAGAGCTTCACCTGGCACGACAGCACCTACACCGAATCGGGCACCTACACCTATGACTACCTCAATGAGACCGACTGTCCCAGCACCGACACGCTTCACCTCACCGTGGAGACATGCGACACTACCGGTCTCATACACTACGACGATAACGACATTACCCTATACCCAAACCCGACCACAGGAGTTGTCAACGTGCAATATTCAATGAACAATGCACAGACGAATGTTGTTGAAATACAGGTATTTGATGTATATGGCAGGATATTGGATGTTGTAGAGACGTTTCATGAAACGTCTCTACAGATTGATCTGTCCCATTACGCCAACGGCATATACGTCATCAAATTGGTGAACGGCAACAGGACGATTGCTATGGGGAAGGTGGTGAAACAGTGATTTTTTTGTACCTTTGCACCCGTTTTTTTAACGAGAACAGAACAAACAACAACCATAATCAATCAGAATGGAAAAGAGCAAATTAGGTCTTGATTTTCAAAAAGTTAAATATGCAAAAGAGTTAGCTGGGAATATTGCTGACGATGTGCAGAAATTCGTCAACCAGTACACTACCGTGACCGTGGAACGTACCCTCTGCCGTCTGATCGGCATTGACGGGGTGGATGCTAACGATGTGCCGCTGCCCAATGTGGTGGTGAACCTTTTGCAGGAAAAAGGTGTCCTGAAGGAAGGTGTCCTCTTCTACATAGGCAACGCCATCCTTGAGACGGGCAAGCAGCCGCAGGAAATTGCAGAAGCCATCGCTGCCGGCACGCTCGACATTACCCAGCTCAAACTCCACACGCCCGCCGAGATACAGAAAGCATTGCAGCCCTACATTGATGCCTGTATGGAACGTATCAAAGGGAATGTGGCCAAGCGCAACGAGTATTTGAAGACCATCGGCGAAGGTCCGAAACCTTACCTGTATATCATTGTGGCCACCGGTAACATTTATGAGGATGTGGTGCAGGCGCAGGCCGGTGCCCGCCAGGGGGCCGACATCATCGCCGTGATCCGCACAACAGGTCAGAGCCTGCTCGACTACGTGCCCTACGGTGCCACCACCGAAGGCTTCGGCGGTACCTTCGCCACGCAGGAGAATTTCCGCATCATGCGTAAGGCCCTTGACGAAGTGGGCGAAGAAGTGGGTCGTTACATCCGCCTTTGCAACTACTGCTCAGGACTTTGCATGCCCGAAATCGCTGCAATGGGCGCTCTGGAACGTCTGGACGTGATGCTCAACGATGCACTCTACGGCATCCTCTTCCGCGACATCAACCCGCAGCGTACCCTTATCGACCAGTACTTCTCCCGTGTCATCAACGGTTTTGCCGGTGTTATCATCAACACGGGTGAAGACAACTACCTCACCACCGCCGATGCCGTGGAGGCCGCCCACACCGTGCTCGCCTCCGACCTCATCAACGAGCAGTTGGCTCTGTTGGCCGGACTGCCCGAAGAGCAGATGGGCCTCGGCCACGCTTTCGAGATGGACCCGATGCTGGAGAACGGCTTCCTCCTCGAATTGGCGCAGGCACAAATGACCCGTGAAATCTTCCCGAAAGCCACCCTCAAGTATATGCCGCCCACCAAGTTCATGACCGGCAACATCTTCCGTGGCCACATTCAGGATGCATTGTTCAACATCATCGGCATCTGGACCCATCAGGGAATCCAGTTGTTGGGTATGCCCACCGAGGCCATCCACACCCCGTTTATGAGCGATCGCTACCTCTCCATCGAGAACGCCCGCTACATTTTCAACGATATGCGCAGCATCGGCGAGGAGATGGAGTTCCGTGAAGGCGGCATCTGCCGCGAACGTGCCAAGGTCGTGTTGGACAACGCCATCGAACTGCTCCAGCAGATTGTGAAAGAGGGCCTTTTCACCGCCCTTGAAAAAGGCATCTTCGGCGATGTCAAACGCAGCATGACCGGCGGCAAGGGGCTGGCCGGTGTCACTATGAAGGGCGAAAATTATTTCAACCCCTTCATCGAACGTATGAAAAACCGGAATTAGTTACAAATTCATAAAGTTCATAAAGTTGCAAGTTAATAAATTTGATTCATAAAATCATGAATGTAGAGACGTGGTGTACCGCGTCTCTATTTGTGATTTGATACCGGACCTAACGGGGGAAGAAATAAAAATTAATTCCATGTTGAAATGGCGGAAAAAGAAGGAGTATCGTGCGGTTTCGTTGTCGGAGCTGACGTGGAAGCGTTTCCGCAAGGAGCCTGAAGGGGTCATTTCGCTGGTTTTCATCCTGTTGGTCATCGGTATTGCCATTCTTGGCTACCTTATCACACCCGATCACACGCCCTATTGCAACCACCAGCAGTTGGAGATTGCTATCCGTCCGCCCGGGTTTACGGTGCAGTTACTGCAGGTGAAGCCGGAGCAGGAGGTTCCCGAATGCGGTTTTTTCCGCCGTATGCTTTACGGGCAGCCAGCACGTTATCGCACCGTCCCCATTGAGGGATGGCGTGAAACGGCGGATTCGGTTTATGTACGGCTGTTTGAGGCGGGCGACGAAGCCGAGGTCGGGAACGCCAAGTCCGAACTTTGCGACGAAGCGCCCGTCATCACCAAGAAGTTTCTTTTGGGCACCGACCGCTACGGTCGCGATGTGCTGAGCCAGCTGCTCATTGGTAGCCGCATCAGTCTGGCCGTGGGCGGCATCTCCGTCTTCATCGCCTTGGTCATCGGCATCTTGATTGGCTCCATCGCAGGCTACTTCAGAGGGAAGGTGGATGACGTGCTGATGTGGTTCATCAACGTGGTGTGGTCCATCCCGACGCTGCTGCTGGTCATCGCCATCAGTTTCGCTTTGGGAAAGGGGTTCTGGCAGATTTTCATGGCCATCGGTCTCACCATGTGGGTGGATGTGGCGAGGGTGGTTCGCGGCCAGATGATCAGTCTGCGAGAAAAAGAGTTCGTCGAAGCTGGAAAGGCATTAGGATACAGTAGTTTGCATATTATCTGGAAGCATCTGCTGCCCAATGTGTCGGGTACGGTGATTGTCATTGCGGCCTCCAATTTCTCGTCGGCCATATTGATGGAGGCGGGATTGAGTTTCTTGGGTATCGGTGTGCAGCCGCCCACCCCGTCGTGGGGCATGATGATGAAGGAAAACTACGCCTACATCGTCCTCGACAACGCCTATCTTGCCATCATCCCTGGTATCGCCATCATGCTGCTGGTGCTCTCTTTCATGTTGATAGGCAACACCATCCAGAACGCCATTCGAGTGAAGAACTGAGAACGGAAAACTGAAAATTGAGAACTGAAACCTGTAACCTTGAAAATATACAAAGACATAGAGAACTTGCCGGACTTCCGGAATGCGGTAGTGGCCGTAGGGTCGTTTGACGGCGTACACTTGGGGCATCGTCGTATTTTCGAGTATATGAAGGAGGCGGCACAGCGGTTAGGGGGGGAGACGGTGGTCGTTACGTTCGACCCGCACCCGCAGTTAGTGCTGCATCCCGAACGGGAATTCTTTACAATCAACACATTGGAAGAGAATATTGGACTAATTGGAGCGGAGGGCATCGACAATATGGTGGTGCTGCCGTTCACGAAGGAGTTCTCGCAGCTCTCTTTTCAGGACTTTTTGAATTTTTTGATAAAAAAGACAGGGATGCGGGCCATCGTGATGGGTGCCGACCACAATTTCGGGAAGGGACGGGAAGGCAACAAGGAGAGTATGCGGGAAATCTGTGCCAAAAATTCCATTGAAATCATCATCATCCCCGAACTGATGATGGAGGAAAGCAAAGTTCGCTCTTCAAAAATAAGGCAATATATTGAAAATAAGAATTTTGCAGATGCTGAAAAACTCTTGGGACACCCGTTGAAAAAAAACGGCGAACCTGTCGCCAACTGAAAAAAAAATCGTACTTTTGCGCCCTAAATTTTGCAAATAAAAATATAGTAATTAATAAAGTAAAAGTAAAGAAAGAAAATGGCAGCAATTGGCAAAATCCGTAAGCACGGAGTAGCATTAATGATCATCATCGGTATCGCACTTCTCGCCTTCATCGTCGGCGACTTGACGCGCATCATACCTTCCATCACCAACCGCAACCTGCTCGGCAAGGTCGGGAGCAAGACCATCCGTATGGACGGCCGCGAAAACGTCTATACTTCCTATTTTGAACAGAACCGCCTGCTCTTCACCTACGTGAACAATATCACCAGCACGGACGATGAGTTTGACCAGTACCTCCACGACTTCACGTGGGAACAGGTCAAGCAGGAGGTCATCCTTGGCAAGCAGCTCTCGAAGATGGGTATCACTTTCCATGACGAAATGGTGGAGAACATCAGCTCCGAACTCGTCAGCAGCCTCACCAGCCAGCGCGCCATGCGCAGCACTGCCCAACAGTACCTCATCGCGATGTGCCAGCGCCTGCTCCAGAACAGCGGCAACAGCTTCGACGCTTTGATGGAAGCCCTCAACAACATCAACGACTATCGCGGAACCGACATTTATAATATGTATAAAGCCATCGAAAGAATGGCCGTCCTTGAGGCGATGAACAACGCTTACTTCGCCCTCGTGGGAAGTTCCACCTATTACTCCACCCCACTGCTGAAGCAGGTGGGTTCTGAAAAGAATGCCTTGATGCAGCTCGCCATGGTCAATCCCAACGCCCCCGCCTTCAATGACATCCAAGTCAATGTGGATGAAAAAGAGGCCAAGAGCTTCTTCCAGAGCCACAAGGATCGTTATGTCGTTGATGAGGACAGCCGCGACATCGATTTCGCCATCTTCCCCATCGTGGCCACTGCACAGGACCGTCAGGATACGGAAGATACTGTCAAGGCCATCTACAGCCGTTTCGCCGAGTCCACCAACGCCATCGGTGACTTTGTGAAAGCCGAGCGCAGAATTGAGAAGAACCGCAAGTTCGCCACAGGCGAAGCCTACTTCTGGTCCTATAATGATCAGACGGCCAAGCATGTCCAGCTCGATACCCTCCTCTATCTGAAACACGGCAAATCCGCTCTTCAGTACTACGGTGTGGAGGACAAAGAGGCCGAATACAATCTGCCGAACAAGCTCGATAGTGCCATCTTCCACTCTCCCGCTGGCACGATGGTCGCCCCTTACCTTGATGGCAACTTCTGGTATTTCGGCAAGGTGCGTGAAGTGGCTCAGCGTCCCGACTCCATCCAGACCACGTTCCTCACCATCCCCTTCAAGTACGGACAAAACACCGTGACGATGGAGAAAGAGGAAGCCAAGGCTTTGGCCGACAGCCTCGCCCACGAGGTGACGACCACCACCAACATCTTCACCCTTCTCCCGCAATATAAGAACGACCGCATCTTTGGCGCTGACAGCACCTTCTGGTTTGAAGATATGCCCGACACCCTTTATGACAAACTGCTCCACACCGGCATCGGACAAGTTTATGTGCACGAAGCCATGGACTGCTACCTTGTGATGCAGGTGCTCGCCAAGACACAGGCCAATGAAAAGAGACAATATGTCCTCTATCCCGTTCCGATTGAAGCCTCCAAGGCCACTATTGAAAGCCTCCGTATGGCCGCCAATGAACTGGCCGCTGCCAGCGACAATGTGGAGAAACTGGAGGAACTGGCCCAATCCAAAGGCGCCCTCCTCGTTCCCCAGACTGACGTGAAAAATATGCAGGGCAGCATCTCCACCGGTATGCAGGAAAGCATGATGTGCCGCGAGGCCATCAGTTGGGCATTTGACAAGGAGACTAAAGTGAACACCGTTTCCCGTACCGCTTTCGAGGGCCGTTTCACCTACAGCGGTTACAACCAGCCGAAACAGCTTGGTGCCCAAGTGTTCATCGTCGCCGGTCTGAAGAGAGTGAAAGAAGCGGGCAAGGCCGACTTCAACAATGTAAAGGACCTCATCATTGGCGAACTCACCACCGAGAAAAAGATTGCTGCCATCAGCGAGAAACTTAGCAGCGAACTGGCTAGCACCAACGTTCAGGATTTGGCCAACAAATATGGCTTCCAGCTCCGTGACAGCCTGCGCATCTCCTTTGCCCAGAACATGCCTTACGGCCTTGACAACGCCATCGTCGGCAAACTGACCACTATGGATGCCAACGGCAAACCTGCTGTGGTCAGCAGCAAGCGCGCCATCTGCATTGCCACCCTCTACAGCACCGAAGACGGTGTGCCGACCGAAGCCCTCGGTATGGAACGCAACATCCTCCGTGATGTCACCATCGGCAGAGGCAGCAACGAACAGAGCCTTGCAATGGATGACCTCCAGAAAGGCTTCAAGATTGTGGATAGAAGACACAACTTCTACAGAGCCAACTAATGAACAGATCAAAATTCATCATTACGATAAAATGGGGAGCCTTGCTTGGAGCAGGGCTTTCTCTCGTTAAATTGGCGACCTATTATGCCGGCACGCTGGATGCTGACTACCCCTTCGGCCCGATTTCGGACCTGCTGATGGTCGCCGCCTTTGTCTTCGCCATCTATATGGCCATCAAGGAGGTGCGTGACAAGGTGCAGGACGGTGTCATCCGTTTCGCCCCCGCCTTCGGCTACGGCGTTCTGGTCGTCTGCATCGCCTATGCCCTGATGGTTGGCTACCTTTTGTGCCACTACAAGTTCATTGAAACCGACGGTGTGGAGAAAAACAACCGTCGCAATATGGAGCTGGCCTACCAGCGGCTCCAGAAAGAGCAAGCCACCGATGCGGAAGTCAGCCAGTACTATGAAACTGTTGCAACCGTCATCCGCGACGGGCGCGAAGACATCGGAACCGACACCGTCTGCGGTGCGAGACTCGATAGTGCCTTCCAAATTCTACTGACTGCCTACAAACGGCAGCTGGTGGAGAAATCCCACGCTGCCGACGACCCGGCGTACCGTCTCGACTCGTTCCAAGTCAAGGCGGATGAGCTGTTGTACCGCTGTGCCGGAGCCGTCCTGACCAACGCCAACGATGGCAACCGCGAGTGCCTCGCCGACCTGCCCGCCATCTTGGATGCCGGCAGTCGCGACCGTATGGCAGCAGATCCGATCATCGCCCGTTTTGAAACGGTGAAACCCTCCGTGCCCCAAAGCGACAGTCCCGTAATGGCCGCCTTCGCCTACTCCCTCTCCATCCTTCTCTACGGCCTTCTGCTCAACATCTTCGTTGCTCTCTTCCTTTATCGGAATGAAAAACGGAAGTGCAGCATAGAAGCCGAGGAATCGGAAGAAACGGTGGAAACGGAAAATTGAGAATTGAAAATGGAAAACTGAAAACTGACAAAACAATATTGTACAGACGATGTGCACATCGTCTCTAACAGACCCCTGATCCCTGTAACCTATACCCTGACCCCTGTAACCTGAATAAATATGAACCTTTCGATTATCATACCCCTTTACAATGAAGAAGAGTCGCTGCCGGAGCTGGCGGCATGGATTGAACGCGTGACTACCGCAAATTCGCTCTCTTATGAGGTGCTGATGGTGGACGATGGATCTACTGACCGCTCGTGGGAGGTCATTGAGAACCTGCACGCCCAGAATCCAAATATCAAGGGCATCAAGTTCCGTCGCAACTATGGTAAGTCGGCGGCCCTCAATACCGCCTTCCAAGCCTGTCAGGGTGACGTGGTCATCACGATGGATGCCGACCTGCAGGACAGCCCCGACGAGATTCCGGAACTCTACCGTATGATTACGGAGGAGAAATACGATGTTGTATCCGGTTGGAAGAAAAAAAGATATGACAACGTCCTTCTCAAAAATATCCCGTCAAAGCTGTTCAATCGCACCACACAGCGTGTATCGGGCATCAAGTTGCACGATTTCAACTGCGGCCTGAAAGCCTATCGCAAAGAGGTGGTCAAGAATATTGAGATTTACAGTGAGATGCATCGCTATATTCCGGTGATTGCCAAATGGGCGGGCTTCCGAAAAATCGGAGAAAAGGTGGTCATTCACCAAAAACGCAAGTATGGTACTTCCAAATTCGGCTGGAACCGCTTTGTGAACGGCTATCTCGACCTGATGACCCTGAGTTTCACCAACCGCTTCAAGAAGCAGCCGATGCACTTTTTCGGCTTGTGGGGAAGCGTCTCGTTCCTTATCGGTCTGATTATTGTTATCATCATGATCATCAAGAAACTGGTTCTTCAATCACAAGGGGAACTATTCCGTCAGGTGACGGATCAGCCGCTGTTCTATCTCGCCTTGTTGGCTGTGGTGATCGGATGCCAGCTGTTTCTCGCGGGATTCCTCGGCGAGCTGGTTTCGGGTATTGATCCGAAACGGGACAACTATTTGATTGAAAAAACGTTAGAATAGGTTTTTGCTATGTCTGATTACCTTTATCGAGATGTGAACAAGGTTACGACCAACATACTCCAGAAAATGCGCAATGAGGGCGAGAAAATCGCGATGCTGACTGCTTACGACTATTCTCTTGCCACCCTTTTAGATATGGCCAAGATTGATGTCGTCCTTGTTGGTGACTCCGCCGCAAACGTGATGGCAGGTTACAAGACCACCCTCCCTATCACATTGGACGCGATGATTTACCATGCCTCTTCCGTGGTGCGTGCCGTGAACCGCGCCTTGGTGGTGGTGGATCTCCCCTTCGGTACCTATCAGGGCAACTCGAAGGAGGCGTTGAACTCGGCCATCCGCATTATGAAGGAGTCGGGGGCGGATGCGGTGAAGCTGGAAGGCGGCGAGGAAATCCGCGAGTCCATCGAGCGCATCATCTGTGCCGGCATTCCCGTGATGGGTCATTTGGGGCTTACGCCACAGTCTATCAACAAGTTCGGCACTTACGCCGTACGTGCGACAGAAGAGGCGGAGGCAGAAAAGCTCCTGAAAGACGCGCAGTTGTTGGAAAAGTACGGCTGTTTTTCCATCGTTTTGGAGAAAATCCCCGCCGAGGTCGCCAAGCGTGTGACCGAAGCGGTTCATGTTCCCACCATCGGCATCGGGGCGGGCAACGCCACCAGCGGACAGGTGCTGGTGTTGCACGACATGCTCGGCATCACACAAGCTTTTTCGCCGCGTTTTCTCCGCCGCTACCATAACCTCAGCGAGGAAATCGTGCGCGCCGTCGGCAAGTATATCGAGGATGTCAAGAATCTGGACTTCCCCAACGAAACAGAGCAGTACTGATGTCCATTGCCGACCGCATCCTATACGAAGATAATCACCTGCTTATTGTCAACAAATTAGCGGGTGAAATCGTGCAGGGTGACAAAACGGGGGATATTCCTCTGGTTGATTCTGTAAAAGAATATCTGAAAGTTACTTACAATAAGCCTGGAAATGTGTTCTGCGGATTGGTTCACCGTATTGACCGGCCCGTGAGCGGAGCCGTCATCTTTGCTAAAACCTCAAAGGCGTTGGCCCGGATGAACGAGATTGTGAAGAACCGGGAAATTTCCAAAACCTATTTGGCTGTTGTCGAAACCGCGCCGCAGATTCCGGAGCAGCGGCTCACCGACTGGCTTTTCCGCAACGAAAAGGCAAATAAAACTTTTGTATCGCATACAGAGAAAGCGGGTTACGTGAAAGCGGAACTCTCGTACCGGGTGATTCGCCAGCTGACGAATTACACCGTTTTGGAGGTGGAGCTATATACCGGACGGCACCACCAGATACGAGCGCAGCTGTCGGCCAACGGAACGGTCATCAAGGGGGACCTGAAGTACGGCGCGCGCCGTTCCAACCGCGACGGCTCCATCTCCCTGCACTCCTACAAGGTGGCTTTCGAGCACCCTGTCTCCCACCAGCCCGTCGCCGTTACGGCACCGCTTTCGGGTGAGATGGCTAAGCTCCTTCCCGACTACAGCAGCATTGTTGATTAACTGCAACAAGTTCAAAAGTTTGCACGACTGCCCCAAAAGGGTATGTAATATGTTGTAAATTTGCAGATTAATTAATTACGAAAATCATGGGTACAAAGAAACGTTTTCTCATATCCGGCGGCGGTACAGGCGGTCACATTTTCCCTGCCGTTGCCATTGCCAACCGAATCAAATTTGAAAATCCTGACGCTGAAATCCTGTTCATCGGTGCTGATGACAAGATGGAGATGCGCCGTGTGCCAGAGGCGGGCTATAAAATTGAAGGTCTCCACATTTACGGAATGTCCCGCGACTTTTCCGTCAAAGGGATTCTGAAAAATTTGAAACTTCCGTTTGTCACGATGAAGGCGCTGAGACGTGCCAAACAGATTATCAGGGAGTTCCAGCCGGATGTGGCCATCGGTGTCGGCGGATTTGCCAGCGGCCCCGCCCTCCAAGCCGCCAACTCCTTGGGCATCCCCACCCTCATTCAGGAGCAGAACTCCTATCCGGGCGTCACGAACAAGATTCTCTCCCGCCAAGTGCGCCGCATCTGCGTCGCCTACGACGGCCTCGAACGTTTCTTCCCCAAAGAGAAGATTGTCAAAACAGGAAACCCCATCCGCGCCGAAATCCTGCAACTCCAGAAAAAACGTCCCGAATCTTACGAATTTTTCGGGCTGAATCCTGACAAAAAAACATTGTTGGTCATCGGAGGCAGCCTCGGCGCCAAAAGCATCAATCAGGTGATGCTCGCCAACATCGGTAAAATCAAGCAGATGGGCATCCAGCTCATCTGGCAGACGGGCGAAAGCTACTACAAGCAGAATGAAATGGCACTTTCGATGATGCAGACGGATGAAATCAAAATCATGCCCTTCATCCGGAACATGAACGACGCATACGGTGTCGCCGACTTTATCATCTCACGCGCCGGTGCTTTGGCCATCGCCGAATTGGGCATCGTGGCCGCACCCACCATCCTTGTCCCGTTCCCCTACGCCGCCGAAGACCACCAGACCAAAAACGCTCTCGCCTTGGTCGATAAAGGTGCTGCCATCCTCGTCAAGGACAGCGAAGTGTCGTTCGCACTGATTCCTGCCTTCACCGAACTGTTCAACGACAGCCGCAAATGTGAGGAAATGGCTGAAGCCATGAAACAGTTTGCCCAACCCGATGCGGTGGCGAAAATCGTCGAAAACATTATGTCACTGTAATTTATGTCAGTCTATTTTTTGGGAATCGGCGGTATTGGGATGAGTGCCATCGCACGCTATTTCCTGCAATGCGGGAAGAAAGTTTATGGCTACGACCGCACGCCTTCGCCTCTCACCGACCAACTCCAACAAGCGGGTGCCGTCCTTCATTTTGATGAAGACATCACGGCCATTCCCCATGATGTGGAATATGTGGTTTATACGCCTGCGGTCCCGAAAAGCCATTTGGAATACATTTATTTTCAAGAACATAATATCCCCATTCACAAACGTTCGGAAGTGTTGGGAAAACTGACAGACGGACATTTCACCATTGCGGTGGCCGGCACGCACGGCAAAACCACCACCACATCAATGCTGGCCCACCTGCTGGATCCCTACCGTAGCATCACCGCCTTTATCGGCGGCATTGCCAAAAACTTCGACAGCAACATCGTCATACACAAGGATTTCGATACTGCCATCGTGGAGGCCGATGAATTCGACCGTTCCTTCCTGACCCTCCATCCCGCCATCGCTGTCATCACCTCTATGGATGCCGATCACTTGGACGTTTACGGCGACCGTAGCCATCTTATCGAATCTTTCCAACTCTTTGCCAATCAGGTAAAAGACACTCTTCTGATTCACGAAAAAGTGGCGGATTTGGTTCGTCATCCGCACAAGCTGGTTTACGGGATAGGGGAGGCGTGCGACTATCGGATTAGCGAGGTGAAGATGACACCCCGCACCGCCCGCTTCATCCTCACGGAAAAAAACGGGACACCGCACCACTTCACCATCGGCGTGTCAGGGCAGCATAACGTCACCAATGCGGCGGCGGCCTGCGCCATCGGGCTTCTGCTGGGGCTCACAGAGTCGCAAATTCAGTGCCAGATGGAGGGTTTCAGCGGGGTGAAACGGCGCTTTGACTACCAGATCTGCCGCGACGACCTCGTCTTCATCGACGATTACGCCCACCATCCGGAGGAGATCCGCGCCATCGTCACCGCCGTAAAGCGGCTGTATGCCGACAAAGAACTCACCGTGGTTTTCCAGCCGCACCTTTATACCCGCACCCGCGACTTCGGGCCGCAGTTCGCTGAGGTACTCTCCCTCGCCGACCACGTCATCCTGCTCGACATCTACCCGGCGCGGGAACTTCCCATCGAGGGCATTACGTCGCAATGGCTTTTGAACCAGATCTCATCCAAAAGCAAGGTGCTGGTCAGCAAGGAGATTTTGGTACCGTACCTTTGCGAAAATCGTCCGCAGGTGTTGCTCACCGTCGGCGCGGGCGATATCGACCGGCTGGTGCCGGAGATCAAAAATAGACTATAAGATACCCAGCTTATGGTAGCAGGAGGTACGCATACACCCCGACAAACTGAATGAGTATGCCGATCAGAACAAAAATATGGAACATGAAATGACGGTAACGCTTCTTTTTGCCTATCAGATAAAGGACAGCGCCTATAGTGAATGCCACGCCACCGCCAATAATCCAGAGGAAACCATTGAGTGTCATGGCTTTGATAGTCGGGAACAGACTTACTATGACACACCATCCCATTCCTAAATAGCAGGTCATGGAAAAAGCTGCGTACCGCTTGAGGTCAATTGCGTTGAGGATGATGCCAATCAGCGCCAACCCCCATTCGATAGCGAAAATGACTTTGCCCATCACGGGATTGACCGTGCAGATGCCAAGAAGCGTGATGGGGGTGTAGGTGCCGGCTATGGTAACGAATATGTCACAATGATCTACAACCCGTAGTATTTGCTTGGCCTTGCCTTTTGGCAGACCGTGGTATAAGCCCGAAGCCAGCATCGCCAGCATCACCGACAACACATAGACTAACCCACATGTCAGATAAATGGCTGGTTTCGTGTGTGTTGCATCGATGGTTAAAGCCAACATCACTATGGCAAAGAGCACACCAACGAGATGACTCCAAGAGTTTAATTTCTCTTCGGTAACGGTGTAGTCGGGAAAGGGTCTTTGCATCAGCGGAGTGCGTTCTTTCAGTTTCATAATTAGCGTTCTTAAAATGCAGTGGTAAAATTACACAAAGTTGTAGTTCGATAAATTCCGTATTGTTGCTAACCAGTAGGTTATATAGCGTTGTTTTTCACCCCTACCACAAACCGTGGCCGTCCAAAGTAATCACTATGACATTTGATGTCTGTAAGACCCTTGTCCTCAAGTAGTTGTTTTAGCTCCTGATGGTAGGCTTCGTACGTTTCCAGATATAGTCGTCCGCCCGGATGGAGCGTGGCTGCGGCTTTTTCTGCGATGGCTTCGTAAAAAAGCAACGGGCGGTCGTCGGGCACGAACAGGGCCAGCGCCGGCTCATGGTCACGCACGTTACGGTGCATCCCCTCACGGTCCCGCTCCGGCACGTACGGCGGATTGCTGACAATGAGGTCATACCGCTTCGGCAGCGGGGCCGTCGCCAAGATATCGAATTTCAGGAAGTTGACAGAGACGCCGTTGCGTTCGGCATTTCCGGAAGCCACAGACAAAGCGCCCTCCGAAACGTCCAGCGCGGTCACGTGGGCATCCGGCAGCTCCTTGGCCAGCGTTACGGCGATGGCCCCGCTGCCCGTCCCGATGTCCAACACCGAAAGTCCCGAACGGTTCTTGTTTTCGGCGATGATGCGGCAGACCAGCTCCTCCGTCTCGGGCCGCGGTATCAGCACTTCCGGCGTGACCTTGAACGTCAGGCTGCAAAATTCCGTCTGCCCCATCACATACTGGAAGGGTTCGCCCGAAGCCAGACGCTCCAAGTCCGTCTCCCAACCGTCCGGCAGGTCGGCGGGCACGTCCATATCCAACAGGAAAAGGTAGTACTCGACACCGAGCCGTTCTTCCACGTAGCGGCGGAACAGCGCCTGCGCCTCCCGCTGGTCGTACAACGGCATCAGCGACTGCACGAACTTCTGACGGAACTCTGTACGGGTGATAAGCATCTGCTATTCAGACTTTTGCTAAAACGATGGATTGTCAATTTCCACCCGAATATAGGAAATCAGCGACTGCTGTTCCAGCCATTTTTTTTCATAAAAAGTCTGGATAGACGTGAGGTACGGGCGTTCAGGATCGGGATTGGAATAGATGTCCTCAATATTGGCCGTCACCTTCCAGCCCTGTTCCTCAGCGGTCTCCAAAAGATATTCATACAGTAACCGACTGTCTGTCTTGAGGTTGATAATTCCCTTTTCGCCCCACACTTTCTTGTAGCGTTCCACAAATTCTGGCGAAACGAGACGGCGGTACGGCTTTTTGGGCTGCGGGTCGGGAAAGGTGACCCAAATTTCGGACACCTCACCGGGGGCGAAATAGGCATCAATGAAGTCAATTTGTGTGCGGATGAACGCAGCATTGGTGATATTCTGCTCGATACCGTCCTTGCAGCCGCGCCAGAGCCGCGCCCCCTTTTTGTCGATACCTATGAAGTTGGTGTCGGGGTAGCTTTGGGCAAAAGCGACCGTATATTCGCCGCGGCCGCAGCCCAGTTCCACCACAATCGGATGGTCGTTATGGAAATACTCATGCCATTTTCCCTTCATCGGGAAGCCCTCGTTCCTAATATCGTAGTGATGATGCTGGAAAAGGTTGGTAAAGGTTTCGTTTTCGGCAAAACGTTGGAGTTTATGTTTTTTTCCCATAATTTACTGATACTGATTTATTTCTACAAGTTTTGCATATCTGCCGCCCAGTGCCATCAGTTCGTCGTGGGTGCCCATTTCCACAATGCGACCTTCGTCGAGCACCACAATCTTGTCGGCATTGCGGATGGTAGAGAGGCGGTGGGCAATGACGAGGGTGGTGCGGTTCTGCATCACGCGGTCGAGGGCGGCCTGCACCAGTTTTTCCGACTCGGTGTCCATAGCGGAGGTGGCTTCGTCGAGAATCAGGACGGGCGCATTGCGCAGGACGGCACGGGCGATGCTGAGGCGCTGCCGCTGTCCGCCCGAAAGGTTCAGCCCCCGGTCCCCAATCTCAGTGTCGAAGCCGTCAGGCAGCGCCGCCACGAAGTCGTAGGCGTTGGCGACTTTCGCGGCCTCCTCTATCTGGTCGCGCCGCACGTCCTCCAACCCGAAGGCGATGTTGTTGGCTACGGAGTCATTGAAGAGGACCACCTCTTGCGACACGATGGCGAACATCGAGCGAAGGTGGTCTATGTCAATCTTTTTGATGTCTGTCCCGTCGATGCGGATGGTTCCGCCGGTGAGGTCGTAGAAGCGGGGCAGCAGGTCCGCCAGCGTGGACTTTCCCGCGCCGGACGCTCCGACCAACGCCACCACTTCACCCTTTCGGATACGCAGATTGATGTCGTGCAGCACCGGCGTCGTGCCGTAGGCAAAATGGACATTCTCGAAGGTTATGCAGTCATTGAACGTATTGACATACAGCGGGCTTTCGTCATTGAGGATCACCTCGTCGGCATCCAACACCTCATAGATACGGTCGAGGGCCGCGACCCCGCGCCGGAAGTTGGAGATGGCTGTCCCGATGTTCTTGGCGGGGTTGACAATCATTGCGAAAAGGGCGATGTAGGTGATGAACAGTGGTGCCGACAGCGTGGAACTGGGCTGCAGGACAAGGTAGCCACCGAAGACGAGGATGATCATAACGACCGTCACGCCAAGCAGTTCGCTGAGCGGCGAGGCAAAATCGGTGCGGCGGTAAATCCGCTTCTGGATGCGGGCAAAACCTTCGTTGTGCTTCTCGAAGACCGCCTCGGCGTGCGCCTGCGCGTTGAACCCTTTGATGACGCGAAGTCCCGCGATGGTCTCCTCCACGTGCGACAGCAGCGTGCCGAGGCGGTCCTTCGCCTCCATCGACTTGCGTCGCAACGACCGCGATGCCAGCGAGATAAAGAATCCCGCCACGGGCAGCAGCACAATGACGAACAGGGTGAGACGGTAGTCCATCACGAAGAGGGCGACGACATATATAATTACGGTCAGCACCGCCGTAATCAGCATCTGGAAGGCGTTGAGGGTGGTGAACTCAATCTCCTGCGTGTCGTTCACCGCACGCGAGATGACATCCCCCTTCTTCTGTCCGCCGAAATAGGCCAACGGGAGGATCAGCACCTTGTGATACATACGGTTACGGAGATTGCGGATTACGTCGCTGCGGACAGGGGCCAGCAGCCACTGCGTAAGGATGAGAAAACCGTTTTTCAGCAGGAACAGCGCCACCACGAAGATGACAATGGCGGCCAACGACTCTCGCGTGACCGACAGATCGACAAAGTGTCCGACGAACCGCATCAGCGCCGCGCCTGTGACACTCAGGCCGTCGGTCGTGCCTTGAAAGAATAGTTTCACCAACGGCTCAATCATCAGCATCGTCAGGATGGAAAAGAGCAGGGAAATCGTATTGACGAAAACAATAAGAACCAGTTTCCATTTATACTCGGCGATAATGGAAAGGAATCTTTGGTTAAACATTTTGTTTGAAAAAGGGGTAAAAAAAGTCGGGGTGACAAGACTCGAACTTGCGGCCTCTACGTCCCGAACGTAGCGCGCTACCAACTGCGCCACACCCCGTGCTTTTGAGGCTGCAAAAATACACTTTTTTTGTTTATACTTAATCTTTGACGAAAACTTTTTCTTGCCATATAACATCCCTATTCACAATAGGATATGAATAAAATAGGGACGTTACGGATTCGTTATTCCATTTTTTGCTATCTAAATAGGAAAAAACTTCTGGCTATAATTGCAAAATAAACAGTTGCAAATTATAGCCAGATGGATTCGAAAATGGATTACCCATTTCCAAGTATTTAGTTCTCGGTTCCTAGCTTTTAGCAGACGATGTTCACAATCTTCTTTGGCACGATGATGACCTTTTTCGGCTGCTTGCCGTCGAGGTACTTCTGCACGTCGGGGTCGGCGAAAAGTGCTGCCTCTATTTCCTTCGGTTGCATATCGGCGGGGAAGACGCGCTGGAGACGCACCTTACCGTTGAAGGAGACGGGGTAGTTGGCGCTGCTTTCCACGAGGTAGCTTGCGTCGAACTTCGGGAAGGCGGCATCTACCACGCTGCCGGTGTTGCCCAGAAGGTGCCACAGCTCTTCTGCCACGTGCGGCGCGTAAGCCGACAGCAACACGGCCAACGGCTCCACAATCTTGCGTTTGTGGCACTTGAGGTCGGTCAGCTCGTTCACCGCAATCATAAAGGCACTGACGGCCGTGTTGAACGAGAAGCGCTCGTTGTCCTCTTCCACCTTTTTGATGGCCTTGTGCAGCGACTTGTACTCGTCGCGTGTTGGCTCGTCATCGGTGACGCAGAACTCGTTGCTGCCGTCGTGGAACAGCTTCCAGAACTTCTTCATGAAACGGAAGACACCCTCGATGCCGTTAGTGTCCCACGGCTTCGACAGCTCGATGGGGCCGAGGAACATCTCGTACAGACGGAGCGTGTCTGCACCGTACCGTTCCACCAAGTCGTCCGGGTTCTGGACGTTGTATTTCGACTTCGACATCTTCTCGATTTCCCAACCGCAGACGTACCTGTCGTCCTCCAATACGAACTCTGCATCGGCGTATTCGGGCCTCCAGGCCTTGAACGCGTCAATGTCGAGCACGTCGTTATGGACGATATTGACGTCCACACGGATGGGCGTCGTTTCGTAACCATCTCTCAGATTGAGCGATACGAACTTGTTGGTGCCGTTGATACGATAGACGAAGTTGGTTCGTCCCTGAATCATTCCCTGATTGATCAGTTTCTTGTAGGGTTCGTCCTTGCAGACGATGCCGAGGTCATACAGGAACTTGTTCCAGAAGCGGGAGTAGATGAGGTGGCCGGTGGCGTGTTCGGAGCCGCCGACATAGAGGTCCACATCCTGCCAGTATTCGTTTTTCTCTTTGGAAATGAATTCGTTGTCGTTGTGCGGATCCATATAGCGGAGGTAGTAGCCGCTGGAGCCTGCGAAGCCGGGCATCGTGCTGTATTCCAGCGGATATCCCTTGTAGGTCCAGTTGGCGGCGCGGGCGAGCGGCGGTTCGCCGGTCTCGGTCGGCTTGTATTCGTCAATTTCGGGAAGCAGCAAGGGAAGCTCTTCTTCAGGAAGCATGTAGGGCACTCCGTCCTTGTAATAGACAGGGAACGGCTCACCCCAGTAGCGCTGGCGGCTGAAGATGGCGTCGCGCAGACGATAATTTACTGTGCCATAGCCGATTCCCATCTCTTTCACCTTCTCAATGATGCACTTGCCGGCCTCCTTCACCTTCATCCCGTTGATGAAGTCGGAATTGACGACGATGCCGTCCTTGGTCTCGAAGGCCTCCTTTTCGATGTCGCCGCCGGCGATGACCTCACGGATGGGCAGATTGAAGTGCTTGGCAAAGGCGTAGTCGCGGCTGTCGTGCGCGGGCACGGCCATGATGCCGCCAGTGCCGTAGCCGGCCAGCACGTATTCGGCCACCCAGATGGGGATGCGCTCCTTCGTGAACGGGTTGATGGCGTAGGCGCCGGTGAAGACGCCGCTCACCTTCTTCACGTCGGTCTGACGTTCGGTTTCGGAGCGGTTACGGGCCCACGTCACGTACTTGTCCACCTCCGCTTTCTGGTCGGGGGTGGTAATCTGCTCGATGAGAGCGTGTTCCGGACACATCACCATAAAGGAGACGCCGAAGATGGTGTCGGGGCGGGTGGTGAAAATGTCGAGGGTGTTTTCGTTGTTCTCGATGGGGAAGCGGATGAAGGCGCCTTCGCTGCGGCCGATCCAGTTTCGTTGGATCTCCTTGATGGAGTCGCTCCATTCAAGGGTTTCGAGGCCCTTGAGGAGTCGTTCGGCGTAGGCCGACACGCGCAGGATCCACTGTTTCATCAATTTGCGTTCCACGGGGAAGCCGCCACGTTCGGAGAGACCGTTCACCACCTCATCGTTGGCGAGCACGGTGCCGAGTTTCGGGCACCAGTTCACCCACGTGTCGGCGATGTAGGCAAGACGGTAGTTGAGCAACGTCTCCTGCTGTTCCTTTTCGCTCATCGCGTTCCACTCGGCGGCGGTGAACTCCAACGGTTTCGTTTCGGCGGCGCGGACTCCTGCCGTGCCGTTGGCGGTGAACTTCGCCACTAACTCGCTGATGGGACGTGCTTTGTCGAGCTCTTGATCGTAATAATGGTTGAAGAGGCGGATGAACACCCATTGGGTCCATTTATAGTATTTGGGGTCGGCGGTACGCACCTCGCGGTCCCAGTCGAAGGAGAAGCCGATCTTGTCAAGCTGCTCGCGGTAGCGGGCGATGTTCTGGCGGGTGGTCACGGCCGGATGCTGGCCGGTCTGGATGGCGTACTGTTCGGCGGGCAGGCCGAAAGCGTCGTAGCCCATCGGGTGCAGCACGTTGAAACCCTTCTGCCGTTTGTAACGGGCGTAAATGTCGGAGGCGATATAGCCGAGGGGGTGTCCCACGTGCAGGCCCGCACCCGACGGATAGGGGAACATGTCCAGAACATAAAACTTCGGTTTGCCAGCATCTTCGGTCACGTGGTAGATATTCTGATCGCGCCACTCCTTCTGCCAGCGTTTTTCAACTTCTCTAAAATTGTAATCCATAATGATTTACTATCAGTAAGGTTAATTCTTAAATGGGCCGCAAAGATCTATCAGCAGATTACGGGGTCAGACGGCTGGGACCTCTGAACAGGAACATCACGTCCTTGATGGTGAGGTTGAACAGCATCATCGTGATACGGTCGAGACCGATGCCGAAACCGCCGTGGGGCGGGCAACCGTAACGGAAGAACTCCATGTAGTGCTTGATGTCCTCGCCCAGACCCTTTTCCGCGGCCTGCTTTGCCAGAATCTCATAACGGTGCTCACGCTGGGCGCCCGTGGTGATCTCCACACCCTTCCAGATGAGGTCGTAACCGAGCGGCACCCCGTTGGCGTCACGCATGTGGTAAAAGGCACGCTTCTCGGCGCTATAGCCCGTAATGAACAGGAACTCAGAATCGTACATGTCCTTTGCCAGCTTCAGGCACAAACGCTCGGCTTCGGTGGTTAGGTCACCCATCTCCGACGCATCAACATGGTAGTCATAACGCTTGGCAAGCTCGGTATAAACGTCTTTCAGATCCATCACTGGGAACGGCTTGTCGGGTACCACCACGTCCACGTCGTAGAGGCGCTTGATTTCCTCACCGTATTTTTCTTTCACTTCGGCCAGCATGTACGTAAGCATATCTTGTTCAATGCGCATCACATCTTCGAACGAGTTGATATAGCTCATTTCAAGGTCGAAGCCCGTGAATTCGGTGGTGTGCTTGTTGGTGTTCGATTTCTCGGCACGGAACACCGGTCCTACTTCGAAAATGCGTTCAAAGCCGCTGGCCATGGCCATCTGCTTGTAGAATTGGGGACTTTGGGCCAGATAGGCTTTTGAACCGAAATAATCCAGCGCGAACACTTCTGCGCCACTTTCGCTGGCGGCTCCAATCAATTTGGGGGTGTGAATCTCCAAGAAGTTGTTTTGGAGAAGGAACTGCCGCATGCTGTTGGCAATCTGCGTCTGCACCTTGAAAATCAGCTGGTTCTTCTCGCTCCGAAGCTCAATCCAACGATAATCCATCTTCAGTTCGGGGAATGAGTTTTCATCAATGGGTAGCGGCTCGGCAATGGATTCCAGTCTAATTTCTTTTGCAACAAGCTCAATGCCATTGAGTTTGACATACGAATTCTCAACCACGTCGCCCACAACCGTAATGACAGAATCGTGTGTGATTTTGTCAACAACTTCGGACAACTGCGGAGTGGCATTCTTGTCAACCGTCACCTGCATCTTTCCTGTGATATCGCGAAGGACAATGAAGGCGATTGACTTTTTGTTGCGGCAGGCATCGACAAAACCTTGCAGTCTGACGTTTTCACCTGGCGCAACATCTTTGATAAGAGTTCTGTTCATCTTTTTTAATTATTTGATTATTAATATTTTACTTGGATGATATTTGAAGTGCAAAAATACTAAATAATCTTTTATGGTGTGTCGGAGGAGTGAAAAAAGCTGTTGAAAGTGGCAGCTCACTCCGTCACTACCTTCGCGCTTCCCACCATTGTGCCGTGGTCCCACAATTGCAACAGATAGATTCCGGGAGCGAGGGCGGAAATGTCCGCCGCGCCCGTCCCTACCGTTTGGGTGCTGACAAGCCGCCCCGTCACATCGCACAGCCTCACCTCCGTGTAAGGCACCGTCGTGATAATCTGCACGGTTTCCCGCGCCGGATTGGGCCGTAACTCCACCCACACTTCGGCAATTTCGGATACGGCCGCCGGTCCGCCGGTGCTGCGGGCGTTGGAGAACTCCGACGTGTTGCCCTGCCCGTCAATCGTCAGTGCGGTGATATAATCGTTTTCTGCCGCATTGAGTTCGGCGGAAAAGGTCCCGTCGGCGGAAGGTGTCACCGTGGCGAGGTAGTCGCGGCCTTCGCCGTGTCCCCACGGATCGACGGCGGCCCGGTAAAGCTGCACCTCGCAGGCGGCGGGATTTTCCGTGTCCAACGTCCCCACCACGTGCAGCCGCCCGCCCGTCCACATCACCGATGTGAGGACGGGGTAGTTGAGTTTGCCGTTAGCCCCGTCGTCGCCGTCACCGGCATCGTTAGCGTTCACGCCCGGCTCGAACAGGTCGATGGCCAAGCCACCGTTCTCATAGAAACTGTTGCAGCTGATGCGGTGACGGCGGCAGTTGTCGTTGGTGATATACACGCCGCAGCCGCCGTTGTGCGCGATGATGTTCGCTTCCTCTGGCAATCCTCCAATCAGCGTATTTTCAGGACCTTGCGAGATGCGGATGCCGTCCATACCGTTCGGAAGAGGCGCTCCCACCGCATTCACCCCGATACGGTTGCGCACCACCACATTGCCGTCCGAGCCCGTGATGTTGATGCCAATACCCACCTGCAAATTTCCGGAGATGAGGTTCCCATCCATCGTGTTCTGGTAGGAAATCCCGTCAATGATGATGCCCGCGGTGTTCGGCACGGCCGTCATGCCTGTATGGTCTGTACCGATGTAGTTGTTTTTCAGGATATTGCTGTTCGTGCCGTTGTTATAGAAGAAAACGCCGTAACCCACATTGCCGGAGATGACGTTGCGTTCGGCCTCAGTGTCGCCGCCCACGCGGTTCCCGAACGATCCGTCGTCGAAGAGCACCCCGTAAGTGTTGCCGATGGCTACGGTGCCCGTCACGTCGGTGCCAATGTAGTTGCCGATGATGACGTTGTTCGTAGCGCCCACCCCGAACAGCGGCAGGCCGTAGTCGGTGTTGCCGGAGATGAGGTTGCGTTCGCCCTCGGTGGTGCCCCCGATGGTGCAATTCGTCACCGCGCCCTCCATACTCATTCCGTCGTAGTTGGGGATGGCGGCCGTGCCGGTACGGTCAAGCCCGATGTAGCAGCCGCTGACGGTGCAGCCGGTCACGTCCAACAGACGGATGCCGATGTGCTCGTTGCCGGAGATGATGTTCCGGTCGGCGGGGGTGCTGCCGCCAATTACGGCGTTGTCCGAACCCGCGATGAATTCCAGCCCGATATCGTTGGCGGCGGCACTCGTGGCGGTGGCGTCCACCCCGATGTAGCAGCCTGCAACGCGGCAGTTGGGCGAGTTATAGACCTGCACCCCTTTGGTGCAGTTGCGGATGTTGAGCCCCCGCAGCACGGCGTCGCCCGCGTTGAGGATGCGTAGCCCGTAGTCGAGCGTGCCGCCGCCGTCAATCGCCACTTCCGGCCCCAGCGGGTTTGTGTCGCCGCCGAAGGCGGTCTGCGACGTGCCGTCGAGCGTGACCCCTGACTGCATCACCATCGGCAGGACCGAGGCGGGCCGGATAACCCACGTGCCTGTGGTCGCATCGTAGCCGGCGTCCGTGGTCGGGAGGTTGAAACGGATGGTATGCGGCCCCGCTGCTGTCATGCACATCTGCAAGGCGTAGCGCAGACTCCCCGCGCCCCCGTCAGCCGTGGTGGTGACCACATAATCCTGCGCACGCCCGCCCGCTAACAGCGTGAGGCAGAAAAGGAAAGCGGCAATTTTTTTCATAAAAAGCTATTGTTTGACCACCTTTACCACGCCCGCCATCTTTTCACCATTATAAATATGTAAGAGATAAATGCCGGAAGGGTAGGGGGTAAGGAGAATATTCTTTTCTGTTGTGGAAATCAATAATTTACCAGTAATGTCATAGATGCGGAAATGTGCATCCGCCATCTCCGTATCGACCGTGAGCCAACCATCCGTCGGATTGGGCCAAACGTTGAAACTATTTGTTTCATGTTGCTGAATATTGACAAGCAACGATGCGGAGAAAGGCGAAGTGTTGCCGGAAGCATCGGTGATGGTGGCGACGAAAGCGGTGGATTCTTCTGTCCAGCTTGTGTAAAACTCCCAATTCCCGTTTTCATCGGGGAAGGTTTGCCCCAGATAACGGCTCGCCTGTGCCGGAAAGAGTGGATTCTCATTTTCTTCTGCTACAAATATTTCGATGACAGACCATTCTGGATTTTCTACACTGACCGTTCCACGGACTTCGGAGAAGCCGGCTTCGGGGTAGCGGTTGGCTACCGTAATCATCGGCGGCTGCAGGTTGTCGTTGCAGCCGTTATCCATAAAGTAGATGCCGGCATACTGGTTCTGGTAGATGGCGTTCTGTGAAAAGCGGTTCAGACGGGCATTTCCGGTCAGCACGATACCTGCGGAGTCGTTGTGGGCGATGACGTTCCCTTCGCTGTCGCCGCCGATGAGATTGTGGGTTGTGCCGCCGCCGAGCAGCACACCCGCACCGCCGTTGCCGAGCGCAATGAGCGTGTCGGTGCCCGTCCCAATCTTGTTTCGGCGCACAACGTTACTGTCGGCGCGGTCGGTGATGACCACCCCGAAGCCGCTGTTGGCGGAAATGACATTGTGGTCAATGTCCAAATGTTTGACCAATGCACTGACAATGATGCCGTTGCCGTTCGGAAGAGGCTGATTGCCCGTCGCATCCACGCCGACAAAGTTGCCGGCAATGCGGTTGTTTTCCGTCCCCGCGTCTGTCACTTCGATACCCGCGTAAAGGTTTCCGGAAAAGAGGTTGCGGTCTTCGGGTGCATCCCCGCCGATGACGTTATCCTTGGCGTCAGCGGCCAGCATCAGCCCCACATCGTTGGGCAGAGCCGTCGTGCCGGTGGCATCCGTTCCGACCTTGTTTCCACGGAAGATGTTGCCGTCGGTGCCACGGGTGACGATAAAAAGCCCGTAGCTGCGGTTGCCTGACAACACATTGTACTCCATGATGTTGTGATTGGAGGAACCGTCCACGCAGATGCCGGTAGCGTTCGGGATGGCGGCGGTGCCCGTCACGTCCGTGCCGATATAATTGCCCGCGATGTTGTTTTTGGAGCAGTTCCCGTAGTAGATGCAGCCGTAAACGCGGTTTCCCGAAATGATGTTGCGGGCCTCGGGGGTGCTGCCCCCGATGAGGTTGTGCTTGCCGGTCGTGTTGATTTCCACGCCGTTGGCTTGGATGGCGGAGTCGGGCGCGTACTCGAACGTGCGGGTGCCCGTCGCATCCACCCCGATATAGTTGCCGCACACCACGTTACTATCGGCCGATTCGATATAGATGCCGATTTCTGTGTTGGCGGAGATGATGTTGCGGTCCGCCGCCGTCGTGCCGCCGATGCGGTTGTTTTTGGCGTTGGTCATCACAATGATGCCGTAGTGGTTGCTGAGCGGCAAATCCCCGTTGGCGCTCACGCCGATACGGTTGCCGACGACCACGTTGTTTTGGGTGCCGCTTCCTTCCATCACGATTCCCGCCGCCGTATTGCCCGACAGGACATTGTTGCGGATGGTGGTGTTGCGGGCGTAACCGAGGTTGTAGGCTCCGTACGTGCCGCCCGAAAGCCCGATGCCGTACTGGTTGGGGAACGGGGTCACGCCGTCGGAGGCTGTGCCGATGTAGCAGTCGCTGATGGTGCCGCCATTGGCCCCGAACAACAGAATGGCGTATTGGAAACCGCCTATCACAAAGCCCTTTATGGTGTTGTTGGCACTGGCGATACGGAAGCACGACATAAGGCTCATGTTGCCGCCGTCCAGCACGATTTCGGGCCCATTGGGATTCGTGTTCCCCTGATTGGCGGTTTGGGTAGTTCCGTCAATGGTGATGTTGCTGGCAATCAGCAGGTACGGCAGTTCCGACTGGAGGTGGATGGTGAAGGTGCCCGTTGTCGCATCATAGCCAGCGTCTGTCAGAGGGATGTTGAATTGGATGGTGTGGTTGCCGATGTAATTGCTGGTGGCGTCGGTCATTGCCTGCCGCAACGACCCCGCGCCGCTGTCGTTCGTGTTCGTCACGGTAAACGTATTCGCCTGCAAACCGCCGATAAGCAATACGAATACGATAAAAAAACAGATTTTTTTCATATATTAATGATAGCGTTGCCGTGTTATTTCGAACAGCAGGATGCCCGTCGCCACGGAGACGTTGAGGGAGCGGATGGTGCCCACCATCGGGATGCGCACCGAAGCGTCGCACTTGCGCAGGTAATCCCACGCAATGCCTTCGTACTCATTGCCCATAATGAGACACACCGGTTGGGTGAAATCCTTTTCGTAATAGGTGTGTTCGGCTTTTTCTGTCACTCCAACAACTTCTATACCAGATGATTGTAGGAATTCGATAACTTCCACAAGGTTGGAATGTCGGCAGATGGGCACTTTATGGAGGGCGCCGGCGGAACTCTTCACTGCGTCCTCGTTCAGCTGGGCCCCGCCCTTCAATGGCAGGATCACCGCGTCCACACCGGCGCACTCCGCCGAACGCACGATGGCACCGATGTTGCGCACATCCGTGATTTTGTCCAAAATCAGCAGGAACGGCACTTTCCCCTGCTCGAAAAGGAACGGCACAATTTCGTGAATGTCCTGATACTCAATGGCCGACATCATCGCCACCACGCCCTGATGGTTGCCACGGGTGTATTTGTTCAGCCGCTCGGCCGGCACGTACTGGAACGGAATTTTGTTCTCCCGAATCTTGATGAAAAGATCCTTGAACAATGGACCTCCTAACCCTTTCTGCAACAGTACCTTATCAATGGTCTTTTCACTTTGTATTGCCTCAAGGACGGGCCTCATTCCGTAAATGATAGATGATTCTTCCATTTCTTGTAAAGGGTTGATGATGAGTTATTTCAAAGTCCAAGCATCCTTGATGCCGTTGGCAGTGGCAAACTGGGTAGCTTCCGCTTCTGAGTTGAATACGCCGAGGCACACACGCATACGGGAGTTCCCGCTCTGGTGCAGCACTTTCGGCGAGTAGGCCTCAAAGTGGTGTGAACGGATATGCCGCGTACAATCGGCCTCCCGACTGAAACTGCCGTGGACCAGATAGTACTTGCCGCTCTCGTATTGGATGTGCTCCAAATTGTTGATGTCGAATGGTTTGGCTTCAGGAATAGGTTCCTCCATCACAGGTTCTTCCTCCACAAAACCAATCGTGTCCGTTTCAGCAACCGTGTCCGTAACAATGGGCTCAGGTGTCTCTTCTACTACTGTTGTTGTATTCGTAACTATTTGTTTATCAAATTTCTGATGATAGAAATCCATCAGATTGTCCTTGAAGAACCATCCCAACACGCCGACAGCGAGCAACAGCACCACGACGAATACAATCCAGCCCCAGTGCTTTTTCGGTGCGGGTTCTTCCTCTTCCTCTTCTGTAACGTCCTCTTCTGTTTCAGTCTGTTTGTCGGTTCCATTTTCGGAAACGTCCTCCTGCTCTTTTTCGGGTTCAGTCTCTTCGATAGTTTCAGGAACTTCTTCCTTTTCGGGCTCAGGAACTTCTGTCTGTTCTGGTTCGGGTTCAGTGATTGGCTCCGGCTCTACAACGGGCTCCGGCTCGGTAATTGGTTCCGTCTCAGCAATTTCTTCCTGTTCAGAAACGGGTTCTGGTTCGACGACAGGTTCTGGCTCGATGGCGGGCTCGGGTTCCGTAATAGGTTCAGCCGCTGGTTCGGGTTCTGGATCCGGCTGCGGGACGGGTTCGGAAATGGACTCGGGTTCTTCGACGACCGGCGGCATCATTTCCACCCGTTCGGGGTGCTTCTGCTTCGGATATTTCTGGATGTCAATGGGTTCCAATCCCTCAAACTCCACATTCAGTTCGGGAATTTCAGGCGCAGCGGTGAATTCCAGCTTGTTTTTTTTCAGCGAAAAAGTGCCGAAACCCTCCACGGTGACGGAACGGTTGTTGTGCAGTTCCTCCCAGAGTTTTTCCACCCAGCGGCGGATGGCGAGGTCGGCATCCACAATGCGGGTGTTTTCGGTTTTTGACACGAATAGGATGAAGGCGTAGCCGCTGCCCTCCTCTTCCGAATCGAACAGGACGGAGTAGCGCGGCGGAAACACCTGCTTTTCTTCCACATGCGCCCGCGTGAAGACCTTCCGGAACAGGCCGAGGTCATTGACATAGACGGTGTCGTCTTCGCGAAGGGCGGCAATTAAATTCTTGACTATCATTGATGATTTGCTAAATATCTTAAATAGGGCGTTTTAGAACACGGTGATTTGTTCGGCACGGACGAGGTCTTCGGGCGTGTCAATGGCGACACTTTCGTAGTCGCACGGTACCACATGGATGGGGTAGTCGTTCTCCAACCACCGCAGCTGTTCCAGCTTCTCCGCATTTTCGAGCATGGAAAGCGGCAATCCCACGATTTTACGCAACGTGCCATAACGATAGGCGTAGATGCCGATATGCTTGTAATAGACGCGGGTCACTTCCGTGTTGCGGTAATAAGGTATTGGGGACCGGCTGAATGTCAGCGCTTTGCCTGTATCAGAGAACGTCACCTTCACCATATTCGGATTTTCGGGATTTTCCTCGGGGAGGAACTCTTTGGCAAGGGTGGCGATTTGCACCGAACTATCCTTGAACTGTCTGGTTAGCAGATTGATGGCTTCGCTGCGGATGTACGGCTCGTCCCCTTGGATGTTCACTACCACGTCGTCGGGGTTCAGCCGCAGCGTGTCGGCGACTTCGGCGCAGCGCTCGGTGCCCGACTGGTGGTGCGGGGAGGTCATCACGGCCTCGCCGCCGAAGTGCCGGACAGCGTCCATAATGCGCTGGTCATCCGTGGCCACGACCACGCGTGTGAGGTCGGCGGCGCAGGAACGCTCATACACCCATTGGATCATCGGCTTCCCGTGGATCAGGGCCAGCGGTTTTCCGGGAAAACGGGTGGAGGCGTAGCGGGCGGGGATCACTCCATAAAACGCCATAGCCTACAGGTTTTGGTCGAACAGACCGAACAGCTCGGCATTGATTTTGTCGATCACGACACCGAAATCCTCCTGTCTTTCGGCAAACTTGATCTTGTTCACATCGATGATGAGCAGCTTGCCCAGCTTGTAGTTGCGGATCCACTCCTCATAACGCTGGTTGAGGTTTTCGAGGTAGTCGAGGCGGATGGTCTTCTCGTACTCGCGTCCGCGCTTGGCAATCTGCGACACGAGGGTGGAGGTGTCGGCGCGGAGGTAGATCAGCAGGTCGGGAGCCTGCAAAAACTTCGACATCAGCTCGAAAAGGGAGGAGTAGTTGTCGAAATCGCGCGTGGCCATCAGCTGCATATCGTGCAGGTTGGGGGCGAAAATGTACGCGTCCTCGTAGATGGTGCGGTCCTGAATCACCGTCTTGGTCTTCTTGCGGATGTCGATGACCTGACGGAACCGTGTGTTAAGGAAATAGACCTGCAGGTTGAACGACCACCGCTGCATATCCTCGTAATAACTTGCAAGATAGGGATTGTTCTCCACGCTCTCGTACATGGGTTCCCAGTTGAAATTTTTGGCCAGCATCGTCGTCAGTGTGGTCTTCCCCGAACCGATGTTGCCCGCGACTGCTATGTGCATACGGATTCTATTTTATGGATAAATGAGGCGCAAAAATACGAAGATTTGCACAAAAAAATCCAGCCGATGTGCAATATGTTCATAACTCCTGCAAACGGCTGGATGTCAACAACAAAACTAAAATTGTATTTCGGGAGTTTACTCCTCTGTAACTATCACCGTTCTTCCGTCGTCGGTAACGATGATCGTGTCGTCGTTAATGATGACACTGCTGCCATCTTCGTCACTCTCGATGACGGTCACGCTGGTATCATCGTCATTGGACCACCAGACGGAGGTCTCCTCCGTTTCGGCAGGTTCGGAATGGGCCGCTATCGCAAGGCCCGCGCCGATGATGGCGAGGTTCAACACAACCACCGCGAGGGCGGCAATAAGTAGTACTTTATTGGTTTTCTTTTTCATGATTCTATTGATTTTCAGTTGATTGATAATGACTTGTGATTTCCTCCAAAGAGATATTGAGGAGGCGCATTTTCTTGAAGATCCGCGGGAGCTCGTCGTGGATGAACGCCGCCCGCTGTTCGGTGCGGATGAGCTCGGGCGCGTCAGGACTGACGAAGAAGCCGATGCCCCGCTTGTTCACAATGATGTTGCGGTCTGCCAGCTCGTTGTAGGAGCGCATCACCGTGTTGGGATTGACCTCCAAAGCGGTAGCCAGCTCCCGCACCGACACCACACGCTCGCCCGCCTTCCAACGCCCGTTCAGGATTTGCTCGCAGATGTAGTCCGTAATCTGCAAATAGATTGCTTTGTCTGTTCCAAAGTCCATACTATGCCTCCGTTTCTCTTAATCTAAGGTAGGTCATGAACCAGAAGAACAGCGTGAACACGCACGGCACCATTATTTCAATCGTCGTCTCTGCCCATTCCGGGAGGTCGGGAAGGTTCACATTGTTGATTGTCAAACCATAAGCATAGCCGGCAGAGGAGATGACAATCATATCAAGAATGAAGAGTGCGAAGCAAAAACCGCAGCCCACCAACAAGGTCTTGAGGATGGCGTGACGGCGGAAATAGAGGGAGCCGAACAACAGGACGGAAATTCCGCAGGTGAGACTTAGCAGATTACTGCCCAATTTATGGAACGAGACGGCAGAAAGGGCGAAGGTATGTCCGGAACTGCCGAACAGGTCGCGGAAGAAGGGGACGATGGCAATGAGGTTCTGCAGCATCTGGCCGAAGTAAAAGCCCACGAAGGAACTTACCATCATCATCAGCACGTAATAAATATTAAGGTAAGCAATCGTCACCACCGTTTTTTCGGCGGTGCTGGCGGGCAGCATCAGGTAGTCCATCGCCCGCGACGGGACAGCGAGCATCTTGTAGGTGGTGCCGGCCAACACCAGCAGCACGCACACATTCACCACGCCAAAGAAATCGTAGTCGCCATGTGAGGGGGACACCAGCCCGAAAAAAGCCATAATGCCCGCAACCACAAGGGCCAGGCGGAGGTCTTTTGATCTATTCTGAATGAAGATGCTGCGGATTAACAGCAACATTCTATCTTTTGAAAACATCTTTTCCATATCGTTCATTTTTTAATAGTTGCTAAATAACTCTTTGATTTTCTTTTTGTTGGAGATGGCCGCATTGAAAAGTAGCTCAATGTCTAACTTGCTCTCCTCGTGGTTCACGTTTTCGGAAACGGTGTAGATGCCTCGGAGCGTGTCCTCCGCATAAAGAAGATTTTGAAGCCCTTCGGTGCTGTCCACCACCTTGAAGAGGAGCTTGTCGGTGATCACCTCGTTCGGTTCGGCAAGGAGGATTTCGCCGCCGTCAAGCAGGATGATGGAGTCGATAAGACTGTGCAAATCACGTACTTGGTGGGTGGAGAGGACGAACAGCCGTTCTTCGTCAGCGGCCATCGCCATCACCTTGCGGAACATGCTTTTGGACGGTATGTCAAGCCCGTTGGTCGGTTCGTCCATCAGCAGCACCTTCACGTTGGTGGCGAGGGCAAAAGAGATGATCACCTTCTTCTTCTGTCCGTGCGACATGGCGGAGATGCGCTGAGTGCAGCCGGTCAGCTCGAACTGTTCGAGGTAGGCGTCCATCTGCTCGCGACTGAAATGCGGATAGAAAGGCGCGAAGGCATCCACGTACTGTTGGATGGTGAGCTGCGGCGCATAGACCTCCTCACCGAGGTAGTAAAGGTCCTGCAACATGTCGGGACTCCGTTTGTAGGAGGGTTCGCCGAACACTTCGGTGGTGCCACTGTCGGCAAAGCGGAGCCCTGCGATGATTTTCATCAGCGTGGTCTTGCCCACGCCGTTCTTGCCGAGCAGCCCGTAGATGTGGCCGCCCGCCAGCTCCAGGTTCAAATCCTTGAACACGGGAGCGATTTTTGTGTAACCGAACGTTACGTCTTTTAACTGGATCATAGCGGTTGTGATTTATTGTGTTATTTTATTAGTGTATTAGTGAATTAATACAGCCGCAAAAGTACACGTTTCATTGTTACGATAATCCGTAAATGAAAAATTTTTTCTAACTGAAAATCAGTAGATTATAGAAATCTATTTTGATATTTGAAAAATTGCAGGAGTTTTTTCGGAGAAAAATAGGGGATTCGAGGATTCTCATCCCCACCGGATTTTTAGTTTTCCAGCAGTATCGTCACAGGGCCGTCGTTGACGAAGTCCACTTTCATGTCGGCTCCGAACCGGCCCGTCTCCACCTGCAGGCCATACAGGTCTTGCAGGAGCGTGTTGAAACGGTGGTAAAGCGGCTCCGCCACCTCCGGACGCGCCGCCTGCACAAAGCTGGGACGGTTCCCCTTGCGGGCGTCGCCGTACAACGTGAATTGCGAGATGCTCAGGATGGCGCCGCCCACCTCGGTGATAGCACGATTCATCTTCCCTTCGTCATCATCAAAAACCCGCAAGGACGCCACCTTTTTCGCCATCCATTCCGCCTCCTTCTCCGTGTCCTCGTGCGTGATTCCCACCAACAGCACAAATCCGAGGCCAATCTTCCCGACCACATCACCGTCAATCCGAACCTCCGCCCGGCTGCATCTCTGTACGACAATCCTCATTTTAGTTTCAAGTTTATAAAGTTTATAAAGTTCATCAAGTTTATCAGGTTGTAGAGCCGTCATAGTATGGCGGCTATCGGCTGTTTCGTAATAGGTAATAAGTATTAAGTAATAAGTATTAAGTAATAAGTATTAAGTATTAAGTAATAAGTGATATGTGATATGTATAAAGAGGGGCTGTGCGTTGGCAACCTCCTACTTCATACCTATTACTTTTTACACTATTATTCATTTTTTCATCTACTACCCCGCCCTCCGGGCACCCCTTCTACATAGAAGGGGAATTTTTCAATTTTCAGTTTTCAATTTTCAATTCCCCGCATTTTTCGTTTTCCATTTCCATATAGCACGTGTTGAGCACGACGATGAGCGCGAAGAGTCCCCAGTAGGGGAGCGCTAGTTTGTCGGTGTCAAGGAAGTTGTTGAGTGCCCCGTGGATGAAGTAGGTGATGAGGGCGAGAGTGGCGGTGAGGCTGAGCCGCCGCACCGTAACGCTACGGGCACGTGTGGCCGTGGTGATTCCGTAGTAGAGGCTGAGCACCACCAGCGCGAGGACGGTGGCGAGTCCTACAAAACCGGTCTCCGCCGTCGGGCCGATGTACTCACTATGGGCGTTTCCACCATCTCCTAAGTTAGTGGAAATGATGGTGTTATAGCGATAATCCTGATAGGGGGCGTAACAGAACTGGTAGCATCCGGGTCCCCAGCCCATCACCGGACGTTCCTCAATCATACGGAAAGCTGAATGCCAACGGTTGAGACGCTCCACGTTGGAGGCATCGGTGCTGATGTTGGTGATGGATTGCAGATGCTCCGCCAGATTGCCGGACGAGTCCTGGCTGTTGCGCGACATCGTATAGAGGATGTCATTGGAGAAAGCGAAAAACAGACCGCCCAAAAGCAATACGGCGGCGGCGAACCACTGGAACTTGATGCGCAGCTTCACCACCAGCCAGATTCCGGCCGCGCCCATCACGCTCAGCCACGCGGCACGACAGTACGAGAAATAGAGCGCGACAGCGAATGCGAAGGCACAAGCCGCATAAAAAAGACGTTTCCATTTCGTCGTTCCAGGGAGGAACATAAGCCCGATGACAATCGGCAGGAACATTGCCAAGATGGCACCGTAGGCCGTGTGGTCGTTATAGAACGGCTTCATGATCCAATGCGCGATATGCCCCTGAAAACCGTACGCACTGTACTTTACCATCGTGATGGTTACCACGCACAACAGCGAGAAGGCGTAGCAGTCGAAAAAAGTGATCCATTTCCGTATATCTTTTTCCATCAGATGGATAACCATAAAATAGGAGGAGACGATGAACCAGATTTTCGACAGAAGGAACTTGATGGAGACAATCGGGTATTCGGATGTGATGCAGCAGAGCAGCATCCACGCGAGATAGGCGAAGACCGCAATGGTGATGGGATGTTTCAGCAATTCCCGCCGGATGGAAAGGTCATAGCAGATGCGGCAGAAAAACAGCAGGGTGAGACTTACCATCAGCACTTCCGACGGCAGCGAGATGCCCAGATGAATCTTGTCGCTTTCTAAAACGATGGAGAAGGGTACGCTCAACGCCGTCAGGTACATCAGCCAGTCCACATGCCAGATCATCAGGTAGATGACGACGGCGGCAGCGGACAACAGCGGCAGGTAGAAGAACTCGCGGGTGATGGCATACGAGTTGACCAGCACGAACAGCAGGCTTCCGACAATGACGATGAGGTTCCTGTTTTTCATGGGGTTCAGTGACCTCGGGCGTTATGCGGTGGCAGTTTCGTCTTCGCGGCGCGATGGCGTGCCCTTCAGATTTTCAACCACCAGAAGGATGAAGAGGGTGACAATCAGCGAGCCGACGACGGAAAGGGTCATAATGACGGACTTTTTGGGGTACGACTTCTTGTCGGGTACGATGGCGCGCTCCACCACGAACTTGGTGGGGATGTCGTTCTCCATATCCACCTTCGTGTCCATCATTTTCTGCTTGACCAATGACTGGTATTTGCGGAAGTTGAACTGCACCTCTTGAAGGGCGTGGGCGCGGGGACCCCATGTGGCCAGTTTCTCCAATTCGGCACCCAACCGCTGCACAGCGGCAGTATTGCCCTGAGCCACGGCAATGGCATACTGCTGCATCACACGCTCCGATTGTCCCTCGAATTCAAAAACACCGTGTTCCATAATCATTTGGATGGTGTCGTCAATGCGGTCAATTTCTGCATTCACGTCGGCCAGCTGCTTCTCCAAAACGGCGTAAGCGGCAGCGGCACGCTCGTTCTCCATGCGACGTTTGACAGAATCCAACAAGTCCAAAACATCATTTGTGACGTTGCACGCCATCACAGGGTCGCAATCGTCGAAGGTGATGGAAATAGCCCCGTACTTGGTCCGTTTGATGGTGAGACTCTCGTTCATATTCTTGTACAATTTGGTCTGCCAGTACTTCTTGGTGGTGTCCAAATCGTAGTGTTCCAACATGTTATATTTTTTGATAATGGCATCCTTGATGTCACGTGAACCGAGGATTTCCATCATCTGCTCCGTCTCTTCCTCAATGGCGTAGGCCTTGATGTCAAGGCGCTCGTTATTCGTTTCATCCGCCAACAGGACTTTGGAAATGGCGTTGGTGCGTGGTCCGAAAATGACCGCGGTGGCGCGGAAATGCGGCTTGATGAGCGAAGCGCAAAGGAACGAAAGCACTGCCGATGCCACGAACACAATCAAAAAAATTTTCCACTTGCTGAAAACGAAGCGAAGGAGACTGAACGAGTTATACCCGTCCCGAAAATTCTCTCTCATAATTTTTGCTCTATTTTTATTAAAAAATCTTTGAAAAAACGAGGATTGAGACCTTTTATTGTGGTCGTTTGGCAAAAAAAAGGAGGCGTTTGAATGCCTCCCTTTTTTTGATGATGGCCCGCAACCG
>CAMVOL010000012.1 GCA_947169105.1 uncultured Bacteroidales bacterium | reverse complement strand
CCACCGAGCTCGCCGCCCAGACGGAGGTGGCCGCTCTGCGTCTCGCCCCACGCGGGCGCGGGCATCGAACCACATTGACGCATTTCCCCTTTTATGGCCCATGCGTCGCGCCCCACGCGGGCGCGTGGATTGAAACACAGACGGGAAAAGGCCCGTTCCGAGGCACGCCAGTCGCGCCCCACGCGGGCGCGTGGATTAAACAGTAATTAAGAGAAGATTAAAGGCTCCACTCGCGGGGTTATAGAGATATTTCACCCTCTGGCGCTTTTGTCTCGGGTATGCACCGTCCTTGCCATAACCTGAAACCTATAACCTACAACCTAGCCGCTCCCAGTCGCTACCCACGGGAAAAGCGGCACGGAATCCCGCCAGTTTGGGCAGGGACAGGGTGGAAGCAATCACCTGCGCCTGAGAGTCCGTTGCCCGCTCCATCACCCGTCCCGTGGGCCCGACAATCTGCGAAGCCCCCGAGTAGCGATGCCCCAGTGTGTCCACACCGACACAGTTGCAGCCCGCTACAAAGCACTGGTTTTCAATGGCACGCGCCGCCAACAGGGTGTTCCATACCTCCACACGCGCCTCGGGCCAGTTGGCCACGTACAATAACAGGTCGTATTTGTATTCCCCGCTCTCGAAACGGTTACGGCACCACACGGGAAACCGCAAGTCATAACAGATTTGCGGGCAGATTTTCCAACCGGCATAGTGAAAAATCGGTAGCGTGTCGCCCGGTTGGTAGAGTTCCGGTTCCAGACTCCGGCAGAAAAGATGGCGTTTGTCGTAGTGCGCCACCGCCCCGTCGGGAGTGACGAAGAACAAGCGATTATATCGGAGTCCGCCTTCACTCACGGTGACACTTCCCGCAACGGCGGCACTATGGCGTTGTGCAAGTTCCCGCATCCATTCAAGAATGCCAGCTGTTTCTGCTTCGGGCGGAAGCTGGTCCGCCACAAAGCCCGTGGCAAACATCTCAGGAAGCACAATCAAGTCGGAAGCTTCGGCATCAGCCAAAAGGGCCTCGATTGTCGCCAGATTTTCCGGGACCTTGTTCCACAGAATCTCACTCTGGACGAGACTGATTCGAAGCTGGTCTTTCATCACAGACAAAAAATTCAGTTTCCGATATTCAGAGAAGACAGCAGTTCCCTGATCTCCTCCTCGTCCCGCCGGATCTGCTCCACAAGCGCCGCCACCGACGGAAAGTTCCGCTCGTCACGGACTTTGCCTAACAACGCAAACTCCATCGAAGTTCCGTAAAGGTCGCCGTCGAAGTCGAAAAGGTGGATTTCAAGGGTGGACTCCGTAAGTCCGAGGGTAGGTCTTGTGCCGACGTAGAGCATCGCTCCATACTCGCTATCGCCAGCCCGCACCTTTGCCGCATAAACGCCCGGTGCAAGTTCCAACGGCGGCATCACGCCCGTCACATTGGCCGTCGGATAACCGAACGTGCGACCGTTCTGTAGTCCGTGCGCCACCGTTCCGCTGTACCAGATCCCGTTTTCCGAAAGTTTATTCAAAGATAGGTTCCTCCTCCTGTTTTTCGGCAGCGTCGGCCGTGCCGACCACCACCACAATTTCGCCCTTCACCGGCTTGGACGCAAAGTGCGCCACCGCCTCGGCCAACGTGCCACGGAAGTTCTCCTCGTGGATTTTCGTCAGCTCCCGAGAAACACAGACAGGACGGTTTTCGCCAAAAATCGGCACCATCATCTCCAGCGTTTTCTGGAGCCGGTACGGCGACTCATAGAAGATGGCGGTTTCGTCGGCGGCAGCCATCGTTTTCAGGCACGTCTCCTTTCCCTTTTTGTGGGGGATGAAGCCGTAGAACTTGAAGCTGCTGGCGGGCAGTCCCGAATTGACAAGGGCGGGGATGAGGGCGGTGGCGCCGGGGAGGCACTCCACCTCAATGCCGTTGCGCAGGCACTCCCGCACAAGCAGGAAGCCCGGATCGGAGATGGCCGGCGTGCCTGCGTCGGAAGTGAGGGCCACGCTTTCCGCCTGCTGGATGCGGGTGACGAGATTCGCCAGCTGCTGGTGCTCGTTGCGGATGTGGTACGGCATGCACGGCTTCGATATCTCAAAGTGGCGTAGCAGGTTACCGGTAGTACGGGTATCCTCGCAAAGGATGAAATCCGCCTCACGCAGCACCTTCAACGCCCGGAGGGTGATGTCCTCCAAGTTTCCAATTGGGGTGGGTACGACAAACAGTTTCATCGTTTACAAATAAGGTTTGAAACGGTCGTGGTTGCGTTCGGTGCGGAGGCGCTTGATGGCCTTCTCCTTGAGCTGACGGACACGTTCACGCGAAATCTGGCACTGTACGCTGATTTCGTCGAGCGTGTGCTCGTGGGTGTTGTTCAGCCCGAAGAAGAGCCTGATGACCTCCTTCTCCTTTTCGGGAAGGTCGGACAGCATCGTGTCCACGTCGGTGGACAATGACTCCTTCATCAGCGTATCGTCAGTGCCGGAAGCATTTTCGGGGATGTAGGTGTCCACCATCTTGGTGTCGTCGTCGGTGCTGATGGGGGCATCCAACGACTGGGTGAATCCGTTCATCCGCAGCAAATCTGCCACTTTATAAGGCGGAAGATCCACTGCTTCGGCAATCTCATCAACGGTGGGGAAACGCTGGTACTGCTGTTCGAGGCGGGAAATCTCCTTCTTGATCTTGCTGATGGTGCCCACCTGATTAAGCGGGAGGCGCACCACGCGGGCCTGGTCGGCGATGGCGGTGAGAATAGACTGACGGATCCACCACACGGCGTAGGAGATGAACTTGAAGCCGCGGGTTTCATCGAAACGCTGGGCGGCCTTGAGCAGTCCCATATTGCCCTCGTTCACGAGATCAGGAAGGCTGATTCCTTGGTTCTGGTATTTCTTGGCGATGGAGACGACAAAGCGCAAGTTACAGATAGTAAGCTTCTCCAAAGCCCTCATATCTCCCTCACGGATTCTACGGGCGAGCTCAACCTCCTCATCGGGGGTAAGCAGCGGCTGTCGGGCGATTTCCGACAGATAACGCTCCATGGAAGCGGAGTCGCGGTTCGTGATGGAGTTCGAAATTTTAATTTGTCGCATCATAGGCTAAAGGTTTTTGATTTTTTTGCTGGCGTTTGCAAGTATAATAATATTGTACAAAAATCAGTCATTCCCATAAAGAACGTTTGTGTTGCCCACATTGTTCAATAAAGTGAGATTTATTTTTTGCCGGTGGCCGTTACGGAGGAAAGAGACGGCCATATTGTCGCCCGGAGAGTGCTGTGCCACAATCTCTTTCAGTTCGGAGACGGAATTAATCTCGTGCCCGTCGAGGGAGAGGATGATGTCATCCGTGCGGATTCCGGCGCGTTCGGCAGCACCGTCGGCGGTGACTTGGCGCACCAAAAGTCCTTTCACTTCGGAAAGATTCAGCTCGCTGGCGAGGGCGTTGTCGATGGGCACGACCGCCACACCGATGTAGGCCCGCTGCACAGAGCCGTACCGTTTCAGGTCGCCCACCACCTTGCGGGCGATATTGGACGGGATGGCGAAGGAGTAGCCCGTGAAGTAGCCGTTGCCGGAGGCAATGGCGGAATTGATGCCGATGAGCTTGCCATCAGCATTGACGAGGGCGCCGCCACTATTTCCCTGATTGACAGCAGCATCCGTCTGGATAAACGATTCTATGGACGTATTTTCACCGAGGATGTCGAGGTTCCGTGCCTTGGCGCTCACGATGCCGGCGGTGACGGTGGAGGTGAGGTTGAAAGGGTTGCCGACGGCCAGTACCCACTCCCCTATCCGCACATCGTCAGAGTTGCCGAACTCCAGCACGGGGAGGTTGTCCGTCTCAATCTTGATGAGGGCGAGGTCGGTCTGTGGGTCAGTGCCGACCACGGTGGCCTTGAACTCACGGCGATCGTTGAGGGTGACCGTCACCTCCTTGGCATCCTCCACCACATGGTTGTTGGTGACGATGTAGCCGTCGGGCGAAATGATGACGCCGGAACCCGCCCCGAGCACCTCATGTTGCGTAGTTCCAGGGAAAGAATTTCCGAAAAAGTCACTCCAAAAGCTGTCACCGAAGAACTCCTCCCATACCGAAGTCTGGTATAAAAACTGTGTCTTGATGTGTACGACGGCATGCACCGACTGCTCGGCGGCACCTGTCAGATCAACATATTGGCGGCTGTCATTCTGGGCGCAAGCACCAAAAGAAAGGGAGATAATCCCTATGAAAATCAGTATTTTAAATCTAAAAAAGTTTTTCATGACATCCTCCTTATTCTATATAATTATTGAATCAAGACAAATAACAAACGGAAATGTTCGGAAAAAATTATTTTATTTTTGAATATTTGATTGAAAAAAATTGTACTTTTGCACCCCAAAATTTAAGTATAACCAAAATCAATTAAAAATGTACGCAATCGTAGAAATAGCAGGGCAACAATTTAAGGTTGAAAAGGATCAGAAGATCTTTGTTCACCGCCTCAAAGCTGAAGAAGGTTCCGAAGTGAAATTCGACCGCGTGATGTTAGTTGACGACAACGGTTCTGTAAAAGTGGGCACCCCCACCGTTGCCGGCGCAGAAGTATCCGCCACCGTACTTTCCCACCTCAAAGGGGACAAAGTGCTTGTTTTCAAGAAGAAAAGAAGAAAAGGCTATCAGACGTTGAACGGTCACCGTCAGTATCTGACTTCCCTCCAAATCAACGGCATCGCCTTCTAAAATTTTATAAACCCAATTCAGTAACAAAAAAAACATTACATTATGGCTCATAAAAAAGGTGTCGGTAGTTCACAGAACGGTCGTGAATCCGCAAGTAAAAGATTAGGTGTCAAAATTTTCGGCGGCCAGTTTGCCAAAGCCGGCAACATCATCATCCGCCAGAGAGGAACTGTCCACAACCCCGGCAACAACGTCGGCATGGGCAAAGACCACACGCTCTACTCCTTGGTTGACGGCACCGTCAACTTCCGTACGCGCAAAGGTCGTTCCATCGTCTCCGTCCTCCCGCTCGAAACCGAAGAGGCTCAGGCATAATCCAGAACACCTGAAAAAAATCCGAACGCCCGATGCAAGTCGGGCGTTTTTTTTTGTGTCTGCAAGATATTCCAACTCCAAACTTCAGTTTTTTAACTCCAAACTTTCAACTTTACAAACTTGATGAACTTTACAAACTAAAATCGTATCTTTGCACCCGTTTTTTTGAAAACCTACTTTATTGATATAAACATGCAAAGAATCAAGACTTTCGCGTTCATCCTGCTCGCCGTTTTCTGCTGCAATTTTGCCACCGCACAGACCAATCCTTCCTATAAGAAGAACAAGGAGAAGATGGATTTCTTCCTCAATATCCTTGACCGCTTCTATGTCGATACGCTCGATTTCAACAAGTTAGTGGAAAAGGGCATCAAGGAGATGATTGAGGACCTCGACCCCCACTCCTCCTATACGACCGCCAAGGATGTGGCTGCCTCGCGCGAACCCCTCAAAGGGTCGTTCGACGGCATCGGCGTCACTTTCCAGATCATCAAGGACACCATCAATGTCATCGAGGTCATCATTGACGGACCGTCGGAGAAAGTGGGACTGCTGCCAGGCGACAAGATCGTGAAAGTGGATACGATGCTGGCCTGCGGCAAGCACATCTCCAACAACTGGGTGCGCGACCACCTGCGCGGAAAGAAGGGCAGCAAAGTCACCCTGTGGGTGAAGCGCGGCCGCAGCAACGAACTTCTCCAGTTCGTCGTCACCCGAGACAAAATCCCGATGTACAGCATCAACGTCTCCTTTATGGTGGACAAGAAAACCGGCTATATCAAACTGGACCGCTTCGCGCAGACCTCCCCGCAGGAGTTTGAGAAGGCCTTCCGCAAGCTGAAGGACGCCGGTATGGAGAACCTCATCTTCGACCTCCGCGGCAACGGCGGCGGCTACCTCAACGTGGCCTTCTATATGGCCAGCCAGTTCGTCCACGCCGACTCCCTCATCGTCTATACCAAGAACTTCCGCGGCACCGGCGAGACCTACTACGCCACCAAGCAGGGTCTGTTCCGCGAAGGCAAGCTGATCGTGCTGGTGGACGAAGGTTCCGCCTCTGCCAGCGAAATCACATCGGGTGCGGTGCAGGATTGGGACCGCGGCATTATCATGGGCCGTAGAACCTTCGGTAAAGGACTGGTACAGAAGCCCGTGGATATGCCCGACGGTGCGGAAGTGCGCGTCACCATCTCCCACTACTACACCCCCACCGGCCGGTGCATCCAGAAACCTTACGACGACAAGGACGCCTACTCCAAAGACCTCAGCAACCGCTACAAGCACGGCGAGTATCTCACCCCCGACAGCATCGACTTCCCCGACTCGCTGCGCTACACCACCCCCGCCGGCAAGACCGTCTATGGCGGCGGCGGCATCATGCCTGACATCTTCATCCCCATCGACACCACCAACTACTCCACTTTCTACAATGAACTCGTCCGCCGCGGCATCATCAGCAGCTTCACCATGAACTACCTCGGTGCCAACCGCGAAGCTCTCAAGCAGAAATACCCGACTTTCGACGACTTCCGCAAGAGCTTCAAAATCAACGATAAATTATACAATGAACTTGTAGAATACGCCAAGAAGGAGGGCGTGGTCGATTCTGCAAAACTTTACTTCTCCTACAAAGTGGAAAGCTTCGCCAAAACAAAACGAAAAGAACTTGACTCCCTCTACACCACCCTTGACGATTTGAAAAAACTTGACAAGTTCGAAAAAATGATGCGCGACTACATCACTGCCGAGCACAAAAAGGATGTGGAAGACCGCAACGCCGACAAAGCACCGAAACTTATTAAGAACTATATGATGTTCGAACTGGCCCGCAACCTCTACAGCTACAGCGATGCCTACCGCTTCATCCTCGAAGAGGACAACACCTACAAGCAGGCGTGCAAGGCCATCTACGACAATAAACTGTTCCGCCGCTTCAAGATTTCCTACTAAATGATTTCCCGCAAGACCATCGACGAAATAATGCTGGCCGCCAAGATTGAGGAGGTGGTCGGCGACTTTATTCCGTTGAAACGGGCCGGCAAGGACTGGGTAGGCCTCTGCCCCTTCCACGACGACAAGGATCCGTCGCTGCACGTCAGCCCACGTTTGGGCATCTACAAGTGCTTCGTATGCGACAGCGCCGGCAACTCCGTCAAATTCCTGATGGAACATGAAAAAATCTCCTATCCGGACGCACTGCGTTATCTTGCCAACAAATATCATATTGAAATAGAAGAGGATAAGCGGGAGCTGACACCCGAAGAGCAGGCCGCCCAGACCGAACGAGAGGCGCTGTTGGGGGTGAACAGCTTCGCCGAAAAATTCTTCATTGAGCAGATGAACGAGACCGAGACGGGCCGCGCCATCGGGCTTTCCTACTTCAAGGAACGCGGCTTCCAGGAAAGCACCATCAAAAAATTCCGTTTGGGCTACTGTCCCGAAGGGTGGGACACCTTCACCAAAGCCGCCCTTGCCAACGGCTACAAACTTGAGTATCTGCTCACTACAGGCCTGACCAAACAGTCGGAGAACGGCAAAACCTACGACTTCTACCGTGGCCGCGTCATCTTCCCCATCCACAACGCTTCGGGCAAGACGGTGGGGTTCGGCGGCCGCATCCTTGCGAAAGGGAAAAGCGACAAGGTGGCCAAGTACTTCAACTCGCCCGAAAACCCCATCTACCACAAAAGCGACATCCTGTACGGTTTCTTCTTCGCCCGCAAATCGATACGGACAAAGGACAACGTCTATCTGGTGGAGGGCTACACCGATGTGATTTCGATGGTGGAATCGGGGGTGGAAAACGTGGTGGCTTCGTCCGGCACCGCCCTGACAGACGGGCAGATACGGCTGATTTCGAGCCAGACGAAGAACATCACCGTGCTGTACGATGGCGACGCCGCCGGCATCAAGGCATCGTTACGCGGCATCAACCTGCTGCTGGAGGCCGGCCTCAACGTGAAGACGGTGCTGCTGCCCGACGGCGAAGATCCCGACTCCTTCGCCAAGTCGCACCGCGATTCCGAACTCATTGAATACCTTGAAAATAACGCCACCGACTTCATCCGCTTCAAGACCCACATCCTGCTGCAAGGGGCCAACGACCCCATCAAGAAGGCGGCGGTCATCGACGAGATCATTGACACCATTGCCTTGGTGAAGGACGAGGTGACACAGACCTTCTATGTGCGGGAGTGCGCCGAAATCTTCCAAGTCGGGGAAGACCTCCTGCTCACCAAACTCCGCAAGGTGGTCTGGAAAAAACTGAATGCTCCCAAAAGCGGACAACGAAATTTCCCGAACACCGCACAGACAGTTCAAACACAGGAGCTTCCTTATCCGGAGAAGCCCGCCCCTGTCCGACATCCGAAGCCCGAAGCCGACACCATCGAAAGCATCGAGTTCAATGTCGTGAAACTGATTCTCAAATACGGGCTTTATGAAATCACCGTGGAGGTGACGAACAAGGACGGCGGTAGCAGCTACCAGCCGATGCGCATCGACCAGCACATCTTCAACGAATTTGCCAGCGAAGAGATACGTTTCCACAACCCTCTGTACCAGACATTTTACGAGGAGTATGCCCGCATCGCCGAACATTCGGCCACGCAGGAAGAACTGATTCACAGTTTCGTCAACCATCCCGACAAGCTCATCCAGAACCTCACCATCCCTATCCTGATGGATGAAAATCCGGAATACAGCAAAATCTGGAAAAAAAGATACGATGTTTTCACCCCCTCCACCGACAATAACATTGAAAAACTGAATGCGGAAGTGGAGTATCTTATCAATCTGTTTAAGGTCAGACTGATAGAAGAAAGCAAGAAAATATTGATTAAGGAGTTGGCGGAGGATCATCCTGAAAAAATCCAGCGGGACATTATGAAACGGCTGACTGAGATGGACCAGATGAGGATGTATTACGCCAACCTGACGCGGACGGTCATCACCAAATAACTTGCTGACATGCGCTACTTTATGGAACTTGGGTACAATGGAGCTCCATTCTTTGGCTGGCAGGTGCAGCCGGGCAAGGAGACGGTGCAGGGCTGTATCGAAAACGCGCTGTCGCTGCTGCTGCGTGAGGAGGTTTCTGTCACGGGCTGCGGACGCACCGATACCGGCGTCAATGCCCGTCAGTTCTTCGCCCATTTTGAGACCGATCAGCAGATTGATTTACAAAAACTTACGAAAAAACTCAATAGTTTTCTTCCGAAAGAAATTGCCATCTGCCGCATCTTTCCCGTGGAGGACGGAATGCACGCCCGTTTCAGTGCCACTTCACGGACATACAAGTACTATGTGGCGGTGACAAAAAATCCGTTCAACTTCCACTATTCCTACCGTATTTTCCAGAAATTGGACGTGGCCAAGATGAACGAGGCGGCAACGATGCTACTGGAAACTTTGGATTTCACCAGTTTTTCCAAGCTTCACACGCAGGTCAACAACAACCTGTGCCGTGTGACCGAAGCCCATTGGGCGATGGAGGACAGTATGCTGGTCTTCACCGTCACGGCCGACCGTTTCCTGCGCAACATGGTGCGGGCGTTGGTCGGCACGTTGCTGCAAGTCGGCAAGGGGAAAATCACCGTGGAGGAGTTTAGGGACATCATCGCCCGCAAGGACCGTTGTGCCGCTGGCGATTCCGTCCCCGCCCACGCACTATTTTTAGAAAATGTACGTTATAATCAAATATGAAAGTTTATCGATACATTTTATTTTTTATACTGATTTCCAGTATTTTATGGAGTTGCCGTAAAGAAAATCTGGACGAAAACTCCAGATTGGCATTCTCAACCAGTCAGGTGAGTTTCGACACTGTTTTCACAACGGTCGGCTCTGTAACCCAGAACTTCCGCGTCTATAACCCGCACAATTACGACGTGAAAGTCGATATTTTCCTTGCGGGCGGACGTGCGTCGGCGTTCAGCATCAACGTGGACGGGCTGTCCGGCACGGTTTTCACCGATGTGGAGATTCCCGCCCGCGACAGCATTTTCGTCCACGTGAAGGTGAATGTGAACCCCAACGACCAGTCGCTGCCGTTCCTCATCACCGACTCTGTCATCTTCCGGCACGGAAAGACCGTACAGGATGTGGATCTGCTGGCTTACGGACAAAACGCGCACTTCATTGTGGCGGATGCAGGCAGCGGCTCTCTACGTTACAAAATCATCGCGCACGAACACGAAGTGGCGCACTGGACCAACGACCTCCCCTACGTCATTTACGGCGGTTATGCCGCAGTCGATTCGCTTGGCACCCTGATTATCGATCCGGGGACGAAGGTCTATTTCCACAGCGGTGCCGGCCTCTGGGTCTATCGCTACGGCAACATCCAAGCGGTGGGCACGAAGGACGAGCCCATCATCTTCCGTGGCGACCGCAGCAGCTGGTTCGATACCGACTACGCCCAGTGGGACCGTATCTGGCTGAATGAAAGCAACATTGACAACCATTTTGAGTTTGTGGAAATCACCAACGCCTTCATCGGCTTGCAGGTGGAGGCGCTGTCGGAAATGCTTTCGGGACGCACCATTCTGAAAAACTGCACCGTCCACAACACCTACAACAGCGGCATTCTGGCCCGCGCCACCCGCATCACCGCCGAGAACTGCCAAGTCAGCAACAACGGCGCATGCGGCCTCCAGTTGCACATCGGCGACTACGAATTCACGCACCTGACCGTCGCCAACTATTTCAGCCAGTCGAAACGGGACAACCCCGCCGTCTATGCCAGCAACCGCTACGAGAGCGGCGGTTACGCCTTCATCGGCGACACCCGCGCCAACTTCACCAACTGCATCATTTACGGATTGATGACCGATGAGGTCGGGCTGTACCAGTCGGGTAATGAGACCACACTGACCGCCACTTTCGAGAATTGCCTAATTCGCAACAGCCAATCATTGAGCAGTTTCGTCAACTGCATCCTCAATCAGGATCCGAAATTCACACACAACAGCAATCAGGATTACACACTCCGCGAAGGTTCGCCCGCCATCAACGCCGGCAAGACGGGCACGGGTGTCACCACCGACATCACCGGCGCACCCCGCGACGCCACCCCCGACATCGGAGCTTTTGAACATCAGTAAATCAATCATTTAAAATCCAATACTATGAAAAAGAGTGTACTTTCTCTTCTTTTGGCTTTCTTCTGTATAATGGGCCTCGCGCAAAACGACAACGACGAGCAACTGACCGTCGCCACGCCGCAGCCGAAATCGCACTGCCAACCCCAAGGGCACAATTTCACCTCCAACCAGAACATCACACTGATGATCTGCTCCCCGAACAACGAGCGTTTCTGGCTGTATATCAATAACCAGCTCCAGACGCGGCAGTCAACCTATATCGCAAAAATCAAACTCAGCCCCAACTTCATCAACAGCATCAAGGTGGTGATGGACAACCGCAGCCGCGACAGAGTCAGCGCAAACGTATGTCTTGGCGGCAACGGCAGCAACATTATCCTGACATTAGAGCGGTCACAGGGGTATGGGTTCTTCTCCGGGAGCTACTACCAACTGTGCTGGAACGGACAGAGAATCAACCATGGTTCAGGAAATTACGCCTACATCTGGACGGACCGGAGCAATTTATACAACAATGTGCGCATTGCTGGCGGCATGGACTTCTACCCGATCAATCCCATGGGGCAGCCCACTCCGCAGCCGAACATGCAGCCGACACCACCCATGGGACAGCCGTGCTCTTCCGCCGACTTCATGCGTATCAAAAATTATGTCAAGGAACAGAAGTTCGACAATGACCGCGTCAATGTGGCTCTGCAAGCCATTCACGGGCGGATGGTCACGGCGGAGCAGATTGCCGAACTCGCCGAACTCATCACCTTTGAGAGCAGCCGCCTCGAATTCCTGAAGTCGGCCTATAAAGACTGTTTCGACAAACAGAACTACTACCTCACGTACCGCACACTGAACTTCTCCTCCTCAAAGGACGAGCTGTCAAAGTTCATACAACGACAATAGCCTGGGGAGTTGTTCCCTTCTCTTTTCCGCTGCAGCACCTGCTGTGTTCTTTCGTTCCTGCCGCCCGCCGTTCGGTGCCTGAACCTGTCGAAGGCACCGCGAATGAAGCGTATGGAAACTGTCACAGCGGGGTGAGCAGCGATGATGTTCAATCCCTCCAAAAATTCCTACTGCCATAAAGCCTCTCTCTGACAATCTTTTGGGAACCCCATTGCAGTTGGATTTACATTGGGGAATTCTGTAAGAAGCTTTTGGATGTTATCTGCGAATTTTGAAGTCGGGTCTATTGTTTTTAACAAATACTGTATAATGCAGAGGACATAATACACCCGTTTGCGATATATTAAAGGTGATATAATATCTCATAAAAAAAGACTTACCCTAAGCGCGCTGTTCTTATGGGAAGCGGGGTAAGTTTGTTGCCGCAAAAGTACAACTTTTTTCTTATAAAAGGGACCTATTAGGAAAATTTTTATTTTTTTTACGATTTATACCGTACATCTTCACCATTCCGCCGGCCACAGGCTGGCGGAATCTCATTCCTTCTCTTCCAACTCCCGCCGCAACTGGGCCACTTCCTTCTCCAGTTGCTTGATACGTTCCACATTTTCTCGTCGCACCGAATGCCGGATTTTGAACATGGCGAGATTCATCTCGATGGTGGTTTCGCTGCTCTGTTTCGGCAGCACGTCCGACATCAGTTCCTCCACCAGCTGGCCGCTACGGTGTGCCAATTTCTTCTGCACCTCCTTGTTTTCTTGTTGTTTGGGAATTTCCACAATTACACGTGATAGTTCCTTAAGTTTGGCGTAGGCCTCCACGATGGCGAGGGTGGTTTGTTCTGCTCTTTCGCCTTTCAGAATTGTCGCCAGCATGTAAAGTCCTCTTTCGGTGAAAGCCTTGGGCATTTGGCGGGTCTTCTGGAATTTTGCGGTCAAAATTTTTGACCGCAAAGTGGAAAATTCCTGATTGTCAAGCTCAAAGATGTACCCTTTTGGAAATTTTCTCGGGTTGTTCTTCACGGCTTGATTAATCTCTTTGGTCTCTACGCCGTATAGTTCAGCGACATCACAATCGAGGATGACCTGCTGGTTGCGCAGGGTGATGATTTTCTCTTCTACTTGGGGAAGCAAATGGTTGTCCATACTCTTGAAATTTTAATTAGACATAATATTTACGTCCGCAAAGATACAACAACCAAAATGCAAAATCAAGTGTTGTTGAGAATTATTTTACTGAAAATCAATATGTTAATGTGGTGTATTTTAACAGAAAAGTGGTCGATTTTTGGTAATAAAACCACAAACGTTCAAAAAAGTGCCATTTTTGACTATGCCATTTCTTAGCACAGATTATGGAATTTTCGGAGTTTTTTGGCGAGATTCCGATGCTGCGCTGCGCTTGCAACGGAATGGTGAGCAACGCAATCAATGTTAAGGGGGAGGGGGGCGGCTTCGCCGCCCCCCTCCCCCTATTTCCCCTTGGTTCACTTGCACCATTCCGCCGGCCGCAAGGCTGGCGGAATCTCCACCGCCTTACGCCTAAAGAAAGCCGCGGATACGAATCTCACGGCCGGAGGCTTAGAAGTTGATGATGGAGAAGCCAGCAAACCACCTGTTTTGTTAACAACTGCAAATATTCCCGTTTATGCAATCCCATTTGTTTTTTGAACAATCATAGTTAAAACAGAGGCGTGATTTGAAATTTTTCACAGAACAGGCAAGGCAGTATTTATTACTTAATCCTTTAAATGTCGCACACGGTCTTTTTTGTGATTTTCTATCACTTCTGACCCAAATAATATCATCACCTTTGAGATTCTTATAAACATTATCATTTGCCTCTGAACCATGATGCGGTGCAGTTACGATAATATGGTTTTTATACGGCTCAACGCTTTGGCAGGTACAATTCGAGTCCGCGGAAAACCGAACTATTGGTATTCCATTCTTCAGATACTCAAAAACCAACGAATGTTTGTTTTCTTCTGTCAAAGTTAGCATCTGTAGGAACGACATTGTATCTTTGATTTTACTCACACAACTAACATACATTGAATTTAACGGAACAAGACCGTAAGCAATTGCGTTTTTTTTACATTTGGTTGTAGGCTCAAACCATCTGATTTTACAGCCGTGCTGATATGCCAATCCTGCTATCTTCATTATCCTTTCTAATCTAATTATAATAGGATTTCCACATAAAGCATGGTGGTGATGCCAATAGTCCCATTCAGTAAAATTATATATTTCTATCAATTCCGAAATATACGATAACCTTTCGTCAAAGTCTTCAACAGATATGGATTCTTTGCTATACAAACCATCAATTTGAGGTTTAATCTCATCGTTGATTTCAACAGAGTTATTGGCAAAATGATGTCTTAATTCAAAGAGTTCACATTTGTTATCAATAATAAAATCCAATATACTTGCCCATGTGACAGGCAACCATATTTCTCCAATACTTATATCAGAATCCAGCAATCCAATAAAACCATTGGCATGATCAATATCATTATGCGAACAGATGGCTAAATGAACATTATAAATTTTTTTCTTCTTTAAAACACGAACTATTGTCGTTTTACTTCCTCCAGAATCAAAAAGGATATTCATGTCGTTATCTTCCAAAAGGAAGGCATCTCCAGAGCCAATTTCCAATGCTGTAAATTCTATTTTTTTCATTTTTAAAGATAATGTACACCTTTTCGCCTACTCTCTTACAGGATTTTCGGCTTCCTCCTTTTTATATTTATAATCCTCTCTTTCCCCTCTTTTAATCGCGGATGCAACGGACGGAGTGACCGAAGGCCTTATTGATGCCGCTGTTCCCCACATCATAGGTATCGTATGTTAAGGTGCGACAAAGTGCATTACTAGCATTTGTTGCTTGAGTAGAACTCCAAAATACGGCTCGTTGACCGAAGTAGAGACATCCGCCATAGCTACTGCTGTATATGCCAGCAGGATACGCACCAAAGCCTGTGGCGTTGTTACTGGAAGATGTATTTCCTACGACACAAGTAGATGTACTACTATTCCAGCCCATACTTGAGGCCAATGCCTTGGCAATAGAGGTATTGTTGTTGCTGCACAAGTAATTGCTCTGGCTAGACACATAGTTGGTGAGCTGGGACCATTCCGCATTGCTAGGCACGTGCCACCCTGTAGGGCAGATGCCCTGCACACCACTCGGATTGCTGGTAGAGGAGGATGAGTTGCGCATTACCGCCTTCCAATTGTATAGAAGTCCTCGGGACTGGTTGGCGTAGTTGTCATCTGGGTAATAAAAGTAGGCAGTGGTTGTAGAAGCCTGACTGCCTTCTGAAATAGAGGTGCCATCGGCATATTTTTTTGCCCTCAAATTACTCATCATCCAGCACTGACTGCCAATCTTTACAACATTATAAGAGTGCCCTTCTATGTCGGAGACGAAAGCGGGGCATTGGGCGGTAAAGCTCACTTCGGCTCCGTAGGCCGTACCTGCACCATTAGTGGCGTATGCCCTTATATAATATGTGGTTCCAGCAGTTATGCTTGCGAGTGTGCTGGTAAAACTGCCAGTGCCCGTTCCATCAGTGGTTTTGCTGTTGCTGATAGTGGGGCTGTGCGAAGTACTCCAACATACACCACGGGCGGTAACGGTAGAATATCCGTCTGCCGTAACATTGCCGCCACAAGTAACAGAAGGACTATCTATGTTAGAAACAGCAGATGTTGTTACGGTAGGCAGAACCGCACGCACAAAACTCATCTGTTCTCCATATATCGTCCCCAATGCATTGGTGGCATACGCTTTTACATAGTAGGTTGTTCCACCAACAAGATCGGGAAGGGTGGCGGTAAAAGCACCGCTGCCGCTGCCTGCGGCCACATAGTTGTCGTAAATAGTGGGGTTGGGGTAGGTGCTGTAGCAGAAGCCGCGTGCCGTCACCTCCAAGCCGCCGTCGGAGGTTACATTGCCTTGGCACACGCCCACCACGTTGGCACTTTGTGTCACCACCAGGGGGGCTGTATTGGCCAAGGTGGTTACCTCCATCTGCTCGCTGTAGGCAATGCCCACCGAGTTAATGGCATACGCCCGCACATAGTAGGTGGTGTTCGCAGTAAGGTCGGTAAAGGTGTGGAAAAAAGACCCCGTACCGTTGCCCAGGGCAATGTACGGGTTGGAAATGGTGGGGTTGGGGGTGGTAGCCCAACAGAGGCCGCGTGCCGTCACCGCATAGGTGCCTTCGTCGGTCACATTGCCGCCGCAGGTGAAGGTGTAGTAAGAGACAGCGGTGGGTTCTACCGCCTCAATGGTCGGCACCAGATAGGGCAGAGTGGTGAAGGTCTTCTGCTCCCCGTAGTTGGTGCCCACGCTGTTGGTGGCATACGCACGAATATAATACGTGGTGTTGGAAAGCAACCCTGTAAGTTCGCCACTGAATGCGCCTGTACCCGTACCGCCAGCAATCACGTTGTCGTCTGTGGTCGGGTTCTCCAAGGTGCTGTAGCAAAGTCCCTTTGCCGTAACGGCCGCACCACCGGCGTAGGTCATGGCACCGCCGCAAGAAGCGGAAGTCTGGGTGATGTCAGTCACATCGTTGGTGGTTACGCCGGGAGGTGTCGTAGAAGAAGTGAAGGAGGTCTCTTCCCCATAAACAGTACCCACAATGTTGGTGGCGTAAGCCCGCACATAGTAGGTGGTGGTGGGAGCGAGCGTGGTAACGGTGGAAGTGTAAACGCCAGGGGCGGTACCGTCCTCGGTATGGTCGCCCTCTATTGTGGGGTTGTGGGAAGTGCCGTAGCAGAAACCGCGTGCCTCAAGCATCGCGCCGCCGTTCGACACCACCTCGCCGTGGAAAGTGGCGGTATAGGGCAGTATGTCGGTTACGGAGCTGGTGGTAACAGTTGGTAGCACCGGAATGATGGTGGTGAAGGTCACCGTCTCGCCGTAGGTGGTGCCCAGTGCGTTGGTGGCGTAGGCGCGCACGTGGTAGGTGGTGTTGGAGGTCAGGCCGGTAAGCATCAGCGAGAATTCTCCTATGCCAGCGCCCGCCTCCACCACATTATTATAAATGGTGGGAGTGGGGTTGATGTCACTCCAGCAGATGCCGCGTGAGGTGATGGGCATGCCGCCATCGGACAACACGTTGCCGCCGCAAGTCACAGTGGTGGCCAGCAGGTCATTGTAAGGGGCGGTAGTGACAATCGGTGCTGTACTGGCCTCGGTGGTGAAGGTCACCACTTCGCCGTAGGCAGTGCCCATCTCGTTGGTGACGTAGGCACAAAGGTAGTAGGTGGTATTGGAGGCAAGGCCTGTCACGTTGGAAACGAACTCGCCAAGGCCGCTGCCGTCGGTAGTGTGCGCATCTGCGATGGTGGGAGTTGCAGAGGTGCTCCAGCACACACCGCGTGCAGCAATCTCCTGATGACCGTTGGAGGTCACGTTGCCGCCTGCCACTGCGGTGGAGGGGGTGATGGATTCCACGGGGAGCGTAATCACCGTTCCGAGAGTGGGCACCGGCGGGTTCACCTGATTGTTTAGATCCTCAATCACTTGGTTCATACTGTCAATCGTATTTTGCATCGTGGCAATCGTGTTCAGGATTTCCTGCAACTGGAATTCGGTGATATAGTGGGCATCATTATTAAAAGCACTCACGTTAACTGGTACGGCCGGAATCGTAGGTTTGTTCAGAATTTGCGCCACACCAGCAGTCGCGTTCCAGTCGGCGTTCACCTGTGTAGGAACTTGAGATAAAGTAATATAGTTGGCATCATTGGTGAAGGCACTCACGTTAGTTGGTACGTTGGGAATCGTGGGCTTGTTCAGAATTTGCGCCACACCGGCAGTCGCGTTCCAGTCGGCGTTTACCTGTGCGGGAACTTGAGATAAAGTAATATAGTTGGCATCATTGGTGAAGGCACTCACATTCGTGGGTACGGTCGGCACATCAGCTGACGTGATGTAGCCAGCGTCATTGGTGAAAGCAGACACATTCGTGGGAATATCCGCAGAAGTTACATAGTTGTTGGTAATCAAATCATTCTGCGTGATGTAGTTCTCAGTGGTCAGTGTGCTCTCCGTCACGTAACCAGCATCGTTAACGAAAGCAGACACGTTAGTCGGAATCTCCGGCACAGAGTCCATCGTGATGTAGCCCGCATCATTGTTGAACGCACTCACATTGGTGGGTACGGTCGGCACATCATTTGCCGTGATGTACCCCGCATCATTGTTGAAAGCAGACACGTTGGTCGGAATATCCGCAGATGTTACGTAGTTGTTGGTAACCAAGTCATTCTGGGTGATGTAGTTCTCGGTGGTCAGGGTGCTTTCCGTCACGTAACCCGCGTCGTTGACGAACGCGGACACATTGGTCGGAATCTCCGGCACGGAGTCCATCGTGATGTAACCCGCATCGTTGTTGAATGCGCTCACATTTGTAGGAATGTCAGGCATTTGTGGAAGGTCTGTCAGGTCGTTGTAGCTGCCGCTGAAACTGTTAGCCGCACTGCCCGCATACAGCGCATACGGCACACTCAGCAGTTGCTGCGTGCCCTCGATGGTGTAGTTGGTGCCGCCGTACGGGTCGGTCTCGGTCTTCAGGAAGTAAGGACCGTTTGCCCAGTCAATGGTGGCAAAGTCGCCGCTGAGCATCGTGCCGCCGCCAATCTGCAACGTCATCAAACCGTTGATGTTGGTGGTGGTTGTGTGGGTCTCTTGGTAAACGACGGTGCCGTTCACGCCACCCTGCAGGATGGAGACACGCACGCCCACCGTACCCCGCACGAGGGTGTTGGACTCGTTGCGCACCACTGCTTGGTACGAGAATTTCTGCGGGGCTTGGGCGAACGAGGCGGTGACAGTCAACGCCAGAATGAAAAGAAAAAGGATGAGTTTTTTCATGATTTGTTTTTTTTGAATTATTGAATTATTGAATTTTTGAATTATTGAATTTTGAGTTATAGAATTTTATGAAAAAAATATATAAATAAAATGGTTTTTATTGTTGAATTATAGTATATTTGCAAAATTTTATTTTATATTTAACATTATTTTATATGACTGCTTATCCTTTTGAGAATCTGGAGGTTTGGAAACGCTCCAGGAAATTGGTTTCAGATGTTTATCTATTATTGTCAGTTTTCCCTTCTTTTGAGCGTTTTGGTTTGTGCGACCAGATTCGGAGGGCGGTTATATCTATTCCTTCCAACATTGCGGAAGGAAGTGCAAGAATATCGGCGAGAGAGCAGTTGCGTTTCATAGATTATTCGTATGGTTCATTAATGGAAGTTTATTGTCAATTCATTTTGGCGAATGACTTGAAGTATATTTCAGAAGTACAATTCTCAGAAATCAAAGAGCAAGTGGAGACCATAGGGAAATTGATCAACGGTATGCGCCGCCACCAACTCCAACGTCTACAAAAATAATCCGCGAAACCTAAACACACCAACTCCATAACTCCATAATTCTAATCTCCATAACTCCATAACTCATCGCCCCATCTTCACCACCTTGAACGTCTTCATCACATCCTTCCCACTGCACACATTAATATAGTACGTTCCTGTGGCATACGGCGACAAGTCCAGTTGGGTGGTTTCTCCGTCTATCTGCTTTGAAAACAAGAATTTGCCATCTGCATCAAACACTTTCATTATCCATTGACCATTAACCATTTCCAATTGCTCATTGTTAATGACTAATTGCACTCTGCCTTGTGTGGGATTGGGATAAAGGATCGCGTTGAGCGTGATGCCCGGGTAGTTGTCAATACCAATGGTCTGGATTTCGTATGGTTGCTGCACACCTTCAAAGATTCGGGCGCTACCTTCGCCATACGATTGCACGGCGATTTGCCCGATGGTGTACGAAACCGAAATACCGCCGCCTTGTGCATCCCCGCCCAAAGGCACGATGGCGGATTGAGCGGAGAGTGACATCACCGCCAGCAATATCAATAAAATTGTACTGAAAACTTTTTTCATAGGTTCTTTTTTATGTTTGTAATCATCATTTGTTCAATCGGTTATCAACCGTTTCCGCTTTTTGTCACAAACACAAAAAAGAAATCCGTGAACTTTTTGTCTAGGATCGAGGCTCTGGTAAAACCCTTAATGCAAACAAAAATGCTCACGGATAACACCGCGAGCGTTTTTGCTTTCTTTCGCATTAAGAACTTTGAAATTTACCAGATTTCGATCCTGCAAAGAAAAGCGAAAACGCTTTTATGTCAATATGTTATATTGTCAATTTATCTATTCTGTAATATCGGGTTTTTGGGTGAAACAATAGGGTGTTTTGTGGGGGCAAAAATACAAAAAAACTGAAAAATGAGAATTGAAAACTGAAAATTATTTGGTGGGGGCGGGGATATGGAAAACGAGGGAACTGTTCGCGTAATCCGCGCAATTCGCGGTGGTTGAGCCTGTCGAAGGCACCGATTAGAATTCGTTTGTAAGGGGTGTTACTCTTTTCCGCGGCATTATCTGCTGTGTTCTTCCGTTCCTGCCGCCCGTGCCGCGGGCTGACACACGAGGCCATCCCACACCCCACGTTACGGCGTCACTTCGTTCCGCCTCACATGGGGCTAATATCTTACACCCCTACGGGGTACTGCACGAAAACCATTATTTTCTAAAATACGGTGCGATTCCGATGTCGCACGCCGCCTTGCGATTTTTGCCGTTAAGAAATTGTGTCGTTTCGAGTGTGAAGAAACGCGAACTGTTTGAAGCAACACGGAATGGAATGCAGTGTTGCAAGTTTTCGCGTTTTAACGAGAAACGGCCAATTTTAGGGAAAAATCGTGCAGCGGCAAAAGCGCATTTCTTTTGGATAAACTGCTCTCGCTCGAAAAAGCAAGCAAGCTTTCTTTTTGCTCGCTTACTCGCGGTTTTGGTTCGTTTTCTTTTTGCAATCGAAAAGAAAATGAACAAATGTAACCGAAGGTTAAATACACGATTTAGAAACTGACAAACTCAAAAATATTGTCACCAACGATTTTTGGCAACTTTACCCCCTTTACCAGACATTCAAACTGCGAGACGCAGTTTGTTCCACCATCCCCTCATCGACAATTAGTTTTCCTGCATTTTCAGGGAGTATTGATGCAGGAGGTCCAGATATTTCTGTAGGAATTCTGCGAAACGCGGGTCGTCGAGGGCGTACTGCTCATAGTTCCGCACGACGGTGTTCCACTGTGAGGGTTGCACCAGCGGGATGTTATGCTCCCGCTTGATGTTGGCGATCTCTTCCACTACGGAAAGGCGCTCCGCCAACAGACGGGCAATCTGGCCGTCAATGTCACGAATGAGCTCCCGCTGCCAGCGCAGCAGCTCGTCGGGATTTTGTGACGTCTCCTTGAGGGCCAGCGAACCAAGCATTTCCGACAATGCTTCCGGCGTGAGCTGCTGCGCCGCGTCGCTGAGCGCGGCCTCCGGCATCGCGTGGGTTTCCACCATCAGTCCGTCCATACCGTAGTCGATGGCCGTCTGCGCGACCTGCTTCACGAGGCCGCGCTCACCGGCGATGTGCGACGGGTCGCACAGCAGCGGGAGGTCGGGACGGGCGACACGGAGGGCGACGGGAACCTCCCACACGGGCGCGTTCCGCAACCGCTGCTCCTTGCGGTCGGCAAAGCCGCGATGGACGGCAAAGACCGCGTCCACGCCCGCTTTCTCAAAACGCTCGATATTGCCGAGCCACAGCTTCAGGTCGGGAATCACGGGATTTTTCACGAGGACGGAACAGCCGTTGCCTTTCACCGCATCGGCAATTTCCTGCACAGCAAAGGGGTTGACAGACGTCCGCGCCCCCACCCATACCGTTGTCACGCCGTTACGCAGGCAGGTTTCGACGTGCTGCGGGGTGGCCACCTCCACACACACCTGGAATCCGAAGGTTTCGGCTACACGGCGGAGCCACGGGAAGGCCTGCTCCCCTGCCCCACAGAACGCGTCGGCGGCACTCCGCGGCTTCCACACCCCCACCCGGAAGTAGGTGAGCGGGCACGGCAGCTGGTCGCGAAGCACAAACAAGCGAAGCGCAGTTTCGTAAACCTGCGCCTCGCTCTCGGCCGCACACGGGCCGGCAATCAGATACCGGAACGTCCGTCCGCTATTCGCCATACATCTTTTTGTAATAATCCTGATAACTGCCGGAGGTCACGTTGTTGAGCCATGCCTCATTGGCCAAGTACCACTCAACCGTTTTCTCGAAGCCCTCATCAAACTTGATGGTCGGCTCCCAGCCCAGCTCCGCACGCAGCTTGCTGGCATCAATGGCATAGCGTAGGTCGTGTCCCGCACGGTCGGTCACGTAGGTGATCAACGCCAACGACGTACCTTCGGGACGGCCCAACTTGCGATCCATGATTTCTATCAGCTTCTTAATCAGGTCAATATTGCGCCATTCGTTGTTCCCGCCGATGTTGTAGGTCTCCCCCGTCTTTCCCTTATGGAAAATCAGGTCGATGGCACGGGCGTGATCCACCACATAGAGCCAGTCGCGCACGTTGATGCCTTTGCCATAAACCGGCAGCGACTTGTTATGCTTGATGTTGTTGATAAACAACGGAATAAGCTTTTCCGGAAACTGGTTCGGGCCGTAGTTGTTGGAACAGTTGGAAATGACCGTCGGCAGGCCGTAGGTATCGTGGTAGGCACGCACAAAATGGTCGGACGAGGCCTTCGCCGCGGAGTACGGACTATGCGGCGAATAGGGCGTGGTCTCCTTGAAGGAGCCGGTGTCACCCAGTGCGCCATACACCTCATCCGTGGAGATGTGGTAGAAGCGCTTGCCTTCGTAATTGTCCTTCCAGATGGTCTTTGCGGCGTTCAGCAGGTTCACCGTACCCACCACATTGGTGAAGATGAACTCCATCGGATTGGTGATGGAACGGTCCACGTGCGACTCGGCGGCCAAATGGATAACGCCGTCAAAACGTTCTTTTTCAAACAGTTGATTAATAAAAGCTGCATCCACGATGTCACCTTTCACAAAGTGATAGTTGGGCATCTTGTCCACATCAGAAAGGTTCTCCAGATTGCCAGCGTAGGTCAGTTTGTCCAGATTATAAATCTGATAATCAGGATATTTGTTTACAAAAAGCCGGACGACGTGCGAGCCGATAAAGCCCGCACCGCCGGTGATTAAAATTTTCTTCATTATAATATGGTATAACGATTAGTAACGGTTCATGCAGTTGAGGTCCTCGAAAGCGATCTGAAGACGTTTCACCATGGAAGCTTCGCCCTCGCGGAGGAACTTGCGGGGATCGTAGTACTTCTTGTTCGGTTTGTCCTCGCCTTCGGGGTTGCCAATCTGCGACTGGAGATAGGCCTCGTTTTTCTTGTAATAGTTCATAACGCCTTCCCAGAAAGCCCATTGCGTGTCGGTATCGATGTTCATCTTGACAACGCCGTACTCGATGGCCTCCTTAATCTTGGCTGGTTCGCTGCCGCTGCCGCCGTGGAACACGAAGTTGACGGGATTGGGCTGCGTCTTGTATTTCTCTTCGATGAATTTCTGGGAGTTGTGCAGGATGATGGGCTCCAGTTTCACGTTGCCGGGTTTGTAAACGCCGTGCACGTTGCCGAAAGAGGCAGCGATGGTGAAGTTGGGGCTGATCTTGCTGAGTTCCTCGTAGGCGTATGCCACGTCTTCGGGCTGGGTGTAGAGGCGGGCACTGTCGATACCGGTGTTATCAACACCGTCCTCTTCGCCGCCGGTGATGCCGAGTTCGATTTCGAGGACCATATCCATTTTGGACATTCTTTCCAAATACTTCTTGCAGATTTCGATGTTTTCCTTCAGCGGTTCGGCGGAAAGGTCGAGCATGTGGGAGCTGAAGAGCGGACGGCCGTGGCCTTTGTAGAACATTTCGCCGGCATCCAGAAGGCCGTCGATCCACGGGAGGAGCTTCTTGGCGGCGTGGTCGGTGTGGAGAATGACGGGAATGCCGTACATTTCTGCAACCTGATGGATGTGCATGGCACCGGCGATTGCGCCCATCACGGCGGCCTTCTCACCGTCATTCGGGAGTGCCTTGCCCGCATAGAAGGCGGCACCGCCGTTCGAGAATTGGATCATCACCGGGGAGTTGGCGATCTTGGCGGCCTCCATCACAGCGTTCACCGAGTCGGTGCCCACCACATTGACGGCGGGGATGGCGAACTTCTCCGCTTTCGCAATTCTGAAAATTTCCTGTAACTCTTTCCCGAAGACAACGCCGGGCTTAATTGTAGCTGATATTTTTTCTGACATAATCACAAATTATTTTTTCTTGAAAAATGAAATGACCCAAATAAGGAGGCAGGCACCGATGATAGCGACTACAAGCTGAGCGATAATGCCGCCTGTGCCTTCGATGTGGAGGAGGGACATCAGCCAACCGCCGATCACGCCACCGATAATACCGATGATGCAGTTCACGATGAAGCCGAAGCCACCGCCCTTCATGATTTTACCAGCAATAAATCCGGCCAATGCGCCGAAAAGAATGTACAAAACAAATCCTAAAAGTGTCATAGTACGTTGAATTTTAAAGGTTAATAAAAACGGGTGCAAAGGTACGATTTAATTATGAAACTACGAACAGAAAAGAAATTTGAATAATCTTTATGGTCAACCATTAAAGTATTCGTTTTTTTACTATATTTGCCGCGCAAAAAAAAGCTAAGGAATATGAGCTATAAATCCGTAAAATACGTAATAGATCTGCTAATATGAAAACAATAGAAGTAATCGTTGAGTTTGCCGGCAAAAATTTGAGCGCTTATATCGAAGGCGTACCCGTCATTACCGTAGGCAATGACTTACGTGAGATCGAGCACAACATGCGCGAGGCCATAGAACTCTATTTGGAAGACAATCCTAATCCGTGTGAACTTCTCAAGGATGACTATGATATGAAGTTTCGCATTGACACTGCCACCTTCCTCAATTACTACAGTGGAATTTTTACGAAAGCCGCCCTTAGCCGCATTACGGGCATCAACGAACGTCAGCTATGGCATTATGCCGCCGGCGTCCATAAACCACGCAAGAAACAAGCCGAAAAGATTCAAAACGGCATTCACTCACTCACCAAGGAACTGGAATCCATTAGTTTGACATAAACACTAAAAAATATAATCATGAAGTATATTATCATTGGCGGTGTGGCCGGTGGTGCCACCGCAGCCGCCCGTCTCCGCCGCATGGACGAACAGGCGGAAATCATCCTGATCGAAAAAGGCAGCTATGTATCGTACGCGAACTGCGGCCTCCCCTACTATATCGGGAACACCATCCCCGAACGCAACAGCCTTTTCTTGCAGACACCGACCACGCTCGGCAACCGCTTCGACCTCGACGTCCGCGTACGCACGGAAGTGACGGCCATCAATCGGGACGCAAAAACCATCAGCTGTCGGCATCTCGACAACGGGAAGGAATACACCGAACGCTACGACAAGCTGGTACTCTCGCCCGGCACCGTCGCCGTACGCCCGAACCTTCCGGGCATCGACGCGCCCGGCATCTTCACCCTCAAGGATGTCCCCGACACCGATGCCATCAAGTCGTACCTCACGGAGCTGACAAGCACGCAGAAAGAGGCTGTCATCATCGGCGCGGGCTTCATCGGCTTGGAGATGGCGGAGAACCTCCACCGCCTCGGCTGCCACGTCACCATCGTGGAGAAAGCCGGCCATGTCATGCCTGTGGTGGACTGGGAAATCGCCGCCATCGTGCAGAAACATCTGGCCGACAAAGGTGTCACGGTACTCACGAACAACGGTGTAAGCCGCTTCGAGCGGGAGACAGACAAAAACATCGTCATTTTGGAAGACGGGCAGCAGCTTCCCGCCGACCTCGTGTTGGTGAGCATCGGCGTGAAACCGCTCACAACGCTGGCAGTGAATGCCGGCTTGGAGATCGGCGCGCTGGGCGGCATCCGTGTCAACCGCTACATGCAAACTTCCGACCCCGACATCTACGCCGTGGGCGACGCCGTGGGGACGGTCAACCCGCTGACGGGCAAGAGCCAGCTCTGTTTTCTGGCCGGCCCGACCAACAAGCAGGCGCGGCTCTGCGCCGACAATATCGTTGAGGGCAACTGCCACGAGTACGGCGGCGCCATCGGCACGGCCATTGCCAAGGTGTTCGACCTCACCATCGGCAGTACCGGCCTTTCGGAGCAGGCGCTGAAACGGGAGGGCCTCCCCTACCTCACCTCCATCACCCATACGGGCTCCAACGCCACCTACTACCCTGGCAGCTGGCCCGTGAGCATCAAGATCCAGTTTGACCCGACGACGGGCCGTCTGTACGGCGCGGCGGTATGCGGCAAGGGCGGCGCGGACAAGCGTCTCGACCTGCTGGCTTCCGTCATCGCCCACGGCGGCACCGTCCACGACCTCACCGACTTCGACCACGCCTACGCGCCGCCCTTCTCCTCTGCCAAAGACCCCGTTACCGTGGCGGGCTACGTCGCGGAGAACATCCTCACCCACAAAACCGAAACCATCCAGTGGCATGAACTGAAGGAGATGCTGGCTAACAAAGCCGACAGCGACTTCCTGCTCATCGACGTCCGCAGCTTCCTCGAGTGCAAAGCTGGCGTCATCGAAGGCTCCGTCAACTACCCGTTGGACGAACTTCGCGAGTACCTCGAGGACATCCCCACCGACGTGCCCATCGTGGTCTATTGCGCCATCGGTCTCCGCGGCTACATCGCCACAAGGATACTGAAACAGAACGGTTTCGACAACGTCCGTAACCTTGCCGGCGGCTACAAGACGTGGATGGCGTGCACATCAGGGGACAGGTAACAGGTCTCAGGTTTCAGGTGATAGGTGACATTTTGTCAGTCGCTTTCACTTTGGCAGAATAGTTGCTCTATGGTCCGTGTTTCCAAACAAAAAATTAAAAATTCAAAACAAAGACTATGGACCTGAACAACTTAACTATCAAATCACAAGAAGCGATTGCAAAGGCGCAAATGATTGCCGCCAGCAACCAGCAGCAACAGATAGACACCTGCCACCTTCTGAAGGCCCTGATCGAAACTGACGAAAACGTTATAGGATACCTTCTCAAGAAACAGGAGTCTGACTTAAAAGTCGTGTCCCAAACTCTGGACCGGCAAATCAACAGCATACCCAAAGTGAGCGGCGGCAACGTCTATCTTTCGGGCGGGGCGCAGACGGCTTTGCAGAAAGCCATCCTTTATGCCCAGCAACAAGGCGACGAGTTCGTTTCGCTCGAGCACTTCTTCTACGGTATCCTGATGGCCGGCGACAACACGTCGCGGATACTGAAGGACGCCGGCGTAACGGAGAAGGGCACCGAGGAGGCCATCAAGAGCCTGCGGCGCGGGTCGAAGGTAACCAGCGCGGACAGCGAGGACACCTACAACGCCCTCAACAAGTACGCCACCAATCTCAACGAAGCCGCCCGTAAGGGCAAGCTCGACCCAGTCATCGGCCGTGACGAGGAGATCCGGCGGGTGCTGCAAATCCTGTCGCGCCGTACCAAGAACAACCCGATTCTGATCGGTGAGCCTGGCGTCGGCAAGACCGCCATCGCGGAAGGCCTCGCCCACCGTCTGGTCAGTGGCGATATTCCGGAGAACCTGAAGACCAAGCAGCTGTACTCATTGGATATGGGTGCTTTGGTGGCCGGAGCCAAGTACAAGGGCGAATTCGAAGAGCGTCTGAAAAGCGTCATCAAGGAGGTCATCGACTCCAACGGCGAGATCATCCTTTTCATTGATGAAATCCACACGCTGGTCGGAGCCGGCGCATCCGGCGAGGGCGCGATGGACGCGGCCAACATCCTGAAGCCAGCGCTGGCCCGTGGCGAGCTGCGCTCCATCGGTGCCACCACCCTCAATGAATACCAGAAGTATTTCGAGAAGGACAAGGCCCTCGAACGCCGTTTCCAGCCCGTGCTCATCAGCGAGCCAGACAAGTATTCCGCCATCTCCATCCTGCGTGGTCTGAAGGAACGTTACGAGAACCACCACCACGTGCGGATTCTGGATGACGCCATCATCGCCGCCGTCGAACTCTCACAGCGGTACATCACCGACCGATTTCTGCCCGACAAAGCCATCGACCTTATCGACGAGGCCGCGGCCAAGCTGAAACTTGAAATCAACTCCAAACCTGAGGCGTTGGACGAAATCGAGCGTAAAATCAGGCAGTTGGAAATCGAGCGGGAGGCCATCAAGCGCGAAAACGCTGACGACAAAGTCACTGCACTCAGCAAGACCATCTCCGAACTTAACGAGCAACGCAACGCCCTCACCACCAAGTGGCAGGCCGAAAAGGACATCGTTGACAAAATCCAGCACAACAAGAAACTCATTGAGGATTACAAGTTGGAGGCCGCCAATGAGGAGCGTCAGGGCAATTACGGACGTGTGGCGGAACTTCGCTACGGCCTCATCAAGAATGCCGAAAACGAGATTGCGCAACTACAGAACGACCTCACCGTGGTGCAGGGCGACCGCGCCATGATTGACGAGGAGGTCGGCGAGGACGACATCGCCGATGTGGTCTCCCGCTGGACCGGCATCCCCGTCAGCAAGATGATGCAGAGCGAAAAGTCGAAACTGCTCCACTTGGAGGAGGAACTCCACAAGCGTGTGGTCGGTCAGGACGAGGCCATCAGCGCCGTCGCCGACGCCATCCGCCGGAGCCGTGCCGGCCTTCAGGACAGCAAACGTCCTATCGGTTCATTCATCTTCATGGGCACCACCGGCGTCGGCAAGACCGAGCTGGCGAAGGCGCTCGCCGAGTACCTGTTCAACACGGAAGAGGCCATCATCCGGTTCGATATGAGCGAGTTCCAAGAAAAGCACACGGTCTCCCGTCTCATCGGAGCGCCTCCGGGATACGTCGGTTACGACGAAGGCGGCGAACTGACGGACAAGATCCGCCGCCGCCCCTACTCCGTCATCCTCTTCGACGAAATCGAGAAGGCCCACCCCGATGTGTTCAACATCCTCCTGCAGGTGTTGGACGACGGGCGGCTCACCGACAACAAGGGTCGTGTCGCCGACTTCAAGAACACCATCATCATCATGACCTCCAACCTCGGTTCCGACATCATCCAAGCCAACTACACCGATTCGGGCAACCTCAGCGATGAGGAGCTGTTTGAACGGACGAAAGCCGAAGTCAGTGCTCTGCTGAAGAAGACATTGCGTCCGGAGTTCCTCAACCGTATCGACGAAATCGTGATGTTCCAACCGCTGTCGAAGCGCGAAATCCGCGACATCGTCAAGATGCAGATCCGCAACCTGAACGGACTGCTCGAACAGCAGAACATCCGCGTGGAATTCACCAAGTACGCTCTCGAACAGTTGGTGGAACTCGGTTACGAACCGATGTACGGCGCCCGTCCGCTGAAGCGGGTCATCCAGAAGAAAATCCTCAACGAACTCTCCAAGTTCATCTTGGAAGGCAACGTCGAAAAGGAAGGCACCATTATGGTAGATAGTCTGGAAGATGGCAAGTTCGTATTCTTCAATAAAAAAGAAGAAGAAGTACACTGACGCTCACCTTCAAAATTGTAACACACACATTAAAGCCCGCATTAGTGGGCTTTTTTTATTTAAAATCTGATAACATTTTGTCCCGAAAATTCTCGTATCTTTGCGCCCGTTTTGCAAAAAAAGAGAACTATGTTTACAGGAATTGTAGAAAAAACTGGAAAAATCGTCAAAATCGAACAGGAAAACAGCAACTTCCATTTCACTATCGAGGTGGATTTTGCCGACGAGTTGAAAATCGACCAGAGCATGGCCCACGACGGCTGTTGCCTGACTGTCGTGAAGGTAGATAAGGAGCACAACCAGTATGTGGTGACGGCCATGGACGAAACCATGCTGAAGACCAACCTCCGTACGTGGAAGGTGGGCTACGAGGTGAACCTTGAACGCAGCATGCGCATGGACGGTCGCTTCGACGGACACATCGTGCAGGGTCACGTTGATCAGACCGCCACATGCGAAAAGGTGGTGGATGACAACGGCAGCTGGCGTTACTACTTCACCTACGACACCAAGGGCGGCAACATCACCGTGCCGAAGGGCTCCATCTCCGTCAACGGCGTGAGTCTCACCGTGGTGGACTCCGAACGGGGGCATTTTTCCGTCGCCATCATCCCCTACACCCACAAGGTCACCAACTTCCACAATTTCCAGCCGGGAACGGTCGTCAACACCGAGTTCGACGTTTTCGGCAAGTACGTCCAACGCCTTTTAGAAGAGTATCTTAAAGATTTCAAAAAATAACCTATGGGATATACCTACGCCATCGGAATTGACATCGGCGGCACCAACACCGACATCGGATTGGTGCGTTCCGACGGGAGCTGCCTCGCCCGCACCAACCTGCCGACCCAAAGTTTCCGCAGCATCGAAGCCTACGCGGACGCACTCGCGGAAGAAATCCGCAAGCTACTGTCGGACAAAAAGATAACCGCAGTCGAAGGCGTTGGTATCGGAGCACCCAACGGCAACTATTACACCGGCACTATCGACTACGCGCCGAACCTGCCGTTCAAGGGGCGGCTGTTCCTTCAGGAGATGGTCAGCAGCCGTCTGAACGTGAAGGTGGTGCTGACCAACGACGCAAATGCCGCAGCTTTCGGCGAGAAAGTTTACGGCGGTGCCCGCGACCTCAGCGACTTCATCCTCATCACCTTGGGGACGGGCGTGGGCAGCGGCATCTTCGTCAACGGGCAGATGGTTTACGGGCACGACGGTTTTGCCGGCGAGCTCGGCCACGCCACCCTCTATCCGGACGGACGGCTCTGTTCGTGCGGGCGCAGGGGGTGCTTGGAACAGTATGCTTCGGCACGCGGTATCGTACAGACCTACAAGCTTATATGCGAAGAGACGGGACTTGCGCCCGCCGAGGTTACCTGCCGCGACCTGACCCAGATGGCCGACAGCGGTGACGAAGTCGCCCGTGAGACGTGGCGCCGGACCGCCCGTTGTTTGGGCATTGCGTTGTCCAACGCCGTCTGCTTCTCCTCCCCCCAAGCCATCTTCCTGATGGGCGGTCCCGTCAAAGCCGGACACTGGCTGATTGACCCCCTGCAGGAGTTCTTTGAGGAGGCGCTACTGCCCATCTACAAAGGAAAAACGAAAATCCTCCGCTCGCAGCTTCCCGAAAACGACGCGGCCGTCTTGGGCGCGGCGGCGCTGGTGTACTGACAAATAATTTGACAGGTTATTACAAAAAGGATGATGCCAACACTTTCTGAATGTACGCGTTAAGTGACATTCCGGATGATTGTGCAGACATCGCTATCTTAGCATGAAGTTCCGGGCTGATACGTACGTTAAATGTGCCACTATATGATTTATGCAAAGGAAGCCCATTTGCAATACAATGCTCAATATAATCATCTACTGCACTTTCAAAATCCTGTTTCAATTCCACCAAATCTTTTCCCTCGTAAAGAATTAGGGTTTTCTTGTCAAGGCCAAGTACTTTACCATAAAGACTAAGGTCTTCCATATCAATATTTATACTACCGATAAAGCCCTTATATTTCAATGTTTCCATATTATATCAAATTGTTATTTTTCAATGTGTCTGCAATTTCTTTCAAGGCAGTCGCTTTGATAATTGGTGTAGGGTGCGGTTTATGCAATAATATCTTAACATCACAGTCCTTTTTATGGAATACAACCCGAGACCCCGAGGTATGCCCTTTGTTCGACTGCTCAAATCCGAGAAGTCCAAGCAAAGTATCTAACTCATCAAACCTAAAATCTTTCGGCAGACCAAGCAATCTCCTTATCAATTTTTCCTTTTTGCTCATTCCGTACACATAGCTTTATTTGCAACTATTTTTCGGTTGCAAAAATACAAAAAATATTGAATACAATAACGGAGATTGTGAAAAAACGATTCCGCTTTAACGGCAGCGGAAATCCTCTGAGGTCAGGACCGCATCCATCGGGATGTCATTGGGCTCGGTCGGCACCTTCTCCACTACCTGAAAATCGAAGCAAATGCCGATTTTGGGGACCGTTGTGTGCTGCGACAAAAAGCGGTCATAGTACCCTTTGCCGCGTCCGAGGCGGTTGCCTGCCGGATCGAAAGCCATGCCAGGCACCACCATCAGGTCGTAGCCGCCTGTGTAGGGTTTGTTCTGCGGCTCAAGGATGTTAAAGTCACCGACGGCAAACTCCGTGTCTGCCGTCAGCTCCACCGGCACGATGTCGTCACCGACAACCGTAGGCAGAATAATGCGCTTTTTGTTCCGCCACTTTTCGATAAAGTCCGTTGTCCGCACCTCGTCGGGCAACGAGCTGTACAGCATCACCGTCTGCGCTTTCTGGAAAACCGGTGATTTTTCCAACATTTCCATAATCTGCTCCGAATCCTTGTCAAGCTGTGCGGGATTTTGCCGTTTCTTCATATTGCGCATATAGGCACGAAGTCCCTGCTTGGTCGCCATTCGCTCGATGGCCCAACGCATCAGCTGTTGGAGGCGCGACTGGTACTTGGAAATCTGGTTGTCGATGAAATCCTCACTATACTGGGTTTCGCAAAAACCGTTTCCTCGCGCCACGTAGGCTCCGTCATCCAAATGGTCACGCATCTCCTGATAATTAACCAGATACTGCTGGTTCTGCTCCATCAGATTGAACAAATCGGTAACATTGGCCTCAACTGATTCGCCATCGGAAAAAATATATCGTTGCTTTGGATCCATTTTCAACAATTAAAAATCTTATAAATCATATCATTTACAAGGTATTATATTTATCATCATTTATCTTTTTCCTCCTACTTGATAACCTTGACAAACTTGACAAACTTGATAAACCTTCTAACTACAAAATTGCGGCGCGAATCCGGACCAGTTTTTCCAGCAAAGGACGAAGCTGGTTTAATGGCAGCATATTGGCACCGTCGGAGAGGGCTTTGGACGGCTCGGGATGGGTTTCCATAAAGAGACCGTCGAAGCCGACGGCAACACCGGCACGGGCAATGGTTTCAATCAGTTCCGGATGGCCTCCCGTGACACCGGCGAGCTGGTTGGGCTGCTGGAGGGAGTGGGTGCAGTCGAGCACGACGGGACATCCGACGGCCTGCATCGCCTTCACACCGCGGAAATCGACGACAAGGTCCTGATAGCCGAAAGTGGTACCGCGTTCGGTGAGCATCACCTGCGGGTTGCCGGCGTCGCGCACCTTCTCGGCGGCGAAGCGCATGGCTTCGGGCGACAGGAACTGGCCCTTCTTCACGTTCACGATGCGGCCGGTCTTGGCGGCGGCCACCAAAAGGTTCGTCTGCCGGCACAAGAAGGCGGGAATCTGGATAATGTCAGCCACCTCCGCTGCCTTCGCCGCCTCCTCCTCCGTATGGATGTCCGTCACGATGGGCACATCCAGTTCCTTCTTCACGTCAGCGAGGATTTGGAGTGCCTCCTCATCCCCTATTCCAGTGAAGGAGTGGAGCGACGAGCGGTTGGCCTTCCGGTAGGAGGCTTTGAAAAAGAAGGGGATTTCCAAATCGCGGCACACGGCGGCGGCTTCGCGGGCGACGGTGAACGTCACTTCGCGGTTCTCCACTACGCACGGACCGGCAATCAGGAAAAAGTTGCCTTTGGGCGAAATCAGCGACGGATAGATACTTTCCATAGGATATCACATTTTTTTGTTCAGGGATGCCAGTTGCGCCAGCAGCCGTTGCCGCTCCATGGCGTGTCCAGTGCTGATGAGCAGGCGGTTCATGTCAATAGGTTTGGTGATGAAGTCGTAAGCGCCCATCTTCATCGCCTCCGCCACATTTTCCACCGTGGCATGCGCCGACACCATAATGACAGGGAAATCGAACTCCTTCTTCAGGAGGGCAAGTGTCTCGAAACCGTCCATGCCGTGCATTTTGACATCCAGAAGCGCCAATGAGACTGGCTCTGTCTTGGCGATTTCCAATGCTTCCATACCGTTTCCGGCTTCGCACACGTCATAGTCCTCCAATTCCAGAATTTCACGGATGACCTCGCGAATGGAGGGTTCGTCATCAACAATCAGGATTTTCCCCATACCTAATTCATTATACAGAATAAAGGACAATCAACCTTGTCAATTGTCCTTTATCCAGCTATTTACATTACAAATTATGCTTTAACAAGATAGTCCACGAAGAGGGCGGGCGTGTGCACCTGTTCGGGAGCGATGGCACCGGTTTTGACGATTTCCTGCGCCTCGGCGATGACGAGGTCGGCAGCGGTGGCCATCATTGGATTGAAATTCTGGGTGGTTCCCTTGTAAATCAGGTTGCCGGCTTCGTCGGCGATGTTGGCGCCAAGGAGGGCGATGTCGGCGTGGAGGGGTTTCTCCAAGAGGTACTCCTTGCCGTCGATGGTGATTTTCTGCTTGCCCTCTTCCACCACGGTGCCGATGCCAGTGGGGGTGAGGACGCCGCCGAGTCCTGCGCCGCCTGCACGGACTCTCTCAGCGAGAGTGCCTTGCGGTGAAAATTCGACTTCAAGGGTCTTTTCGTTGAAGCCGGCGACGGCCAGCGGGTTGGTACCCATGTGGGAGAGAATCATTTTTTTGACTTTGCCAGCGGCAATCAGGCGGCCACTGCCTCTTTCCGGGTAAGCGGCATCGTTGCAGATGACGGTCAGGTTTTTGGCAGGCCCTTTGGCAATCTCTTCCAAAATCTTGTCAGCAGAACCGACGGCCAGAAAACCGCCGACCATAATTGTCATGCCGTCTTTCACCATTGCGGCGGCTTCTTGTGCGGAGATAAGTTTTTTCATATCTGTATGTTTTAATTGATTATCCGATTATTTCGGACGGAACCGACCCCGTTCCGAAAGCGGCTGCAAATATAGCATATTATTTCCGAACTTCAGGATGTTTTTTTTCAGAAAAAAAAGAAAAAAGAGCAACAATATCTCCCTCCGCTTCCAATAAACCCCTTTTTCCCGCGTTATAGTCAGACATATCGTTATAGAAAAAATGAGAAATTTCTTACAATATATAGTTATACTGCCGGTGGTTTTGCTATATTTGCCGGTTCTTCGTGCGCAAGACAGCACCCTTATTCCATCGAAGATGGATGTTTTTCCGAAGATCACCTACGATTGGGTTTCCTATCAGATGAAAATCTCATTAGAGAAGGAGGAGGAGAAGTTGGCCTTCCAATGCTTTTTCGTAAACCGTATTGACAGCATTATCTACCTGAACCTCAACCGTTCTGGCATCGAGCTGGCACGGGTGGTGCTCACGCCCGATTCCGTCACCTACGTCAACAAGCTGGAGCATGAGTACTATGCCGGCGACTACAGCTTCCTGCGGCGGGTGTTCGGATTCCCTTTGGATTTCGATATGGTGCAGTCGCTGATGAACGGCGTGGATTTCAAGGATTTCGACGACAGCCTGCACCGTGTGGAGGAGGATGGGAAGCTCCATTATGTGGCGCCGCAGCGGACCAACCGTCAGGGGACGGTGGCACTGATGCAGAGCATCGAAATCGGCGCGGGAGGGGTTATCCTCGACAATGACATGACCGATCTGAAGACCATGCGCGATATTGACATTGAGTATGAGGATTATACAATGATTGACGGCACCCCCTTTTTTACCAAATTCGAGGTGGAAATGGAGGTGGATGACGTGGAACTGGAGGCCGAACTGAAAAACATCCGTTTCAACGTGCCGGGACCGACCACCATCCGCATCCCCGAAAGTTTCAAGGAAATTGAGTTCAAATAATTTTTATGTAACTTTTACAAGAATATGCCGTTAAAAATGAGACTAATTTTCGTAAAAAAAAAAAACATCTTTTATAGGCAACAATCTGTACAAAATAAGGTATCGGTAGTATAAAAATAGAACCAAAAACTTTTTTTAATGAAAAATATCTCTCTTCTTATAGCTTCAATTCTTATTTCATTCTCCATAAATGCCCAAACGACCTATAACGTTGGAGGAGGCGCGTCTGCCGGACAATCCTGCAATGCAATCATATACGACCATGCCGGAACCGGAAACTATAGTCCCGGACGCGACGACTGGTTCACCATCCGCCCCAATTCGGGGGCGGTAACCCTCCGGTTCGAAGAAATGGATATTGCCGAGACCGATACCCTATACATCTACAATGGGGAGAGCCAGAACGATGAGACTGTGTCACTGATGATTGGCGGACAGGCCTCCAACTGGGTGAACAACGGCAATGCCATCGAAATCGGGGAGCAGACGACTTCCGCCACGGTGCAGAACACAAGCGGTGCACTGACCCTCCATTTCGTTTCCGCCGCCAACTCCTCCTGCGGCACCGGCTTCAAGCTCCTTGTCTCCTGCTCTGAACCGTGCCAACGAATTTACTCCAACATTGACTTTGACCAAAGTTCCCCTGTCCCCCACCTTGAGGACGACGGGTACTATTACTTGGATGTCTGTCCCGGACAGACCGCCCATATCGTCTGCCACGGCGAATATCCCGACAACAATTACAGCTATGAGCAGACCGATGCCAACTGCACCTTCCAGTGGGAGATTGCCGGCACCTACCAGCAAGGTGTCGGGATGACCACCGTGGACTACAACTTCACTGACGGACAAGGTGCAGACGTATCCATGAGCATCGTGGATGGTCATAACTGCCACTCCAACACACCGGTAGCCATCCGCGTGCGGGCCTCTGCCGACCCCATCGCATCCGTACCCACTTTTCCGGATGTGTGCCAGTGGGATCCCATCCCCTTCAATATCGGTTATGACGCCAATGAGTCCAATATTTACGTGTCGCACGTGGGTGCCACGCAAGGGACCAGCCTCGCTGTGGACTCCACCGTCTTCATTCCTGACGGACCGAACTGTGAAAGCCAGTTGGGGTCACGTTGCTACAGCTCCGCCGTCAACTTCACCGCCTTCCCTGCCGCCGCAACCGTCACCTCCGCTGCGGACATCCTCGGGGTGCGCCTGAACATCGAGCACTCTTTCATCGGTGACATCAATATCTCGCTCATCTGCCCCAACGGAAACTCCTCCCTGCTGATGCCCGACCATAACGGGAACAACGCCTACTATTTCGGAATTTACTACGAACCCGACAACGGCTGTTTGCCGGCCAACAACCCCCCAGGCACCGGCTGGAACTACTGCTGGAGCGAGAATACCACTTATGCGCAAAACAACGGCTACTGCTACAATTCCAGCAATATCGGAAACGACCGTTCCAGCACTGTGGACTCTTCCCATGTGGCCATCGGCTACCCCGGACAGCCCGGATTCGTACAAGGCCAGCAGTACTACACCCCCTACCAGTCGTTCAGCAACCTCATCGGATGCCCGCTCAACGGACTCTGGCAGATACAGGTGTGCGACACATGGGGTATTGACAATGGTTACGTGTTCAGCTGGGAGCTGACCCTCGACCCGCGCCTGATGCCGAGAGACTGGACCTACGATGTGGCCATTGACACCAGTTATTGGGATACCGACGACATCACCTACACCACTGACACCACTGGTTACGTCAACGCCACCCGACCGGGCAACTTCACTTACATATTCACCATCGTTGACGAATACGGCTGCGAATTCTCCCGCAACATCCCTGTGAATGTGATTCAGATGCCCACTCCGCATCTTCCTGACTCACTGCACATCTGCGCCGGCACACAAACCGTCACCCTTGACCCCGGCTTCGACTATTTCGGTCTCAGCTCCCTCATCAGCTACTCATGGAGCAACGGAGCCACGACTCCTACCGTCACTGTAGCAGACACTGGTTACTACTACCTGAATATCAGCACCTACAATGCCGACCACTCGTTGGCGTGTACTGCCCTTGACACCACCTACGTGAGAATGTCACCCATGCCGCACGCCGACTTTGACGGATCCAAACTCGCCGGATGCTCGCCACTGACCGTCCACCTGCAATCCCTCTGCTCCTTCGTGGACGGACAAGCCCATACCGAAATCGGACTCTTCTACGAATGGACGGTCACTAATGAACAGAACGTAGTAGTGTTCACTTCCACAGAAATGAATCCGACACTGACCCTTCAGGCACGGGGCATCTATACTGTCAAATTGGTTGTGCAAACCTCCGGCGGTTGCTCCGACTCCCTGATACAGGTCAACTATATTTCCGTATATCCGCAACCGCACGCTAACTTCAACTACGGCCTCGTGTCCCTCGGCATTGATGGCGGCGGCACTTATAACTTCGTCAATACCACCGATATCGGCTCCTTCAACGTGAACGACAACCTCGAATGGACGTGGAACTACGGCGACGGAGAAGAAAGCAACGAATTCGACGGACCACACGATTATGTCCAAAGCGGTATCTATACCATCCATCTTTCCGTCGGAACCGAATCCGGATGTTCCGACGAGACGAGCCAGACTATCCGCATCCCCACCCCCTACTACTTCTACGTACCGAACGCCTTCTCCCCCAACGGCGACGGCATCAACGAGACCTTCAAGCCCTACGGCTACGGCTTCAATGCCGAAAAATATGAATTTATGATCTTTGAACGCACCGGACGGCTCATTTTCAGAACCACCAACTACGAACAGGGTTGGAACGGCAAGGATAACGGGAAATTGGTTCCGTTCGCCTCCTACGTATATGTCATCCGCACCGAGAATATGGAAGGAGAGCCGAAGGAATATATGGGCACTGTCACCGTCGTCCAATAAAAAGCAAAAAAAGTAGTAAAAACACTCAACTTTTTGCCTATATTTGCAACTTCTTACTAGAATGCGGTAAGAATTGTAAATGATTATCAATAAACCTATTACAGAAATCATAATTGACCAGAACTCCGGCTTTTGTGCAGGAGTCATCAATGCCATACGCACGGCGGAAGAGTGGCTGAAACGGGAAGGCACACTCTACTGCCTCGGTGACATCGTGCACAACAGCGAGGAGATGCAGCGGCTTGCCGACATGGGACTGCGCGTCATCACCCATGAGGAGTTCCGGCAGCTGCGCCACACGCGGGTGCTCATCCGCGCTCACGGAGAGCCGCCCGAAACCTACCGCATCGCCCAAGAAAACGACATTGAAATCATTGATGCCACCTGTAAGGTGGTGTTGCACTTGCAACATACTATCCGACAATATTTTGAGGAAGACGAAAACCGTCAGATCCTCATCTTCGGCAAACAAGGGCATGCCGAAGTCATAGGCCTTTTAGGCCAAACCGACGGCAAAGGTACCGTCATCACCTCGCTTGATGACATCGGTAAGATTGACACCTCCCGCCCCACCATGCTGTTTTCGCAGACCACGCAGAACATTGACGAATACCGCCGGCTGATCCATGCCTTGGAGGAGGAATTCGCGGCCGCAGGACACCGTCAGCTCTTCAGTCATACCGACACTATCTGCCTCAGTGTCGTCAATCGGGCCAAACAGATTCAGGAGTTCGCCAGCCACTACGATGCCATCATCTTCGTTTCGGGCGAAAAAAGTTCCAACGGACTCTACCTTTATAACATTTGCAAAAACGCCAATCCCAACACCTTCTTTGTCACCACTTTGGACCAGATTGACCAACTGCCTGCCCCCAACGGGAAAAGCATCGGCATCTGCGGTGCCACTTCCACCCCCATGTGGCTGATGCAGGAGGCGAAAGACCGGCTTTCCAAACGATTACAAATAACCGAAACCATTAAATAACAAAGCACTATGTTCATTTTTACTCTTATGATTGTCCTGTTCCTCATTGGCTATACGGTCATTGCGTTGGAACATCCTTTGAAAATCAACAAGACAGCCACTGCCCTGTTGCTGGGTGTGGTGCTATGGGTCTGTGCCGTCTCGGGCGGCCAAGGCATCCTCGTCGATACCTCCGCCCTGCGCGACTTCCAGATGAGCAACCCGGGTAGCACCTTCACCGACTGGCTGGTCCATTCGCAGCTCATCCATGCCCTCGGTGATATCGCCGAAATCCTCTTCTTCCTGATGGGTGCGATGACTATCGTAGAACTCATTGATACTGAGGGAGGTTTTCGCATTATAACGGATAGAATTTCCACTACGAGCAAAGTGAAACTGCTGTGGGTCATCTCCATCCTCGCCTTTTTCATGTCGGCCGTTTTAGACAACCTGACCACCTCCATCGTGATGGTGGCGCTGCTGCGCAAACTCATCGGCGACCGCCACGACCGCTGGTTCTTCGCCAGTATGGTGATTGTGGCCGCCAACGCCGGCGGCGCATGGTCGCCCATCGGTGACGTGACCACCATCATGCTGTGGATTGCCTGCGATGTGTCCGCAGGCAACATCATCATCATGACCTTCCTGCCGAGCTTGATCTGCCTATTAGTGCCGCTCATCATCCTCTCCTTCATTCTGAAAGGCGAAGTGAGCCGTCCTGAACAGGAACAGCACCATGTGGACGCTGCCTACGCCAACCAAAAGCCGTGGACGAGCTACCTGTTCCTCATCGTGGGTGTCGGCGCTCTCATCTTCGTGCCCGTCTTCAAGACCATCACCCACCTGCCCCCCTACGTCGGCATGCTCGGCGGACTGAGCATCCTCTGGATGCTTTCCGAAATCATCCACCGCAAAGACGAAGGTGTGGAAAAGTCGCAGTACTCCATCTTTGCCGTCATCTCCCGCATCGATCTGCCCAGCATCCTCTTCTTCCTCGGCATCTTACTGGCTGTCAATGCACTAGCAACCATCGGACACTTGCATCTGCTGTCCACCAAACTGGACACCATCCCGCTTCAGGAACCCAGCAAATACTATGTCATCAATATGATTATCGGTGTCTTGTCCTCCATTATTGATAATGTGCCGTTGGTGGCGGGTGCGATGGGCATGTACAATTTCCCGATGGACCACTATTTCTGGGAATTCCTGGCTTACTGTGCCGGAACGGGCGGCAGCATCCTCATCATCGGTTCCGCCGCAGGCGTTGCCGTGATGGGTCTCGAAAAAATCGACTTCATCTGGTATCTGAAACACATCTCTTGGATTGCCCTCGTCGGCTATCTCTGCGGTTCCGGTTTCTTCATCGGGCAGAAAGCCATCCTCAATCACTTTAACAGCGAAAACGGACAAAGCACTACGGTGGAAATGACGAAGGATGGTGTCACTGATTACCTGCACAGCCACACCTTCTGCGTCACCAACGATGATATGACACAGGACCTTGCCGACAGCGTGGTCATCAACTTCATCCGCTATGAAGAAAATGATGTGACTATGTACGGTATGAATGCGGAGAACCATCTTACTAATTTCGACCGCGACAGCGTTCTGATGTTCAGCCGTAACAAGACCCTCATCAAGAGCGACATAGAAGTGGAAATTGAGGACACCATCGCCTACGTGCTCTATGCCGACCAGCAGTTGGCGGTCACAAAGTCGGGCAAGTTGTTCCTAATCACCCAAGGCGGCCTCACTGAATTGAAAAAAATCAAATAAAACCCTGAAACGATGACCCATCCCACTTTATTGATACTGGCCGCCGGTATGGGCAGCCGCTACGGAGGTCTGAAGCAGCTTGACCCGCTCGGTCCGAACGGAGAGACCATCATGGACTACTCCGTAAAGTACGCCATAGAAGCTGGTTACGGCAAAATCGTGTTCGTCATCCGCCGCAGCATGGAGGTGGACTTCTGCGAGCACATCCTCTCCCGCTACATCGACCGTATTCCCGTGGAGTACGTCTTTCAAGAATTGGACGTACTGCCGACGGGGTTTTCGGTGAACCCCGAACGGGTGAAACCCTACGGCACGGCGCACGCCATCCTCGTAGCAAAAAATACTGTGAAAGAACCATTTACGGTTATCAACGCCGATGATTTCTACGGCAAGGACGCCTTTATGGTGATGGCGGAGTTTCTGAAAAAGGAACAGGCTGCCGGCACGCCCCACTTTGCGATGGTGGGTTACAAACTGGCGAACACGCTTTCGGAGAACGGGACGGTATCGCGCGGCGTATGTACCGCCAACGAGCGGGGCGAGTTAGTGAAGATTCAAGAGATGACGCAGATCGGACGTGACGGCAACACCATCAAAAACACTGCCCCCGACGGTACCGAAACCCTCCTCAGCGCCGACACGCCCGTCTCCATGAATTTCTGGGGCTTCACTCCCCTATTCTTTGAAAAATTGGACGAACAGTTTGTGGAGTTCCTTACGGCACAAAATGACAATCCGAAATCGGAATTTCAGATTCCTACCGTCATCAACTACTTCTTACAGAGCGGAAAAGCCCGTATCGAAATTCTGAAAAGCGATGCCAAGTGGTTCGGTGTCACCTACAAGGAAGACCGCCCGTATGTAGTGGAACGGTTGGCACAACTTATTGATTAATAATATTTTATTATTAAATTTTAGATTATTTAAACACAAGTAAAATATTCCCCTTATGAAAAAAACAGCAGCTCTTTTAGCTTTTATCTGCTTTTGTATCAGTGCACTTACGGCACAGAACTACCGTGTGGTGGAGAACGGCTTCGACAAGGTGGTCGTTCACTACACCGCTGGCAACATCAGTACGACGGACGTGACGACCGACGGCGGCGCGTTCAGCCGTATGACGATGGACGGCTACCATTTGTCCACGGAAGTAGGCAAGCCGCAACTTCCGGTAATGGTCAACCTGTTAGAAATTCCGCTTTGTGACGGGGTCTCCTACACCATCCGTTCCTCCCGCTACAGCGACTTCTCCGCCGCGGAGTTGGACATCCGGCACCCGCTGTTTCCAGCGCAGCCCTCCTACACCAAGTCGCACACCGGCCCCGTGGAGTTTGTGAAGGATGAAGAAGCCTACCGCACCAATGCCCTCTACCACCGAAACCTCGTCACCGTGGAAAAATCCGGCATCCTGCGCAACATCAACATCGCCACGGTCTGTTTCTCGCCCATTCAGTACAACCCTGTGACCGACAGCTACCGCATCTATGAAGATGTGACGGTGGAGTTCACCTTCGAAAACGCCGATATCCCGGGCACCTACCAGATGAAGGATCTCCACGGCAATGCCGTCTTCAACGGGCTCCAGTCGCGGGTCATCAACCCCATCCATTCCAACAGCCGCGAAAGCACTTTCAGCCGTCCCATCAAGTATTTGATTGTGGCCAATAGTATGTTCCGCGACCAGCTGGACGAATTCATCGCGTGGAAGAAGCGACAGGGGCTGAAGGTGGAAATCGCCTATACCGACGAGAGTGAGGTGGGTACGACGACAACCTCCATTGCCAACTACCTCAAAGCGCAATACACCAACGCCACAGAAGACGATCCTGCCCCGACCTACGTTCTTCTGGTCGGCGACATCGCCCAGATTCCGGTCTTCAATGCACGGGTTTCGGGCCAAAGCCACAAGACCGACCTCTATTACTTCACTTGGACGGAGGGCGATCACTTTCCTGACTGCTACTACGGACGTTTTTCCGCCCAAAATTCCACCCACCTGTCCAACATTTTGGAAAAGGTGATGCAGTATGAGCAATATACGATGCCCGATCCCACCTATCTGGACGATGCCGTGCTGGTAGCCGGTACCGACGGGACCTTCGGTCCGACCCACGCTAACGGCCAGATGAAATACCTTTCCAACAACTATATCAATACCGCCTACGGTTATTCCAATGTACATCTTTATTTATATAACAGCAGCAGCCAAGCGGCGCAAATCCGTGCTAACATCGGGGCGGGCGTGGGCTATGCCAACTATACGGCACACTGCGACGAGACCGGCTGGTCGGATCCAGAATTCAGCACTTCGCAGATTCCGAGCATGCAAAATGTGGACCGCTACTGCTTCATGATCGGCAACTGCTGTCTGTCCAACAAATTCGATGAGAACGAGTGCTTCGGTGAGGCGCAGTTGCGTACAGCCAAGAAGGGTGCGGTTGCCTACATCGGTGGCTCCAACAGCACCATCTGGGATGAGGACTTCTACTGGTCGGTGGGCGTGCGCTCTACCATCAATGCCAGTGCCACCTACGATGCAGCACACCTCGGTGCCTACGACCGGCTTTTCCACACGCACGACGAGGCTTTCTCCGACTGGTATGTAACCGGCGGTTCCATCATACAGGGGGGCAATCTGGCCGTAGAGTCCTCCAATTCCTCGTACAAACTCTATTATTGGGAAATCTACCACCTGATGGGTGATCCGTCCATCCTGCCGTGGCTTTCGCAGGCGGAGGTGATGAATCCCACTGTGCCCGATGCGATGGTGAGCGGAGCCACCACCTTGCAGATTACCGCAGTACCTTACGCCTATGTTGCACTGACCGAAAACGGCGAAGTGATTGCCGCTTCCACCGCCGATGAGAATGGTGCGGCCAACCTCACCTTCACCCCTGCAACGGCAGGCAACACCTACGAGGTGGCTATCACCGCCCAAAACTACCAGCCCTATTTCAAAACCGTGATTGCCATCGTGCCCGAAGGTCCATACGTCATCACCAACAACATCCATCCGACGGAAGGCCAGCTGGCCGACTACGGTGCCGACCTCACCCTTGATGCGACACTCCGTAACCTCGGTGTAGAGAGCGCCAACAACATCACGGCCACTATCGCCACCGAATCCGACCAAGTGACCATCCGTACCAATACCATTTCTGCGGCGACGTTAGCTAGCGACGCGGAACAAACTGTCACCGGCGGCTTCGCCCTCCACATCGCCGACGACATCGCCGACCGCACCGTCGTGCCCTTCACCGTCACGACCACCTATAATGGCAACCAGACCACCACAACGAGCTATAGTCTCCGTCTCAACGCTCCTGTATTGGGCAATGTCTATTCCCAAGCAGTTGAAGCACAAGGGGACAACAACGGCGCCATCAATCCGGGTGAGACTGCCACACTGCGTATCACCACCCGCAACACCGGCCACGCCGCCGCCATCGGCACCCGCTCCCATCTGCACACCGCCTGCACCGATGTCACCATCACCAACGACGAGCTCGAACTGGGCAACATCCCGGCCGGCGAGAACATCGTTTCAGAATTTACCCTCCAAATCGGTGGCAACATAGAGGAGCCCTTCATCATTCCCTTCATTCACGACATTATCGCCGGAGCCTACTCCTTCACTGATACAGTCTATGTATTTGTCGGACAATGTGTCGAGGATTTCGAGACCGGCGACTTCTCGAAATATCCGTGGCAAACGACCGGCAGCAGGGCTTGGTCTGTCACCACCTCCAATGTCTTTGAAGGAAGTTACTGCGCTATTTCCAAGAATGGCATGAGTACAGGCAACAGTTCCACACTCACGCTTTCCATTAACGCGCTTCAGAACGACACCATCTCCTTCTACCGCCGCTTCACCGAAGGCACCAGTTGGGGAATATACGGCACCAACGAATTCCGCTTCTATATTGACGACAATATGGTGGAGAACCTCAGCAGCAACACTTCTTGGAGCCGTGCCGCTTTCCCCGTCAGCGCCGGTTCGCACACACTGAAGTTCGAATACTATTGCGGTGCCTACGGCGGCAGTTCGGGCGTCGCGTCCATTGACTACATCAAATTCCCGATCAACGACGCAATGGCGCCGATCTCCATCGAAGAGAACGGCATCGGCACACTCGGCATCTATCCGAACCCCGCCTCCGAAAAGGTGAACATCGTCCTACCCGACAATGAAAGCGGTTATGTTCTCGCCCTGTTCGACCTCAACGGCAACCACATCCTCACCCGACACATTACGGGCGGCGAGGCCGAATACACATTGAATGTCAAGTCGCTGGCATCCGGAACATACATCCTTTCCGTCTTCAACGACAAACACGTCTATACGGGAAAGGTGATTAAGAAATGATAATTGAAAATTGAAAATTGAAAATTGAAAATTGAAAACTGAAAACTGAAAACTGAAAATGGGGGATCGCAGATGCGAGATTCCCCGTTTTTTTTTCAGAAAAAATCAATTCAAGTGCTGTTGCCGGAATACCTTCGGCCATAGAATAGTAAGATACGCCGCACGCGCCAACAGATGGGCAAAGTAGGCCGCATACAACGCCTGAATGCCCCAAAGGGAGCGGAAAGCGAGATAGACCGCCATAAATGCCACCGCCGACACAATCATACAGTCACGGACCTGCCGGCCTGCCGTCGCGCCGATATAGATGCCGTCCCACATGAAGGCCGCACAGCTCACCAATGGCATCAATGCCAGCCAGACAAGGTAGGGATGCGACGTGGAAATGACCATGGGGTCGGAGGTCATCATGCGGATGGACCAGTCGCCCGTGACGGCATAGATGAGGGTGAAGAGCAGCCCGACGCCCAACGCCCAGACGAACAGAAGCCACACCGCACGCCCCAACTGCCGGCCACTCCCCTCCCCGATGAACCTGCCGGTCAATGCCTCACCCGCGTAGGCGAAGCCATCCACAAAGTAGGAGAACAGCATGAACAGCTTCATCATGATGGTGCTGACCGCCAGCTCTCCATCACCGTAAGTCGTGGCAAAGACCGTGAAGCCGACATAAACGACCATGAAGCACAGCGAGCGGACGAAAAGGTTGCCCGACAGACGAAACACCCGCCCGAGGTCATCCCGAAGGACGATATGCCGCCAATGGTCATGAAACAGATTCCGATAGCGTGCCATCATCAGACCAAGGGCCGTAAACAGGCCGACATACTGCGCGATCACCGTACCATACGCCACACCAATGATGCCCAACGGAGTCTGCACCGCCAGCAGATAGCTCGCCACCATATTCACCACATTGACCACAATGTCGCACACCATCGGCGAAACGGTGTCCTGCATCCCAATGAACCATCCTTTGAACACCATCAGGGCCAGCGTGGCGGGGGCGGCCCAGATGCGGACAAAAAAGTAGCGGCGGGCGAAGTCGGCAACCTCCTCCGAACAGGGCACAAAGTAGAGCGCACCCGTCACAAACAGCCACTGTATAGCCAGCACGAACAATGCCGACACTGCGGCGATGGACATCGTCTGCGCAAAAATCGACACCTGCTTCGTCCGGTCACCCTGCCCGAACGCCTGCGCCGTAAGGCCGCTGGTACCGATGCGCAGAAACCCGAAATTCCAGTAGAGCAAGTCAAAAAGCATCGTGCCGATGGCAATGCCGCCGATGGCCGACGCGTTGGAGATGTGCCCGATGATAGCAACATCCACCATACCCACCAACGGGATGGTGATGTTGGCCAAAATGCTCGGGATGGCGAGCCGCAGGATTTCCCTGTTAAGAGTCTTCATTGAATAGGTTTACAATTAAATCTAGCGCAATCTGCGGGAGAAAAAATCAAAAAAAGCAGGGTTGTTGCGCCCTGCTTTTCTGGTCGGAACCGGTACTATTTGATACCGAGTTTCTTCTTGATGTCTTTCGGAAGCGCATCCTTGTGGACGACGATGTTCATCGTTTTGTAGCGGACGAATGCCTTGCTGGCATAGAACATTCCATGATAGACATTATAGTCACCCCAGCTGTTCTTCACCATATAATACTCATTGCCGTTCTGATCTTTTGCCTTTCCGTAGATCAACATGCCGTGGTCATCGGTGGTTTCCCAGTTGTCGAATGCATCCTGGCGTTCTTCCTGCGTGACCCAACGCTGCGGAGTGGGGTGTTTGGCAGCTTCATCCTGGATTTCCTTGGCGCTCATGCCCGTCCAGTGGGCCATGTCGCTGCCAACCATTGCGGAAGCCTTCGTTTCGGGAAGCACGCAGAAACCTTTCTTCGAGCCCATGCGGAAGCCCTGCTCGCTGACGTCGGAACCCCAAGCGATGGTGTAGCCATTGTCGATGGCGTTGTCAAAAACCTGCATAAACTCGTCCAGCGGGAGGTTGTAGCACTGACTCCAACGCCAGTTGTCCTGAATCTCCAAGACGAATTTCTCATAAAAAGGATGATGGGTGTAGGAGGTGATGGAAACATAATCATCGGGGTTCAGACCGAGGGATTCATAGAAAGATTTCGGAGTGTATTTCTTGCCGTTGTAGGTGAATTCCTCCGGGCATTTTCCAAGATAAACCTCGTGGATGGCGCGGATGGCTTCCAGCCAAAGGGGACCGTTTGCACCCTTCTGGAGTTTCTTGTGCTCGCCGCTGGCGATAGCCTTCACAACAGCATCGGAAACGGCGGAAAGTTCGGAGTGGTCGGACAGCGTGTCACCGTAAGCGGCACCTGCGGGCATCTCAGAATCGGGCACGAGACCGAAAGTCTTCATACCATAAATCACATCGTAGAATGAACCGCCCTGCGAGAAGGAGACGTCACCGTGGGTACGGACGGCTGCCTTGGCGCGGTCAATGTACGTGTTGGAAACAATGAACATTTCGGAAAAGTCGTACTCCCCTTTTCCCATACGGAGGAGTTCCGCTTCGATGAAACCCAAACCCGAATAGCACCAGCATGTGCCCGCACGGTTCTGATCCTTGACTGAAGTGATGGGGATTTCTTTCACAACGGTGAATTTGTAACCCTCATCTTCCTTCTTCTCTTTGTCCTCCTGTGCCTGTACGTTCAGGCAGAAAGTGAAAGCCGCGATGACGGCAAAGATGATTCCTTTTTTCATAAAAAAATTGGTTTTTAATTAGATATAAATAATTTTAAACAATTTCACGTTTTTGAAAACAAGGGTGCAAAGTTACATTAATTTTCGTGTAAATTTGCAGCTTGTTTTTCAAACGTTAAAATTATTCAATAAATTTATCACATAAAGTAATATTGTATGGAAGTAATGGATATGGTAAACACTTGGTTAAATGACAATTATGATATTGAAACCAAGAATGAAATCCGTCGCCTGATGGCGGAAGACCAGAATGAACTGAACGAATCGTTCTACCGCACTTTGGAATTTGGTACGGGCGGTCTGCGCGGCATTATGGGTGTCGGGCCGAACCGCATGAACAAATACACGGTGGCCGCCGCCACGCAGGGGCTTGCCAACTATATGAAAAAGAACTTTCCCGCCACGGAACTGAAGGTGGCTGTCGCGCACGACTCGCGCAACAACAGCCGCTTTTTCGCTGAAGTGACCGCCCAAGTGATGGCGGCCAACGGCATCCACTGCTACCTTTTCGAGGATCTGCGTCCCACGCCCGAACTGTCGTTCGCTGTCCGCCATCTCCACTGCCAGGCCGGCGTGATGGTGACCGCCTCGCACAACCCGAAAGAGTACAACGGCTACAAGGCCTACTGGGACGATGGCGGCCAGATCGTGCCTCCGCACGACAAGGCCATCATCGCGGAGGTGAACGCCGTCACTTCCCTGTCACAAATCCGCTGGGAAGGGAATTCCGACAAAATCCAAATCATTGGCAAAGACGTTGATGACGTCTATTTGGACAAGATTCTGGCTCTTTCGGTGAATCCCGAGGCCATCCGCCGTCACCACGACCTCAATATCGTCTATACACCGCTGCACGGCACAGGCATCACGATGGTGCCGAAAGCGCTCGAAATGTACGGCTTCACCAACGTCACTGTTTTAGAGTCGCAGCGCACACCCGACGGCAACTTCCCCACCGTGGCCTCGCCCAACCCAGAGGAGAAGTCGGCAATGGAGCTGGCTATCCGCAAGGCCGATGAGATTGGCGCCGACCTCGTCCTCGCCACCGACCCCGACGCCGACCGCGTGGGTATCGCCGTCCGCAACGACCACGGCGAGATGGAACTGTTCAACGGCAATATGACCGGCTCGCTCCTCGTCTATCACCTGCTGTCGCAATGGCAGAAGAACGGACGTCTTACCGGCAAGGAGTTCACCGTCAAGACCATCGTCACCACCGAACTGATTCGGGCCATCGCCGAGTCCTTCAACGTCGAATGCTTCGACGTGCTGACGGGCTTCAAATACATTGCCGAAAAAATCAAGGAGCAGGTGGGACACACCTTCATCGTGGGCGGCGAGGAGAGCTACGGCTACCTCGTCGGCGACTTCGTACGCGACAAAGACGCTGTCAGTGCCTGCTGCATGATTGCCGAGCTCGCCGCCTGCCTCGCCGACGAAGGCAAAACCCTCTACACGCAGTTGAAGGAACTCTACGTAAAGTACGGTTTCTACAAGGAGGAACTGCTCTCCATCACCAAGAAGGGGCAGTCGGGCGCAGCGGAAATCCAGAAGATGATGGCCGACTTCCGCAGCTGCCCGCCGAAGGCCATCAACGGTTCGGAAGTCACCAAAGTAATTGATTACAAGGCAAGCACCGCCACTTCGAGCGACGGCGCCGTCACGACCATCAAACTGCCGAAGTCGGACGTGCTGCAGTTCTTCACCGCCGATGGCACGAAAGTCACCGTACGCCCCTCCGGCACGGAGCCGAAAATCAAATTCTACTTCGGCGCCAAGGAGCCACTTGCGAATATTGCTGATTTTGAAAAGGTTCGGAACGAACTTTCTGCCAAGATTGCAGCGGTGAGGAAATCACTGGGGCTGTAAAAAACGGCGGTACAAAATTTTGTACCGCCGTTTTTTACTCAACCTTTGTAATAGTAATCTGTTATAGAGCTGAACAGATTTGCTCTTCGCTTAATCCTGTAGCTTTCACAATATCCGAGACAGGGACACCTAATTTGAGAAAGTTTCTGGCCGTCTGGAGAAGTGCTTCTTCTCTGCCTTCTTCTCTGCCTTCTTCTCTGCCTTCCTCTCGTCCTCTCTCCATTCCCTGTTCCATCCCTTTCTCGAAGAATACCTTAGCAGCCGTCTCCCTTGCATACTCTACTGCACGTTTCACATCCTCGTATTCCAAAACGCTCTTCTGATAATTGTCTTTTTCCATAGCTGTCAATTTTGAGATTCTACATTCGTCCAGCAACTCTTGAAAAAAAGCAGGCTGCTTATCATAATCACTTTCGTCCATATCGGGCATGTTCTTCAGCACATTCAGCCAGTTCCGCATCTCTTCCGTCAAGTCGGACTGTCGGGCGGCAAAATTACACAATTTTATGAAAAACATCCCCACCTTCTGTGTCAGAATTTCATTGTTCTGGTCTTTCAAAAAAACAGCGTGGAAAAACTGGTCCTTTTTCCGGTATTCCTGCAAGTCGAAATCGAGGATGTTAACCGAGTAACTCGGAAGAATTTGGTAATCTAACTGCCCCCTTGCCAAGCTGGCGCTGATGGCGCGACTGAGATAAAAAATGCTCCGTTCGGCATAGTCCGGCTGCGGCGCTTTCTGCATCTCAATGATGAACTTCCTATCCTCAGCATCTTTGCATAGAAGGTCGAAAACCGCCTTCTTCTCCGCTTCAACCATACCATAGTGTTCTGTGGGCAAATACGTTACATCCACAATCTCGCCCGTATATTTCGATACGAAGCAGTTGAGGAAGCGGATGAGGAATCGTTTGTTCTGCTCGGTTCCGAAAATCTTCTTGAAGGAAAAATCCGTCGTAGGGATTTGGAAAATGTTTTTTCGCTGTTCCATATTTGTAAATAATTTGATTGATTAATTATCTACAAATATACGGCATCCATCCCCCCTTGTCAAGATGTCAAATTTTTGAAAAACAAGCAGTTGAAAAGTGGAATTTTTTATCCCAAAAGAGGTAGAATTTCGGCAGTAAAATGCAAAAGTAGCACCTATGAAAGGCTGTTGGCAAATTGTTGAAAAAAAATAATACTCCTCCTACACCGGATAGCGGAAGTCCCCGAAAACAAATAGGGCTACCATTTCTGGTAACCCCGTCTTTCGCTTTCAAAATTCTTTTATTGAAAAAGAATAAATTACAGTTTACTCCACCGGCAACGTCACTTCACCGCAGATGGAATCCTGCAATTTCTTGTTCACCACGCTGTTGTCGTCGTAGTTGCCCAACAGGTGCATCAGCTTGGTGACGGTGGCCTCCAGCGTCATGTCGTAGCCGCTTTGCACGCCGGCTTTCTGCAGGTTGAGGCTCGTCTCGTAGCGTCCCATCTCGATGGTGCCGATATGGCACTGCGAAACATTAACGATGATGATACCTCTGTCTGTGGCGGCCTTCAGCTGGCGAAATAGCCACTCGGCTCGGGGCGCGTTGCCAGCACCGAAGCTTTCCAACACCACGGCACGAAGTCCCGGCGTCTGCAAAATCGACTGCACCACCGTCTCCCGGATGCCCGGAAAGAGCGTCAGGATGGCGACGTTGGTGTCGAACTTCGTGTTGATTTCCAACGGCAAGCCGCTGTGATCATGGTGAATATAGAGCGTGCGGTACTTGATGTGCACGCCGGCCTTGGCCAACGCCGGATAGTTGTACGACTCGAAAGCGTTGAAATACTCGGTACTCTGCTTGGTGGTGCGGTTGCCGCGCATCAGCGAATCCTCGAAATAGATGCTGACTTCCGGCACAATCGGCTCGTCGTCCTCGTAGGCGGCGGCCACCTCGATGGCACTCATCAGGTTCTCCTTGGCATCACTGCGCAGAACGCCCAACGGCAGCTGCGCCCCCGTGAATACCACCGGCTTGGTGAGGTTCTGGAGCATAAAGCTGACGGCGGACGCGGAGTAGGCCATCGTGTCGGTGCCATGCAGAATCACGAAACCGTCGTAACTGTCGTAATTCTCCTGAATGGTGCGGGAAATCTTGATCCAGAACTCCGGATCGACATCCGAGGAGTCAATCATCGGGTCGAAGAAATAGGAGGAGATGCTGACGGGCAGCATCTCCAATTCGGGTATCAGTTTTTGGATGGCCTCCATGTCCAACGGAGCCAACGAGCCGTTGTCGGGCGATTCGCCCATGCTGATGGTGCCGCCGGTAAAAATCAGGAGGACTGAACGTTTTGTATCCATTGTCATGGGATTATCTGCCCCAGCGTTTCAAGACGGCAGGGCCGGCGAAGACGGCGCTGTTGCCGAGCTCTTCCTCGATGCGGAGCAGTTGGTTGTACTTGCAGATACGGTCGGTGCGGCTGGCGGAACCGGTCTTAATCATGCCGGTGTTCAAAGCAACCACAAGGTCGGCGATGGTGGTGTCTTCCGTCTCGCCCGAACGGTGCGAAATGATGGCGGTGTAGGCGTTGTTGTGGGCCAAGGTCACCGCTTCGATAGTCTCGGTAAGGGTACCGATCTGGTTGACTTTCACGAGGATGGAGTTGGCGACCTTCTTTTCCAAACCCATCTTCAGGCGTTCCACGTTGGTGACGAACAGGTCGTCGCCAACCAGCTGGACGGTCTTGCCGATCTTGTCGGTGAGAAGCTTCCAGCCGTCCCAGTCGTCTTCGGCCATACCGTCCTCGATGGAGAGGATAGGATACTTGGCGCACCATTCGGCCCAGTAGTCGGCCATCTCGGCGGGGGTGTATTCCTTGCCGGTGGACCATTTCAGCTTATAGATGTTCTTGTCGGCATCGTAATATTCGGAAGCGGCAGCATCGAGGGCGATGAAGACATCCTTGCCAGGTTCGTAACCGGCCTTCTGGATGGCTTCGAGCACCACCTCGATGGCTTCCTCGTTGGAGCCGAGGTTCGGGGCGAAACCGCCTTCGTCACCGACGTTGGTGGAATAACCTTTGGCTTTCAGCACCTTCTTGAGGTTGTGGAAAACCTCAGCACCCATACGGAGGGCTTCCGCAAAAGTAGGGGCGCTCACGGGCATAATCATAAACTCCTGAAAATCAATATTATTGTCGGCGTGCGAGCCACCATTGAGGATGTTCATCATCGGGACGGGCAGGATGTGGCCGTTGCAGCCGCCGATGTAGCGATAAAGTTCCTGACCGGTCTCCTGTGCGGCGGCTTTGGCGCAAGCGAGGGAAACGCCGAGGATGGCATTGGCACCGAAATTGCCCTTGTTGGGGGTGCCGTCCAGCTCAATCATACGGGCATCAATAGCGGCTTGGTCGGTAACTTCCATTCCCACAATCTCTTCAGCAATATCTTTGTTGACATGGTTCACAGCCTTCAGAACCCCTTTGCCCAAAAACACAGATTCGTCACCGTCGCGGAGTTCCACCGCTTCGTGAACGCCGGTGGAGGCGCCGGAGGGGACGGCGGCGCGGCCAAGCGCACCAGTCTGGGTATAAACATCAACTTCCACGGTGGGGTTTCCTCTTGAGTCGAGAATCTGACGACCGAAAATTCCAATAATCTTGCTCATAATCAATTAATTTATGTTGTTTTATAAAAATATCATCCTTTTGGTTTCGGGGGTGCAAAGATACAATATTTTTAAATGTAGGGACGCACTGCGTGCGTCCGAAATAGTAGAGAAAACCAATATTTTTAAAGTGGCTGCAATTTGCAATGAAAAATGTAGTATTTTTGCCGCCGATTTACAACAACCAAAAAACATCAACTATGGCTTACAAAATTTCTGACAAATGTGCTGCTTGCGGTACTTGTATGGATCAGTGCCCCGTCGGAGCCATCTCCGAAGGTGACATCTACAAAATCAATCCCGATGAATGCATCGAATGCGGCGCCTGCGCAAGCGCTTGCCCGTGCGAAGCCATCGCTCTGGATGAGTAGTCTGTAAAAGCACAAGAAAAAAAAAGAGGCATTTGAAATGCCTCTTTTTTTATATCGCGAAGTCGATGTACCATTTGCCGTTGGCCTTCACCACATCCATCGTCTCCACACGAGGTTCGGACATATTCTCTGTGGTGATTTCCACTGTCACCACCGCACGGTCCTTCCCTGCCTTCTCTACCGACAGCACTTTCACATTGGTGATTTTGCCGTAGGCCGCCATCTCCACCTTCATCAAAGTGGCCAGCAGATCCCTGCCGTCTTCAGAGAAAAGTCCGTCAATATCATAGTAAAGGGCCACTGCCTCCGAATACTTTTCGTTCTGGATGTCCGTCCAGTAGGTTTTCACCACCTGCCTCGGGGTGCTTTGCGGGGTACAGGCGGCGAAGAGGCACAAAAAGGCCGCAGCTACAACAAGGATAAGACTTCTTTTCATAATTACTATCTATTTGATTATCAATCTTCTTTTGGAAAAATCTTGGCGATAGCACGCTCTGCGGCAATCTGCTCCGCCTTCTTCACAGTGTATTCCAGCCCTTCGGCGACCACCTTGTCGTCAATCAGGAGCTGCACACGGTAGAGCCGCCGCCTGCGGTTCTCTTCCGCGATATCGTGCCGGAACTCCACCTTCTTATGTTTGTGCTGCGCCCAGTTCAGAATCTTGCTCTTGAAGTTCGACTCCTCGTTAAGCACCGTATCAATGTCCATAAAGTCAGTGAAAATCCGGTGAAGGACGACCGTCTTCGTTTTCTCGTACCCCTTATCTAGGAAAAGGGCACCGACGAGTGCCTCAAAAGCGTCGCCACCGGCGGATTTGGCATAGGCAGTAGCTTGTATTTCGATGAGGTCGGTGAGGTGCATCCGCCGTGCCAAAGTGCCCAACTGCTCGCGTTTCACCAACTTTGACCGCATTTCCGTCAGCTCCCCTTCACGCTTGAACGGAAATTTCTTGAAAAGATACTCCGCCACAACTGCATCAAGAACGGCATCTCCCAGATACTCAAGTCGTTCATTGTTAAGAGAATGCCCGTCTCCCATCGACTCAGAAGCGGACCGATGGATGAGTGCGGTCATATACAAGGAGAGGTTATTGGGTCTGATGCGCAGAACCGACCGCAGATACTTGGCCACCTGCTGTTCTCTTGACGGTTCCGATGTTTTTCGTCCCAGTAGCAAACCGTTACTCCTCGAATTTTTTAAACAAGATGGAAACATTGTGCCCGCCGAACCCGAACGCATTGTTGATGGCATAGCGTATGTCACGCTTCACCGCCTTGTTGGCGCAGAAATTCCAGTCGGGGATTTCGGGGTCTTTTTCAATGAAGTTGATGGTGGGCGGAAGGATGCCGTTCTGCAAGGAGAGCACCACTGCGATGGACTCGACTGCGCCGCACGCGCCGAGCAAATGGCCGGTCATCGACTTGGTGGAGGAGAACAGCATATTGTTGGCGTGCTCGCCGAACACCTGTTGGATGGCGAGGCATTCCACGCGGTCACCCATCTGGGTGGAGGTGGCGTGCATATTGATATAGTCGATGTCTTCGGGATGCAACTCAGCGTCCGCAAGGGCGTTCTGCATGGCGACGACCGCCCCGTGTCCGTCGGGATGGGGCGAGGTAATATGGTAGGCGTCGGCGGAAAGACCGTCACCAATGATTTCACCGTAGATTTTGGCGCCGCGCGCGCGGGCGTGTTCCAGTTCCTCCAGAACGAGGATGCCGGCACCTTCGCCCATCACGAAGCCGTCGCGGCCTGCGGAGAGCGGGCGCGAAGCGGTCTGGAAGTCATCGTTGCGGGTGGAAAGGGCGCGCATAGCGTTAAAGCCACCGATGCCGCTTTCCAAAATGGCAGCCTCGGTGCCACCCGTAAGCATGAAATCAGCCTTCCCGAGCCGGATCAGATGACAGGCGTCCACGATGGCGTTGGCGGCGGAGGCGCACGCCGAAGAGAGGGCGTAATTCGGCCCCTGCAACCCAAGCCGTATGGAGAGGATGGCGGGCGGCATATTGACCAAAGCCCGCAAAATGAAGAAAGGACTGAAACGGGGAGTCTCGCCGTTCTGCGCAAATTCCACAATGCCGTCCTGTGCGCTTTTGATACCACCGATGCCGGAAGCGACAATCACACCGGCACGGTCAGGATTCTCGGAAGCCATGTCTATGCCCGAATCCCGAAGTGCCTCAACACCAGCAGCATACGCATAATGCGCGCAAGGATCAAACTTGCGCGCATTTTTTTCATCCATGTAGTCAAGGATATTGAAACCCTTTAACTCACAAGCAAATTTTGTTTTGTAACTTTCTGTATTAAAATGAGTTATTAATCCAACTCCGTTTTTTCCGGCAATCAGACCACGCCAAAAATCAGGAACATTGTTACCCAGCGGAGTTAAGGCTCCTAAACCGGTAACGACAACTCGTTTTAATTCCATCAGAAAATTTCTGGTGATGCTTATTTCTTATGCTCCTGGATGTAGTTCACCACGTCACCGACGGTGTGAATGTTTTCGGAAGCGTCTTCGGGAATCGTGATGTCGAATTTCTTCTCCAATTCCATAATCAGTTCAACGAGATCCAAGGAATCTGCGCCCAGATCTTCTGTAAAACTGGTGCTCAAATTGATTTTGTCCTTGTCGTAGCTTAATCTTTCAGCAATGATTTCTTTTACTTCGTCAATAATTTCTGCCATAATTTCTGATTTTAAAAAACGTGCAAAAATACGACATTTTTTCATTCATACATCCAAAATCCCCCCAATCTCGCCATTTCTGCACATATATTTTTGATATACAACGATTTATTTTTTAATTTTTTTTAAGATTTCAAAACAAAGTTTGCGGATTAAAAGAAAATCGGCGCCCCTAAATCCCCCTCTTTGGCAGAATATTTGCCCTTTCGCCCGCAAAACTACCCTTTCTCCACCCGAAAAATCTTGTGGGCGATCCCGTGCCGGTTCAAAATGCGCACAATCCGATCTTCATCCGTATCAGACAGGAAAACTTGTCCAAAATGCTCATTGCCAACAAGGTTCAACAGTTGCGAGATGCGGGACTCGTCCAACTTGTCGAAAATGTCGTCCAAGAGCAGAATCGGTTTCAACCGCTTCATATTATATATATAGTCGAATTGCGACAGTTTCAGGGCGAGGGCGAAGGACTTCTGCTGTCCCTGCGAACTGAAGCGCTTCACCGACCGACCGTCCATCAGGAAGTCGTAATCGTCCTTGTGGATGCCCACAGTGGTGTGGCCGGCGCGGAAGTCGGTTTCGGCGTTCCGCAGCAGCAGGTCGGCGAAACTGCCGTCCGCCAGTGACGAAAGATAGAGGACATCCACTTTTTCGCGGCTTTCCGAAAGGTAGTCGTAATACTTCTGGAAGACGGGGATGATGGTTTCGACGAACCGGCGCCGCTTCTCATAGACCGCCTCCGCGTACGGCACGAGCTGGTCGTTGTAGATTTGCATGAGGGCCGCATCGAGGTGACCGTTCTCCCACGACTGCTTCAGAAGTATATTCCTCTGTCCCAACACCTTCTGGTACGAAATCAGGTCGTGGAGGTACTCACGGTCGAACTGCGAGATGATCATGTCGAAGAACCGGCGCCGCACCTCACTCCCCTCGTGGATGATGTCGTTGTCGTACGGCGCGACCATAATCAGCGGGAACTGCCCGATGTGGTCACTCAGCCGCTCGTAGTCCTTGCCGTTGAACTTCACGGTCTTCCGTCCGCCCTGCCGATAGATGCAGCTCACCTTGCGGCTGCGGTCGTCATCAAAGCCGTGGAACTCCCCGTGGATGGCAAACGCCTCCTCGCCAAACCGCACAGCATATCCGTCCTGCGACAGGAAATAACTCTTGCACAACGACATATAATGGATGGCATCTAGCAGGTTGGTCTTGCCGCTCCCGTTGGCGCCCACCACGGCGTTTACCTTGTCCGAAAACTCAAAACTGCCTTCGGCGTAATTCTTGAAATTGACTAATTGGATCGAACGGAGAAACATTTTTCATTTTTCCCCATGCTCACGCATGGGGCTAATATCTTTCACCCCTACGGGGTTTTTATCGTATTATTTTTTTATAATTTCCACGGGGATTAGCCGGTCACATCCATTTTTTCCGTTTGAAGAAGAAGAGCAGCAGGATGATGGTGAGCACGCACACGCCGATGAGTCCCCAGAAAGCCCATATCTTATCGGCGAAGGGGAGCCCCACGTTCATGCCATAGAGGCCGGTGAAGAAGGTCAGCGGGAGCACGATGGTGGAGATGATGGTGAGCACGCGCATGATCTCGTTGGTGCGGTTGGCCTGCAACGAGTCGAAGGTGCGGGAGAGCCCTTCCACCAATTCGCCGTAGTCATCCACCATATCCCACATCTTCTGGTAGAAGTCGAGGATGTTGCCCCAGTAGTCTTCCATATCCTCCACGTAGCCCTTGATTTCGCCGTTCTCAAACTGGTTGAAAAGCTTGATTTGCGGCTTGAACATGGTGTTGAGCTGGATGATATTCTTGCGGAAGACGGAGATATGTTCGATGGTGGCCTCCGACTTGCGGCTGAACAGGTCGCGATTGATGGCGTCGAGCTGGGTGCCGAGGCGTTCCACGAGGAGGAAGGTCTCCTTCAGCATCCGGTTGAGCACATTATAGAGGATGCCGTCGCTGGTGCCGCCGATGTGCTCGTCCTCCTCCATCTCCTCGGGGTCCATCTTGGTGAGGTTGAACAGGTCCTGCACCACATAGTGCGAGTTGCCGACGGTGATGAGGAAGTCGTGGCCCCAGAAAATCTTGGTCTCTTCGGTACGGATGAGGTTGGAGCGGGTATCCAACAGGGGGAAATGCAGCACGAGGAAGTAGTAGTCGTCGTATTCGTCGATTTTCGGACGTTGCACGAAGCTGTAGCAGTCTTCAATATCCAAGGGGTGAAACTGGAAGTTGTTTTTCAGGAAGTCCATGTCTTCCACGGTCGGATTCGTAATATGATGCCATTTCAGCACGCCAAAGCTAATGGTGTCAACCATTTTTCACCTCCTTTCCTTGATGGATTACTGCTAAATTCTACATTCCGGTTATCTGTTGGTTTTGGGGCGGCAAAAGTACTAAAATTTTCGAAACCATCCCGTCACGTACTAAAAATATTATAGTTGCCTATTCCAAAAAAATATCATACTATTGCACGATTATTCTGTATTGTGCAATGTTACGATTTTGTTTTCATAACACATTGCAGGCCAATTATTTGTCCCAACCCTCTGCCGGATGCGCATCCTTCATCCTGCGGAAAGGGAACGTCGTAACTGCAATACAAATGGAAAACGGAAAATGGAAAATTGAAAATTGAAAACTAATTACCTGCTACTTGACAAACTTGATGAACTTGATAAACTTTATGAACTTGATAAACTAACAACCCCCTATTGTACAGACGATGTGCACATCGTCTGTACCCGACAAACTTGATAAACTTGAAAACGCCCTTATGGGAAACAATATAAAAATAGCAAGAACCGATTTGGCACAACCGACTGACTATGAGCAGTTGGTTGATCAAATCTCCTTATTATGGGATGGAGCCAAAGAAGGTGCCATATTGGCCGTCAATTCAGCACTTCTGATGGCCAATTGGCGCACGGGGCAGTACATTGTGGACTTTGAACTAAAGGGTGCAGCGAGGGCGCAATATGGCAAACAGCTTCTTGTAAACCTGTCGAAAGACCTGACTGCCAGACGTGGAAAGGGTTTCAGCCGTTCCAATCTCACCTATATGCGTAAATTGTACCTTGCTTTCCCAATTTGTGAGACATTGTCTCACAAATTGTCGTGGAGCCACTACTTTGAACTGCTCAAATGCGAAGACCCCTTGGAAATGCAATTCTATTTCAAGGAAGCTATTCGGGAAGGATGGAAAGTGCGGGAGTTGAAACGGCAGATAAAAAGTTCGCTGTTCCAGCGTGTTGCACTTAGTACAGACAAGGAAGGTGTACTGGCATTGGCTCATGAAGGACACCCTGTGATGACGGCACAAGACCTCATTCACGACCCGTATGTTTTGGAGTTCACAGGACTGCCGCAAAAGAAGAGATACAAGGAAAGCGAACTAGAAGCTGCGTTAAAAGCCCACATGGAGCAGTTCCTGCTTGAATTGGGACGCGGGTTCGCCTTCTTGGGCCGTCAATATGTCATGCAGATTGGGAGTCGCAAATTCAAAGTGGACTTGGTCTTTTATCATTGTATATTAAAATGTTATGTTCTGATAGACCTGAAACGAGCTGAAATAAAGCACGGTGACATCGGACAGATGAACTTGTACCTTAATTATTTTAAGACAGAAATCTGCCAACCCGACGACAACCCTCCCATTGGCATAGTGCTTGGAGCAAAAAAAGATGAAATTCTTATGGAATATGCATTGGATGGTATCAGCAACCAAATCTTTGCCGCCCGATACCAATTATATCTACCCAAACGCGAAGAACTACAAGAACAATTGGAAATGATGTTACAAACTGACAAATCGAAAACGGAAAATTGAAAACTAATTACCTGCTACTTGACAAACTTGATAAACTTGATAACCCTTATGAACTTGACAAACTAACACCCCCCTATTGTACAGACGATGTGCACATCGTCTCTAACCTTATGAACTTGATAAACTTGATGAACTTTATGAACTTTACGAACCCACACGAACCGATTATAAATTTCTAATTTCTAATTATATGAAAAAAATTGCTACTCCTTATTCAATTGAATGTAAACTAGTTGAAACCAAGCCCGCGGCAAAATTCGCCGCTTTCCTCGCCCTCTGCCTGATGCTCCTCCTACCCATGGGGAGAGCATGGGGACAGCAATATTGCAATGTGAGCATGGGAACAATAACCCCAACAAGTCAACTAAAAGTTTCTTCTGGCAACTGTAGTAACACGGGCGGTTATTGGAGTTTTACCGCTACTGAGGGCACAACTTATCATTTCTGGACAGCAAGAGCCTATGATGCTAGTGTGACAAGTGGTGACCCCGAACTTACCGTATATGGACCTAATAGTACATCAACACAAGTTGGTTATAACGACGATTGCAGTGGACTAGGTACTAATTATGCTAATAACTCATATTATAGTTTTACTGCAACATCGGCAGGTACTTATTATGTTTCTGTATCACAGTATAGCGGATGTTCCAATCAATTGGGATATATAAATTTATATTATTGCACAGGGGGTACGCAGGGAAGTACGCCAATTTCAACCATTCCTGCGGTAAGCAATCTTGATGATAACATGTCCACAACAACAGCTTGGCTTAAGACGCAAGGGCTTTATACCACTCCTTCTTCCTATTGTAATTATTTTACTTCGACCACTTCTTCTAATTGGAGTACAAAGACATGGAGAAATGCAAGTGGCGAAACAACTGCAACATGCAACAATATATGGGGTACTAGTCGCAAGTGTTGGATGATATCTCCTGTGGTTTTGCTGCCTTCTTCCAATGTTCCGAATCTGGAATATGAAATTGCATATACAGATTATGCAAATTCAAATGTTCCAGAAAGCTATGGTTCTGATGATAAAATATATCTTTTGATTTCAGAGAACTATGGAGCTACATGGACAATATTAAAGAATTATGGAACAGGTTCTGGTATCAGTTATTTAGGACAAACTGAATCTATTTCCTTGAGTTCGTATGCAGGAAAGAAAATCATGATTGCCTTCTATGCGGAATCTACAGAAAGCAATAGTGATAACGACCTGTTTATCAGAAATGTAACAATATTATCCTGCACCTCCCGCACGCTTTCGTTCACAACCGCACCCTCTTCCGTAGCAATGGGTTCCACCGTCACCTGTGCGGCAACCCCATCAGCGGGCTCCGGAAGCGTCTCCTATTCATCATCGAATACTTCTGTGGCAACAGTCAATGCATCAACCGGTGTGATAACCGGCGTGAATGTGGGAAGCGCCGTCATTACAGCCACGGTCGCGGCCAATGGGAACTATTGCAGCGCCACGAAGACCTACACTGTCAATGTGGTTGTACCGACCCCCACCCTCACACAGGCCACTCCTATGCCACAATGCGGTATAGCGGATGCCGTTCTTACTGCAAGTATCTCCGGCTCCATGCCTTCGGGATACGCATTCTACTGGTACTCAAATTCCGCCTGCACTTCCGAAATCACAAGCGGAGTGTCGGGAACGAACAATAACACACTCAGCTATCCAACAACCAATGGTACAAACCCGACTATCTATTGCCGTCTGGAGAAAAGAGTGCCAGGGACAAGCTCCCCCTCACAGACATTCAGCTATACTACCGACGGCGTGCAGTCCTATACCGTTCCGGAAGGTGCCACCGCGCTACAGCTGGAAGTGTGGGGGGCACAAGGCGGCTCCTATAGTAGTAGCTACTCTGGCGGTTATGGCGGCTATTCCAAAGGAACATTAAATAACCCGACGGCAGGCAGCACCCTCTATGTAGTGGTCGGAGGACAGCCGACGGCATATACA
>CAMVOL010000011.1 GCA_947169105.1 uncultured Bacteroidales bacterium | reverse complement strand
CGAAAATATCATCAATAATAAGAGACAACTGGTCAACCTTATTTAGGCATTAACTCTCTAACCCTTTCCACAAAACCTTTCACCCCACACTCCCCGCTACAGATCAACTTATTTCGTTTCGAAGCCAGTCCGCGATGTTGCAAACGAGAATACCCTCGTACGTGAAATTAGGCTGTCGAGTGTGGGCAATCAGAACTTTTGGATAAGCATCCCTGATTTTCAGCAATGAATCAGTTTCCCTTTTGAAAGTCTCGGGGTCTGAAATGTCGTCCGCCACTTGAAAATACACTTTCTCATGCTGTTTCATAGCCACAAAATCTATCTCACTGTTGCGCATAACGCCCACATATACCTCATACCCCCGTCGGAGCAGTTCAATGGCAACGATGTTCTCCAGTATCCGTCCTCGGTCAAGGTTCTTCATACCCAAGCGGGCATATCTGAAGGAGTGGTCGGCGAGGTAATACTTGTCGTCATTGGTCAGATAGCGTTTCCCTGCAATGTCATATCTGCGGATTCTGTAAAACGCAAATGCCTTACAAAGATAGTCAATATAAGTGCCTACCGTTTTGTCATTGGTACTTATCTTGTTCGACATCAATGTGTTGGCAATATTTCTAATAGAGGTAATGTTGCCAATATTGTCCATCATATAATCTATAAGACGATGCAGCAGTGGAATATTTCGGATTTGGTATTTGGCAATGATGTCTCTAACGATAAGCGCATTGAATACTTCGTCGTTGATGTAGCTATACTTTTCCTTTGAAGTTGAATAAAGATAGGACCCTGCCATACCTCCCTCTTCCGTGTACAGCGAAAATGCTTTCTCAATGTCCTCATATTCGAAATATTGCAGATACTCTTGGAAAGAAAATGGAAATGCTTTTATTTCAAAGGTTCTGCCAGTGAATAATGTGGCGAGATCGCTGCTCAACAGGAACGCATTGGAACCGGTTAGATAAATGTCGTATTTTTCTGTGGCGTGCAAGCTGTTGATTGCTTTCTCGAAAGAATCACACATCTGAATTTCGTCAATCAGCACGTAATTGTGTTTGCCGTTTTGATAGGCATCCTCCACATACTGATGTAATTTGTGGTATTCCAGCAACGGTTCAAACTCCAGCAGGTTGAAATTGATGTGAATGATATTTGCATTAGTCTCAGAAACCTGTATGCTTTTGGCAAATTCCTCCATCAGTTTTGATTTGCCGCAACGTCGCACACCCGTAATCACTTTGATGTCGGGGGTCCCTTTTACTCGCTGTATGCGTTCCAGATAAGTGGGTCTTTCTATTAACTTCATTATAATCAACGGTTAGAGTGTTTCTATTTCGCAAAAATACATTTTTTTTGATTTTGCGAAACAGAAGAAAGAAAATATTTTACTTTTTCTGTTCTCCGCCGCAAAATTACAACATTTCACCCTTTCATCCAACCCTTTCCACAAAACCTTACCCCACGCTCTCCGTCAGCGGATAGCCGAAAGCCCACCGCATCTCCCGCAATAACTCGCGGAAGGCGGCGGGCACGAGGGGATGGAGACGCAGGGATTCAATCCCACAAATTTCTGAAGTATTTGCAGAACAAGGCGATACCTTCCGAAAAGATTTTGTCCTCCTCTTCCGAGAGACAATGTGCGTATTTCATCAGCTCGAAGGCGTCAATCATCTTCTGGATGGCGGCGTTCCACTCGCGTATATCCTTAAAACCGTCAGGATGTCCGTGCTTGTCCAAATCCCGGAACGTGACGAGACGTGGGGCAATCAGACGGGCTAAAGTGTTCTTGGTGTTCCACCCCTCATCAATCGGAAAGTCATGCTTGTGGCTCCAATTCGTGGTGCCGTCTCCTTTCTTCTTTTTCATTTTCTGATTTTGTGAATAAAAATGTAACAAGGCGGGGATTTCCCCGCCTGCTGATTACTTCGGTACAAACACGTACGTTTTGTTGCCTACCATTTTGGCGGTGCCGCCCAGTTTGCGGGCCGCATTCATCAACTCGCTCAATGTTTTGTACTCTTGGCTGTTGCCGTTCGGGAAATTTAAAGTATACATGATTCTAACCCTGATTCGTGTCGGGCGCAACTGTTAATTTATGCGATTAAATTTCTTTCATTTTCCAAACAGAAAACAGCGCACCCCTTCCGCCCTTCAGGTAGAAAAGGCATCGCCAAACGCCACGAGACACTGAAAAACCAGAAAGAGTACGCCTATAACAGACGTACTCTACGGCGTGCTCTGTCTCTGAATTTTGGCGATTTCTTTCTACAGCCACACCATAGCTTACGCTATCATCATATTGAGGCGCAAAAATAATCATTTCTCTCATAACCACACCTGTTCGTGCTCATTTTTTTTTCGGCTGCAAAAATAAGGTGCGGGTATGACAGAGTGAGGCATAGTAAATTGAAAATGGAAAAATGAAAATGGAAAACGGAATGGTGTGGAACCATTTGAAATTTTGTTGTATTTTTGCAGCCTGAAAATACGAATTATTAGTATGACTGGTTCGCGAGAAAATTTAATGCTGGCACTAAGTGCCTCGCCTCGTACGGCTTTTAACACCAAAAGTGTGGCATTGCTTCTCAATGAAAAACGGGATGTTTCGCTTACTAAACGGTTGAATTACTATGTGAAAAGGGGACTCCTGTTGAATCCACGGAAAGGGATTTATGCAAAAAAGAATCCAAATCCAGAGGAATTGGCCGGATTGGTTTTCATTCCCTCTTATCTCTCGTTGGAGTATGTGCTGCAACAAGCAGGGGTGATCTTTCAATACGACTCCACCATTACTTCCGTCAGCTATTTGAGCCGTGAAATCGAGATGTGTGAGATGAATTTCCGGTACAGCCAGATGAAAAAAGAAATCCTTTATAATCTGGATGGGATTGAATGTCACGAGAATTACAGTATTGCCACCCCCGAAAGGGCTTTGCTGGATATGATGTACCTGCATTCGGAGTGTTATTTCGATAACCTTAATGTTCTTGATAAGAAAAAAATCATGCAATTGCTTCCTGTTTATCAGTCGGCACGATTGGGAGAGCGGATTATGGAAATGTTCAAATAATTGAAATTATGGATATTAACAAGCATAAATTCTATATGTTGCAAATTCTGAAAGATTTGTTTTCAGATGTTGAACTGTCGGATTGTCTTGCCTTCAAGGGTGGCACTGCGTTGATGTTTTTCTATGACCTTCCCCGCTTTTCTGTGGACTTGGACTTTAACTTGTTGGATCCTGATAAGGAAAAGCTGGTCTATGGAAAGGTTAGAAATGTGCTTTTGAAATACGGCACACTTCACGATGAGGCACAAAAATTCTTCGGACCGGTTTTCGTGCTTGAGTATGGTAAAGGAGAGCGAAAATTGAAGGTGGAAATTTCCAATCGTCAATTTGACAACCATTACGAAATCAAGAACTTGATGGGTATTGAGATGAGAGTTTTGGTAAAGCCGGATATGTTCGCCCATAAGCTTTGTGCATTGCTTGACCGGAACGAAGTCACCGGACGCGACGTGTTTGATTGCTGGTTTTTCCTGAACCAACGCACTCCCGTGAATGTGAATATTGTGGAGAGCAGAATGGGTGTGACCCTGCAAGAACATCTTCAGCATTGCATCGATACGCTGGAGCGGATAAGTGAAAAAACCGTAATGAACGGATTGGGTGAGCTCACGGACGGTGAAACAAAACGGTTCGCCAAAACCAAACTCCGCAAGGAGACGATTTCCCTTCTGAACTTCTTTAAGGCATATCCCATCATCGCCTAAACTCAATGACGTGCGCACCATTCCGCGAAACACACTGCGGTGACATTTTGTTTTTACTTTAAAATCAACTCCTTATGATCACTAACAACGACACTATCAACTATCAGACCCGGGATCTCCTTGACGTGGTGGAGGACTACACCTTCGCCCTCGACACCCTCGACAACTACGATTATGAACGGCTGACTATCGGCAGAACCACCCAAAAGGAGCACTTTCACGCTACTTACGAGAATGCCATGCAGGCAATCGGGCGGCTGCGCGACAAGTTCGGCGGCTCTGCACTGTTCGGGCACGAGAAGGATGGCTCTTTCAAAAGCAGCATGGGGCAGATCTACCAGACGTTTGACGGTATCGAGTTATATCCCAGCGTGGAGGAGAAGGCAGCGATGCTGCTCTACTTGGTCACGAAAAACCATTCGTTCAGCGACGGCAACAAGCGCATCGCCGCCACGCTGTTCCTGTGGTTCCTCAACAACAACCGGATTCTCTACACCCCCGACGGCTCGAAACGCATCGCCGACGGCACCCTCGTGGCACTTACGCTGATGATAGCCGAGAGCCGCCCCGAGGAGAAGGATGTAATGGTGAAGGTGGTGGTGAATCTGATCGGCAGGGAAACGGAAAACTGAAAATGGAGCTTCCGCCATCTCCTTGCGGTGCTGGCGGAATGGCGTAAGGATTTAGGAAAAAACAAGGCTTTCGTCCCGCGGGAAACGCGGGATTTTTTACAACCGTTCCAGCCAATGCGAGAAGAAAACGTCGTTGACCATGTATTCGGTGTGGTGGAGAGAGGTCTCGGCATTCAGCAGACCTTTTTCACACAAGGAATCAGCGAGGCGTTGCACGGTGGACGGGGTGCCGATTTTATGTTTTCTCAAAAAATCGCCGGCGGTAATCTGTATGACTGTGCCTTCTTTGGCGATAGCGATGAGGAAGCGCCATTGTTTTTCGGTCAGCATCTGGCGATATTGGAGGTACACCGCCTCCCCTTGTTGTAGCAACTGGGCACAGGCATTTTTTACATCGTCAAGTCCTATATTGGGGGCACCATTGTCATAAATTGTGTGACAGAGTTGCTGGGTATAAAAAGTATGCCGGCGGGTCCATTCAAGAATAAAATCCGCCGCTTCGGGTTGGAGGCTGCGATTCTTTTGTCTGAAAAGGCTGAAAATGAACGGTTTGTATTTCTCCAAAGGGATCTTGTCAAGAGTGATGAAAGCAGTGCTGGAGTAAAACGGTTTGCGGGCATTGGTAAAAATGTCGGCCATAATGTGTTTTTTACTCCCGCAAAAGATGAAGGTAATGTTCTTTGTTTGCTGGATATAGGTGCGCAGCAGTGCCTCCATATTCTGTTCCGGATATTCGCGGATTTGCTGGAACTCGTCGATAGCCATCACGATGGGTGTGTTTTGGCTGTCCAAAAACTCGAATAAACCGCGCAAGGTGTACTCTTTTTCGTGGGTGGTCTGGTAGGAAATCTGCAGTTGGGGTTCGCCCGTGATGGGGTCGAATGAGATTTGCGGACGTAGTGCCTTGATAAAAATCATAAGTTTGTCCATTATGGAACTTTTGGGACGGAAAGCCCGCATAGCCGCTTCCGCCATCATCTTGATGAAATCGTCCAGATTTTGGGAGGCGAAAATATCCATATAGATGGTCTGGATATCGGGATGCGTGACCGACAGCTCGTCAAACAGCCGTAGTATCAGTCCTGTTTTGCCGATACGTCTTTGGGAGATAAGGGTGGTGTCGGTGTGTCCGGTGACATTTTGAAGCAGCTGCTGAAGTTCATCTTCCCTGTCACAGAACAATTCTTTGGTTTCGTACGATTTGGTAATGAAAGGGTTATCCATAATGGTTCGTTTTATAGCGGCTGCAAAAATACACAATTTTCTTTAATTACGCAAAATGCGTAACGCAAAATGCGTAAAATAAAATACGTGGCATAATCGTAGAGACGCGGTGCACGTGTGTAAAAATTTATAGAGACGGGGCGTGCCCCGTCTCTACACGACGCAAATTATGCCACGAAATTTCATAGTAATTCCCTATTTTTGCAAAATCAAATTCAAACCGTATGAGAAAAGACCTTATCCGCAAGTACATCTGGCTGATTGACACGATCAATCAGGCTGGCTCTGAGGGAATTACATTTGCAAAAATCGCACAGAAATGGGAGAGCAACATCCTCCTCTCCAAAGGCACGCAGTATGCGTGGCGCACGTTCATGAACCACAAGGATGACGTTTACGAACTTTTCGGTATCCAGATTGTGTGCCGGAAGAGCGACAACACTTACCATATTGCCGACCGCAGTGAGCTGAAAGATGCCGCCGGCTTCAAACGATGGGTGTTCGACGCGCTCTCGCTCAGCAACCAACTGAGCGAGAGTTCGGCCCTGCGCGACCGCGTCCTGCTGGAGGACAACCCCTCCGGACAGGAGTTCGTGGCAGCCATTTTGGAAGCAATGCGCAACAGCAAGATGGTGACTTTCAGCTACAAACCGTTCTGGGCGGAGGATGGTCGTGTCTCGAATCTGTATCACGTGGAGCCTTATGCGCTCAAGTATTTCAAGCGGCGTTGGTACCTTTTGGGCAAGTATGGCGAAAACCCGCTGCGTGTCTATGCATTAGATAGAATGTTGGACATCGACATTGAGTTTGAGGACTTTACCCTTCCCGCCGACTTCGATGCCGACGGCTTTTTCAACAGCTGCTTCGGCATTATCGTGGGCGACGAGGAGCCGCAACTCATCCGGCTCAAAGTGGACGCTTTTCAAGCCAACTACCTGCGCTCGTTGCCCCTGCACCACTCACAGAAAGAGGTGGAGCGTACGGAGCAATACACCATTTTCAGTTACTTCCTGCGCCCCACTTACGACTTCATTCAGGAATTGCTAACGATGGGCGAGCGAATGGAAGTTCTGGAACCCAGTCCGTTGCGGAAGGAAATGGCGCGGATCGGGCGGGAAATGGCGAACAGGCACAAAGGGAATCCAAAAGAGGAAGAAGCAAAGGAATAAAAAAAGCGGCACCTTGTTAGTGCCGCTTTTTTTATCGTAAACCCCGAAGGTTAGTTGTTCAGCATTACCGGCATGATGAGCATCAGCAGGTTCTCCTCGTCGGTGTCTTTCTGGTCGGCGGGGTAGATGAGTGCGGCACGGTTCGGCTGCGACAGATCCATCTGGATCTCGTTGCTTTCGATATTCTCCAGAATTTCGCGGAGGAATTTGGAGTTGAAGCCGATTTCCATTGCTTCGCCCGTGTAGATGCCCACGATGGTCTCTTCCGCCTTCTTCGCGTAGTCGATGTCTTCGGCGGCAATCGTCGTGATTTCGTCGTTCAAGGAGATACGGATTTGGTAGGTGGACTGGTTGGCATAGATACCGACACGGCGGATGCACTGGAGGAAGGAATCGCGCGACACCACGAAACTCTTGTCGTTGTTGCTCGGGATGACGTTGCGGTAGTTCGGATATTTGCCTTCCTTCAAAGAAGAATAAAGGACGATATTATTGAAAGAGAAACGAATACGGCTTCCGTCGGGGAGATAGTCCACTTTGATGTTGTCATTGTTTCCGCCGATGACACTCTTCAACTGCTGAAGGGGCTTTTTGGGCAGGATGAAGCTGGTGGGATCCATCGTTTTGACGGCAGTGCTGCGGAAGCGGACGAGCTTGTGGGCGTCGGTGGACACGAAGGTGATGTCATCAGCGTTAAGCTCGCAGAAAACACCCATCATATTGGGACGGAGCTCGTCGGTACCAGTGGCGAACAAGGTTTTGGAGATGGCCTTGTGCAGGACAGAGGCAGCAATTTCGAAAGTGCGGAAATCCTCCATGGGCTTGACTGCCGGATACTCTTCGCCGGAGAAACAGTGGTCGTCGTACTTGCCTTCGGCGGCAGTATAGCGGAGAGACACTTTGTCGCCATCTTCAATAGTGGAGAAGACAATCGGAATTTCCGGGATCAGCTTCAGCGTGTCAAGCAGGTTTTTGGAAGGAACCGCGATGGAACCTTCGCCGTCCACATTGCTCAATTCGATTTCGGCGCACATGGTGCAGTCGAGGTCGGAAGCTGTGACGGTCAGGGTATTGCCGGAAATGGTGAACAGGAAGTTGTCCAAAATCGGCATGGTGTTGTTGGTGCTCAACACACCGCTGATAGCGCTGAGGTTTTTGTAAAGCTCATTGCGCGAAACGATAAATTTCATAAGGAGTGTATTTTAATTTTTATAATTCAAAAATGAGGGTGCAAAGATACAATATAATTGAGAATTGAAAATTGAAAATTGAAAATTATTTACAAACATCTTGAAATCAACAACTTATTGACAATTTGTAGGTTTTGCCCGGGTTGCAGCGGATGACGCCTTTGAGTTCCAGTTGGAGGAGGAGGGCGGCCAGTTTGGAAGGGGTGAATTGCGTCACTTGCGCCGATAGGTCGTCAATGCCGATGTCAGGGCTTTGGCCGATAATGTCGGTGAGCGCCTGCTCGTCGGGACTGAGTTCCACGAACAGCTCCTGCTGCACGGCTTTGGGGGCTTCTAGGTCCCAGCCCATCACCTCGGCGATGTCGCGGCCGGAGGTGACAAGGGCGGCCACGTTCTTCCGTATCAGCTCGTGGCAGCCGGAGTGGTTGGGGCTCATGACGTTGCCGGGTACGGCCAGGACGTCGCGGTTGTAGGAGTGGGCGATGTAGGCGGTGATGATGCTGCCGCCCTTGACGGCCGACTCCATCACCACGGTGGCATCGGACATGCCGGCGATGATGCGGTTGCGGCGAGGGAAGTTCTGTCGGTCGGGTTTGGTGCGGAAGGGGTATTCCGACACCAGCGCGCTCCCTTGGTCGAGGATGCGGGCGGCGAGCCGTTCGTTGCAGTCGGGGTAGATGGTGCTGAGTCCGCAGCCCATCACGGCCACGGTCTTGAGGCCGCTGTCGAGGGCCTGTTCGTGCGCTACGGTGTCCACGCCGCTGGCCAGGCCGCTCACGATGCAGGCGTCGTACTCCACCAGCTCTGACACAATCTTGCGGGTGATGTCCTTGCCATAGGGGGAGATGCTGCGGGTGCCGACCACCGCCACCATCCGTTGGCCGCTGAAGATGTTCTCCCCTTTGTAGTAGAAAAGGTAGGGGGAGTCCACGCACGCCTTCAGCCGCCACGGGAAGTCGGGGTCGGTGTAGAAGCAAAGCTTGATATTGTGCCGTTCCATCCAGTTGGCTTCGGCCTCTGCCGCCGCCACGGCCTCGCGCGTGAGTTTCGGAAAATGCACCGCACGTCCGAACCGCCGCAGCGGGTCTTTCTCCGCAAAGATGGCGGCGGCACTCCCATAGTACTGCAGCAGCTTCTTCACAGTGGTCCCGCCGATATTCGGCTGGAACTGGAGAGCCAAACGACAAATCAGCTCGGTCATGGTTTGCTAGGGAGGTGAGGTGGTTTTATGGGGGAAGGGGTTAGGAATTAGGAGTGAGTGGAGTATAAGGTAGAAGGTATGAAGTAGGAGGTATGAAGTAGGAGATATGAAGTTGCTGAAAATACTGTGCGAGAAAAGAGGGTATGACTTTGATGTGGTATGCAGGATTCTCTTTGGAAAGTAACTTATGACAAGCAATGGTTTCCAAGAGAGAACCATTTGTTCAAAGTGTTGGGCAGCTTGTTGAAATACTCCATGGCCTTTTCCTTGTCACCGCGCATGAGGTAAAGCCTGTAAATGCAGGCGTAGTGATCTTCCTGATCAAGTCCCCAATCAAGGAACTATTGCCTGTCCTTTTTCAGTCCGCACAGCGCGATGACCTCTTTTTCTGTCACTCCGTGATCGAAAATCGTCTCCATTTTCGTGCCGGCATCAACGCCGGCGTCCTCAAGGAACTCGTGGTACATTTCCGTTGTCAGTTCGTCTTTAGGTTTTTGCTTTGCCATAGTATTCAATCGTTTAAATGCCCGCAGGCGATAAACAGAATAATGACGGAGACCATGATACGACAGCTCCGATTATGCCCTAATTTATCAGGTTCCCTCTCACCTTCTACCTTCTACTTTTTACCTTTTACTTTCTACTTTTTTGTTTTCTACAAATTTAATGAATGAATAGATTTTTGAGGAGAGTGTTTTTGCAAATTGGTTGAGGTTTACGAAATGACTGTGGTTGATGTAGTGTAAAAGGTAAGCAATTTTCAGCTGGGTTCGATATTCTCCACAGGAGCCTTTGGCGATGTATAGGAAGTTGATTAATTCTTTGTTTGTGTGTCTTTCATATCCTTCCGAAATGTTTGATGGGATAGAAACAGCGGCTCTCTGGATTTGATCTTTAAAACCATAATCTTTACAGGAATTTAAAACGGAATAGGTTTTAACGGTTAAATCAATCCCGTCTTTCCATATCTGTAAATCCTCAAACCCGTTTCTCTCACTCCCTTCCATCCTAAAAACTCTTACTTCTTACTTTTTACCTCTTACTTCTTACCTTTTACCTTCTACCTCCTACCTTTTACAAAGCTACGTTTTTTGCAATCACCGTAATCAGTTCCGTTGCTTTCACCATCGATTCGAGCGGCACGTATTCGTACTTCCCGTGGAAGTTGTGGCCGCCGGCGAAGATGTTGGGGCAGGGGAGCCCCTTGAAGGAGAGGTTGGCGCCGTCGGTGCCGCCGCGGATGGGCTGTACATTGGGCGTGATGCCGATTTCGCGCATCGCCTCCTCCGCGAGGGTGACGATATGGAACACCGGCTCCACCATCTCCCGCATGTTGCGGTACTGGTCCTTGATCTCGCAGGTGACGCGGTCGCCGTACTTCTGGTTGAGGAACGCCGTCACCTTCTGCATGAACTCCTTCTTTTCGGCGAACTTCTCCGCATCGTGGTCGCGGATGATGTAGTTGAGGACGGCGTTTTCGACTGTGCCTTCCATACGGGTGAGGAGGTAGAAACCTTCGTAATCCTGAGTGTATTGCGGTCTCTGGAACTCCGGCAGGAGGGCATTGAACTCCATGGCGATGAGCTGGGCGTTCACCATCTTGCCCTTGGCGTAGCCGGGGTGGATGTTGCGGCCCTGCACCTTGATGGTGGCGCCGGCCGCATTGAAGTTCTCGTACTCGAGTTCGCCGATGGCGCCGCCGTCCATCGTGTAGGCGAAGTCGCAGCCGAAGCCCTTGACGTCGAAGTGGGCTACCCCCTTGCCGATTTCCTCGTCGGGGGTGAAGGCGACGCGCAGTTTCCCGTGCTTGATCTCGGGGTGTGCCAGGAGGTACTCCATCGCGGTGACGATTTCGGCGATGCCGGCTTTGTCGTCCGCGCCGAGCAGCGTCTTGCCGTCGGTGACGAGCAGGGTCTGACCGGTATAGTCGGCCAATTCGGGGAAATCAGTGAGGGTGAGGGCGGTGCCACTTTCCGCATCAAGGATGATGTCCTTGCCGTCGTAGTTGGGGATGACGCGCGGGGCGCTGATGCCGGGCATGTCGGGCGCGGTGTCGAAGTGGGCGATGAAGCCGACGGTGGGCAGCACCTTGTCGCAGTTGGCCGGCAGGGTTGCGGTCACATAACCGTACTGGTCCTTGTTCACTTCGGAGAGCCCGATGCGTTTCAGTTCTTCCACGAGGAAGTCGCCGAACACGAGCTGGCCGGGGGTGCTGGGGTAGGTTTCCGAATTCTCGTCCGACGTGGTGGCGTAGGCGATGTAGCTTGAAAATCTTTTTAATAAGGTATCTTTCATAATTATTACAATTTAAAATGATAATCAGTGAAGCGGGCGGCAAAGATACTTCTATTTTTCAAGCAAAGGAAAAAACAAAACCGCCTTTTTTCAAAAATATGACAAAAGACATGATTTTTGTGAAAAAAATGCAGTTTTTATGGCAAAACCGTAAACACCAACAAAAAAGCACCCTTTTGAGGTGCTTAATTGATTGATCTTTAGTGATTTTTGGAGCGGAAAACGAGACTCGAACTCGCGACCCTAACCTTGGCAAGGTTATGCTCTACCAACTGAGCTACTTCCGCGGAATATTTTGGAGCGGAAAACGAGACTCGAACTCGCGACCCTAACCTTGGCAAGGTTATGCTCTACCAACTGAGCTACTTCCGCTTATCTTTATGCCTTTTGGATTTGGTTGTACCTCGGGCGGGACTTGAACCCGCACGGGCGCGATGCCCAAGGGATTTTAAGTCCCTCGTGTCTACCATTCCACCACCAAGGCATAGGTCAAAGAACCTTCTCAAAAATGAGGCTGCAAAAATACAACTTTTTTCAAAACAAATACAATCGAAAACCTTTTTTTTGATTTTTTCAGAAAATACGAACAATTATCTGAAAATTAGCAATTTAATCATCACGCATCCACATTGACCACTACCTGCACCGTCTTGTACTTGGTCTCCGTCCGGAAGTGCGTGAGAATTTCTTCCAGCATTTTCTTGCGGGAACGGAGGCTCGCATCTTTCGGGAATTTGAGCCATATATCTTTAAGGTAGAAGGTCTGGATGCGCGACACCAACGGGAACTCCGGCCCGAGTACCATTCCCGGGAATGCTTTCCGTAACTGGTCGGCGAGAAAAAGGCCAGCCTCGTTCAAAAGTGCCTCCTCCTTGTACTTGAGTGTCAGTTTGATAAGACGGCAGACGGGCGGGTAATTGAACTGCTGCCGCTCCGCCATTTGCGTGTTGAACATCTCGGAGAAGTTGTTGCTGACCACGTACTTGAGGGCGGGATGCTCCGGCTGATAGGTCTGGATGACGACATTGCCGGGAATCTCTTTGCGCCCCGCACGCCCACTCACTTGCGCCATGATCTGGTACGCCCGCTCAAACGACCGAAAATCGGGATAGCTGATGAGGTTGTCGGCATTCAGCACCCCGACGACGGAGACACGGTCGAAGTCCAGACCTTTGGTAACCATCTGTGTTCCAACGAGAATATCGGTTTTGTGCTGCTCGAAATCGGTGATAATTTTCTGGTAGCCCGTCTTGGAACGGGTGGTGTCGAAGTCCATCCGCTGGATGACAGCGTCAGGAAAGATTCCGGCCAAGGTCTCCTCGATTTTTTCCGTCCCGAAGCCGCGCATAGCCACGTCGGCACTATGGCAAGTGGGACAAATTTTCGGCACTTCGATGGCGTAACCGCAATAGTGGCACTTCAGCAAGTTGCTGCTTTTGTGGTAAGTAAGGGTCACGTCGCAGTACTTGCAGGTGGGTGACGTCTGGCACGAATTGCACACCATCCGGAGCGAAAAGCCGCGGCGGTTCTGGAACAGGATCACCTGCTCCTTCTTTTCGAGGGCCGCCGCAATCTTGTCCAACAGGAACTGCGAGAAGATGCCCGTTACCTTCTTCTGCCGCACCGACTCCACCATATCCACCACCCAAATGTCGGGCAGCACGCTTTGGGCGTAGCGCTTCAGCAGCGGAACGTAACCGAATTTTTTCTGACGTACGTTATAAAACGTTTCCAATGAGGGAGTTGCCGTTCCCAACAGCACTTTAGCATGGTGTATTTGTGCAGTCATTACGGCGCAGTCGCGGGCGTGGTAGCGCGGGGCGGGATCCAGCTGCTTGTACGAGCCGTCGTGCTCCTCATCCACAATGATGAACCCCAGATTCTGATAGGGAAGCAGCAGTGCCGAGCGTGCGCCCAAAATCAATTGATACTTGGCCCCTTCCGAACCTTCATTCTGCAAGACGCGGTCCCAAATCTCCACCCGCTCATATTCGTTGAAGCGGGAGTGATACACCCCAACCTTGTCCCCGAAATATTTCCGCAACCGATTGACAATCTGTGAGGTAAGTGCAATTTCGGGAAGAAGGTACAGCACCTGTTTGCCCTGTTTCAACACCTCATCAATGAATTTGATATAGATTTCTGTCTTACCGCTTCCAGTGACCCCGTGAAGCAAAACCGATGAATATTCCTCAAATTGTTTCTTAATATCTTCAAAAGCAGTGTTTTGTGCCTCCGAAAGCTGGATGGAGGATGCATCTGCAATGGCATCAAAGGTCTGCAAGCGACTGATGGTCACATTTTGGATTACAAGGATGTTTTTCTCAATTAATTTCTGTAAAGAAGAAGATGAAACTTTTTCATTATCAACTAACTGCGATTTTCTTATCTTTCCCTTGAAACCATTGCCAATGCCATTTTTTTGCAACATCATCAGAAAGGCCATCAATGTTTCTGCTTGCTTGGAAGTCCGTTTGGAGTGTTCCAGTTCGTCCAGCAGGGCATATAGTTTGCTTTCGTCGGAAGCATAAGGTTCGGCAAAGGAGATGTACGTCTCTATTTTGGGCTTGTAAGCATCCCTAATTTCCTCGTCAGTGACAATTATCTGCTTTTCAACCAATGATTTGATAATCGGGTGAATCTTCTGAATCTGCAAATTTTTGGCGATATCGGAAATCGTAACCGACGGGTGTGAAGCCACCTGTTCGGTAACAGAAATCTCCTTTTCGTTGAGCATCGAAAGGTCGCCGTCGAAGTCGGGGTGGAGGGAAAGGTGCGTCTCCCCTGCCAATTTGAGGGCCGTCGGCATCGCACACGCCATCACCTCACCGAGTGTGCAGAGGTAGTAGTCTGCCATCCACTGCCACAGTTCAAACTGCCGTTCCGAAATCACCGGCTTTTCATCGATAACCTCCAGCACATACTTGACATTAACCTGTTGTGGAGCAATCTGATGTACCCTCGTCACCAACCCCGAATAGAGTTTGTTTTTGCCAAAGGGCACGACCACCCGCACGCCAAATTCCAACCGTCCGTTCAGCACCTGCGGAACGCGGTACGTGAACGTGCCCTTCAACGGCAACGGCAACAATATGTCGGCAAAATACGTTATCACAATTCTGGCAAATACGTCATTATTTTATCGCACGATCCGAGGTTTTCGGCCACGAAATTTTTGCAGATCTGGCAGGTGTTCTCGTAAAATTCGGTGTCGCTTTCAAATTGGGCGATACGGTCGGACATTTCATCGGCGGTGCAGATGGAGAAGGCCCCTTTGCGCCGCACGAGTTCGACAGCCTCTTGGAACTTCGCATATTCCGGTCCAAAGAAGAGGGGGATTCCGAAGACGGCGGCCTCCAACGTATTGTGCAGGCCAGTGGCGAACGCACCGCCAATCATCGCCACATCCGCATAACGGTACAGTTTGCTCAGCAGGCCGATAGTGTCCACAATGAAGACATCATACTCTGCCAGATTTTTGCCGTCCTTTTCGGAATAGCAGATGACTTTTTCATCGTTGAAAAGATTTCTTATAGCATTAATATGCTCTTTATCAATTACGTGCGGAGCAATCAGCAACTTATAGTTGTTTTTGATTTTCGGGAAGATTTCTGCCAAAACAGACTCATCGGGTTGCCAGCTGCTGCCGGCCACAAGGAGCTTTTTGTCGCCTTTGAAATCGGCGGCAAACGGAAGTTCCGCCTGTTGCTGGGCAATGGCGAAAACCCGGTCGAAGCGGGTGTCGCCCGTGACCGCCACTTGGTCAATCCCGATGCCTCGCAGCAGCTGTGCCGAAGTTTCGTTCTGGACGAAAAAGTGGGTGCAGGTCCGCAGCTGACGGGCGAACCAGCGTCCGTAAGGCTTGAAGAAATACTGTGAGGGACGGAAAATGGCCGACAGATAGTAGAACGGAATTTTGCTGTCCGACAAGACTTTCATGTAGTTGTACCAGTATTCGTACTTCACAAAGAAGGCGGCTACGGGTCGGACGGTGCGGATGAACCGTCGGGCGTTCCGGGGCGAGTCGGCGGGAAGGTAAGCGGCGATGTCAATGTCCTTGTCGTTTTTCTTCACTTCGTATCCCGAAGGGGAGAAAAAGGTGACGAGGAAGGTACAGTCGCTGTATTTTGTCCGCAGCTTTTGAATCAGCGGTTTTCCCTGTTCATATTCCCCTAATGAAGCACAATGGAACCATATAACTTTCTTATTTTCACAATTTTCTTCTAAAATATGAAATGTTTTTCTTCTACCACTCTGCAATAATTTGGCTTTTTCATTAAAAAATGAAGCAATAAGAATGCCAAACGAGTAGAGCGCAATGAAAAGGGAGTAAAAAAATCGCATATCAAACTAATTTACAGTTTGTTAATAACGATAGAGGGTTTGGATTTTCCGTTTTTCAGTCAACGGGATTACCCAGCCAATCTTGGGTCCGATGAGGACACTGAACCGCTTGGTTTCGTCCTTGCCCATCAGGAGAAACTGGTAGTTACGGTTGCTCTTGGTCCAGATTTCGGAGATTTCAATGCCTGCGTAAAAGGAGGCGACGCGCACTTTCCGCACGAAGACGTAACCGATGAACTGCGTAAGGGCGAAGCCGCCGCAACGCTGGTCGTACCCTTTTTTGTAATCGCCCGACAGCTGCGGAATCTGATTGTCGGGGTCGTTGATACGGATTTTGTGCTGGAAATAGCCGGCGTTGAGACGCAGCCACAGACCAGAGTTGCGCCATTTGTCGAAGGGGATAATCTTGCCGAATCCCAGACTCAAATTCCAGTAACGTCCTTCAAAATAGATAGTTGCCTTTTGTCCGTTGCCGTCAATAAGGTCACCGTTGGAGGTGAGCATATCGGGACCGAGGACGGCCATCTGGTCGCGCACTTTCGCCCCGAACAGATAGTTGAAATCGAGACTATAGGTCCAGTTGGAGGAGGTCTTGTAGGTGAAGTCCACTCCGATGTTCATGTTCAGCTTGAAGGTCTCGCGCAAGTTGCCGAACGGGAACTGCACCGCAAAATTCGCACCTGTCCACACCATGCGGGTGGCCGTGTCAATGGCATCGTACTTCAGCTCAATGTCGGCACGCCGCTGCGAATACCCGTTGGTCATCAGGATAACTATCAATGAAACAATAAGAAACGTGATTTTTTTCATACGCTAAAAATAGGTGGCAAAGGTACAACTAAAAAATGTATCTTTGCAGCCAATACGCAAATTATCCAAAACGAGATTTTTAAATTTATAACAAACTAAATATCAATTTACTATGAATGAAGAAAATGTAATTCAAAATGGCTTCAACATGCTGGAGGGGTTGAAGAGTTTTTGCCATGACGTATTGTTCCACAACATTCCACGCATTATTATTGCGCTGGTGATTTTATGGATCGGCTGGAAACTCATTAAGGTTTTCACCAATTTCTTGCAGAAAGTTTTTGCCAAGAAGAATTTTGACATTTCGTTGCAGTCGTTTTTGCAATCCCTTATTGGAATTACACTTAAAATACTGCTAATCATTACGGTAGCAAGTATGGTTGGCATTCAGATGACCTCCTTCATCGCCATTTTGGGTGCTGCCGGTCTGGCCGTGGGTATGGCATTGCAGGGCACCTTGCAGAACTTTGCGGGCGGTGTCATCATCCTGATACTGAAACCCTACAAAGTGGGCGATTTCATTGAACAAGGCGGAATCAGCGGGGTGGTCAAAGAAATTCAGATTTTCAGCACAATTTTACAAACACTTGATAATAAAATCATTATTGTTCCAAACACACAATTGGCTACGGGCACGTTGACCAACTACACCCGTGCCAACAAACGTCGTGTTGATATTCCTGTCGGTATCGCTTACGGCTCGGATGTGGAGCAGGCCCGTCGCGTGCTTCTCGACCTCGCCGCCAGTCACCCCGATGTTTTCAAGGAGGGCGCCGACGCTCCTGCTGTGGTCTGCACCAGCTTGGGTGCCAGCTCCGTTGACCTCCAGCTCCGCGTGTGGGTGGCCACCGATAACTACTGGCCCGTCTCTTCCGCTCTCACACAGGGCGTTTACGAGGCTTTGGGCAAAAACGGCATCGAAATCCCGTTCAACCAACTGCAAGTTCACATCAACAAAGATTAAACTATGGGAAAGAAGATACTAGTAGCCACCGGCGGCGGCGACTGTCCGGGACTGAACGCGGTCATCCGCGGCATTGTGAAACGCGCCTCCCAAGAACCCGGCTGGGAAGTGTGGGGCTGCATCGAGTCGTTCAACGGCTTGCTGAAAGACCAGATTGACATCCGGCGCCTTACCGACAACGACGTGGCCGGCATCCACGTGATGGGCGGCACCATCATCAAGACCACCAACCGTGGCGGCCCATTCCATTTCCCCGTCCGTCAGGCCGACGGCAGCTGGGTGATGGAAGACCGTTCCGACCTGATGAAGAAGCGTTTCGACGAACTCGGCTTTGATGCCATCATCAACATCGGCGGCGACGGCTCACAACGCATCTCGCTGGGGCTTGCCCAGAAGGGATTCAACGTGGTGGGCGTTCCCAAAACCATCGATAACGACCTCTCTTCCACAGACTTCACGTTTGGTTTCCAGACGGCGGTAGAGATTGCCACCGAAGCGTTCGACAAACTGGTGACCACGGCATCGAGCCACAGCCGCATCTTCATTATGGAAGTGATGGGGCGCGACGCGGGCTGGATTGCCCTCAACACGGCCATCGCGGGCGGCGCGGAGGTGTGCATCATCCCCGAAATTCCGTACGATCCGCGCATCATCGCCGAAAAAATCGCTACCCGCTACCACGGCGACTACGGGTTCTGCAACATCGTGATTGCCGAAGGGGCCAAAGCCCTCGACGGCAAGGTGACCGGCGTAGCTCCGACTGCCGCTGGCGACCGCCACATCAAGCTCGGCGGCGTGGGCGAGAAACTGAAGGCCGAATTGGAGGCACTCGGCATCGAACACGACATCCGCGTCACAGTGCTGGGGCACCTGCAGCGCGGCGGCACCCCCATCGCCTACGACCGCGTGCTCGCCACCGAATTTGGCGTCCGCGCGGTGGAGCTCATCAAGGAGGAAAAATACGGCAACATGGTCGTTTACAACCACCCGAAAATCTCGTACGTCTCCCTCGAAAAGGCGCTCGAAGAGCCCAACTTCGTGAAACCGCCCACCAGCGACCTCGTCCGCACGGCGCGGGGCGTGGGGATCTCGTTTGGCGACAACCCAGTGGTGAGGTAAAAAAAACGCCCTTTTTCTATCACCCAACCAATCGGACGCACGCAGTGCGCCGTGCGTCCCTACATAACCGCAAAATCGGACGCACACAGTGCGTCCCTACATGATGAACCTGTAACATGAGAAGATACTTTCTCTTAATCATTCTCTTGCTGCCTTTGTTTGCGGCCGGACAGCCCGTCCGGCACAGCTGGGACGGTTGTGGATTGTCTCCGACGACCAAAATGCGGACACTGAACATTTTCGCCAACATCATCTTCGATGTGAACCCCTCAAAGGATCCCGTATGGAACTCCCCATACTGGCACAAAATCACGGATCCAGCAAAGGCAGGTGTAAATGTACCAGGCACAGAACCTTCTTATTTGCTGGACTATATGGATACGGTATATGTTCCCGGACATACCCACGGCAGCATTACCCGCGTGTTTGGAGAGTCATCCTTTGATGAAATGCAGATTATTGGAGACTTTGTGGTGGTAAACCTCCTCGAAAGCCGGATGTACAGCAGATTCGGACAAGGCAATGTTTTCTCACTGGATAAAATCCTCACCCTTTGTTTGGAGATGATTGAAGAAACGGGCGGACTTTCAACCCTCTACGGCCATAACCGCCGCAGTGATTACACATATAATGGTAAAGATTTATATTACAGTCTTTTATATGTTAGAAACACTTCCCATGCATTGGGCGGGGTAAATGTGGGGAGCGGATATGGTAATTTTTACAGCAAATACATTCTGATAGATAATGAGAAGGTAGGATTCAGCGGAAGGGGTGCCGCGCAGTGCGTAGGAAGTTCTAACTTTGGAATTAATCCTGCTGGCGTTGCCACACACGAAATTGCACATTCCCTTTTTGGCAGCAACGATTTCCATACTTCCGGTGGCAACAACCGGGCCGGCGCCTGCACGATGTGCTTCATGAATCTTCAAGGCGGCTATGGACTGATGGGTGCGGCCAATACTGGGCTGGTGTGTTGCAACGGCTACGAACGGTGGCGGATGCACTGGAAACACCCCTCCTCCCCCTACTACATCTGCGCCCGCAATAGAGAAAATACCGATTTCCTCAATGCTGATATATCAAAAGATGACGGAAGTCAGACCTTTGTCCTGCGCGATTTCGTCACTTACGGTGATGCCATCCGCATACGTCTGCCTTACAAGGATAGATCCATCACGCCAAACCAATACATCTGGCTGGAATTTCACGACGTAGGACACAATAACAAATTGGATTTTATACAGCATTCCAACGAAAAGGAATGCCTGCAAAAAGGAAGTTCCGGCATTTATGCATATTACCAGATTGGCCGGGATATACTGGAAGGAACTGCGAGTCAAGTGTGGGACAGGGTAAACCGCGACAATCTGCGTGTCATCAGCAATGAGGGATACTGGGATTACGTCCAGTCTCCGCTACCAAAAGATACGGACTTTGTCTGCACCCAATGGGGGGCTGTCGGTTACTACTATACGCCCAAATACAGCAATGCCTTTTGCGGGTACCAAGACCAGGAGCTTTTCATCGTACCAAAAGAGCAGGACACCGATTTGTCCAATACGATAGACAATGTTTTTGATAATGGGAAATTGGTACGAAAAGAGGCAACCATAAGGGAAGTCACCCCGCACAACATGATAAAAAGCGGGGCGATGGTGACCCATAGCATCTCCTATATTGGTGATAATCAAGACGCTTTCTCCTCACACCGCAAAATCAATATGGGTACCAATCCCAGCACGTGCAACACAAAAACCTGTTACACAAATAGTACGGGGAAAACAAAACTCAGCTTTCAGCAAAACAGCGACAAGAACAATAAGACCACTTACCTTACGGGACTGAGTATTGAGATGACACCTTTAAACAACGGGAGATTGTGGCAGGTTGACATACGCTGGGACGACTACGACATCACCGATGAAGCCCGCTGGACGGGACAGATTGTGCTAAAAGGCAATGAGCAGGTGAATCTTACGCAAGGGCACAGCATCACCCTTGCACAAAACCGTACGCCCGCCCAAAGCCACCGGAATCCGGAAAGCGGCTACTTTGCTGACCCCACTATGCTTGTTTGTGAGGATGGCAGCATCTTTATCCAACAGCCGCGGACCTCGCTCCAAATCACTGAAAAAAGCCGCTTCGTAATGGACAGCGGCGCCGTCTATCGCCTCGGTGAAAAAGCAAAGATTGTGCTGCAAGGCGGTTCCTCCTTCTATATTGACCCCGGCGCAGATTTTCAAGGTACGGCCTCTTCGGAAATCATCGTGAAAAAGAGCTCCACCCTCTATGTCCGCGACGTGGCAAAATTGCAAGAAAAAATGCGCATCACCGTCCGCTCCGGCGGCAAAATTGTGAATATATAACCGCAAATATCGGACGCACGCCGTGCGCATAACCATAAAATCGGACGCACGCCGTGCGTCCCTACTTCTTAGTTCCTTAACCCTAAACTTTTAACAGATTATCCAAATAACGCCGTAAACATGTCCCACCACACCTATATCGCCATTGACCTCAAGTCGTTCTACGCCTCGGTGGAGTGCGTGGAGCGGGGACTTGACCCATTGGCAACCAACTTGGTGGTGGCCGACAAAAGCCGCACAGACAAGACCATCTGTCTGGCCGTGTCGCCGTCGCTAAAGGCGTATGGCATCGGCGGGCGGCCGCGTCTTTTCGAGGTGGTGCAGAAGGTGCGGGAGGTGAACAACGCCCGCCGCCGCACCCTCCCCTACGGCCGCTTTAACGGTAAATCGCACTTGGACAAGGAGCTAAAGGCTCATCCCGACTGGGAGGTGGATTATCTCGTGGCGCCGCCGCGCATGGCCCACTACATCGAATACAGCACCCGGGTCTATCAGGTCTATCTAAAATATATCGCGCCGGAGGACATCTACCCCTACTCCATCGACGAAGTGTTCATCGATGCGACGAACTACCTGCCTACCTACAAGATTTCGGCGCACGAGCTGGCCTTGAAGATGGTGCGCGACGTGCTGAAGGAGACGGGCATCACCGCCACCGCCGGCATCGGCACCAACATGTACCTCTGCAAGATTGCAATGGACATCGTGGCCAAGCATATCCCCGCCGACCAAGACGGCGTGCGCATCGCCGAACTCGACGAGATGAGTTACCGCCAGCAGCTGTGGGACCACAAGCCGCTGACGAGTTTCTGGCGCGTAGGACGCGGCATTGCGCGACGCCTGGAACCCTACGGCATCGACACGATGGGAAAAATCGCCCGCTGCTCCTTGGAAAACGAAGAACTTCTATACAAACTTTTCGGGGTGAATGCCGAACTCCTCATCGACCATGCCTGGGGGTGGGAGCCCTGCACAATGGCGGCGGTAAAGGCCTACAAACCCGAAACCAACTGTCTGAACAACGGGCAGGTGCTATCCACTGGCTACGAGTTCAAAAAGGCACGGGTGGTGGCCCGCGAGATGGCCGACGAGATGGCCCTGAAGATGGTGGCACATCACCTCGTGGCCGACCAGCTGGTGCTGACCATCGTGTATGATGCGGAAAACCTGACCAACCCGAAGTACAGCTCCAAATACCACGGCGAAATCACCACCGACTATTACGGCCGTCCCGTCCCGAAGCACGCACATGGCACCAAGAACCTGAAAGCCCCAACCTCATCCTCCAAACAGATGATTGATGCCATCACTGAGCTGTTCGACCAGATAGTCAATCCCGACCTGTTGGTGCGGCGCATCTACCTCACTGTTAACCGGGTCATCAGCGAGCAGCAGGCTCTTTCGCAGCCCAAGGCAGCAGAACAGCTCGACCTTTTCACGGATTACGAGGAGGAGGCCAAGAAGCAGCAAGCGGAACTCGAAAACAACCAAAAAGAGCGCAAGGTGCAGGAAGCTTTATTGAAAATCAAGAAAAAATATGGCAAGAACGCCATCCTGAAGGGACTGAATTTCGAGGAGGGCGCGACGGCCAAGGAACGCAACCAGCAGATAGGAGGACACAAGGCATGAACGACCATTACGAAGATATCATCAACCTGCCGCATCCTGTATCTAAAAACCATCCGCAGATGCCGATGGCCAGCCGTGCGGCACAGTTCGCTCCCTTCGCCGCACTAACCGGATACGGCGAAGCCATCAGCGAAACGGTGCGGGAAAATGAGGAGATGTTTATGCAGAGCGGTGACAAAGATGACGGGGAAAGTGGCTAATCCTTTCATTTTGAAGTCATCATCCTGCCAAAACGAAAATTTCTTACTTTTGCCGTTCCGTTGCCAATTTGTAAAAACTGGCTGAATTTTATTTATCCTATTGAAAACCAATCTGATATGGCAGACGATAAAAAAATCATCTTCTCAATGGTGAACGTCAGCAAGACAATTCCACCGCAAAAACAGATTTTAAAAAATATCTACCTCAGCTTCTATTACGGGGCAAAAATCGGGGTGCTGGGTCTAAACGGCGCCGGTAAATCGACCCTGCTGAAGATCATCGCCGGCGTGGACAAGTCCTTCCAAGGGGAGGTGGTCTTCGCGCCCGGCTACAGCGTCGGCTACCTGCCGCAGGAACCGCAACTCGACGACAATCTGACCGTTAAAGACGTTGTCAGCCAGGGCGTCCAAGAAGTGGTGGACATCCTGAAGGAGTACGAGGAGGTGAACATGAAGTTCGCCGAACCGATGAGCGACGATGAAATGAACAAACTCATTGAACGTCAGGGCGAACTGACCGAACTGATTGACCAGCACGACGCTTGGGAACTCGACAACAAGCTGGAGCGCGCCATGGACGCCCTGCGCTGTCCCGAAGGCGACACGCCGGTGAAGAACCTCTCCGGTGGTGAACGCCGCCGCGTGGCGCTGTGCCGCCTGCTGCTCTCCGAACCCGACATCCTGCTCCTCGACGAGCCCACCAACCACCTCGACGCCGAGTCGGTAGAGTGGCTCGAAATGCACCTCCGCCAGTACAAAGGCACCGTCATCGCCGTCACCCACGACCGCTACTTCCTCGACAACGTGGCCGGCTGGATCCTCGAACTCGACCGCGGCGAAGGCATCCCGTGGCAGGGCAACTACTCCTCGTGGCTGGAACAGAAGGCCAACCGCCTCGCCATGGAGGAGAAACAGGAGACCAAGCGCATGAAGACCCTCGAACGGGAGTTGGAGTGGGTGCGCATGGCCCCGAAAGCCCGTCAGGCCAAGTCAAAAGCCCGTCTCAACGCCTACGACCGCCTGCTCAACGAGGACATCAAGGAGAAAGAGGAGAAACTCCAGATCTTCATCCCCAACGGTCCGCGCTTGGGCGACAAGGTCATCGAAGCCGTCAATGTGTCAAAGGCTTACGGCGACAAACTGCTGTACGAAAACCTTAACTTCCGTCTGCCCCCGAACGGCATTGTGGGCGTCATCGGGCCGAACGGTGCGGGCAAGACCACGCTGTTCCGTCTGATTATGGGTATGGAAAAGCCCGACAGCGGCACTTTCGAGGTGGGCGAGACGGTGAAAATCGGCTATGTGGATCAGCAGCACGCCGAAATCGACCCCGAAAAGAGTGTGTGGGAAGTGATTTCCGAAGGCAACGAGCAGATCCAGATGGGCGGCCGCCTCATCAACTCCCGCGCTTACGTCTCGCGCTTCAACTTCAACGGCACCGACCAAGGCAAGAAAGCCGGCGTGCTGTCGGGCGGCGAACGCAACCGTATGCACCTCGCCCTTACGTTGAAGTCGGAAGCCAACGTCCTGCTCCTTGACGAGCCGACCAACGACATTGACGTCAACACGTTACGGGCATTGGAAGAGGGTTTGAACGACTTCGCAGGCTGCGCCGTTGTCATCTCCCACGACCGCTGGTTCCTCGACCGTATCTGCACCCACATCCTCGCCTTCGAGGGAGATTCGCAGGTCTATTTCTTTGAAGGTAGCTACTCCGAATATGAGGAGAACCGCAAGAAACGGCTCGGCGACACCGGCCCGACCCGCATCCATTACAAAAAACTGATGAAATAGCCGAAAATGGAGGATATCCGACATATTTCCACCCAAGAACTGCTTCTTTTTCTGGAAGAAAACGGCGAGAAGAAGTTCCGTGCCGGCCAGATTGAGGAGTGGCTTTGGAAGAAAGGCGCCGGCAGCTTCGACGAGATGACGAACCTGCCGGTCTCGCTCCGGCAGAAGCTGTCGGAGAACTTCAGCTTCCTGAACACCGTCATCGGGCGGCGCGTGCAGAGCAGCGACGGCACGGCCAAGTTCATCTTCCGCCTGCACGACGGCCGCGAAATCGAGGGGGTGCTCATCCCGACCGAGACGCGGGTGACGGCGTGCATCTCCACGCAGGTGGGTTGTGCGATGGGGTGCAAGTTCTGCGCCACCGGCACGATGGGCTTCATCCGCAATCTCCACTACTCCGAAATTTTCGACCAGTACATCCTGATGAACCGCGAGGCGCAGGCACTATACGGGCTCAGCATCTCCAACATCGTCTATATGGGGATGGGCGAGCCGCTGCTCAATTACGACAACGTGATGAGGTCCGTCGAGATCCTCACTTCGCCCAAAGTGCAAGGATTGTCACCGAGCCGCATCACCCTTTCCACCGTGGGTATAGCAAAGGTTATCAAGCAGTTGGCAGATGACGATTTCAAACCCGAAGTGGCCCTTTCGCTCCACTGCGCCGACGAGCTGAAGCGGCGGGAGCGGATGCCCGTCACCGAGCACCAGACGTTTGAGATGCTTCAGGAGGCGCTTTCGTACCTGTACGAGAAGACGGGCAAACGTATCACCATTGAGTACCTGTTGCTCAAGAACTGGAACGACAGCGTGGCGGATGCCAAGAAGCTGCACCGTTTCTGCCGGAATTTCCCAGTGAAAATCAACCTGATAGAGTACAATGCCACGGGCACGGAATACCAGAAAAGCCCGGAGGCGAACGTGCGGGCGTTCATCGACTTTCTCGAATCCAAGAACATGGTGGTGAACGTGCGGCGCAGTCGCGGCCAGGACATCGACGCCGCCTGCGGGCAGTTGGTGAAGAAAGCGGAACTTACTTGAAAAAGCAGAAAAGCTCGATAAATCGGTGAAGAAGAACAACCTCTTAATGAAAGAGATAGCGAAAGAGGTAAGGAAGGTTCGAGGGAAAGATCAAGATGGAAATTTTACTCACATTCACGAATTTTTTCCTCACTCAAACCAGTAGCTTTTACAATGTCAGTGACAGGAATACCTAATTTTAATAGATTTTTAGCAATTTGGAGTATACCTTCTTCTCTGCCTTCTTCTCTGCCTTCTTCCCTTCCTTTCTCCATTCCCTTCTCGAAAAACACTTTAGCAGCCGTCTCCCGGGCGTACTCCACTGCACGCTTCACGTCCTCATATTCCAAAACACTTTTCTGATAATTGTCTTTTTCCATAGCTGTCAATTTTGAGATTCTACATTCGTCCAGCAACTCTTGAAAAAAAGCAGGCTGCTTATCATAATCACTTTCGTCCATATCGGGCATGTTCTTCAGCACATTCAGCCAGTTCCGCATCTCTTCCGTCAGGTCGGACTGTCGGGCGGCAAAATTACACAATTTTATGAAAAATATCCCCACCTTCTGCGTCAGAATTTCATTGTTCTGGTCCTTCAGAAAAACAGCGTGGAAAAACTGGTCTTTTTTCCGGTATTCCTGTAAGTCGAAATCAAGGATGTTGACCGAATAACTCGGAAGAATTTGGTAGTTCAGCTGCCCCCTTTCCAAACTGGCACTGATGGCGCGACTGAGGTAGAAGATGCTCCGTTCGGCATAGTCCGGCTGCGACGCTTTTTGCATTTCGATGATAAATGTCCTATCCTCCGCATCTTTGCAGAGGAGGTCGAAAACCGCCTTCTTCTCCGTATCAACCATGCCATACTGTTCTGTCGGCAAATAAGTTACATCCACAATTTCGCCCGTATATTTTGATACAAAGCAGTTGAGAAAGCGGATGAGGAACCGTTTGTTCTGCTCGGTTCCAAAAATCTTCTTGAAAGAAAAATCCGTTGTCGGGATTTGGAAAATATTTTTGCGTTGATTTGTCATAGCAGAAAATTTTGTTTGATTAATTTTCTACAAAGATACAACATCCATTCTCCCTTTGTCAAGAGGTCAAATTATTGACAAACAAACAATTAAAAAGTGGCAGATTTTAATCCAAAAGTGGTAGAATTTCGGCGGTAAAATGCAAAAATACCGCCCAAATATAGCGGTTGATAAATTGTTGAAAAAATTATCCCCTCAATTTTTTTGCCGTAGAGGTTCACATTTCTGTTGTGAGGGGATAAAATGCACAATAAAACAAATGGTTTCGCTGTTGAAATAATACTCTCGTATCCACATCTTGTTTTTTATTTGGCACTTTTTCTTGTTTCCACGTCATCCATTAAAATGCAATAAATGCAGGCGCAACAGTTTTGGACGCGAACATACCAGAAGAACATCGGCAAGATGATCGGTGTCTGCTACCGCTATGTGGGTGACCGCTCCGTGGCAGAGGACCTCGCGCACGAAGCCTTCCTCAAGGCCATCGAGAAGTCGGAGCAGTACCACAACTTCGGCCGTTTCGAGGCATGGCTGATGCGCATCAACCTCAACACCACACTGGATTATCTGCGAAAACAACCTCATTTCCAGTCGGTTGAAGATATGGAAGTTTGCGACGACGGGACAGAGACCGAGGAAGAGGCTTTGCCTGCGGCGGACTTCACCGAACAGGAAATTCTGGAGGCCGTGTGCTCGCTTCCCGACAAGCATCGGGCCGTCTTTAATCTGTATATCTTTGAGAAACAAAAGCATACACAGATTGCCAAGACCTTGCAGATTGGGGTGCGCAGTTCCAAACGCTATTTGTCGGAGGCCCGGACCCAGCTTCAAATAAAGTTAACCAACATCCACAAACGAAAAAAATCCCTTCTTATGGTACTTTTACCCTTTATCCCCCACAAGGCGCACGCCATCGACCGCCTTTGCCGTGCCAAGCTCCAGCACCTGGCTTTCGCGCCTGTCCAATCCTCCCCGTTGGCAGGTGTCAACTGGGGCGTTGTTCCGAAACCGAGCGCGTGGATGGCCCTTTCCGCCGCGAAAGTCCCCGCCATCGCCACCGCCACCACCGGGATTGCGATTGCCACCGTTTCCGGCACCCTCATCGTCCTGCAACCCGCTGTCCCAACAGAACAACAGAACCCGTTGTCAACCAATGAAACGTACGATCCGATTGGTGCGGTGGTGGATACGTTGGAAACGGAGGGTGATACAACCACGTGCCGAAATATACCAATTGTAGAGACGCGGTGCACCACGTCTCTACAACAACCGATGACGGAAAAAACAACGACGGAAATCATCCCCAACCATCCCGAAAAAACCACTGCCCTCGATATCCCCCCGTTGTCCGAAACGCCCTGCCCCTGCCAAAAAGACACAGCCGCATCGTCACAAAACCAATCCTATCTTTATAACATCAAACGTAGCAATTACATCACTATGTATGAGACCGCGCAGGTCGCCTACAAACGGAAGTTGGAACCCTTCTCCTCGTTAACCAGTTCCTCCATCATTGACGTTACCATAGCGCGGGGAAAAGAATTCGTTGCCTACATAACGGCAGATTCCAACGTGATAGACTATGTGCTCACGGAAGTTGTGGATGTGATAGACCCTAAGAGCTTTGAAGTTGTGGGCAAAAACCTTCTCGTCTCACTCAAGCGGGGTTATCCCGAAACCAACTCTCCCATTTCCGTCACGATATACACGCCACATCTGAACGAAGTGACACTGCAAGGTCTGGGCAACGTGACCGCCTACGAAATCAATGAGGATTCATTCACCGTCACCAACCATGGAACTGGCAGCTTCAAATGCACTTGTCTGGTAGCAAAGAAAGAACTGGTTCTGGAAAATAACGGCGTAGGCACTATTGATGTGCAGTATCTGTGTTATAACACTTTGACTATCAAAAACAAAAGTGCAGGCAGCATAACGGCGACGGAAACGATGACAAAAGGCAAAACATCGAAAGTGGATATACAGAATTTGAGCGTGGGGAGAATTTTGCTTAAAGTGTTGGATGCTAATATATTGACTCTCAAAAATAGGGGTGCCGGAGAAATTTCCGTGCGAGGAAGGGCAGGCAACCTGATTGTGGAGAATGAAGGTGTGGGCAACATTAAAGCGGGTGGTTTGACAGCACATACCGCTTTCATCTCGCAGAAGGGTGGAGGCAATACCAACGTATATGTCCCGAAAAAGGGAAAGGTTTACCTCTTGAACGGAACCAACCTCAGCAACGTTAAAATTTCAGGCGGTGCCGATGTGGTGATACAGTGAAGATTATTTGAAAACAATATACCCACGTTTCGTTTTTTACATTATCATCCCCTAAAACTATATCTATGAAACAAATGATTCTCACCCTGATGGCGATGCTGCTGGTGGTTTCGGCGGCGGCGCAGCCCAAACGTTCCAAAGCGGACGTGAAAAAGGAAAAAGAACTGGTAGGCGCTTTCGTGCGGATACCCGAAAACAGCTTCACTATGCAGGATGTGTATGACGACGGCACTCTCGGGCCTGAAGTGGAGTACAAGACGGCCGCATTTTATATGCTCGAGACGGAAGTCACGAACAAGGCTTACAACGGCTTCCTGAATGATTTGAAAGCGCAGGGGCGCACAGAAGACTACGAAAAAGCGCGCTTCCGCTCCGAGAACTGGTACACTCCGAGAAGCCACAGCGAGCTTGGGCGACAGTATTATGACAATTATCCGGCATACGACAATTATCCGGCCGTCACTGTGCCTTACGAGGGCGCATTGCTCTTCTGCCAGTGGCTTACCGAAAAAGTGGGCAATCCCGAATGGGTGTATGAGCTTCCGTCGCAAATCCACTGGGTGTGGGCAGCCAGCGGCGGGAAGGACGGTGTGCCCTACTCAATGGGCGAACCCTTTTTGACGGCAAGGGATGGTACCCCCTATTATCACTACCTGCATATTGATGATGCATGGATTGCCCGCACGGACAGCGGATTCCAAGTTGTGGACAATCATCCCGGCACAATGCGTACCGACTTTATTGGCAGCGATATCCCGTATCCGGCAAAGTCGCTACGGTCGAATGGGTACGGGCTGTACAATATGTGCGGCAATGTGGCGGAGATGGTCTCCAACCCCAACCTTGCGGTGGGCGGCAGCTGGCTCGACCCCGGCTACGACATTCGCATCTACAGCACCAAGGAATACACGCAGCCCTCGCCCCAAATCGGCTTCCGCGTGATCGCCCTCTGGGTGGGGACAGAAAAGATAGAAGGTAAAAAGTAGAAGGTAGAAGGTTTCCAGCGAACAGTTTCCCTTCTAAAATAAAAGGGGAAATACCCCCGTTACATTATTAACCCCTAAAATCTTACCCCTATGAAACAAATGATTTTCGGCCTGGTGGCAATGTTGCTGGTGTTTGCAGCCACCGCACAGCCCAAGCGCGCAAAAGCGGATGTAAAGAAAGAGAAACAGCTTGTGGGAAGTTTCGTGGATGTACCCGCAACGCACTACACGATTCGCGACAGCAACGGGAACGACTCGCTGACAGTGACCATCGCATCATTCAGAATGCTGGCTACAGAGGTGAGCATCGCATCGTACAACCTCTTTCTTGACGACCTTAAGGCGCAGGGGCGGCAGGCCGACTACGAGGCGGCACGGATAGATACCTCGCGGGCCATGCCCTATCTTCCAACCACTTACTTTACCCTCCCCTCATTCGGACAGCATCCCGTGTCGTGCATCAGCTATGAGGGTGCGATGCTGTTTTGCCAATGGCTGACGGAGAAAGCGGGCAGTGGCGAATGGATATACACCCTGCCCTCGGAGGTGCAATGGAAACACGCCGCCCGCAGCGGGAGACCACCACTATCTTACGAGTGTCCCTTTCCCTACTCTATGGAATCTCCCTTTCTTACCAATAAAAACGGAGAATCTTTATACACTTATCTGAAGGTCGGCGATGAACGCATTACCATGAAAGACGGACATTTATCGCTTTTAGATTCCAACAGAGAAATCGTCAACAATTCGAAAATACTGTCTTCGACATATTTCTATAGTCCCACCCCTATATGGTCGCATCACCCCAACGGCCTCGGTCTGTTCAACATGTGCGGCAACGTGGCGGAGATGGTCTATGAGTGCGGTGTCGCATTCGGCGGCAGCTTCTTCGACCCCGGCTTCGACATCCGTATCGACAGCGAAAAGCACTACGACGCCCCCTCTTCGCTCATCGGCTTCAGGGTGATTGCCTGCAAGGTGGAGAAAGAAAAAGTAGAAGGTAAAAAGTAGAAGGTTTCCAGCGCGTAATAATTCCCCTTCTTTCCAAGAAGGGGAAATACCCCCGTTACATTATTAACCCCTAAAACCATACCCCTATGAAACACCTCCTCCTTTCCATTTCCCTGCTTTTGGCATTCAATCTCTCATTCTGCCAGCCGCAAGTCAGTGTGGACGAACGCTTCGAGCTGACCAGCATCGTGTTCCGACTGACCGATGATGTGGCTTTTGTCCATTCCAACCCAGCGAATTATATTAAAGACATTGACGACTATTTTTCAGGATTTAAGAATCACGAACTTATAGCATTTGTCAAGAAAACCATGTATTCGAAATCCGTTTTGGATATATCGCTTCCTGCTTTTTTCGCCGGAGATATAAAGATAACAAAGAACGGAATTGTGTGGACCGATGAATGGACCACCACATTCGAATTGTATGACACCCTTCCTGACAGCAAAAAGTGGACGAAAGCGGAATCGAACGAATATTTGCGATTGCTCAACAAGTTTTACAAAGACAGTAAATTCCACAAATTTTATACTGCTCACGCTGATTTTTATTCATCAATAGAAAAATCTTTTGAAGATATTGCAGGGCAAATTGACACAAGCTGGTTTTATGATTTTTTCGGAAAGCCTTACGAGATGGATAACATCTGGTTGATTCCAACAAACGGTTATTTTAATTTTTCAGTCAATAGGATTGATCGTGACGGGAGAGAGCATCATAATTGTGCGATTTCTGGAATCTTTACGGATTCATTGAACATCCCCCACTTTCATTACAATACATTCAAAACGTTGATACACGAGATATGCCACAATTACAACAACCCGATTTGCAAGAAATATGAAAATGATTTAAAAAATGTTTGTGACACACTGTACACCTTTGTGGGAAAATGGCTTTCCGAAGAATATTACGGAGATCCTTCCGCCATAACGTATGAAGGCTTTAACCGTCTGTGTGAGTATTCCTATTATTTGTCTCACAAAACTTTCACCGACAGCCTATTGTATGATTGTATAACCACGGAAGAGTACAAGGGTTTTATCTGGTTTGGTGAAATGCTGCATTACCTGAACATTTTTGAGACCAGTAGAGAGCTATATCCCCATTTTGAGGACTTTGTGCCGCAACTGAAGCTTTTTCTGGAACAGACTGTCGGATTAATGGAAAACTATTATTTACCAAAACACAGTCGCTTCCGGCCAATAGTTGTAGCCACCTATCCTGCCTGTAATTCCATTGTGGACACTACACTGAAAAAAGTAGTGATACTTTTTTCCAAGCCAATGCAATTAAATACATCTGTTCAAAAGGTCAAAGACACAACAGCAACTTTAATTCCCGGAAAATGGGAAGATATTCATTGGGAAAATGAATATTCGTACGTTATTCCTTTGAAAGAGGCGCTAAAGCCCAATACAAAATATGGATTCCGTGTGTCGGAATTCTTTGGAGATGCCATCGATTATTTTGGCGCTATTCCCTACGACCTGATTTTTGAAACGAAATAAAAAACAATATGAATAACAACATGAGTTTTACAAAAAAAGAATGAAAAAAACGCTACTTTATTCATTGCTTATTTTGATGAATTGTATGCAGGCAAAGCATGCTACTGCGCAATCTTTTCAAAATTATTACCAAGCAGTACATCTTGCAGAGGTATTAATTTGGCAAGGAGACTATTCCAATGCATTAAAAGAGTATAAAAATGCATTTCAAACAGTTGATTACATACTGAATAAAGAACTGAACAACTCGCTTACCTGCGCTGCCATTGTGGAAGACACAAGTTTCCTTTTTACCTACTTGCCCATATTCATGGAGCGTGGCTTGATTCTTGACAAACTTGCGGTACGCGAACCATTCAAAAAATGGGCAGGACACCCTCAGTGGAAAAAACTTGAAACGGAAATGCCTTATTACAAAAATGTATATTTTAGCTCTATTGATACCGCATATTTGAGGTTGATAGATTCTTTGAACAGCATTGATCAAAATGTGAGAAATCGAGTACATTCAAGTTGTTTTTCACCATACGTATGTAAAACAAAACGAGTTTGGCGAGAACGGTTGTTAGTTGGGCAAGTTGATAGTTCAATACAAAAATGCATTTGGGAATATATACAGAAATATGGCTATTTGGACGAAAGGATCAGTGGAGGTAAATATGCGCAACATTCGCCTGTATGTTATCATCATTTTACTGATAGTGCATTTGTCGCATTTCAATATGAAATGGTTCTGCAAGGCAGAATGTCTCCGGAAGAATATGCTTCAAAGTTGCTATACATGTCCCCCAAAGACACACTGCTGAATTATTGGGAAGCAAACACCCCTGCCAAAGTAAAGCGTGTGGATGCCCGACGCAATTTGATTGGCTTGCCATCATATTCAGAATTGCAGCTTTTTGCGAGGTATATGGATTCGGAAAGAAAATATCCGTTTGTTTTTTATACAACCACGACCACAATAAAAAAAATAAGTAGGAAGCACACATTTTTTTATACCAATTCAAGTGAATGCCAATCGGAAAACCATATTAGTGTCGGGAACTTGGAAGAATGGAGAGCATACTGCTCCCTGCAATTTCAGGCGCAGCGCGCTTTTGAACAAGATGACTATGAAGCGGCATTAAACCATTATCAGCAAATGCTCCAAGTGTATGGACAGATCGTGGATTACGCGGATATGAGGAATTTCTGTGTGGCGGCGGCAAGGTGCAGCGACACCAATTCGGTACACCAGACCCTGCTCGCCCTCACGAAATATAAATGCTTCGACATCGGATTCTTGGTCAATCCCATTTTCAATTCATACAAAAAGAAAGATTGGTGGGCGGAATGTGATTCCTTGGCTCATATCTACGGGCATAAAAACCAGTGGTACATCGACACGCTAAGGAAAATTCAAATTGCGGATTCTGCGGTGCGATATAAGTTCATTCATGCAACCGATATAACGGTTCGGGACTCCATGAGAGCCCTTATGGCGGCGATGGATTCTGTCAACACCCTCAAATTGGAAACGCTCATCAAAGAACAGGGGTTGCCCACGTTCCGGAATGTGGGATATGAGGGATTTTATAGTGCCTATATCATTATGATGCATATCGATTCAGAACTGCAAGATTCTCTTATCGAAAGATTTATTCCATTGATGGAAACCGGGGAGGTGCCCCGTGACAAGATGGCATATCTGATGGACCGCAGTCTAATTAGAAAGAAACTGCCGCAACGATATGGCTGTCAGATTTATCGAAGTGGGAAATCACAGCCGATTGAAGATATAGACCACCTGAATGAACGCCGGGAGGCAATGGGACTCTGTCCGGTGGATATTGAAGATTTGAAAACAAGGATTGTGGAGTATGAGTGAACAACCCAAACTATATTTATGAAACAACTGATTTTCATCCTGACAGCAATTCTGCTGGGGTTTACAGCATCTGCCCAATCCCAACTCACCCAATACTCACAAAGCGGCGGTGGCATTTGGTTTGAGGTGCGAAATGACACCTCGAACCCCTGCCGCTATACCGAGGACAATAAGATTTATCAGGCCGACAGGGAGTTCACCTTCGAGTTCCACTATTTCGACCCACAGGGCAAGGAACGCTATATGAGGTATGAACGTGTTCCTCATCAAGGGTATGAACTCACGGAAAATGGCGACACCTCTTATTACACCTACTATCGTCCGGGATTTTCCTTCTCGGATGTTTTTGACGCCTCCGATTCCTGCATCAACCGCTACCTGTTGAAAGTCGCCTGCAAGGGTGAAGGATTCCCTAAAGATTACAACCAAACCGTGGAGGAGTTTTACTTTTTCTTGGATGGGCAGACATCAAGATTGCCCTTGGAAATGTCCGGCATTGTGGAAAACGAACGGAATTTGTGGATGCATCCTAACAGATCTTGCCTGTTTCGCATCCTCGAACTCAATCCATTTCCGTATATCCAATACCCTGTCAAAAAAAGTAAAACTTGGAAATGGCGGCTCTCCATCGGCAGTCAATGGGGCGACGAGCGTTGGAAGACTTGGACGGGCGTCATCGTCAACAAGTACAGATACAAAATTACCGATACGGATTGCGAAGTGGGCACGCCCATGGGCACGCTTTCGTGCGTGAAGGTGGTGGCCGTGGCCAAGAGCCGCATCGGAACCACTTGCCTCACCGCATACTATAACGATACCTACGGTTTTGTGAAAATGGACAACGCCAACATCGACGGCTCGCGGTTGGAGATTGACTTGGTGGGGACGAATTTTGAGGGTTTTGAAAAATAATGTTTAAAATCCGTCATTTAAAACATATTCCTATGAACCGTTTTCTTTGTATTTGGGGAGCAATCACCTTTGTATTATTGGATTTAGGTATCCTTTTCAAACTCGCGAATTGGCCCGGCGGTGCTGTAATCCTGCTGGTGACCATGGGAATCCTGATTCCTGTGTTCATCATTTGCATGGCGATTCATCTGGAAAAAAAGAAGTAAGTTGCGTGCCGCCGACATACTTTTTCCCATAGCACATTCTCCATCTTTCCAAACAAAGTCGTATCTTTGCCGCCTTGTTTTGTTATAGGCAAAAAAACGACGATTATGACCATAGACTTTTTAGGTGCCACCACCGAAGTGACCGGCAGCAAGTTCCTCCTAACCACCGTCAAGGGGGCTAAAATATTGTTAGACTGTGGAATGTATCAAGGTAAAGGTTTGGAAACCGACCGCATGAACCGCGACCTCGGCTTTGATCCGAAGAACATTGACTACATCCTGCTTTCGCACGCCCACATCGACCATTCGGGACTGATTCCTTACGTTATCAAAATGGGGTTCAGAGGCACCATCTTCTGCACCCCCGCCACCCGCGACCTCTGCAGCATCATGCTTCCTGACTCGGGCCGGATTCAGGAGGCCGATACGGTGCAGTTCAACAAAAAACGCGCCAAACAGGGATTGGAACCGGTGGAACCGATCTACAATATGCGTGATGCGGTGTACGCGATGCGTTTCTTCGCCTGCATCCCCTACAACCTGCAGTTTGACATCACGCCCGACTTCAGCGTGAAATTCGTCAACACGGGGCACATGTTAGGCAGTAGCGCCATCCACATCACCTTCAAAGAGGGACGGCGCAAGAAGACCCTCTGTTACACCGGCGACATCGGACGGTACAACAAAGCCATCCTCCCCGACCCTGACCCGTTCCCGAAGTCCGACTACATCATCACCGAATCAACCTACGGCGACCGCCTCCATACCACCCTCGACCAGGCCGAGAACGACCTCGCACTCGTCATCCGCGACGCCTGCGCCAAACGGCAGGGGAAACTCATCATCCCCTCTTTCGCCATCGGCCGCACCCAAGAGATCGTGTATGCTCTCCAGAAACTGAAGAACAAAGGAGACCTGCCCGATGTCGAGATCTTCGTGGACAGCCCGCTGGCCGTCTCCGCCACCGACATCTTCCGCCTCCACAGCGACTGCTTCGCCGAGGAGCTGCAGGAATACATCAAGACCGACCCCGACCCGTTCGGATTCCAGAACCTGCACTACGTCCGCAGCATCGAGGATTCGAAGCGGCTCAACTCCTACAACCGTCCCTGCGTCATCATCTCGGCCTCCGGTATGATGGAGGCAGGACGTGTGAAGCACCATCTCGCCAACAACATCGAGAACCCGAAAACCACCATCCTGTCGGTCGGCTACTGCGCTCCCACCACCCTCGGGGCCAAAATCATGCGCGGTGACAAAGAAGTCTCCATCTTCGGAATGAAATTCAAAGTAAAGGCCACCCTCGCCTCCATCGAAGCTTTCTCCGGCCATGGCGACTACACCGAACTCATCAGATATCTGTCCTGCCAGAAGAAAAAGGACGTGAAGCAGATTTTCATTGTCCACGGCGAAGATCCTGCCCGTTCTATCTATGCGGAACATCTTGCCGAAGCAGGATTCAAAAACACGCACATCCCAACGTTTAGAGAAAGAATTGAAATCTAATTGAAAACTGAAAACTGAAAATTGAAAATTGAAAACTAAGAAGTTAAAAAGCTAAGAAATGCTGAACTATCTTTTATCGCTTAACTTTTAACTTGATAAACTTGACAAACTTGACAAACTTGATAAACTTGATAAACTTTAAAAACTAAATAAAAATGAAAAAAAAAGTACTTACCTTTTTTGTGTCTTTGACACTTATTATCAGTGCTTTTGCACAGGACACTTTGTTCGTGAAGAATTCGGATGAGTCCACAGCGTGGGCAGGACGCACCACATACACCAACCTGCAGGATGCCATTGATGCGGCGCAGTCGGGCGATATGATCTGGGTGGAGGCAGGACTTTACCGTCCGACATCGACATTCGACAACAGCGACAATGCCCGCTGCAAGTCCTTCGTGATGAAGGAGAACATCTCCCTTTACGGTGGTTTTGTGGGCACAGAGGTCAGCCTTGAAGAGAGGGATGCGGATACGGCCACCGTTCTCAGCGGCGACTTCGGAACCCCCGACGATGATGCCGACAATGTCTATCATGTGGTTTATTGTAAAGATATTAGCAATGTGATATTGGATGGTTTCACCATCACGGGTGGTAATGCCAACCGCGACCTCTACCCCGATGAACAATGTGGCGGTGGTGTCTATATGGGTCCTAACGGACAACTCCGAAACTGCTACATCATCAATAATCGTGCCCAGAAGGATGGCGGCGGTGTGTGGGTTCCCGCTACGGGCAGTCTTACGGACTGTTATTTTCTTGGCAATTCTGTCACGGCCACCAATTCCAGTGGCGGTGCCGCTTATTTCTATACCCGCAGTTTCGATGCGGTGCCGGCGGCAGTGGGCTGTTACTTTGAAGGGAACAGCTGTGCTGCAACCACTTCCCTTACGGGTTCCAACCGTTTCGGCGGTGGTGCGGTCAATGCGGGTCAGAATGCCATCTTTGAAGGTTGCGTCTTCCTGTCGAACCACTGCACGAACCCTGGTGGCGCTGTGATTTGCAGCAGTGCCAACAAGTTCGAATATTGTATGTTTTATCTGAATCAGGCCACAAGCGGCGCCTGCATCTATGGCGGGAACTCTTCCAGCTTCCTTGCCTCCAACTGTCTGTTGGCCAACAATAAGGCCACAGCCAATGGCGGTGCAATCTATGTCACAGGAACCAGTTGCCGCGCTATCAACTGCACCTTCGTCAACAACGTCGCGGCTGCGGGTGATGCGGTTTATGGAAGCAATGGCTTCACTTTATTCAATTCCATTGTATGGAGTAACGACACGGTGCCGGAAAACCAGCTTGCCAGCGCCGGTGCTACGGGTGTGAAATGTATGTACACCGCCATACAAGGGGTTACCGTCGCCGGAGAAGGCAATCTCAACGTAACGACCGAAGACATCGCTTTCTCCGATCCCTGTTCCATCACCGGTGTTCCCGAAGGGGAAGAACAAATTGACAGTGTGCTTTATGCCGAATACTACATCCAAAGTCAGTCTGTATGTAAGGATGCCGGCAGCGTAAACACCCTCGAACTCTCCGGTTATCAATTTCCTGCAACAGACCTGTACGACGAAGCCCGTGTGATAGGAGGTGCTATCGACCTCGGCTGCTTCGAGAACATCTGTGAGAACATCGCGCCCGCCTTCACGTGGCGGACGTTGGACACCACCTTCAATACCATTGACACCGGCACCGGGGAGGTCAGCGACGGCACGGGCACCGTTGTCATCGAGTTCACCGTCACCAACTATGACGAGGACTACGACTACTTCCTTGCTTCCAGCAACGGTTTCAATGTTATGATGGAAAGCAACACGGTAACGGCCACATTCAATTTTCCGGGCACTTACAGCATTACTGTCTCCTATTCCGGTGAGGATTGTGGCGCCCATACAGACACCACCATCACCCTTGATTCCCTGTTTGCGCCTGTCGGCATCATGGAGAATGAACCGAGCACGCTTTCCGTCTACCCAATTCCCGCACAAAACACCCTCACCGTAGAATCCGCCAGCCCCATCCGCGAAATTGCCGTTTATGACCTGATGGGCCGCACGATGATGACAACGGGCAACGGCACCGCGTCTCTAACACACAGCCTGAACGTTTCCTCACTGCCCGCCGGCATCTACATCCTGCGTGCCGTGACAAACAACGGAGTGAGAACGGCACGGTTCGTGAAGAATTGAAAATTGAGAATTGAAAACTGAAAACTTCTTACCTCCTACCTATAACCTATTACCTGATACCTTGTACGGAACCACCGATTAGCCGCAAGGCTTTGCGGCTCTACAACTTGATAAACTTTTAACTTGATAAACTTTATAAACTAAAAATGGATACCATTCGACAACAGAAGACCTCCGCACTTATTAAAAAGGAGCTGGCGGGAATTTTTCTGAATGACGGGCCCTATGTTTACGACTGCATGATTACCGTCACCAAGACCAATGTGACGAAAGATCTTTCTATTGCGCGGTCATACCTCAGCATCTTCAATGCGGAGGACAGCGAGGCCGTCATCAAGGCGGTGCGGGCCAACACCAAGGAAATCCGCTACCGTCTTGGGCAGAAAATACGCCAACAGGTGCGGGTGATTCCGCAACTGGAATTCTTCATTGATGACTCCCTCGATTATATCGAAAATATTGAGAACCTTCTGAAACAATAAACCCTTGCAGAACAAGAATTTCAGAACGGCTCTTTTTGTGGCGTGGCGGCATCTTTTTTCCAAAAAGAAGCACAGCCTCGTGAACATCATTTCGATTATTTCCGCCGTCGGTGTCCTGTCAGGTACTGCGGCACTCATCATTGTACTATCGGTCTTTAACGGGATGGAGGAGCTGGTGGTGGACTCCTTCAACTCCTTCAATCCTGATTTGAAAATCACCCTCCGCGAGGGAAAGTCGTTCGCGACAGACTCTTTCCCTCTTTCGCAACTACAAGAAATACAGAGCATTTCTGCCGTGGAGGAAGTAGTCTCTGACCTCACCCTCATCGAATACGACGGCAAGCAGCACCTTATCGAACTGAAAGGCGTTGGTCGGAACTACGCCCGAAACAGCGGCTTCGACGAACTGCTGATCGACGGCGACTTCGACCTGCAGCACGACGGCTGCGAGTTTGGAGTGATGGGAGCCATTGCCGCCGGCACACTGCAAGTGAACCTGTCGGGCGCGGAACTATACAAAGTATTTTATCCCAAACGGTTACGGAAGAACCTCGGCAATCCTGCCGATGCCTTCAACACCCGCTACCTCACCCCCTGTGGCGTTTTCAGCTCCTTCACCGAATACGACGACAAGTACCTCATCTGCTCCATCGACTTCGTCCGCAACCTTATGAGTTACGAGGACGAGGCCACCTCCGTTGAGGTTTTTGTAAAAAACGAAAAGGACATCGCCGCCATCCAAAAGAAAGTGACGGAAATTGTCGGTGACAACTATTTGGTACAAAATCGTTTCCAGCAGGAAGAACTGCTTTTCAAGACGATGAAGACGGAAAAGATGATGATTTTCGTCATCCTTGCGTTCATCCTGCTGATTGCCGTCTTCAACATCATCGGCACGCTTTCTATGATTATCATTGAGAAAAAAGAGGACATCACCGTGCTCAACTACCTCGGTGCCAACCAGCCGCTCATCCGCCGGATCTTTATGACCGAAGGCATGATTATCTCCTTTATCGGAGGTCTGGCCGGTATGTTCCTCGGATGGCTGGTCTGTTTCCTACAGCAGACACTCCATCTTATCAGTTTCGGCAATGGCGCAAACTATATTGTTGATTATTACCCTGTTAAGATGGAGCTATCAGACTTTCTCATTGTCTTTGTGACCACCTTCCTGATTAGCGTCATTGTTTCGCTCATTCCAAGCCGACGGGTAAAGTGAACCTCACTCGTAAACCAGCCGGTACAGGTTGTACAGCAGCATATAGTCCAACATGTTGGCATCACCGGTTTTATCCGTATGCCACGGGCAAAAGAGGGACAGCGAGTGCCATGGCGCCGCCGTCCGCACCTCCTCACCGCCCACTTCGGTCGTGATGCACCCGCTCGCAGGTGCGGTGTTAAGATAGGCTTCGTAGGACTCCTTTGGTAGTAGCGTCCGGCCTTCGGTGCCGTGCAGCACGAGGTTGATAAGCGGCAGGTGCGGGAAAATCAGAGACTGCTGCAAGTCGGGGCGGCGGCGCACCACCTTGTCGCAGGTTTGGACCAGCCATTGATAGCAGTCCTGCCGTCTGGCACCGTCGTTCAGGACAGCGGCCATTGATAGCACGCCATACCATGTGAAATGTCCGTCACGGTCTATCAGCACGTTCTGTTCCAGCAGGTTCCACGTGTTCCGCCATTGGGGGGTATTGGAGCGACCGGCGTGCAACTCTTTCCCTGCCAGCCGCGTCCCGATTTCTCCGTGGGCATATTGCAGCCATTGGATGTCGCCCTCCTTCTGCACAACCGCACCCGTCACGGGGTTCATAACTTGCCACCGCACACGCCCGTTGCCATCGGTATATTGCATTCCGCGCACCATACGCTCGGCGAGGTCGGCCACTTCGCGGTGGAGCAGGGTGTCGTCCACCAACTTCTGGATGAGGGCGAAACCGAGGTAGGAGGCCCACGCCTGATCCTGTGAGGGAGCATTGCGGCGGGCATCGGTTTTGCCACAATAGTAGGTAAAGTCGCTGTTCACGTGGCGCAGTTTCATCAAAGGGGCTTCGGTTTCGCCCACATCGTCACGGATATAGAAGCCATTAGGTGTTTGTGGTGACGTGTCACCGAAGCAGCGTTCGGCGCTGAGGTCGAGGCGGCGATAGACGTCGAGGGCAAGGCGCAGTTCCTGAAGGGTGGCGGCGGTACTTTCGCCATCGCGCCGTTTCAGGGCGTACTCGGTGGCGAGTACGGCGAGATAGTGTCCCTGCCACCACACGGCATCAGCCCATTGTCCCACGCGTTCACCGTGGTACAGATAGCGCCGTTCCATCGGCAGGTGCGAACCTTTCACCGAGGCATCGCCGGTGCTGTACATCATCTCGCCGACCAAGCGTTGCCGGAAGTGACGGTACTTGGCTGCGTTCTCATCGGGAGTTTGCGATAGTAAGGGGAAGACGAAGGCCAGCAGAAAGGCCGTCAGTGCTATTCTTCTTTTCATCCTCATGATAGAAAAAGAAAATCCCCTTCCTACGACGGAGGGGGATTTTTTATTGGATTGGTCCGATGCTTACCGGCGGACGACCTTCTGGGTGGTGACGATGCTGTTACCGTCAATCACACGCAGGAAGTAAACGCCAGAGGCTTTATTGGAGAAATCAAGTTCGGTGGTCTCGTCGGAAACGGTTTGCTCCATCAGCAGTTTGCCGTAAACGTCAAGCACTTGCAGACGGGTGTTGGCGGATTTGTTGCTGAGGGTGCAGCGCACGGTGCCGTTGGTGGGGTTGGGGGCGATAGTAAGGCGGATACCGTTATTCTCGGAGATGGCGACATCGCCAGTGGTGGCGAAGTTGCCGCGTACCCATTCACTGAAGTTATCTTCGGGGCAGTTGGCGCGCACATACACGTCATACTGTGTACCAGGGGTGAGGTCAGTGAAAGTGTAGGTGGGGTTTTGGGCGGTGACAGTGGTACCGTTTCCTTGCGGGAAACCGGCTTCGCCGTATTCAACGCTCCAGCTGTCGGCAGTACCGCTCCAAGTGGCGGTGGCACTAGTCGTGCTGATATTGCTGAACGTGAGGTTGGTGGGATCGTCGCACTGGATGGCGAAACCAACACGGATGTCGTCAATGTAGATCGTACTGGCGAAGTTGGCGGCGGCATCGGGATCCGTCATCATGGAAGTGGGATCAATGTTGCCCATACCTTGGATGTCGCAGAAGCTGGCGAGAGAGACCTGATAGGTAGCGGAGGGGTTGGGCAGAACGACGGATTCGCCAGTCCAACCGGAGTTGGAGGAGTATTGCTGCAGCGGCACCCAGTTCGATGACGGGGAGGTGCGGTAATAGACGTACAGGGTCTGCGGAATCATCATCGTGGTCTGCTTGCGGTAGAAGGAGAGCTTCACCTGTCCAGTGACGGCCGTGAGGTCGAGGATGGGAGAGGTGATGCGGGCGGCGCCGTTACCGAAGTTGGTCATATTATCGAACATGCTGAGCATATCAAGGGGATCGGTCATATTGGTCAGGTCGCCGAAGACGGAACTGCTGTAGGCAATACCTCTGCTACCAGTATGGTAAGCGTCCGGAGAGACCTGCCAATTGTCTTCACCTTCGATGATTTCCGGATACCAGCAGTCGAAGGTGTTCGACTCGAAGCCCTGTGTGTAGGGGGTCGCGTCGGTCACGGTGATGGCGGGGCAGGCGGTGGTGAAGGTGGCGGGTTGTGTAGCCCAGTAGGAGTTCTCATCCGTGCAAACGGTGCGGACATTCACCTCGTAGTCGGTGCTGGATGTCAGGCCAGTGAGCGTGTAGGGATGGGAGGTAACACTGATGATGGTGTCGCTATAGGAGATTTCCCACAGGTTATGGGAGGCGTCGGCGGGAGTCCAGTCCACCACGGCGGAAACGTCCGAAATGTGGGAGATGGTGACATCGGTCGGCTCGGCACAGCTGCGGACTATGCGCAGGGTAATGTTATCAATGTAGCAAGTGGGCAAAGAAAGGAAATTGGAGAAAGAAGAGAAATCACTAAGATTAAAGTTGGCGGAATTGCTCCAACGGAACACAAGGCGACCGACAAAGTTCTGTATTCCGGGCAGTTGGGCAAATTCGACAATCTGGTTGGTGGCAGCGCTGGTGACGGGGATGGCTTGGAGTGCCACGAAAGTGCTGACATCAATATTGCTGACAACGGCGGAAGCATCCGTAAAGTAGCCGATTTCCAACATACTTGTGGTATCGGCGGCCATCTTGCTGGTGAAGAACATCTCAAGGTCGCTCAAGTTGTTGGTGATGGTCGGAAGGATGACGTAATTGCTGCTTCCTGTCATCGTAAAAGAAAATCCGGTTGTCATCGAAACCATAGTGCCTGCAGCAAGGGCGAGACAGTTGTTGCCAGAGGTCACTGCATCTGTGCCATTGTAAACTTTCGGGTCGTAGCCGGCAGAAGTGCCCGTATAAATTCTATCCCAGCAATCGGGAACAATACCGGTTACTTCCATGGAGTCAACTCCCTGATAAGCGGAGAAGTCCTCGAAATACGGAGTCTCCTCCGTCACCGTAATGCTGGTGCAGGCGGAGGTGCTGAAAGTGACAGGCTGTGCGCCCCAATAGGAGGTGTCATCCGTGCAAAGGGCGCGGACGTTCACTATATATTCAGTACCGAGGGTCAGGTTGGTAAGGGTGTAGGGGTTGGTATTCACATTGATAATGCTGTCGTTATAAGAGATTTGCCACAGGTCTTGGTCGGCTGTGCCGGCAGTCCAAGAAATCTGGGCGGTGGCATCCGTAATATTGCTGACCGTGACGTTGGAGGGTTCGATACAAGTGGGGGCAATTTGAATAGAGATGTTGTCAATGTAGCAAGTAGCAAAACCCGAAAATCTGCTAATGAGAGGCGTAAGAATGCTGAGAGCATTTCCTATATTGAGGTTACTGAAGGCCGTGGTGTCAATGCTCGAGAGGTCTGTCCAACGCAACACGAGGTTGGCGTCAAGGTCTGCATTGAGATAATCACCAAAGAAAATGGTCTGGCTGGTAGAAGCAGTGGTGTTGGGGATGGTGGCAATCGTCACAAAAGTGCTCACATCAATATCACTAACGTTAGAAATAGGATCAGTGAAGTAGCCAATTTCAAGGACACCAATGGAGTCGGAGGACATCTTGCTGGTGAAAGACATCTGAAGTACATTCAGGTTATTGACGAGTTTGGGAAGAATCACATAGTTAGTGGTTCCTGCAGAATCGACATAATCACCTATATTAAAACCATTTAAAAGGGACGACCAATTCATGCCGGATAAACTGAGGGTAACCTTCAACCCCGAAGAAATGGCGAGGCAGTTGTCTCCAGAGGTCACTGCAGTCGTGCCATTGAAAACTTTCGGATCATAGCCAGCAGCAGTACCCGTGTAGATTCTCTCCCAGCAGCTGGGCATCACACCCTGTTCATTCAGAGTGTCAACTGCCTGCGTACCGGTGAAATCCTCGGTGAACAAAGTGTTGGTCGTAATTTCAAAGGGAGTGCACTGGGCATAACCCTTACTCATTGTGATACAAGTCGTTAATGCAACAATAAGGCACAACGACAAAAACTGATAAAACTTTTTCATACTTTTTTTTATTATTTATTGAAAAATTTTACAATTAAGGCGGCAAAAATACATATTTTTATTTAATCCCTGATAGTGTTTTTATTTAAAAATCTTTAAAATGAATTGAGTATTTTTGCAGCCCAATTTTTCAACGATGAGACACAAACAATATCCGATAGAAAATCTGGAAATTATTGATGCCGGCGCGGAAGGGAAAGCCGTGGCCAAGCACGATGGAATGACCATTTTCGTCTCCGGTGCCGTGCCGGGCGACATTGTGGATGTGATGGTTTTCAAGAAGAAAAAAACGTACGCGGAGGCACGTTGCACCCGCCTCGTTCAGCCGTCACCCTACCGTGTGGAGCCTCGTTGCGCCCATTTCGGACTTTGCGGCGGCTGCAAATGGCAGATGCTCGATTACGAAAAACAGCTTTTCTACAAACAGAAGCAGGTAACCGATAACTTCAGCCACCTCGGCCATTTCGACTATCCGGAGCCGCAACCGATTCTTGCTTCGGAAAAGCAGTATTTCTATCGCAACAAATTGGAATACACCTTCACCCACCAGCGTTGGCTTTCCGATGAGGATATGAAAGTGCGCGATGAGGGCGGCATGGTGGAAGTGCGTGGCCTCGGCTTCCATATCCCGCTGAAGTTCGACAAGGTGCTCGACATCCGCGAGTGCTGGCTTCAGGATGAGCTGAGCAACCAGATCCGCGACGCCGTGCGGCAGTTCGCTTTGGAGCACGACATCACCTTCCACAACCTCCGCACGCACGAAGGCGTCCTCCGCAATATGGTGATCCGCACCACCTCCACCGACGAGCGCATGGTCATCCTTGTGGTGACAGAATACAACCCGCAGGTGGTCAGCCTCCTTAACTTCTTGGGCGAGACGTTCCCGCAGATTACCACCCTCCATTACGTGGTGAACACCAAGCTGAACGACAGCTACACCGACCTGCCCGTCGTCACCTACAGGGGTACAGGCTACCTGATGGAGCAGATGGAGGACTTGCGGTTCAAGGTCGGGCCGCTCTCGTTCTACCAGACCAACATCCAGCAGGCCCACCGGCTCTACAGCGTGGCGCGGGAGTTCGCCGCCATCGGCAGCGAGGACACCGTTTATGACCTCTATACCGGCACGGGCACCATCGCCAATTTCGTGGCCCGCAGCGCCCGCAAGGTGGTTGGCATCGAATACGTGGAGGCCGCCATCGAGGATGCCAAGGTCAACTCCGAAATCAACGGCATCACCAACACGGAGTTTTACGCCGGCGATATGGCGAAGGTGCTGACCCCCGAATTTGTGGCGGCGCACGGCAAGCCCGACATCGTCATCACCGACCCGCCCCGCAACGGCATGCATCCCGACGTGGTGGAGCAGCTACTCGCAATGGCTCCCAAACGCATCGTCTATGTAAGTTGCAACCCCGCCACACAAGCCCGCGACCTCACCCTCCTCGCCGAGAAGTACACCGTCACCCGCGTCCAGCCCGTGGATATGTTCCCGCATACCCAGCACGTGGAGAACGTGGCATTGCTGGAGGCAAAAAGATAAGACGGGATTTCAACCAACAATCACTTAATACTTGTCACCTACTACTTGCTCGATGCCAACGTCATTTTTCAAAAAACATCATTTAAATTGCAAAAGAAGACAAAAAATGTGTATTTTTGCAGTCTAATTGAGATATTACTATGAAAAAACACGAAAGCATACCAACATGGATTGAGGAGAACGCTATGCGTGGGCATTATATATTCACGAAAACAGCATTATGTTCGGCTTTCCCGACAATGTCTCCCACTGCACTAAAGAGAGCAATTTCCCGTCTGATTGCCAAGAAGACAATTGTTTCCCCATGGCACAATTTTTATGTGATTGTGCCAACTGAATACAAGTTGAAGGGTGTTGTCCCGCCCCAACTCTATTTAGATCAACTTATGAAATTCATTGAATGTCAGTACTATGTTGCGTTGCTCAATGCGGCCGAAATATTTGGGGCTGCACACCAAAGACCGCAGACATACGCTGTGTTTGTAAGCAAAAAAAATCTTCGGTCTGGTAACAAGGCGGGAGTAGATATGATTTTTTATCATCGGAAAAAGTGGCCTGCGAACTATCTCAAAAAAATTCAGACCCCTTCCGGATATATGAACGTCTCTTCAGCGGAGTTGACTGCCTTGGATTTGGTGGATGCGGAAAAAGAGGTTGGTGGAATGGTCAGAGTAGCCACAGTACTGGCCGAATTGTCTGAAAATATTCATTTTTCGGATGTTGATTCAAGCATTTTAAAAATATTCCCTACTCCTGTTGTTCAGAGATTGGGTTATCTAATGGAGGTGGCCTTAGAGGAAGTTGAAAAAGCCGAGGATCTATACGAGTTGTCCACCCAAGCTGGGTTGCATTTCCGCAAAGTGCCCTTAAAATCTTCCAAAATAATAAATAAAGATAACGAAGTGAACAAAAAGTGGAAGATTATTGTTAATCAAGAAATTGATATAGAAGAGCTATGATTCCAGAAAATGCCATAACAGAGTGGAGAGAGTTTGTCCCGTGGAAAAGCGATGTACAGATAGAACAAGACCTATTAATCTGTAGGGCATTGGTGGAGATATATCAAGACGAATACTTGTCTTCACATCTTGCTTTTCGTGGGGGCACAGCCTTGCACAAGCTATATCTCCATCCCCAACCCCGATACAGCGAGGACATTGATTTAGTGCAGATTAAGGCAGAACCCATTAAAGAAACATACGACCATCTGCGCGAAGTACTTTCGTTTTTGGGAGAACCTAAGATTAAGCAGAAAAAGAATAACAACACGCTGATATTCAGAGTGCAATCCAATGGAATACCTTCCCTGCCTATTCATTTGAAGGTGGAAATCAATTGCAAAGAGCATTTCAGCGTATTTCCTTTAGTAAAAATGCCTTTTGAAGTGAACAGCATGTGGTTTCAGGGCAAAGCAGATTTGCTGACGTATGATTTGGACGAATTGGTCGGCACAAAAGTGAGGGCACTGTACCAACGGTTAAAAGGCCGTGACCTATATGATTTATATAAAGCTTTATCTATTAATAAAATAAACACTGATAGAGTTATGCTCTGTTTTCGCCAATATATGGGTTTTGTGGTTGAACATATCCCTACTCATAAAGAATTTGTGCTGAATATGGAGGAAAAGCTGAAGGATGAGGAATTTCTTGGTGACACGAAAAACCTGCTACGGCAGGAGGAAAGCTACGATCCGCTTCAAAGCTACGATATTGTACGTAGTAGGTTAATTGACAAATTGATGGAATAAAGAAGGAATCTACTTCCCATCCACCAACCGTTTCATCTCCCGCACCTCGCGTTGAAAGAAACCGTGGACGCGGATTGCTCGACCATAGGCGTAGAAAGTAATAGTCGAGAACCCTGCAAGAGGCGTATGTATCATTACGCTGGAAACCGCTTCGTAGGGGATAAAATCAGTGTCGTGGTGAAGCAGTGCCGGTGTTTTGATTGTGATACCCTCATCGGTGAAAATAATGGTGGGCGGGAACAGCACATTGGATTCAGAAATGCGGGAGGCAGTAAATTTGCGGTACATGGGATTTAGAGTTATTTCTTGAAACGCTCCTTTATTGTCTCCCAAAAACTCTTGCCCCGGATTTCCGGGCGTTCGCCCTCAAGAACCTCTCCAAGCTGGATGAATAGTGTTTTAAGATTGCCACCGGTAAGTTGCATGACGCTTTCCGAGTCTTCGCAACAACCAGATAGCTCTTTTGCTGTGTCGTTGATTTCGGAAAGGGTGGCATTGTATTGTCGCCATCCTTCTGACGAGAACTCGCTTTCTTGGGCTTTGAGTAGTGAACTAACCGACCGCTTTACCTATTGTAGAGACGATGTGCACATCGTCTCTACAATAGGTAACAATGTAACCGACAGACAGCGAGGCCACCCTGCGGTGGACTCCGTTTTCTCTCTCCCCTACCGCCGCACCACCTTCCGCACGCCGATAATATCTCCGCCATCTACCAATTTCACAAAATAGATGCCAGGGGGATATGCAGACATATCAATTTCCGCGGTTTGTAGGGACACACCGCGTGTGTCCGACATTCCAATCACCTGCAACATCCTGCCGTACACATCAAACACCTGTATTTCAGGGATCAGGGTACAGGTTTCAGGGGACAGTTGTACCGTGACGATATCATCGGCCGGATTGGGATAGAGAGAGAATGTGCCGCTTTCACTACCGTGTTCGGCAATGCCAACAGAGTCAGTGACGAGGCTGACCCGCACATTATCAACACTATAAAAATGGGTGGTCTGGTCGTAGGCGTTCAATTTGAAAGCAAGAACGGCAAGATTTGGGAACGGCCCATAGTCGCGCAGGACGTAACGGCGGTGCGCACCAAGAGCAATCGAGTAAAAGTGCGGCAGAACAGTGTCTATCCTCCGGAACGTCGCAAAGTCGTAACGGTCGGTCAGATAGCCGAGCTCCATCCCCGACAGAAGAGTGTCGCGGCTGTTGTAGAGGTCAAAATCCACTTTCAACTCCCCAAGATTGTTACAATAAGGAGGGAAAAGGGCATACAGCTCCCGACCTATCGCATGACCCTGCACCCCCACCGACAGCAACAAAGCCGGATCATTGAGGGCATAACTCCCATTATAAATATGCGGTGCAAATCCTTGATAATAACCATAATAGAAAAAAGACCAACAATCTGGCTGATCGGCCATATCATACACATTATAGGAACTTTCATAATCAGAAAAATCATCAAAATAAGGAACATTGGACATTACAGGATAGCATTTGCAGGCAGTATGGAAAAAGAGCGTGTCTGTCCAGTAGGAGTGGCTGTCGCCACAGATGGCACGAACCCGCACAAAATAGTCCTCACCAGCAGCGAGTGCCCTGAGAGAACAATAATTGGTGCTGGTTGGATGAAAGACCCCCGAGCACTCCACCTCCCAAAGATTCTGGGTGGAATCCTGTGGCTGCCACGTCACCATATAGCTCTGTTCATCCACCTCTTTCACCCTGACATCCAACGGGAAGTCGCACGCCAGCACCTTACGGACACGGATGTCGTCCAAACAGGCATAGGTACGACCCGAGTCTGACAACCAACGGAAAGCGACGCGTCCCTGAAGGGTCTCCGGGATGTCGGAATCGCGAAACCTGATCCTGTGTAAAACCGACCGATCCTGACTGTAATAATGGTTGGTCGGGATTTCTTCAATCTTTACAAAATCCTCATTTTCATCAAGATATCCAATCTCCAGATGCACTCTTCGGGTAGAAGTCATAGCCGTGGTGAAACTCACCTCCAGTTCAGAAAGGGGGTTACTGAAACAGGGAAGGACTATTCCGCTTTGCGACCCGACCGTCCATAAGTCGGCATTGGCAGCAGAGGCCGTCAGCAACAGGGCGGTGCCACCGTCGTCCGGAGTGTAAGCACCCTGATAGACCTGCGGGAAACAGGATTCGTCCGTCCCTTCCGAAAACCGCAGCCAGCAGTCGGGGAACGAGCCATGCAACATCCCCTCGAAATTTTCTGTAAAGATAACGCTGTCGCTCAGTGTGATAACAGCACAATAGGTACGGAACGAAAGCGGAAGCGACCACTCCGACCACCCGCCGCCCGCACATTCCTGACGGACATAAACCTCGTACGCAGCATCCGGCTGGAGTCCGGAAAGCCAGCGGGAATTTACCGTATCCGCAACGGACAAGCGACTGCCCGTCCCGACGGCGAAACCGGCAGAGCCATACTCCAGCTCCACCGCCGCGCCCTGATAGTAGGTATCCCACGTGATATGCGCCGCCGTGTCTTCCGCCCGCAACAGACGCGGGCGCGGCGGTGCCACGCATTCGTCGGAACCTTCAATCAAAACCGAAAAAATCGAAACCTCGTTTTTTTGTTTGTCCGCAACAAACGAAATCTGGTAACTATCAGATAAATACGGAAGAATCACCGTGTCGGTAGCATCCAATTCCGTACAAGTCTTTAGCAACGTCCACGGTCCGATGACGGAAGTGCGGTAATACAAATCCAGTTTCGTTCCCATGTTTCGGGCGGAGTGGCGGTAGGAAAAGACACAACGGGCGGTGTATAGGGATGACATATCCAGCATCGGCGACTGCAGTCGGCGGGTGCGGCCGTTGCCATGCACCGTGGAGAAAAGCCGGCCCGTGTCGGCCTGCCAACCGTTCAGGCAGCCGTCGCGTTGCCGCCAGCAGGCAAAGGTGCTGTCTGCAAAATCTTCAAAGTAAGGATGATCCTCGTCCACCACAATAGGAAGGCAATCCGTCAGAAAACGGAAGTGGGCGGCTTCGGAAGTGTCGGTTTCTCCACATAACATTTGAATATATACCTCATATTCTGTACTTTCCATTAAAGAATGGAGGGTAATAGAATTGGACGATGTGACGAGGGTAGTGCCTGTCCCTTGGGGAAATCCTGCCGGCCCATATTCCACGCGGCAGGGCACATCCGCGACTGACGGCTGCCAACGGAGGGTAACAGAGGTGTCCGTGATGGCAACTATTTCTATGTCAGATGGCTTCTGGCAAGGAGGAATCGGTCGAATAAGGATGTCATCAATAAAAATCGCCTTCCGTGTATCCCGATAAATACTGTATTGGTCCTCAATGCGGAACGCCAACCGCGCATTTTCCGGAAAATCCATCCCTTCCAACGAAACCTCGTGTCGCACAAACGAGTCGGTCAGGAGGTAGTTGTTGCGGAAAGACCGCACGGCGACGAAGTCCGCCGTTTCAAAAACCGAATCGTTGGTCAGATAGCCGAGCGAAAGGATGCAGCTGCTGTCACACACGGCGGCGGCCATAGAAAAACTGACTTCCAGCGTATTCAGGGCGGTAGCGATCTGCGGAAGGACCGCATAAATGACCTGTTGGCTGCCATAGACCCTCATCTGCAAACAACTGCTATAAAGGGCAATATCATTGTTCGTGCCGGTTGCCCTCCCCTTCACAATTTTTGGAGAATACAAGCTACCCGTTCCTGATAGAAGTTTCTTCCAGCAGGTTGGCAGACTACCGACACCGTTCTGAAAAGGCAGGCGGGCCACCGAATCGTAATCGGAAAAATCTTCAAAGAAAAAATGGTTATCATCTATTGCAATAGACTGACATTCCGTGTTTTGGGAAAAGACATCTCCAAAATGCAACCCAATAACGAGACCCACTATCAAAAAAGCGGCAATTCTTTTCATAGCAGTAACGATTTTTAACATTGCTACTGACGCAGATTCAGGAAAAATGCTGCAAAACTCGAAAATATTTTCTACCTTTGCCGCCGTTTTACAGAAATCTTTCAAAAACATTAACAATTTAAAACCAATTAGTTATGAAAAAACTTTTTATCTCTTTGATTGCCTTTTTCGGTTTTGCGGTTGCTTTTGCACAAACGACCGTTCCCAATGCCGGTTTTGAAGATTGGACCGACAACACCCATCCCGCGAACTGGAATAGTACTTTCAACACGACTGTTACGCTGAGTTTCGGGACAGCCGTCATTGATTACCATTCGGCCAACAAGAGCACTGATGCCCATTCCGGTGAGTCCGCCCTTGAAATCCGTCCCCAGCAAGCAGATCTGACTACTGCGTTCGGAAATATGCAGTACCCCCTTCCCGGTGTGGTTCAGTTAGGCGAATTTAACACCTCCGCCTTACAGAACATTGATATGAGCAACTTTAATATGAGCAATTTGGACATTTCGCAGTACGCTACTGGTGGTATCGCTTGCAACCAGCTTCCCGACAGTGTGACCGCGTGGGTCAAATTCCTCACTGCGAGCGACTCCCTCCGCACCGGTGTCATCGCCACCCGCTGGTACAACAACCAGCGCCAAGTGGTTGCACAGGGTGAGTACCTTTACAAAGGAGCCGTCAGCGAATACACCAAAATTACCATCCCCTCCATTGTGAAAGCAGGTATGGAAGGTATTCAGCCCGACACCGTTAATATCATCTTCTGCTGCGGCAGCATGACGGTTGACACCGCCTCCCGCCTCTACGTTGATGATGTGGAACTCTTCACCTCTGTCGTTGAACCGGATGACACCACCGACATTCCCGGCGGCGACACTACAGACATTCCTGGAGGTGACACCACCGCCATCTTCAACCTCTCCACTATGCCCGTTTTCAGCGTGCAACCCAACCCCGCCACCGACGTCATCACCGTGGTCCCGATGGTCAACAGCGAGTACGCTATCCGCCTCTATGACCTCAACGGCAGAATGGTCCGCGAACTCCACGGCCTGCAGAACGAAACCCGCCTCAACGTCAGCGACCTCAACAAGGGCGTCTATTTCCTGCAAGTGAAACAAGGAGCCAACGTGAAAACGCAGAAGGTTCTTATTAATTAGTAGAAAGTAGGAGGTATGAAGTAGAAGGTTGCTCGCGCACAACCCCTCTTCATACCCTTTTCCTCTTACCTTTTACCTTATACCTTTTACCAAAAAAGGATGTGGTTAGCACCGCTACACGGGATTACCAATTATCATTTTAGAAATTGTCTGTACCGCCATGTCGAGGGAATCGATGTGGCGGTTACTCCTTTTCTGCCGGTGGGTGCGGCGGCGCAACTGAATGTGCGGCGGTGGCGCGATGTGGCGCCGGAAAACAACACCACATGCGAAACCATTCCGCAGCTCATCGGCAACAACCCGCCCCACTTCGTCGATACCATCCGCGAACTCCAAAAGCTGGGATACAACCGTTTCAACTGGAACATCGGCTGTCCGGCCGCACAGGTGGTACGCAAGCAGCGCGGCTGCGGCATCATGCCGCACCCTGCTTGGGTGGAGGACGTGGTGAAACTGGTCACGGAAGAGACCGACTGCCGTTTCTCGGTGAAGATGCGCCTGGGGCTGCGGAACACGGACGAAGGAATTGAGATTGTGAAACGGCTCAACCCGTACCCGCTGGACTTCATCGCCGTGCATCCGCGGCTCGGAATACAGCAATACGAGGGGGTTCCCGACCTCGACACTTTCCAAAAAATCTACGACCTTTCGACAAACCCGCTGATTTACAGCGGTGACATCTTCGATATCCCGTCGTACCAGCAGCTGTTGGCACGTTTTCCGAATCTGATGGCGGTGATGCTCGGACGGGGTATCCTGCGGAATCCGTTTTTGGCGGAGGAGCTGCGGGCGGGTACGCCACTGCCGGAAGAAATGCGGCGGCAACGGTTCTCCGACTTCTACAGTGACTACGTGGACATGCTTCGGCAGGTTCGGGGCGAGCAGGGCTCCCTTTCGGTGCTGAAGGAACTGTGGCACTACTTCGCCCACTTTTTCTGCCTTACGGAGCCGGAGTTACATTCGCTGCTGCGGCTCACCGATTATTCCGAATTTTGCGGGCGGGCGGCGGAGATTGTCAGGGGATAGTTATAGGGAGTTGGGGACAATATCCTTTTTTATTGTAAAAAGTTGTATCTTTGCCGCTCCAAAATTAAAACGATGATTAGCAGGAGATATTTGAGAATCAAGGTGATGCAGGGGCTTTACGCCCGCACTGCGACTCCCGATGAAACCATTGCCGACGGGCTGAAGAAACTCAACAAAGCCATCCAGAGTTGCAGCGACCTTTCATACTACTTCTTTTCCCTTTTTCCGGAACTCAAGGATTACGCCCTCGCCAAGTTCGAGGAGCTGAAAAACAAGAACTTTCCCACCGAAGCGGACCTCAACCCCAACACCCGCTTCGTGGACAATCTGGTCATCCGGCAGATGGAGGCGTGCACGGCATTGCAGAAGAAGTGGAACACCCTCCACGTCAACTGGAGCACACAGGTGGAACTGATCTCCAAGCTCTACGCCGCCATCACCGAACTGCCGGAATACGCCGCCTGTATGAACGCCCCCGCACAATCGTACAAGGCCGACAAGGAGCTGGTTCTCGCCATCATCGAAAAGGTTTTAGCCGAAAGCGAACTTCTGCACTGGTTCTTTGAAGAAAAGAATCTCCACTGGTACGATGATTACAACGACGCTCTTCTTATTGTCTATCAAAACATTGTGTTTTGGAAAGCCAGTCAGGAGCAAGTTCCTGTCGCCCCTCTCTACAAGGATGAAGTGGAAGACGTGAAGTTCTACAAGGATCTTTTCACCAAAACCGTGGAACACGACGGGGAATATTTCGACATCATCGAAAAGAACCTCCACAACTGGGAGGCCGACCGCATCATCGGCACGGACATGATCCTGATGAAGATGGCCCTCTGCGAACTGCTGGAATTTCCGAGCATTCCCGTGAAAGTCACCATCAATGAATACATTGAGATAGCCAAAACCTACGGTTCCGAAAAGAGCGGCACCTTCATCAACGGCCTCATCGACAAGATGGCCAACGACCTACGCAAGGAAGGCAACCTCAACAAGACCGGCCGCGGCCTGATAGTGACATAGAAGTTAGAAACATGACAAACCGATACATACAAATCCTAGTCCTGATACTGACGGCAGCCTGTCTGCTGGGCTGCGGGTCGAAAGAGCCCGTGGTGCACAATCCTGTAACGGCAGAAGGCGGCAACGTCTCCGTCCGTGACGAGAACGGCCCCAAAATCGAGTTCAAAGAGACAGAGTACGACTTCGGCACGGTGATGCAGGGGGAGCGGCTCAGCCACACCTTCGTCTTCACCAACACCGGCAAATCGGACCTCATCATCAGCTCCGCACACGCCTCTTGCGGCTGCACCACCTCCACCCCGCCAAAAGCCCCCATCAAGCCCGGCGAAACCTCCGAAATCAAAGTCACTTTCGATTCCAAAACCAAACTGGGACCCACCACCAACGTGGTCACCGTGGCTGCCAACACCTACCCCACCCGCACATTGTTGCGGGTTTCTGCCGACGTCAAAATCCCGTAATTAGGGGTCAGGTGACAGGTGACAGGTAATTACAAAATAATCAAGGAACTGAATAAACAAATAAACATTTTAACATCTTAACATTTTAATTATGAACAATTTATTCTTTTTATTAATGGCACCTCCCGCTGACGGTCAACAAGGCGGCGGCGGTTGGCAGATGCTTATTTTCTTTGTGGCCATCATCCTCATTTTCTGGCTGTTTATGATCCGTCCACAGCAGAAAAGACAGAAAAAGGTGCAAGAAGCCCGCGAAGCCCTGAAGAAAGGAGATCAGGTGGTCACCATCGGCGGCATCCACGGCGAAATCTGCGAAATCCAGGACACCACCTTCATTATCAAAGTGGATGGGGATGTGAAATTGAAAGTTGAAAAGTCGGCTATCGCCATTGACGAAAATGGAGCCAACAAAAAATAACGAAACACAGGAAAAGAAGGAGGGCAAACGGATAAAGTTGCCCTCCGTCACTTTTTTCGTCTGCCTTGTAATCAGTGCATTGGTATGGGCATTCCTTACCTTCTCGCGCACTTACGAGGTAACGATGGATTATGCCATCACCTGCTCCGACCTGCCCGAGGGAAAAACCAGCGCCACTTGCTCCGACCCGTCGCTCGCCCTCACCTTCAAAACCAAAGGGTTCTACTACTTCATGCCCCGCTTTCAGGAGAAGAACCGCACCATCAACCTTGATATCCGCAAGCTGACCATCCACAAGGGTCTCGGTCTCAACACCTACCGCTTCACCAAGAACGAGCTGAAGGACTACATCCGCGACCTTGACGGCCTGAACGAGTACTTTGTGGATGTGGAGTCGCCGTACGAGATCACCATTTATTTGGAGAACTGAAGCATCCCGCTTGCAATCAAATAAACCAGAACGATGAAACGATTTTTGCTCATTGCAACCGTTGCCCTGTTGACAACGATGAATGTCTGGGCGCAACAGGATGCTGTGCAGCCCTATTTCAGCACGCAGGAACTGCCTGACCTGATCAAATGTCTGCCAGCCCCGCCCGCCTTCGACAGCCCGGAGTTCGCCAACGACGTGGTGCGCTACCAATGGGGGAAAACCCAGCGGCTGGATTCCGAACGAGCCGCCATTGCCAAGCGCGACGCGGTGTGGTCTTACGAGGCACTGTTTGCCGAGTTCAACATCCCGTTCGGACTGACTATTTCGAGAACGGAGACCCCGGAAATCTGGAAACTTCTGGAAACCAGTCTCGTCACCACCGACCAGATGCGGGTGGCGCCCAAGGCGTACTACCATCGTCTCCGTCCGTTCGAGATGTACAACGAGCACCTTCTCTCGCCCGAGACGGAGGCGGAAGTGCGCGGTGAGGGAAGCTATCCGTCGGGGCACACGGCGCGCGGCTGGGTGACAGCCCTCCTGTTGGCGGAAATCAACCCTGCCAGTGCCGACACCATCTTCGCCCGTGGCTGGATGTATGGTGAGAGCCGTGTCATTGAGGGAGCGCACTGGCAGAGTGACGTGGATGCCAGCCGTGTGGCCGCCAGCATCGGTTATGCGGCGTTGCAAAGCAGTCCTGCTTTCCGTGAGCAGATGGAGCGGGCCAAAGCGGAATTTGTCCGGAAAAAAGGAATTCTCAAAAAATAATAACAAAGCATTTTACCCCATGGAAAACACCAGCCTTATCAATGGTCGCCGCATTGCATCGGACCGTATTTCCGACCTCGGCGAGAATGAGATTTTTGTCTTTGGCAGCAACATTCAGGGTGCCCACGGCGGCGGGGCGGCGTGGTATGCGCACAAGAAGTTCGGCGCCGAGTGGGGTGTGGGCGAGGGACTCACCGGCCGCACGTACGCCCTGCCCACCATGGAGGGTGACGCCTCGCTGAAGAAAGCGGTGGAGCACTTCATCACCTGTGCCAAAGCTCATCCCGAACTCACTTTCCTCGTCACCGCCGTAGGCTGCGGCATCGCGGGCTACACACCCGCCGAGGTAGCCCCGCTCTTCCGTGAAGCCACCGCGTTGGAGAACGTGTACTTGCCCAAGGTGTTCTGGGAGGTGCTGTAAGGCGGCGGGAGCGGCAGGCTCAACCACCGAGGGCGCTTGAGATCGTAGCGGGTGCCTGAGCCTGTCGAAGGCACCCGCGGCACGTGAAGACCCTCGACTTCGCGCCGTATTTCCGAGAATTGCGAACAAATCGTTCACCACAGAGGGGTGATATCTTATTAACCCCAGACAAGGCCGCGTGAAGCGGACGCAGTCTGGGGAGGGCGATGGCCTCGTGCGCCCACCGCGGTACGTGCGGCGGTGTCGGAAAGACGGGGAGGAGGATGACGCGGAAAAGGGGGGGATGCATCATTGAACAGAAATGTTGAAATACAAAAATAGTTAGTGGGAATGTCGTCTGAAGTATTGGATATTTTTTTACCTTTGCAACGTTAAAATATTTGCTATACATTGCGGTAAAATACTTAATTACTGGTATTTGGGATTTTAATAGCGGATTCTGACATGCTACCTATGGAAACAAAGAATATGAGCAAATACACCTTCTCTGGACACGAATCTTTCCCTTGTAAGACGCTGTGGCTCAAAAAAGGCTATGACTTTGTGAAGGAGAACAAAGACTTCAATAGACCTGAAGCAGTGATTGATTTGGGTGTTGGGAAAAACATGGTGGCTTCCATCCGTTATTGGCTTAAGGTCTTTGGAGTTTGCAAAAATGACCAAAGAACATGGTTAGGCGACTATCTCTTTAATGAACAAACTGGCAAGGATAAATACATTGAAGACTTGGCGACGCTTTGGCTGTTGCATTTCAACCTTGTTTTCAATCAAGAAGCGTCGCTCTATCACCTCTTATTCTGTGGCTACCAAAAAGGTCATACGCAATTTGAGCGTGATCAGGTCGTGACATACGTGAAGTTTGATATGATTGAAGCCGACAAGCTGAATGCTTTTAATGAGAACACTGTCAAGAAGGATGTTGCAGTGCTTATTCAGAACTATGCTTTACCTCGTAAAGCACAATCGAATGAAGACTTTTCTTCCATGTTAATTGACCTTGACTTAATCAGACAAAATGCTGAAGGCAAAGGCTATTATTTCAATTTGGAAGGGAAAAGACAGGTAATGAAGGAGATCTTTATGTATGCACTCCTTATGCTTAAAGAACGGGAAGGCGACAATACCATTGCTTACGAAACCATTCAAGACGAGGTTGGCCTTGCGTTCTGTATGCAGGACCACGAAACCATAGAAATGCTGAAGCAGTTGTCAAAGGATTATTCAAGATATATGTCATACACCGACAATGCTGGAATCCGCATGTTGCAGTTTACCAAGTATTTGGACAAAGAACAAGTGTTAAATGATTACTATGAAAAGAACGTTTAGTTTATCCGCAAACATTGAAAACGGCTTTGCTGACGGTGCCCAGTACATAGTAACACCTAATTCGCAGTTGGCTATTCGCAACATTGTGAATGACTATCAGACAGGTATTCACTCCTTTACCATCATCGGATCTTACGGTACTGGCAAATCGAGTTTTCTGTTGGCTTTGGAGTCCGACCTGAAAAGGACAAACAAAAAGCCCTATCTGTTAGATGCTAAAAATCTTCTGAATGACTCTGATATCGAGATTTTGAACATTGTGGGTGATTACACGGAACTTTCCACCTTGCTTCGTCGAAGTCTCAATGCAGAGGGGACAACCAATAGCGTGCTTGATGAACTGAAGACATATTACAACCGCTGTCAGAAACAAGGCAAATTTCTGCTGATTGTAATTGATGAGTTCGGGAAAGTCCTTGAACACGCCGCAAAGAACAACCCCGAGAAGGAATTGTACTTTCTTCAGAAGTTGGCCGAATTTGTGAACGTTCCATCCCGACAAGCACTTTTGCTAACCACCTTGCATCAGAATTTCAGTGCCTATGCCAAGGGTCTGACAGAAGCACAAGTAAATGAATGGAAAAAGGTGAAGGGGCGGTTCAAGGAAATCACTTTCGTAGAACCAATAGAACAGTTGCTTCATCTTGCCGCTCAACAGCTTGCAAGGGATAATTCTATTGAAGTGCCCTCCTCTGCTACATCACTTTATGATCTAGCAAAAAAAACAGGCTATGTTTCCAATGATTTCCCCGTTGAAACAGCGTTGCAACTCTACCCGCTAGATTTGTTCTCTGCTTACGCCATCACTACGGCCATCCAGCGATATGGACAGAACGAGCGTTCGCTGTTCACATTCCTTGCCTCGCAAGGATCGCTCACAAGTGATGGGTCGGCCAAAATCTACCAACTCCAGATGGTGTACGATTACGTTTATTACACCTTTTATTCTTATCTGAAAGACGCTAATGCCGATTCGATGAGTTGGAGCTCGATGCAGATTTCCATCGAAAGAGTGGAAGGTCAAAGCTGGGAAAGTCAAGAACAGATGCTGCAAGCTGTTAACATTATAAAAGTTGTTGGGCTACTCAATCTTTATGGCGTTGCTGGCTTCAGACTCTCAAAAGAGTCGCTTGCAGAATACGCAAAGTTGGCAATGGGTATTTCTGAGGCACAACTTATCATCGATCAATTAGAGAAAAAGAAGATTATCAGATATGCGGCATACAAAGACCGTGTAGTACTTTTTGAGGGAACCGATGTGGACCTTGAGGCCGAAATACGCGAGGCCGGGATGATGGTTTCGCGTCCTGTTGCATACGTTGACGAACTAACCGTTTTCTTCAACCATCGCATATCTCCTGTTAAGGCTCATTTCTATCAGAGAGGTACACCTCGCTTTTTTGATTATAGGTTGTGTGATAGCCCCGAAGAATTGGTCCCCAAAGGTGATACAGACGGCTATATAGAATTGGTTTTCTCAACGAGAAAGGATGCACTCGAAGAAATTAAGAAATTCAGCGCAGAGTCGGAACATGCTTTGATATTTGCCTTTTTTGTCGACACCGACAACATTGTTGATCATCTTTATAACATCAAGAAATACAAGTATCTGACGGATAAGGTTATAAACAAAGAAGATCTTGTCGCTGTCAAGGAGATTCAGAAGCTGAAGGAATATGAAGAGAATCTGCTGAACAAGGCTATCAGCGACAATCTGTTTTCATACAAGAACCGTGTTGTATGGGTGTTTAGGGGTAAAGAACAAAAGATTGAGTCGCATCGCGATTTCAATGAGTTGTTGTCACAGGTTTGTGAAGAAATCTATAGTGAGACACCCGTGATGAACAACGAGCTTTTCAACAAGCACAAATTGAGCGGCACTATCACGGCGGCACGCAAAAGCTATTTGACTTATCTTGTTGAACATAACACGGAGGAGAATCTGGGCTTCCCCGATGACAAGTTCCCTCCTGAAAAGACCATTTACTACTCTTTGCTAAAGAATACTGGACTACATCGAAATGGAGAGTTTTGTGATGTTCCGACAAATGAAGGCTTCCTTCCTTTGTGGAATGCCTGCGAAGCATTCCTGAACAGTACGGAAAACAAGGCGCGAAGAATCTCGGAGCTGATAAAAATCTTGTCAACCCAGCCCTACAAGCTGAAGCAGGGTTTCCTTGATTTCTGGATCCCGACATATCTGTTTATCAAGCGTCAGGACTATGCGCTTTACGATGCCTCACGCGGGGCTTTTATCCCCAACGTCAACATGGAGTTCTTCGATTTGTTGCAGAAGCATCCGCAAGACTTTGAAGTCAAGAAGTTTGCCATAGATGGTGTGAAGTTAGGTTTCTTCAACCAATACCGTCGCTTCATCAATCTTGGCGACGAATTCACCATCACAAAAGATAGTTTTATCGAAACCATTAAGCCGTTCCTCAGTTTCTATGCGAGATTAGACGAGTACACCAAGCATACCCGAAAGTTCGACCACGAATCGACGATGAAATTCCGCAATGTGCTTGCCAAGGCCAAAGATCCAGAGAAGGCCTTCTTTGAGGATTTGCCTGAAGCTTTGGGGTTCAATCAGGAGAAACTGAAGCAAGAAGAGTTTATTCTTGAATACGGCAATATCATCCAACGGGCTGTTCGTGAACTGCGCACCTGTTACACAAGGTTGATAGATCGCGTTGAGGAGAGACTTGTCGAAGGCTTCGACCTGCAGTCTGGCGATTACAGCGAATATGTTGAAGAAATACGCCTTCGCTTGGCCAATGTCAAGGTATATCTGCTCACCGAAAAACAACGCGAATTCTACCACCACGCGATGACTATGTATGATAACCGTACACAATGGTACCAATCCATCTGCTACACCATTCTTGAGCAGCGTCTTGATGCACTCCGTGACGAACAGGAAGAAAAGTTGGTTGATGACCTTATCTATATGTTCCGTACTTGCGAGAAATATTCTTCCATCTCCCAAAAGACAGAAGGTTCAGACCACAGTGTTGCCTACTCATTCGACATGGTTTCCAATCAAGGCACCGATGTCAGGACACAAACATACATATTGCCGGAGAAGGATAAGGGGCGTGCAGCCAAATTAGAAAAGCAAATCAACGGCATACTTACCGGAGAAGACAATGTGGATGTCTGTACTTTGTTGGGAATTTTAAACAGAATGATGTCCGAGAAAAAATGAAGCATGAGATGAAGAAAAACGACGACAATCTAATGACGGCAGAAGTCAGGGAGGCGGTGTATGCCATCAAGGCTGCCATTCTGAAGAGCCAAGCCCAAGCGGCGCAAATGGTTAACCACGAGCAGTTGTCGCTCTACTATGGCATTGGACGATATGTCTCGGAGCACTCCCGCAAAGGTTTTTGGGGTACTGGCGCCATCGAAAACATTAGCCAACAATTGAAGTCGGAACTTCCCGGCTTGAAGGGGTTCTCTGCTGAGAATATCAAATTGATGCGCCGATTCTATGAGGCATGGAAAGAGATAGAGGTCAATTCGGTAAATGAATCTACCGAAATGCAATTGACCTGTCAGCCTAATTCGGTAGACGAGACTACCGAATTGCAAGCCGCTGGTTCAGAGCCAATTCATCAGCTACAACTTACCACCGATGAGGCATTCCCTGTTACGGCTTTCCTCAACATTTCCTTTTCGCATCATGTGGCCATCTTCCGTTATGCGAAGGAGTACGAAGAACGTAAATATTATATTCAGATGGCCTTTCAACAGCGGTTGAAAGTGGAAGACCTGGAGCAAATGATAAAGTCGGACACCTATGCACACCGCCATTCGCTACCCAATAACTTTTTCCAAGCCATTCCAGACAAAACCCTTGCCCTTCGCACACTGCAAATGTTTAAGGACTCCTATCTGCTGGATTATATCAATGTCGAGGACATCGATGTTTCAGACCCTATTGATGTGGATGAAAGGGTGATTGAAAGCAAGATTGTGATGAACATAAAAAATTTCATCATGACCTTTGGCAAGTCGTTTACCTACAAGGGACATCAGGTACATTATGACAAGCTCGGCCATGACCATTGGATAGATTTGCTGTTTTTTAACAGAGAACTTCAATCCCTTGTGGTGGTTGAATTGAAGAAAGGTCAGTTCAAACCGTCATATTTAGGCCAACTTGCCGCCTATCTTCGTATCCTTGACGACGAGGAGAAACTTCCTGACGAAAATCCGTCGGTAGGCATCATATTATGCAAAAAAGCTGACAAAGCATACGTGGAATATGTTTTGCAGGATTATCTTAAGCCGATGGGTGTGGCCACCTATAAGCAGATGCAGGAGCGGTTACGTGAGCTGCTGCCGCCCGAAGAAGAAATGAAACGACTGATTACGGAATAAAAAGAGGGGAAAAATGAAAGTACGACATATATTAGGAATATCTGGGGGTAAGGATAGTGCGGCTCTCGCTATATATCTAAAGCAGAAGTATCCAATGATGAAAATTGAGTACTATAATTCGGATACAGGCTGTGAATTAGCCGAGACAGAAACGCTCATCAATCGCTTGGAAGCCTACTTGGGGAAAATAGAACGACTTCGAGCTGCCAAGAATACTACTGAACCGACGCCGTTTCATCATTTTCTGAAAGCGATGGGTGGTTTTTTGCCTTCACCACAAGCAAGATGGTGTACACAAAAAATGAAATTGGCAGAATTTGAAAAATATGTTGGCGATGATATGGCAATCTCCTACGTCGGCATTCGTGGCGATGAAGACAGAGATGGTTACATATCATCCAAGCCTAATATTCAAGCTGTTTTCCCATTTAGAAGAAACATTTGGAGCATAGATGTTATCAATAAGGTCTTACACAATGACAACTTGGAACAGCTTGTTTTTTTGTACGATTTGCTTTGCCCCGACAACTTTATGAAGGACGAAATTATGGAAACCGCCGCAAAGCAGATAACAAAGCAGTTCTACTATTCAAAAAAATTGATTGCATTATTGGATTTTGACATAAAACTATTCAATCACGTTGTCTTTGCATTCTTAAAGACCACCGATTATCCAGTAGGCAAGTTAGATGAATTTCCATTGCTCGATAACACCGACGTGCTTGTGAAAGAAGATATTTTCCGATTGTTGCGAGAGAGCGGTGTGGGTGTTCCTGCCTATTATGAAGAAATTCCTTTTGAAGTGGACGGGAAAACAGGAACCTATTGCCGCAGTCGTTCAGGCTGCTATTTCTGTTTCTTCCAGCAGAAGATAGAGTGGATATGGCTTTATGAACAACATCCAGACCTTTACGAAAAAGCAATGGAGTTTGAAAAAGATGGCTACACGTGGAATCAGAATGAGAGTTTAGCTGAATTGTGCAGACCTGAACGTGTGCGCCAAATAAAACTTGACATCATCAAACGTCAAGAAGAAAACCGCAAGCAAAGCAAAGGTTCAACGCTTGTGGATGTGTTAGGTGATGAAATTATGTGTGCTAATTGTTTTATATAAAAATCATGGAATATACAAGTAAAGAAATCACAATCAAAGAATTGGTTGATTTAATTGAGAGTAAAAAGTTAAATCTAAATCCTCCATATCAAAGACATTTTATATGGACACCTAAAGACCAACGACTTTTAATCGATTCTATTCATAAAAATTATCCCTTGCCAAGTTTTTTTATCCTAAAAAAAGGATTTGATAGCTTTGAAATGGTTGATGGACAACAAAGAGCAAATACGATACACAAATATTATCGTAATGAATTCCGTGATAGTAATAAGAATTTTTATAGAGAAACAAATACAGATGAATTCCTCAATTATCGTTTAGTTGTTATTGAAATAACAAATGATAATTTCAGTGCAGGTGAGTCTATTGAAGAATTCTTCTCTCTCGTAAATAAGAGAGGTGTACACTTAAATCCTTCAGAAGTTAATCAGGCACAATATCACGATTCAGATTTTCTGTCAGTAGTAAATAAAATAATGAATTACCAACCACTTATTAATCTAGATATCTTTACAGATAAAACAAAATTACGAATGAATGACAGAAGTTTAATAGAGGAACTCGTCGCATATCTAAAATTCGGCATTACTGATAAACGTAATGCTGTAGAAGAACTTTTCAAAACAACTATTTCAGTACAGGAACAAGATGAATTATATGACAAATTTACTTCAGTAATAGATGTTATAGAGTATTTGAACAAATCTCGTCCAATAAATGAAACAAGATATAGACAAAGAAATGATTTCTATTCGTTGTTTTGCTTTATTCATCGACATATCAATGAGGACAAAGACGTTTTGTTGGTCATGTATAATAATTTAGTAGTGATAAGCGACAGTGAATTCATCACCCCTTCTAATGATGATTGTGAACCATTTAAAAACTATGCATTAAATTGTGTTAGTCAATCAAATTCAAAGAAGGCCAGAGAAAATCGTTTGTCTTTTTTTGAAGAATTATTGTGCAACAATAACAAGGATGGAAATGACATCATTGCAGGGATAAATACGTTTTTATACCAAGAATATGGTTTTAACAAAGAGTTAAAGAAAGTTGGTGATTACTATATTATAGATTTTTCTAGTTTCAAGCAATCCCATGAATAATTCATTTGACACGATACCAATTACAAATTCTGATGTACCAGGCATTATGTCTCAGATAGACATGAAACCTATTAGTTCACCATTTATATACGAAAAGTCTTCTCTCACAATTAAAGACGACCAAGTCTTAACAATTGACAATGTGGATTATTTTGCAGAACAATTAAGCAATAGAGGGAACAAAGGTGCTCATTCATTAATCTTGAAATTATTTATTGATAATGATGGTGAAAAAGAAGACTCTCGATTGGTTATAAAGGTTTCTAATGTCTTTGATAATTGGACACCTGGTTCTTTTCGAGTCAAAAAAGCCAATAAATCTTTTTATAGAGAAATCGATTGTTTGCGGAAATGCAAGGAACGAGGCTCTAATAACATCATTCCGATTCATTATTGGGGACATCTTGTCTGTCAACAAGCAAAAAACGACTCATTGGTATTTTTCCCTTTTTATATGATGGATTGTGCCGATTGTGACTTAAAGCAATTTCTTGAAACTAATGATTTGGATAAGAAAGAGAAAGTATCAATATGTTATCAAATTGCTTCAGGGCTAGAAGAACTACATACAATTGATTGTTATCATAGGGACATAAAACCTGATAATATTTTATTATTTGAAAGGGAGTTGAAAATTGGAGATTTAGGATTGATTCGATATCGGAACGAGGACATAGAAGATGCAAAGGGAATTATTGGCCCTAAAGGGTGGATTTCTCCAGAAGCCATGAATAAATATTTAAACGATGAGAAAGTATTTGATGCAAGAATAAATACAGAAATAAATGAGCAGTCAGATATTTTTCAATTAGGAATGGTGTTTTGGTATATTTTTCAAGGGAATGCCCCTATAGGTTGCATTAAAAGAACAGATTTCTTCGATCAAAACGAAATGATATTCAGTCTTATAAAAAGAATGATTTATCACTCCACAGAAAAAAGGATAAAGAATATCAGCGAAGTAAAAGAGGAATTATCTCGCATATTAGAAAAAATATAATCATGCTCAAAGAAGTCTCATTTCCAGCACACCGCCATTTCAAATCGCGGACAGAGTGGGAGCCGATTGGTTTCTTCTCTGACTGCCTGTGCAATTCTACACAGTTTGATTTAATGCTGGGCTTCTTTTCCTCTTCTGCTATCAATGTGTTGGCTGACGGTTTCGCTTCTTTCCTATACAATGGCGGTCGTATGAATTTGATTGTAAACGACATTCTGACCGAACAGGACAAAAACGCCATTGCCAACGGAGAACTTGATACACCAATTCCGTTTTTTGATATTACAGACATTGAGAAATTGAAAAACACTCTGTCAGAGCGTGATGCTCATTTCTTTGATTGTCTTGCATGGCTTATTCGTAACGACCGTCTTGATATTAGAATCATTGCACCCAAAGACGGCATTGGCATTTCGCACACGAAAACAGGCGTTTTCAGCGATGGCGTAAATAAAGTCGGCTTTGATGGTTCTTGCAACTTTTCACGGTCAGCGTTGATTGACAATATCGAAAGTCTTACGGCTTTCTGCGATTGGGACGGCAACCCTGCATCCGCCACAATAAACAAAATCAATAGCGAGTTTGACCTTGTGTTCACAGGCAAAGACGAAAATGTTGTTTTTGTTCCGACCGACAAAGTGAAAACTCGTATTGCCGATTCATTCAAAAGCAAGGAATTAAAAGATTTGCTGGAAGATGAGTACAAATTTATACAGCAAGATATTGCTAATAAATCATTGCCCAAAACTGTAATAAAGGCATTGGATAAAGCCAAAAACAAGGTTGAAATCGAAATAGAGAAAATCAAGAAGCAAGGAGAGACAGTTGAACCTATTGATTTTGGCAAGCCTCGTTTCCCCTACGAATCTGGTCCGCGTGAATATCAGAAACAAGCATTCGAGAATTGGAAGAGAAACAATCAGAAAGGCTTGTTTGCTATGGCAACAGGTACGGGCAAAACCATTACCTCACTGAATTGTCTGCTTGAGATATACAACAAGTTGGGCTACTACAAAGCCATTATCCTTGTTCCAACCATTACACTTGTCGAACAATGGGAAATTGAATGTAAAAAGTTCAATTTCAGCAACATTATAAAAGTTTGCTCAAAGTATAATAATTGGAAATCGGCAGTTGCCAATCTTCGCCTGCTTGAAATGACAAACGCCAACAACGATTTGTCTTACATCATTATATCAACTTACGCATCGTTTGTCCGTTCAAATGTTTTTATGGAATTGAACCAATTCCCCAAAAACAAACTTTTGCTTATCGCAGACGAGGCACACAATATGGGCGGCGGTTTGATGGCTCAACGCCTTTCTGACATAAAATATTTGCGTCGCATCGGCCTATCTGCCACACCCGAAAGGCAATTTGACGATATTGGCAACCGCAAACTAATGGACTTCTTTGGCTGTGCAGACAGATACACCTTCGAGTATTCAATGGCGGAAGCCATTCAGAATGGTGCATTGTGTCGTTACTATTACTATCCGCACATAGTTCGCCTGACCGAAAACGAGATGGTTGAATACGTTGAACTGTCAAAGAAGATAGTCAAGATAATGGGCTTTCACGATGAGGAAAGTCAAGAACGTTTGAAAATGCTTTTGCTGAAACGCAAACGTATCATTCATAAAGCAGCCAACAAGTTGTCCGCTTTCCAGCAGATTATTCAGCAGCGTATGCGAGAAAAAGGCAGTCTGAAATACACGTTGGTCTATGTTCCCGAAGGCAACAAACCCGACAATTTTGAGGCAGATATTTTCGACCAATCCGACACCATTGCATCAGACCCCGAAACCGAACATCTAATTGACGATTTCACCCGCATTGTTCGTGATATGGATTCACATATCATTGTCCGTCAGTTTACTTCCGAATCAACCGACCGTGATGCTATGCTCAAAGGCTTTGCCAATGGCAGTATTGATGTGCTTACCTCAATGAAATGTTTGGACGAAGGCGTTGATGTGCCACGAAGCGAACTGGCTATTTTCTGTGCAAGCACAGGAAACCCACGCCAATTCATACAACGTCGTGGGCGTGTTTTGCGCACCCATAAAGACAAACGTTTTGCCATCATACACGATTTAATTGTTATTCCTGACAATGTTTTTGACAATGAGTGTTACTCGTTAGAAAAGAGTCTTGTCGAAAGCGAGTTGAGGCGTGTCCGCGATTTTGCTTTGTTGTCAGAAAATTTAAATGACACCGACAACGAACTACAAGAAGTTTTGAATCATTATAATCTATCCATATTTAATTAATGTAATATGAATACATATCAAACCAATAGCGATAAGATTTTGCAAGCTGTGATTGCTGATGAGCAGCTTATCAATTTCTATGGCTATAATCCCGATGATTACAACTCAATATCAGATGCTTTAGATTCTGACATTGCCGTGATTCAAGCCATTGCCCAAATTATCAATCGAAATGAGCAAAAGGCTACAGAAAGGGAGATTTACAACGAGGTTAGTAACTTTTTAAAATCAAACATATGATTATCAAAGACATAAAAATAAATAACTTCCGAAGTTATTATGGAAGTAATCATCTTTCGTTGTCAAAAGGGCTGACTTTGGTAATCGGAGATAACGGTGATGGTAAAACGACTTTGTTCGAAGCGTTGGAATGGCTGTTCGACACAACAAGCGAAAACAGAAAGGATTCTCATATATCCGAAAAACGAAAATCAGAATTGGAAATTGGTGAAAGCGATGAAGTTTTGGTTAATATCACTTTTGAACACGATGGAGAAAAGGAGATAGAGAAAAGCTTCACTTTTGAGAGAATCTCCGAAGACAATATTCGCACAAAGGATTACAAGTTTGTTGGGTATTTCATTGAAGGTGCAGAACGACATTCAATTGCTGGTGACAGGCTTTTGAATATGTGTTTTGAACCGGTCATTCGTAAATATTGTTTGTTCAAGGGTGAAAATGAACTCAATGTATTTGATAATGAAACAGCACTGAAAACACTTGTTGATACCTTTTCGGGAATTAGAGACTTTGACAAATTGGTTGAGATGACTTCCAATTTCGAAGGGAGTTCCGCAAGAGCGGCAAATCGTGAATTGCAAAACGACAAGAAAGTATCAAATCAGGCAAAAGAGCTTAATTCACAGCTGAACGATGTTATAAACGATATTCAAAGCATCAAGACAGAACTCAATCAAAAGAAAATTTCTATTAATGAGTTTACCTCTAAATTAGAATTGCTGGAAAAGAACCAAGAAACTTCTGAACGATATCAGGCTATAAAAGAGAGAATAAAAGGACTAAGAGATAAAAGGGCAAAATTAGTCGCTTGGTCATCTTGTGAGTACAGCACCAATCTGTTGGATGAATATTGGATTTTGCGTTCTTTTCCATCAATCATAAAAGAGTATTCGGCAAAAGTTTCGGCTTTGAGCAAGGAAAAACGAAGACTTGACAAGCAGGAAACGGAACGCCGAGCTAAGGAAGCTGGCGAACGAGAAGCCATCTCAAAAATTCAGAAACTGGCCAATGACGCTGTCCCTCTGCCATGGAACTTGCCCGATGAGGCGACGCTGAAAGAAATGATTGACGATGAAATATGCAAGGTGTGCGGTCGGCCAGCCCCAAAAGGTTCGGAAGCTTACGTGTTTATGTGCAATAAATTGAATGAGTATCTTGCTCATATATCAGCAGAGGCCAATAATAATCCAGGCACAAAGGAAGAGGATGAAAAACCGCTGTTTCCTAACTCATTCATCAATGAGTTGCACTCCCGTCAAATCAAACTGAGTGGTGAAACCGAACAAGAGATTTCAAAAATTGCGACAACTATTGCTGACCGTTTGGAGTTTGTTACCATAAGGAAAGCAGAATTGGCTGAAGTGGAAAAGCAACTGCAAGAATTGGAAACAGAGCAGAATGATCTGCTGATGCAATCGGGGTTGAGTGCGGAACTGCTCGATAAGAGCATAGCCGATTTGAGAGGATTCTTCGATGCTAAGAGCCGTGCGGAAATACGTGTCGCAGAATTGGAATCCAATTTGCAGTTTAAGGAGGTTGAACGAGCAAATGTACAAGAGAAATTGTCGCAACTTGAACCCACGAGTTCAATGACGCAGGTTTATCAGCGTGTTCATACTGCATTTGAGAGAATAACCAAAGCTTTTGCGAACGCAAAAGAGCAAAATATCAATAACTTCTTACAAATGCTTGAAACAGAATCAAACATGTATTTGCAGAAGTTGAATAAGAATGACTTCTACGGAATAATACGCATCAGAAAAACCATCAACAATTC
>CAMVOL010000010.1 GCA_947169105.1 uncultured Bacteroidales bacterium | reverse complement strand
AAGAAGGCAGAGAAGAAGGCAGAGAAGAAGGCAGAGAAGAAGGCAGAGAAGAAGGAATGAAAGCTCTCCTCCAGACCGCACAAAATCTCCTTGCGAAAGGTATGTCAGTCGCCGATGTGTCAGAAGCCACGGGCATAGGTGCGGAACAATTGATGAAATTGAAAAAGTGAGAAGGAATCATAGATGGTAGTATAGAAATTAGAAATCCCCTCCTGTACGGAAGGGATTTCTTTGTGGAGCCGGGGGGAGTCGAACCCCCGTCCAAACTTGCTGCAAAGATGCTTTCTACACGTTTAGTCTCCGTTTGCTTGTCGGCGCGTGGCAGGTACGGGACCAACCAACCCCGCGCTTATCTTCTGAACTTCGCTCACGCATCGAAGCATACGCTCGCTATCCGTCCTTTTATGATACTTCTGACCGGACGCCGGGCGGCGCAAGGCTTCCGGGGAAGCATCCGGTGCCACGAACCTTGTCCGGGCTCCGGAATTCGCCACGATTAGGCAGCGAAAGCATAGGTGTTGCCATTTATTGGCTAAGAGAGTTAGTTTTTAACGGAACCGTCTCACAACCTCCGACGTGCTTACAAATCCACATACATGCTGTCAAAACCAAACGACCCCAAGGATTTGTTTTATTCTTCGACCTTTCCTGACGTTTTTAAAATGACGCGATCGGTCTCCGCATTCGACATCACGGTCACCCACTTGCTGATGAGGCCGGGATTCTTGGCGGTATAGGTTACTTTGATGACATCCGACTTGCCGGGCATCAGCGGTTTGCGCGACCACTCCACCTCCGTGCAGTCGCAGTTGGTGGTGACATTCTCCAACAACAGGGGCTTTTTGCCAATGTTGGTATAGACCATTTCCACCGTACGTACGTCTCCGACTTTCAGCGTGCCGTAGTCAATAGTTTTTTTGGCGAAGGAGATTTCGGCACCGGTCACATTGGCCGCAGGTGTCGTGGTGGTGGTAGTCTTCGAACTATTCGACTTGGACGCATCTTTTGACGTCTTTGATGTCTGTGCCACCGACACACCCATCATCATTATTGCGATAACTGCGATGATTAAACGTTTCATGATTGGATGGTTTTATTCATTATTCGATTTAGGACGCGATCTTTTTTATGGGAGACGCGGTACACCGCGTCTCTACTTTATTTACTTTACAACTTTATGAACTTGTAACTAATTGGCCTTCATCATCGGTGCTTCCTGTGCGGGAACAGATTCGGCGGGTTTCTCGCTGATGCTGCCCTTAATGTGCAGGACCACGCTATTGTTGACGGCGTTGGACGTCACCGTGATGGACTTGTTGATGGTGCCTAAACGGTTAGTGTCGTACTTGACCCGGATGACTGATTTTTTGCCCGGGGCGATGGGTTCGCGCGGCCACGAGGGGACAGTGCAACCGCAGGATGCGCGGGCGTTGGTGATTTGAAGGGGTGCTTTGCCGGTGTTCTTGAAGACGAACTCGCATTCGCCGTTGTCGCCTTTGTAGATGTTGCCGTAATCGTGCTCCAAGGACTCAAATGTAATTTCGGCAACTTTGGCTTTTCCTTTTTTCGTGGCGCTTTGTTCTTTTTTCGTGGCGTTTTGTGGTTTCTGTGTGGTCTCCTGTGCCTGAAGGGTGAAGGAAGCGAACAGAAGCGCAATCATGGTGAAGCAGACTAATTTTTTCATATCGTTATTTTTTTATTGGTTTTTGCAAAAAAAAGTGGTTCGTTAGACCTTGTTTGTTGGATTGGTTTAATGGATGAATGACAAAATGGCCAATTCGTAACCTTTGAGGCCGAAACCGGAGATGGAGCCTGCACACGCTGGTGCGATGAAAGAGTGGCGGCGGAACTGCTCCCGTCCGAACAGATTGGAGATATGCACCTCCACCACTCGCACCGGCACTGCCTTGATGGCATCGGCGATGACGATGGAGGTGTGGGTGTAGGCCCCTGGATTGAGGATGATGCCATCGACATCCGTTGCCCCTGTGATGGCACTGGCAATCTCCTCCACTTTGTCGGTCTGGAGGTAGTCGAGGCGCACCTTGGGATACTTCGTCCGCAACGAGTTCAAATAGTCCTCGAACTGGATACAGCCGTATATATCTGTTTCGCGGCTGCCCAGCAACGACAAATTGACACCGTTGATAATCAAGAGGTTCATCTTTCTTCCGGCTTGTTGTGTTTGATGACAAAGACATCCTCCTCAGGACGTTGCATTTTCAGGTTCTCCCGCACGTATTGCTCCAAGCGTTTCGGACTTCTGCTGATCTCCTCGTAGGTGTAGTCATTTTCAGTGAAATCATTTTCCACTTTTGCTATTTCATTTTCCAAATCTCTCATGTGCTGATTCAACACCCTGTGACGGCTTATATTGCTGTCGGACAACAGGAAGATGTAGGCGCAGGAAAATACTACAAGACCGAGACTGTAAAGCCATTTGTTGTAGAATCTGCGGCGTGGCTTCGGTTGCTGTTGCGGTTCGTTTTTGGGATCGGCGTTCATGATGCGGGTTTTAAAAAATCGGTGGCAAAGGTATAAAATTTTACTGATAATTACCGTGCGTAATTCACCGAACGTGTTTCGCGGATGACGGTGATCTTGATCTGGCCCGGGTAGGTCATCTCGTTCTGGATTTTCTTGGAGAGGTCGAACGAGATCTTGTCAGCCTGTTCGTCGGTGACTTTTTCGGCACCCACGATGACGCGCAGTTCGCGGCCGGCTTGGATGGCGAAGGTCTTGACGACGCCGGGGTAGGAGAGGGCGAGGGTTTCAAGGTCGTTGAGACGTTTCATATAGGCCTCGACCACTTCGCGGCGTGCGCCCGGACGTGCGCCGGAGATGGCGTCGCAAACCTGCACGAGCGGAGAGATGAGGTTGGTCATCTCCATTTCGTCGTGGTGGGCGCCGATGGCGTTCACGATTTCGGGTTTCTCCTTGTACTGTTCGGCTAATTGTGCTCCGAAGAGGGCGTGCGGCAGTTCGGGTTCGGTGTCCGGCACCTTGCCGATATCGTGCAGCAGGCCGGCGCGTTTCGCCAGTTTCGGATTGAGACCGAGTTCTGCGGCCATGGTGGCGCAGAGGTTGGCCACCTCCTTCGAGTGCTGCAGCAGGTTTTGTCCGTAAGAGGAACGGTAGCGCATTTTACCCACCATCCGCATCAGTTCGTGACTGATGTTGTGGATGCCGAGGTCAATGCAGGTACGTTTGCCGGTCTCGTTGATTTCCTGTTCGATCTGTTTCTTGGTTTTGGCGACCACCTCTTCGATACGGGCGGGGTGGATACGTCCGTCGGAGACCAGCTTTTCGAGCGAGCGGCGGGCGATTTCGCGGCGCACGGGGTCGAAGCTGGAGAGGAGGATGGTGTCAGGGGAGTCATCAATGATGACATCAACGCCGGTGAGGTTCTCGAGGGCGCGGATGTTACGTCCTTCACGGCCGATGATGCGACCCTTGATGTCGTCGTTCTCGATGGTGAAGACGGAGACGGCGTTTTCGAGGGCGGTCTCCACACCAGTGCGTTGGATAGACTTGATAACCAGCTTCTTGGCTTCGAGTGCAGCGGTGTTCTGCGCTTCATCCACAATCTCCTTGATGGTGACCATCGCTTCGGCGCGGGCCTCGTCCTCCATCAGTTGGATGAGCTGCTCCTTGGCCTGTTCTGCCGAAAGTTCGGCGATGGATTCGAGTTTCGCTTTCTGGATGGAGGTCTGCTTGTCAAGTTCGGCCTGCTTGAGGTTGTTGGCTTCAATCTGGCGCTCCAGTTTCTCTTTAAGAGCCGTATTATCAGCAGTTTTACGGTTCAGCTCTTCCATTTTCTGGTTGAGGGTGGCCTCTTTCTGTTTGATGCGGTTCTCGCCGGCGGCAATCTGCTGGTTCTTTTCGCTGACCATCTTCTCATGCTCACCTTTCAGCTGGAGGAATTTCTCCTTGGCTTGGAGAATCTTCTCTTTTTTAAGGAGTTCGCCGTCTTCTTCGGCCTTTTTCTTGATGGCTTTCGCTTCGTCCTGCGCATTTTTCAGCGCTTCGCTGGTGTTTCGGGTGATGGTCTTCTTGAGGATGCTGAAAGCGAGTCCGATACCCACTCCGATACCCACGACAATCCCGATAATAATTGCTAATGGTGTATTCATTTGTGTACTTTAGAATTTGGATTTATATTATTTATTAGTTTATATTTGATTTATTGACTTTTAAGTGTGTTAAAGTGTTAAGGTGTTAAGGTGTTAAAGTATTTCTTCATCCTTCTTACTTTCTTACTTTCTTACTTTCTCACTTTCTTACTTTTCTACTTTTCTACTTTTCTACTTTCCCACTATAAAAAAGAAAAGCCCGCATAACGTCCCATAGGGTTCTGAATAAACTCCTATTATATACGATGAAGGAGCTTCGCCTTCTCGAAAGTCCAATGGGTGCAAGCACCTCGCGATAGCGATAAGGCCGGTTCTAAAAAGCGACAAGCCTATCCTTCTATTTTATTCTGTTGAGTTTACCAAACGTATCTGAACGTATGCGGGTAGATTTTTATTCAAAGAACCTGTTGATCAACGTATTAATGTTCGTTCGTTGTGGCATCTTGTTTGAGTTTCGCCACTGCCGAATTCAAGTTTTCAGCCGTTTCAGCAAGCCGTTCCATCTTTGGAATCAGGTCTTCCTCGTAGGTGTTCAACCTTTCTTCTTTTGCTATATAATTGACCATCACGTCAATAAGTAGTTTGGAAAGGAGGTCTTGGTGATCGGTGTATGTCCATCGTTGGGCAAAATGGATTGCCTTTTCGTTGATTCGTTTCTCGGCTTCGCGGTAATAGATTTCGTGTTCCCGCCGTATCCACAGGTCAATCTTCTTCTGCAAAATCTCTATCTCGATGTGGATTCTCTCTGCCTGTTCCATTATTCCGCGTTTAAAATGCCGATGCAATTGTCAATCTCCCGCACAATTTCGCTTATCTCTTCTTTTATTTTATATATTGTGTCGTTGTCTTTTGTATGGTTTGTATATGATTGTGTATTAATATTTTCTTCTGTTTCCGGCCATTCCGTCCTCATTTTCTCCATCACAGCCGCCTGCCGTTTCAGCGCCTCGTTCTCCTGTTGTAATTTTTGGATTTTTCCCTGTAATTCAATAAGTTGTGATGATGTTTTTCTCAACTTATCTTCGATATCGTTGTAGATGCTTAAAAACGATGTCATTCCATTCAAAAATTCAGTGTGCAAAAGTACTGAATAAATTTGGCTTTTTGGGGTGTTTTTGAAAAAATATTTTTCTTTGTCCGCAAAGCCCTTGCTTTGTTGTATCTTTGCCGCCTCAAAGAAATCGGGTAAATGATTCAAGAATCCTCCACTTCCGGCGAAATCACCTCCTCGTTTGAGAACATCTCCGACGTGTTCACCTCCTATTCGGAGATTCCGTCGGAGGGTTTCAACTGCTTGTACAAGGCACAGCGGTATGGAAAATGGTTCGTTCTCAAAGGACTAAAGCCTGAATATCGGGGACAGGCCATCTATGTGGAGTTGCTGGCCAAGGAGTTTGAACTGGGGGTGAAAATGGACCATTCCCACATCGCTCATACGTTCAGCAAAGAGATCGACCCCGTGGCAGGCCCCTGCATCGTGATAGAGTATGTGGACGGCGTGACACTCCGGGAGTTCCTCGCCACAAAACCATCCGCCAAACTCCGCCGGAAAGTGGTGACGGAGTTGTTGGAGGCGATGGCGTACTACCACAGTCTGCAAATCATCCACCGCGACCTCAAACCCGACAACATCCTCATCACCCGCAATGGCAACAATGTGAAACTCATTGACTTCGGGCTGGCCGACAGTGACTATCACGGCATTTTGAAGCAGCCGGCGGGTTCCAACAAGTATGCCGCGCCGGAGCAGGTGGCGGGTGATGTGCCGCTCGACCTCCGTGCCGACCTCTACGCTTTCGGCATCATTTTGGGGCAGATTTTCCCGCATCGTTACAATGGTATCTTTAGCAAGTGCACCCGCCGCAACCGCGACCAGCGTTTCAACAATGCGGGGGAGATACTGCAACGGCTACAACGGAAGCACATTCCCGTTCCCTTCCTCATCGCAACTGTGCTGGTTCTGCTTGTTGCTGTCATCGCGGTTATACTTTGGAAGGAAAAACAGCCCGAGATTCAAAGTGGGCAAGTTTTGCAGAATGAGGATGCTGTTGAGGAATTTGATGCCGTTGCTGACACGACTTTTGTTCCCGTATCAGAATCTGAACAAAAATCTTCGGCGCAGGCTGTGCCCAAAGAGTCTGACATCATTCCGAAAGAGGCCATTGATATGATAGAGAATACGGTGGCTTCTTTCTATGCGCCTTTCTGGAAACGGTATCATGAGGCTGAAACTATAGAGGAAAGAGTTTCCTCTATGTATGATTATTCACTTCTCCTCCCGAATCCATATCGTTACAAGGAACGACAGGATTCGGTGTTGGCAGGAGTTATCGCACGGTATCCGCAATGTGCTGGTGCGAAAGAGCAACTGGATATGTGCTACCACAAAATTTACAACCAGCATGCGGTCACGGCTGGTGACTCAATTGGAAAAATACAAGAATTTTTAGGGAAAAAGAGCCGATAATCTTCCTTTTCGTTATTAATTTTCTCTCTCCACGGTAGTTAGGCCGCCCTTGTTGCCCACCACGAATAGCGTGGGCGGGTTGGTGCCGCGCACAAAGTGGTCGAGGTAGAGCGGCTGCCCGATGATGAAGCAGGTGCAGTGGAACGTGTCGCCGGGTTTGAGTTTGGAGTTTTCGCTGGAAAGCACTTTGAAATTCCCGTCGCCGAGGTGTTGCAGCAGCACGTGGCGGTCGGGTGCCCATGTGATGGAGAGCCGTCCGTTTTCGGGGATTTCGGCGGCGTACAGGGCGCGGCCCAGCACCATGTTGGAGGATTCCCCTTCGCGGCTGCGGTTGGCGAGGAAGTCGTCCCAGTCGCGGAAGCCGACGCAGCGGGCGAGGAGGGAAAGGGTGGAGAAGCGGGTGGTGTCGTACCCGTCCACGTAGCCCCAGATGCGCTTGAGGGTGCTGACGGCGAGCGTCTCGTGGCATCGTTCCTGGATGACGCCGGTGAGAAACTGGAAGTCGGCGGGCGACTTCATCTTCCGCGCCACCGACTTCTCCACCATCTCGCGGAGGATAAGGATGTCGTTTTCGTTATCTGTCATAATCTATAAATCAATGCAAAAATACAAAAAATGCGGTTGCGTTCAAGATGCAAAATGGAGGATGTTTTTCAGGATGCAATTTCCCACCATGATCAGGAGGTCTGCCATAAGCAGGATGTAGAGCGTCTTTTTCAGCTTTTCCATCGGGAAAACGAGGTGGGCGAGAAACAAAGCGCCAGTTGCCAGCAAAGGGAGCAGTGCAGGGAAAAGGGTGATACTTTTCCAAATATCACCCTGTAACAATGCGATTACGGCTCTTTGAAACCCGCAAAATGGGCAGTCGATGTCAAAGTAATGCTTCCAAAAGCAAGGCAGCTGGTGCTCTGAATACCATTTTGCAAATTCCTGTAGGCGGTTCATTAGAAATCCAGCAAATCGAAAATACTGTCAAAGAAGAAAAGGCTTCCACCTAATGCGACAGCGGAAATGATGGCAAAAACGATGTGGACGCTGCTCAACACAATACCGATAATGGAAAGAATTTTGCCGGCCCGCAGCATTCCCTCATTTTTATAAGCAGAAGGATCCAGAAGATAGGATTTCATCCCGTTTGAGGCGAGAACCAGACCGATGATTCCGAGAATCAGTCCGACAAAAAAGCAGCCGGTAACAATGGAAAGGATACCTAATACCAATGCTGCAATTGCATTGGGTGCGTTCTGTTTTAAATTGATTGAATCTGTCATAACTTGTTTGTTTTTTAATTGTTTATAAAATGTTTATTGACTTTTGTAATCTTAATCCCAATCATCGTCATCTTTACACAATTTTTCCATTTTGGCCTCAAATAGATCTTCGAGTTCCTTTTCCTGTTCATCTAATTTTTTTTCTTCTTTTTCCGTGATGTCAAATACGAAATCGTCAAGAATTTTGTCTGTTTTTTCATCGAAGTTGTCCCATGCCTTGTGAACGTCGTCGCAGTCTTTCGCTTGGTTCAGCTCTTTCGTTGCTTCCTTTATCACTTTTGAGAACTGTCTGTATCCTTTGCTGCCGCAAGAGACAAACAGAAACAGGGCGACTGCCATCATAAACGGTAATACAATTTTTTTCATAATCATTTGAATTGTAATTAATAATATAAGGTTTTGTCTTCAAAACAATTAAAAGGCGGCATTGGCCATCTTGTTTGTGATTTTCATATAGCGGGAAAGTTGAGTGGAGGTCATCTCGTCTTCGGCGCCACCGAGTTTGTCGGAGAAACGTTCTGCCTTTTCAAGCATTTTGGGGTAATCGCTCATGGCAGACATATCCCCCTTTTGTGCCTTTTTCATAAAGGCGATGTACTGATTGACATATGACTCATACTCATCCAACACGGCATCCCAGTTTGTGGAACTTTTAGAACTTGCCATATCATCATCATCGTCATCGAAATCATCGTCGTCGTCGTCATCATTGCTTGAAACTCCACTTTTTTCACACAATTCGAATGCGGAGGAGATGGTGAATTTCAACTCTTTGGCATTTAAAGCATTGTCGTCAACGCTCCAACGTATGGTTCCCGTTTCTCCCGGTTTTAGTTTGAAGAGATCCTCTACATCTTCGTGGCTGTAGGGTCCAGAAAATCCGCTTCCTGTGGCTGCTGATTTTTGAACGGTGGTGCCGTTTTCATCCACGACCTCAATGCCGAAACCGCCATGGGCTTCCACACTGGATCCCCAAGTACCATAGGCCGATACATCAATGTCGTCAGCAAAAGGGAAAGGTTTGTCTGTCCTGCGAAGTTTTACGCTCCACGTGGCAAAGGGCTCAACATTGCCTTTTTTGTCTAATTTTACAATGCATTCTTGATCCACGACTTCAAAGCAGTCTGACAAATCGCCAGAGATGGTTGTGGTTTCAGGTTTCATGGAAATTTGTGTCTTTTTGCTGCCGCAAGAGGCAAAAGCCACCATGATTGCCGCCATCAGTAGCATTATCCATGTATTCTTTTTCATAAAATCTTAATCGCCATGTTATATCCCATTCGGCGCCGTCGGTTTTTGTGATTTTGGTTGATAAAAGAAGGGTTCTGTTTGTCTTTTTCACTTCGGTGCAGACAGACCCCTTTTCCCCTGCACCTCGGCGTGTGAAGATGACGGCCATTTGTGGCATCATTTTCACGCGGCAAAAGTACAGCGTTAAATCACAGGTTGTTAGGTTCTTTTTGGTTCTTATTGTCGTCTCTACAACCGAACGTTACGAACCATTTCTGATACCCCGTAGAGACGGGGCGCGCCCCGTCTCTACATTACCCGCCATCTCCCCCACCACAACAAAACAGGGCCGCCACGGTGGGATGCCCCTGTTTATCCAAACAGCCATTCTTCCGGAATATCCAAAAAAAACGATTAAAAAAATGCCGCCGAGAAGATAAGCGGACAGAGGGCGCTATAGTTTACTTCTCCATGCCCGTCAGTTGCCCCGCCAGCTGTGTGGCCGTGATGGTAACGCCCAGTATTCCGTGGAAATTGACGTTCTGTCCTGTGAGGAACAGGTTGGGGACGGATGTACGGGGCGGCAGGAAGGTGGTCATCACGTGCTCGCAGTCCTTGATGATACCGTAGGCACTCCCTTCGTGCGTGCCCGTATAGTCGCGGTAGGTGAGGGGAGTGGAGGTGTAGATATTTTCAATATTTCCTTTTAAATCTGGCAAATAGGGTTCGACCATGCGGATAAGTTTTTCCGCCGTACGCAGCTTGAAAGCCTCGTAGTCGTCGCCCCGCCGCCCGCACCGGCCTTGCGCCCATTGTGCCACTTCCGCCCACGCCATCGGTGTGAACAGGTCGATGTTGCGGGCATAGCCGCCCTCTTCCGGCACCGCGAAGTGGGCACCGACCGACCGGCAGCAATTGTCGCCGTCCCACAGGTCGGTGTGGTTGTGGACAAACAGGTTGTGGTTGCGGTAGGCCACCGTGCCGGGCTTCAGCAGCAGGTGCGCCGTGAACATGCCCGCGCTGTTCGGTAGCGTGCAAATCCGTGAACGGTACGTCCTCCGTACCAACCCTTCGGGAAGCATCGCCATCAGCAAATTCGGGTGAATGTCGGAAATCACCGTATCACAGGGTATTACGTCACCGTTGCTTACCGTGACGCCCGTAATACGCTCGTCGTGGACCGTGAAGCCCGATGCGGGTGACGAAGTGCGTACCTCCCCGCCGTGACTGCGGATGCCGGCGGCCAAGTGTTCCGCAATCTGCGAACCGCCCCCCTTCAGCCGCCACGCACTCTGGATAAATGTGCCGTTGGTCTGTGCAAACAGGTAGAGCGGTAGCTGTGGCCCCATCTCCAATTTTAATGACGTGCCCGACAGAATATTAAGAAGTTTTGCATCAGAAAAATGGTTCCGGAGGTAATGTAGGGTGGAGCAACTGAGCATCTCCTCCCTTTCGGGAACAGCCGAATCATTATCAAACAGTCGTTGTGTCCCTTCTTGCAATTTCTGCAACAAATGTACATACTGTCCGATTGCCTCCTTCTGATGGGGGAAATAGGAGGTCATCTTTTCTGCAAATTCTTTGTAACCGTTTGAAAAAGAGAAAGATTCCCCTTGGTAGATGACCTCATCGAAGCCATTGCGGTCCAATGGCTGCCATGGGAGCTGGTTCAGGCCGAAGGGTTCGAACAGGCGGTGCAGGATTTCACCCTCGCCCAGTCCGCCCACATAATGTACGCCCGTATCAAACAGCTGTCCGCGGCGGCGGAACGTCTGGAGACAGCCGCCAACCTGCGGGTTCTTTTCCAGAACACAGATTTCGTGTCCCTGTTTGGAAAGCAGGAAGCCGCATTCCAAACCACCCAAGCCCGCACCGATGATGACAATTTTCATATTATCAGTATTTTACCATTCCACCGCTAATTTCAGATTGATGAGGCGCGGCGTGAGATAATTGGGGACCGCCGTCTGCACATTGTTGATGTCGGTGATCCAGATATAGGAGGATGTATTGTTGATTCCGAGGATGTTAAAGACTTCGAGATAAAGTCCCGCATTTTTGATGGCGCGGAGGAAGCCGCTTTTGTGTTTCATGCGGTCGCGGCTTTGCTCAAGGAACATGTAGGAGAAGCCGACATCCACGCGGCGGTACCACGGCATCCGCAAGGTCTGCTGATACCTTTGGGCGTTGGGCGCACCGTACGGCAAACCACTGGAAAAGACGAAGTTGAGGTGTACACGCAGCGGTGTGTAAAACGGTACGTGGTCCTGGAAGAAGATGTTGATGGCAAACCGCTGGTCGGTGGGGCGCGGAATGTAGCCCGGCTCGATGTAGTGGCCGTTGGCATCATAGTAATAGTCGTGGAGGAGGTCTTCTGCCGTCCGCATCAACGAAAAGGAGACCCACGATTCCAGCCCACGGATGAACTCGCCGCTCAATTTCACGTCAAGCCCTGTGGCGTACCCCTTGGCATCATTTTCGCCCGAATAGATAATTTTCACGTTATCAATAGTATAGGAGATGAGGTTGGTAAGATATTTGTAGTAGGCCTCCATACTGAGTTTGAAGGGACGGTTCCAGATTTTGAAACTGTAATCGCCGGAAAGGGCCACTTGGTAGGAGTGCTGGCTTTTTATATGCTTGTTGAGGGTTCCGTCGGGACGGCGCATCTCGCGGTAAAAGGCGGGCTGGTAGTAGCTGCCGGCTTTGAGCCGGAACACCCATTGGTGTTTCCATTGCGGGGTATAAGAGAGGATGAAGCGCGGCGACACCGTGAACTCGTTGTTGAAGGTCCAATAGTGGGCGCGGAGGCCGCTGTTGAGGACGAACTTGCCGTCATCGTCGAGGGTCCAGTTCGACTGGATGAAGCCAGTCATGCGCCACGTGTTGATGCGGTTGTCGGCGGCGAAGTAGCGGCCGAAGAGCAGTTCTCGCGACGGGTCGTCGTCACCGACGGCAATTCCAGGATGTGTCTGGATGCAGGGCAGGGTGTAGCCGCTGGAGTCGGTCATCGTCCGTTCTGTGCCTTGACGCCCCATTCCACGCGGTTGCGGGGGAAGGTGTGGCTGCCGCGCAGGTCGAGGGCGGTGACGAGGGCGGTGAGGCGGTTGCGGGCGTGTTCAAGGAAAGTGCCGTAACCGCGCACATCCTTAATGTTGATGATGTCGCTGCTACTACTGCCCAAATTCGGCTCGATGTCCATCAGCCAATACTGGCTTTGCAGGTCGTAAGTTTCTGTTTCTCTGGCATAATAGGAGGAGGCGATAAGGCGGTACTCGTCACGCTGGTTCGGATTGAAGGCGAGAGTGAGTCCGCCGAGGTAGCTTTCGTATTGGTCCACCTCCTGCCCATCGAAATAGATCATAAGTTGCTGCGCGGTTTGCAAAGTTCCGAAATTGGTCACACGGTCCTCGGGGATGTACTTGTATTTGTTGCGGGAGAAATTCCCGAGCAGTTCCAGACGCCACTTGGGCGCGAGCTTCCACGTGAGCAGCATCTGCGTGTCGAAGAAGGTGGGTTTGTAGGTGCCTTTGGTGTCCATTGAGTCCAGCAGGTATTTATTGGACTTGAACCGCACGCCCACAAGGTATGTGAAGGCCCCGTTGTTGACGTTGCCTTCGGCGTGTGCCGACGCGCCAAGGAAGCTGGCAGTGATGGAACCGCCGTAGCCTGTCGGCTTCTTGTACTCCACGTCCAGCACAGACGACATCTTGTCGCCGTACTTGGCTTCGAAGCCGCCCGCCGAGAACTTCACGCTGCGGGTGAGGTCGAGGTTGACGAAGCTGAGCCCCTCCTGTTGGGCGCTGCGCACGAGGAAGGGACGGTAAATCTGTATGTCATTGACAAAGATGAGGTTTTCGTCGTAGTTGCCGCCGCGCACGTTGTACTGACTGCTCAACTCGTTGGTGGATGAGGTCCCTGGCATCGACTTGATAAGGGCCTCCACGCCGCCGGTGGGGGAGGGCATCTTGTAGGAAAGTTGCGGATTGATGCGGGTGTAAGAGTCATTGTATGACTCGGTTACGGAAACGGCCTCCAGCACCTGTCCCGACGGGGTCATCTGGATGCGGAAGGTGGTGTCGCTGCCTTTGGAAATGCGGATGGCGATGATGGTGTCGCGGTAGGAGACGCGCCGGAACAAAAAGTCAATGCGTTTGTTTGCCGGAATTTTTATGGAGAACTCCCCCTTCTCGGTGGAGATGGTGGTGAGGTCTTCGTCGTGGGTGGAGGCCACCACCACATTATCGACGGGCTGTTTTGCGGGGTCAGTGATAATTCCCTTGAATACAACAGTTTGGGCGACTGACGTAGTTGCCGCCCAGAACAGGATAGTGGAGAAAATGATTTTTTTCAGCATCCTCAATTCTTGCAGAATAATCTAACCCTCTTATTTACAATATGTAAAAAGCCCGAATTTCATTTGAGAAAAACGGGCAAAGGTAAATTTTATTATGTGATGGGTGAAAATATGGCTAAAACAATGTATTACAGCAGCTCCACGCTCCGCTTGATGAACTCGCTCAACTTCTCGCCTTTTAGGATGTTCTGCGACAGGAGGGCGAGGTCCACCAGCTGTTGGGTGAGGCTCGTCTTCTTGGCTTCGTCCGTCTCCTCCAGAATCCGGGAGGCCAGCGGGTGGTTGCCGTTCACCACGAGGTTGTAGTGCTCCATGTTGCCGTAGAATCCCTTTTGTCCAGACAACTTCTCCATATCTTGGAACCGGCGCATGAACTCGTTCTGCGTGATCATAATCGGAAGATCTGTTTCGCTGAGGTTGGCAATCTGCACCATGAACTTGTCTTTGTCCACGATGTTCTCGAAAACGTCCTTCAGGGTCTTTTGCTCCTCATCGGAGAGTTTGGCGGGAGCGGGCTCGTCCTTCTCGATGAGACGGTCGATGGTGTCGGCATCGACGCGGGCGAAACGGCTCTTTTCGAGCTTCTGTTCCAAAAGGTTGATGAAGTGCGTGTCCAAGAAACCGTCCATCAGCAGGATGTCGTAGCCGCGTTCCTTGGCGGCCTGGATATAGACATGCTGTGTCGCCGTGTCGTGGGCGTACAGATAAACGGTGATGTCGTTCTTGTCTTTCTGCAACGTTTCGATGTGCGTGCGGTATTCATCCATTGTAAAATACTTTCCTTCAATATTTTTGAAAAGGATGAAACTCTTGGCACGCTCGAAGAACTTCTCGTCCGTCACACAGCCGTACTCGATGAAAACCTTGATGTCGTCCCACTTTTTCTCGAAGTCCTCGCGGTTGTTCTTGAACATCTCCTCCAGTTTGTCGGCCACCTTCTTGGTGATGTGGGAAGAGATTTTCTTGACGTTCGCGTCCGACTGCAGGTACGAACGGGAGACGTTCAGCGGGATGTCGGGCGAGTCGATGACGCCGTGGAGCAGCATCATGAATTCCGGGATGACGCCCTCCAGCTGGTCGGTGATAAACACTTGGTTGCAATAAAGCTGCACCTTGTTTTTCTGGATTTCCATCTGGTTGCGGACCTTCGGGAAATAGAGGATGCCGGTGAGGTTGAAGGGGTAGTCCACATTGAGGTGGATTTGGAACAGCGGCTCGTCGAAGGTCATCGGGTAGAGTTCGCGGTAGAATTCAACATATTGTTCCTGTGTGATTTCCGAGGGGTTCTGTTTCCACAACGGGTTGGTGTTGTTGATGATGCGCGGCACCTTGACCTCCACCTCCTTGGGTTCTTCATCGCTGTCGGCTGCTTTTTCGGGCTTCTCCCATTTGCTCTCCTCGCCGCACTGGATTTCCACGGGCAGGAAGCGGCAATACTTGCGGAGAAGGGACACGATGCGCGGCTCGTCGCAGAACTCCATCGAGTCCTCGGCGATGTGCAGCACGATGTCGGTGCCGCGTTCCGCCTTTTCCGTCTCCTCCATCTCGTAGTCGGGCGAGCCGGTGCAGCTCCACTTCACAGCCTTTGTATCAGGAAGATACGATTTGGTGATGATATCGACCCTTTCCGCCACCATAAAGGCGGAGTAGAAGCCCAGTCCGAAGTGGCCGATGATGTTGGCGCCTTCGCTCTTGAACTTCTCCAAGAACTCCTCTGCGCCGGAGAAGGCAATCTGGTTGATATAGCGATCCACCTCGTCCGCCGTCATGCCGATGCCGCGGTCGGAAACGGTGATGGTTTTGGCATCCTTGTCCACCTTCACGTGGATGGTCAGGTCGCCCAGTTCGCAGTCAGCCTTGCCGATCTGCACCAGCGTTTTCAGCTTCTGCGTGGCGTCCACCGCGTTGGAAATCAGTTCTCTGATAAAGATGTCGTGTTCGGAATAGAGGAATTTTTTGATTACCGGGAAGATGTTCTCGGTTTGTACGTTAATCTGTCCTTTTTGCATGATATTTCAATTTTTGATTTTGACAATAGAAGAAAATGCCAACAAAAAGCGGTTGGCGCCTGTTTTATGCAAACATCGTGCCAACCGCTGGAGGTGACAAAATGTCATATTTCTGCTAAAACTGTCAGCAGATGAGAGAATCAGAGTGATATTCCGATAACCTCTGTAATCTTCTCTACAAAATGATGTGATGGTTCAACAAGACTCCGTGCTTCCTCATCAGAAACATCGTAAGCACAATTGTAATCAGCTTTTTGCCTAAGTTGGAACAGACGTGCCAACAAGCTGCCGTCTTCCATAGAAACGATCTCTGTTTTTACAAAGTGCAGACTAAACTGTGAAATAATCCCCGAATGAGTGCGAACGGAAATCTGTTTTTGCAAAAACAAGGCTTGCACAATATGATAGCAAGCATAATAGAATCTATTGACAGCCAAGTCTGTGTGTCCCAGTGTCATCATTTCATCTGCTTGAAGAAGAAAATGATGCGCTTTCTCAACCTGCCGGCGGATCAGTAATTGTCTCTCTTCCTGTTTCATGACAAAAGATTGATAGCGTCGTGCTCGACATTTTCATAGAAAGGGGTTGCCTGATAGGTTTGCCACTCCTTTTTCGTGTATAGAATGGGATTAATTTCTTCACCCAATTCGCAACCGAGCAATACAAAAGGGTAACTTACAGTATCGTAATCATCCTGAGTAAGCGAATCTTTGTTCAATATAAGCAAAATATCCCAGTCGGAATGTCTATGGGCTGTTCCTCGTGCACGTGACCCATAGAGCAAGGCCGAACTGCCCGTAGGAACCACGGATAAAGCAAGATGCTTAATGTCAGAAAGGACACTTTTCATAACCGAACTTTTTCAAGTCCGCAAAAGTACAACTTTTCCGACAAATACCAACAATTTAATAAAAACCGCGAATTTCACAGATACACGCAAATCCAACTATCTCCAGTAATTTCCAATTTTTTTAATCTTTGCTTCAACATTTAGAAAAAATCGCTACTTTTGCTGCCATTATCCGTACCAAAGTCTGAATAGGCAGAAGGCGGACAATAGACATATATAAAAGGCGTTGAGTCAACGTCTTATCTGCGGCTGCTTGAACTTCGCAACTTCTAATCTTCCGCACGGTAAGGCAATGTTCAATGTCCATTGGTTTGTGTATTTCTTGTAATGATACACAGCGTGGGCTTCGGCATTGCTTATCCTCGGAAGATAGGCATGCGAAGGCCTAAGCAGCGGGATGAGCGATGAAACTCTGATTCCCGCGCTTTTTTATGTGTTTTTCTGAAAATCAAAGTATTACCTTGCGCAGGGAATCCGCAGGAAATGAAACACAAAACAATATGTTCAAAAATTTCAAATTTATCGGAATTGTTTGCCTCGTTTTGGCAGCAATGGTAGCTTTTTCTTCTTGCTCTAAACCTGAAAAGCAAATTATCGGAAAATGGAAAATCACAAAAGCCAAGTACATTGACGAGGGCTATGATTATGGAGGAGATGACAAAGGCGAATCATGGACTTTTAAGGAAAATGGAAAATGCATACTAAATATGATGGGTGGATATGAATGGTATGGTGAATACTCTATTACAAAGAATACACTGACAATTGACGTTGAGTGGAAATGGGAAAATTGGCACTATACTCTTTCTGGAGATCTTGACATAGACGAATTCAATAAGAATGAAATGGCAGTATCGGGTGAGCTTTATTTCACGGATGTTTACCCCGGGAATCTTTCCCCATCCCGACCAAAAATTTCTTATGAACTTGAAAGGAAATAATTTACTTAATACAACAAATTATGAAGAGGGCGGGCAAGCAGGTTTTGTCCGCCCTCTTATTTTCTTTTCCGCGGCATCACCTGCAGTGTTCTTCCGTATCTGCCGCCCGTACCGCGGGCTGCCACACGGGGTCTCCTCGCCCCCAGATTGCGCTCCACTGTACGTTCCGCTTATCTGGGGTTATTGAAATATCACCTCTACGAGGTGAAGCAAGCAAACCATCATTTTCTGAAATATGGTGCAGTGCCGAAGTCGCACGCCGCCTTGCAAATGGAGGCGTGAAGAAATCGGTGCGAACGAACGTGAAGAACGGCGAACTGTTTGAAGCAGCGCGAAACGGAGTGGAGCGGTGCAAGTTTTCGCCGTTTAGTGAGTGAACTCCGATTTTAGCCGGAATTTGCGCAGCGGCAAAGCGCATTTCTTTTCGTCTATTTTCTTTGGGCGCGAGCAAAGAAAATGGACAAACATAACCGAAGGTTAAATGCACGATTTAGGGGCTGACAAAACCAATAATTTTGTCACTAACTGTTTTTGCAAAATCACCGTAATTCGCGGCCTACAATTATAACTGCAAGGACGCGATTCCCTTACTTCAGCTTCAGAATCGAGCGGTAGCGAGCGTTGTCGTTCAGAATTTCCTTTGCCGTGGCGATGTCGGGGTCGATGGAGAGCTGGCTGCAGATGCGGCCTTTCTGGTAGTAGTAGCGAACCGCAATCTCGGAAGCCAAGTATTCGGCAATCTCCTTCTTATAGGTTTGCAAGTCAGCGGATTTTTCCTGCTTGATTTTCTCGGAGATGGCGTTGCAAAGCGATTCGATTTTCTCCCAGTAGTGGTCGGCTTCAGCCGCTTCCTTCATGTCTTCCAGCACGTATTCGGTTTCCGTCTTGTACTGGTAGTCCTTGTTCTTGAGGAAGTTGACGAACTCGTTGTAGAGGTTGTCGTTCACCTTGAATTCGGCCGCAGGCGGAATTTCCGCATGGTCGGCGTGGTACTGGTTGGCGAAGTCGAAGATGAGGTTGTTGAGCACGAGCGACACCAGCACGTTGCTGGCCTCCACGTCGGGAGTCGTCACGTCGGGTTCCACACCACCCTTGTCATAGACCGTACGCCCGTTCTTGGTCTTGAATGCCACCGCCAGCGAATCCGGGATGTGGACAGGCTTCTGGGTGGAGTCCTTGCCGAAATAGTCGATGTTCTGCACGCAGCGGCCGCTGGGGATGTAGTACTTTGACACCGTAATCTTCATCGTGGAGTTGTAGCTGAGCGGCACCACGTTCTGTACCAGTCCCTTGCCAAACGTCTTCTTGCCGACAATCACGCCGCGGTCGAGGTCCTGGAAGGAACCTGACACGATTTCGGAGGCAGAGGCACTCATCTCGTTCACCAATACCACCACCGGTATCTCCTTGTCGGTGACGGCGACGGGCGTGCGGAACGTGTTGTTCTGCTCCTTAATCTTGCCCTTGGTCGTCACAATCGTAGTCCCTTGATCCACAAAGATGTTCATGATCTTGACGGCCTCCTGCAGCAGACCGCCGCCGTTGTTGCGGAGGTCGAACACCAGCTTGGTCATTCCCTGCTTCTTGAGGTCGAGGAAGGCATCCTTCACCTCTTTGCCGGCATTTTCGGTGAACTGATCGAGCTTGATGTAGCCGATTTCGCTGTCCAACATCCCGTAATACGGGAGGTTCGGAAGTTTCACCTCCTCACGTTTGATGTTGAACGACAGCTTCTTGTTCTTGGTGGGACGGAACACCTCGATGGCGAGGGTGCTGCCCGGCTGCCCCTTCAGGATGGCGCTGACATCGGAGGATGTTTTCCCTTCGGTCGTCTTCCCGTCAATCTTCAGGATGACGTCGCCGGCCAGCAGTCCCGACTTCTGTGCAGGCCAACCTTCGTAAAGTTCGGATATAATCACCTGTTTGTCACGTTGGTGGATAAGGGCACCTATTCCGCCGTACTGGCCCGCCGTCATCATCTTCACATCCTCAATCTTGTTTTCGGGATAATAGACGGTGTAGGGGTCGAGGCTTTCCAACATCGCGTTGATGGCGGTTTCGGTGAGGTCACCCGGCGTGATTTCGTCGGCGTACTTGGCGTTCAGCTCACGCAGCACCGTGATGAAAATATCAACATTTTTGGCGATTTCAAAATCATTCTGGGCCTTGGCCGGCACCAACATCGCGCCGCACAAAACAACGATGGCAAATATATGTTTGATGTGTTTCATTTATATAATTTTCAATTTTCAGTTTTCAATTTTCAGTTAAGGAACGGGGTCGTAGCCGCTGCCGCCCCATGGGTTGCAGGAGAGGACGCGCTTGAAGGTGAGCCACGAGCCTTTGAAGGGACCGTGTTTCTGTATCGCTTCCAGACCATAATTGGAGCAGGTGGGCGTATAGCGGCAGCTGCGTCCGATGAGGGGCGACAACGTCCACTGATAGACCTTGATGAGGGCAATCAGGATGGCGGCAAGGCCTTTTTTCAAATAGTTCCAGATGGTTTTCAGAAAATGCTTCATCGTGATTCTGCAACCTTTGTTAAACGATGAAGAATCTCAATTATTTTGCTTTCAATCGAATTATAAGGCAAAAGGTCGCGCCCGACAAAGTAGAACATCAAGTCGGCGCGGATGCCGTCGGGGAGGTGTGGGTCGAACTCTTGCCGGTGGTGAAGCCGCCATGCCTCACGGGTGAGACGTTTGAGACGGTTGCGGTCCACGGCGTGCTTGAACGACCGTTTTGGCACGCTCACCAAAATGCGGTTCACCCTCGCTTCGTCGGAAACGGGGGTGAAGTCGTAAAAGCACTTGTAAGGATAGACAAAAACCTTCTGTTGTTTGTCAAGCAGCCGCTCAATGGTCCGCTTGGAGCAGATGCGTTCCTCTTTTAGGAAAGTAAGATGCTGTTTGTTAGCGTCTTCTGGTTGCATATTCCTTCAAGAAAACATCCATTGCCGCGGTGATGGAGGGGGCTTCTTTGGTCGGGGCCTTCACGTGCAATGTGAAACCGGCGTCGGTGACGGCCTTGGCCGCGGCATCGCCGAGGACGCCGAAGGCCACCTCGCCCTGCTCGAAATCGGGGAAGTTCTGTTTCAGCGACTGGATTCCCGACGGGCTGAAGAAGATGATCATGTCATACTTTGAGATATCGACCTCGTCCTTGAGGTTGGCGGGCACGTTTTTGAAGATCACGGCCTGCGTATAGGCGATGTTGTGTTCGTCGCAGAAGGTGGCGAGACCCGTGGCGGGCATGTCGCTGCCGCAGGGGATCAGGAACTTGCAGTCCTGATTTTTCAGGATGAGGTCATAAAGACCTTTCGGATCGTTGTTCTTGTTGAAGAACACCTTGCGCTTACGGAACTGGATGTAGTTCTGGAGGTAGAACGCCGTGGCGTCGGTAGTGCAGATATACTTGGTGTCTTCCGGAAGCTCCACGCGGAGGTCTTTCAGAAGGCTGAAAAAGTAATCAACGGTATTTTTGCTGGAGAAGACGACTGCCGTGTGGTCGAGAATGTTGATTTTCTCCTCACGGAACTCGCGGGATGTAAGCGCCTCCACCCGGAAGAATTTGTAAAAGTCGATATTGATACTGTACTTTCTTTTCAATTCAGCGTAGGGCGACTTGTCGAAATCGGCAGGCGGATTCTGGGAAATCAGGATATTTTTAATCTTCATTGCGCAAAAACATTAATTGCATTCACTATCGGAAAACCTTATTCATCTAAGCATTGCAAGCAATTTCAAGATAACGAGATAGGGTAAAATTTCAAGGGTGCAAAAGTACAAAAAAAATTGAAACAAACTTAATGCGGAAGATTTTAACGTTAAGGTGCGAATGATCATCATTGCGTAGGCTGTGAGGAAGAGGGGCAGATAGACAAACAGGACGGCGGGCGCGCCAAGGTAAATGGCGATGGCCAAAATCGGCAGAAGTACGACAGAGCTGTCGGAAAGATAGAAAAATTTGCCGTGGTTGAAAATGGCCGCGTCGTTGCTGCACTCGAAAAGTTTGCCGAGGAGGGTGCTGTTTCCCCATTTGAAGAAAAAGTCGAACAGCACGGCAGCGAAGCAAAGGACATACAGTAGTTTCAGATTGATACTGCTGGCAAAAGCGGGGAGCAATAGTACGATCAGATAAAAAACCAATAAGCTCTGTATGAGTATGTTGAATAATGCACCGAGGTAAAAGCACCATTCATTGTAGAGCTTGCTTTCGCGGAAGAACTGTGACCGCACACGGGGTAGGAACAACGCCTGCAAAGTGGCCTTGAAATTGCGGCGGTTGTTGGCCACATTGAGGGTCAGCACCAACAACGCCAGACAGAACACAAAGGTTGCGATGTCGGCATAGGCGGAAATAGGAACCATCCTGTCCGAAATTGCGGCAGGGTTGTTTCTTGAAAATATTGATATAAAACCAATTATCATATTTCTGGCTTACCGTACCCGCAATTTGCGTCCGATTTGCAAAATGGTGGTCTCCTTAATTTTGTTGAGCTTGCACAGTTTGGAGACGGTAGTATGGTAGCGGCCGGCAATCTTGCCGAGTGTGTCGCCCTTCCGTACCGTATAATACTGTGGCGAACCGGACCCACTGGAGGAAGTGCTGGCAGTGCTTTTTGACGAACTCTGCGAGGAGGAGGTTTGTGCAACAGTCCGGTCGGCCTGTCCGTAACGGGAATTGATGTTGTAATAGTTCTTGCGGATGGTGAGGCACGTGTCACGCAGGCAGCTGTTGGGCCAATCCACCACACGCTCGGGGTCGAAGGCTTTGCCCATGTAGCGGGTCTCGAAGTGGAGGTGCGGCCCCGTGCTCCGTCCGGTGCTGCCGCCCAAGCCAATCACCTCACCGGCTCGCACCGGCTCATTCTCCTTGACCAGAATCTTGGAAAGGTGCCCATAGTAAGTCTCCAGACCGTTGTCGTGCCGTACGATGACGAGGTTGCCGTAGCCGCCGGTTTTGCTGCTTCCTTCCGCCACGCGCACCACACCGTTGAACGCCGAACGTACCGAATCACCCGTGTTAAGCGGGATGTCAATGCCACGGTGCGGACGCTTGCGCCGGTACCCGTAACGGGAATAGACGTATCCTTTGATAGGCAATACGAACGGATGGCTCTGGTCCACCAATGTCAACAATACCGTATCCGGCAGCGAGGCAATCTCCACATCCTTGAAGGCATGGATGGCCTCCGTATCCCAGTGATCCGACAAAGCGTCCATGTCTATTTCAGGACGGTCAAGTTCCAAATAAGTCCACGTATTATCGCTGAAAAGGACCACCTTGGTGTATTTGTCCTTGGTATTGAGGGTATCGAGTGGGTAAGTTTCCTGCTCTTGAGCAAAGATATTGAGCAACAGTATGTTGATGAGGAAAAAGAATAAGATTTTCTTCATAGAAACTTCTTTTGGATTTTGTGTGATTTTTTTAACGAAATAAAACGGTCACTTATTGCACGTGCAGTGAAATTTAAAAATACACGGTTCTTTTTGAGACACACGGCCGTGTGTCTCTACGTGATAAACTTTACAAACCCGATGAACTTGATGAACTAATTCGTATTTTTGCCGCCTCTTTTCTATTAATAAAAAAGATAGGAATATGGAAGATTCTCCTGTTTTGTCGGTTGTCGTTTCTGTTTATAATGAGGCGGAAGGGATTCGTCACGCATACGAAGAAATGACCCGTGTGCTGCGGCAGATGCCAGAGACTTACGAACTGATTTTCGTGGATGACGGAAGCTCCGACGGCTCCGGTGACATTTTGCATCCGATTGCAGAAGAAGACCCCAATGTGCGGCTCATCTCTTTTTCGAAAAATTTCGGACACGAGGCGGCGATGCTGGCCGGCATCGACTACAGCCGCGGGGAAGCGGTGATTTGCCTTGACAGCGACTTGCAGCACCCACCGGCGAAAATCCCGGAGATGCTGGCCCGCTGGCGCGACGGCTTCGACGTGGTGAATATGGTGCGCACCGACCGCGCCGATGCCAACTTCCTCCAAAAGAGCAACTCACGGCTTTTTTACCGCTTCACAAACCTGATTTCTGACGTTCAATTAGCGGAAAACGCTTCCGACTTCTTCCTGATTTCCAAGCGCGTGGCGGCAGTTCTGAAAACCGATTTCCGTGAACGCACCCGCTTCCTGCGCGGCATTGTCCAATTGGTGGGTTTCCCCAAGACCACCCTCGAATACAAGGCGGAGGAGCGCAAGGCAGGACACAGCAAATACTCCTTTTTTAAGTTGGTGAAACTCTCCTTTTCCGCCATCTCCTCCTTTTCAAAAGCCCCTTTGCGCCTAGGCATTTTCACCGGCATCCTTTTTGGACTTATCAGCTTGATACTCATCATCTATTCCTTGGTGATGTGGATTTTCGAAACCCCCGTATCCGGCTATACCACCTTGGTCGTGTTTATGAGTGCCTTCGCCAGCATCCAGATGTTTGTCATCGGCATCATCGGGCAATACATCGGCTATATTTTCGATGAGGTGAAAGGCCGTCCCATTTACATCGTGAAGGAGGTAGTGGAATGAGAAGGCATCCGAAAGCCGTCGGGCTTCTGCTGACGTTTGTAGCATCGACGGCGGTGCTTCTCGCCCTTTTCGGGACGGAGCCGTTCCTGCATCTGAGAACCAATATGTTCGGCGGAGGCGGCGACATCCAAAAAGATATCTTCAACACCTATTGGCAGGCAAAGTACGATAATTCGGTCCATCATTGCGGAAGCATGAACTACCCTTACGGGGAGGAAACCACCTATACGGGTTGCCAGACGTTTGTGTCGGCGCCGCTGCAATGGCTCCGCCGGGCAGGCATCGGCGATTTTTCCGAATACACTCTGCTGTTGATGAATCTGGTGCTCGTTGTGAGCATTCTGCTTTGTCCTCTTTTCCTTTATCTGATATTCCATGAACTGAAAGTGCCGGAGTGGCTGGCCATTGGTGCTGCCGTGGCCATCACCTTTTTCTCTCCACAAATGGGGAGGATAGGAGCGCATCTTACGTTGGCCTATCTTTTCATCATTCCTTGTGCCCTTTACCTGTTTTTCCAGTGGTGGATGACACGAAGAACCTGTTATTGCGTATGGATTGCCCTTCTCGCCTTTTTTGCGATACTGGCCCATCCCTATTACATCATCTTCATCGGTGCGATATGGGCAATGGTATGGCTTTATCTGCTCTTTTCAAAAAAGAGCGGTGAAGTGCCGATCTGGAAATCTGTATGCCAGTGTCTTCTTCAGATGGTGGTGCCGATGGCTCTGTTCGGTTTGCTGGTGCAGACAGGCGGAAATGGCGGTGTGCGTGCCTTGCTTCCGACTGGTTTTTACAAATACGGCGGCAGTTTGGCAGGTGTTTTTTTCCCGAATGGAAATTTTGCCTATCTGCCTTTTTTATGCGGTTGGGAAGCTCAGGTCTGGATTGGCTTTGTGGCAATGGCGGTCTTTATTGTGGGCATGGTAAAAACCATTGTAAAAGCTTGTCACCGACAATGGGGTGAATTGTTGCGGGTCACGGACCACGAGTTCCTCAATCTGATGTTCTGGACCTCGGTGATCGTACTGCTCTTTTCCTTTGGTATCCCGTTGTTGTGGTTCCCTTTGCGCTTCCTTGCCCATTTGGGCCCGATAGGGCAGCTCCGCGCTCTCGGCCGTTTCGGCTGGCTGTTCTTTTTTGTGATGAATATCGTTGCCGTTTATGCCGCCGGCAAGTACATAAGGATCCTGCGCCCTTTTGGAAAGATGGTTGTTTCCACGCTCATTGTGTCCGCTTTTGTGGCGAATGTGGTGGGAATCTATACTTTGTACTGGTTTCGATGGGTTTGTGTTAACCCTAATTCGATTTTTACGGATGTGGATAATCGGCTTCCTAAAAACCAGTGGCTCAAGCAACTGGATGCGTCTCAATATCAGTCATTATTGCCGTTGCCCTATTTCAGTGTCGGTTCGGAGCATTTGTCCCATACCGTTGCCAATGAGGATTTCGGTCGGGCGTTCTACCTATCTGCCAAGACGGGGCTGCCGATGCACGCCATCAATGCCAGCCGTTCCGTCATTGCGCAGGTTTACAACAACTTGGCCTTGGTGAGACCTCCGTACCTTTCGTTCCCGGTACTTTCCGACCTTCCCGACCAACGCCCGATTCTGCTGACGGCCCCGACCGACGGGTGGATTTGCGGTGAGGAACGACAGTTGCTGGAGTATGCCGAACCGCTCTTTTCTGCCAATGGCATCGACTTTTACAAAATGGAAATTGCTGATTTCCACCGTTATGAATCGGAATTTCAGAAAAAGATGTCCCTTTTCGCCGATTCATGTTCCCTTTATGAAACAGCACATGGAATCTTTTGTAGCGATTCCGCCGCACGCTTCGTCCTTCACACTTTTGATGACACGCCCACCCAAACCGCCTTTGTTGGTGAAGGTGCTGCCGAGCACTATGTCACTTTCTGGGAAACTGTTTACGACGGCTGCCCGAACCTTTCAGGTACGGTGGTAGTCTCCTTTCTCCTCAGCGACTATCTTGACAATCGCTCCGGCTACTACCAGTACCGTGTGGAAAGATTCTTACCCGATGGCAGAAAAATCTACCACGATCAGTCAGCCCTTGATGGGTACGTTTCTCATGTTTTCAACGGATGGGCGCGTGTGGGTTACGGGATACCGAATGTTTCCGCCACTGACCGTATCGTAGTGTCCGTCCGCAACCGCCTCCGTGAAAAGGATAACCCCGTCTATATCGACAATCTGCTGCTCCAAGAGGAAAACACACATGTGGTCAACGGCGACGGAACCGTGCGGCTGCTGGACAACCGGCCGGTGAAATAGGCGGGTGGGGAAGGTCTCCTATTTCGGACGCATGCAATTTATTTCGGACACATGCAATGCGTCCCTACTTTTAACTTTACAAACTTGATGAACTTGATGAACTAATTTGTATCTTTGCAGCCCTTTTGTGGTAATATTAAAATATTGTATATATGACTTTACAGGATTTTCAACAAGACATTATGCAGGGCATCCCTTCAAAACTGCCCGCTTTGAAACCGTATGACACGACTGTCAATCACGCCCCGAAGCGCAAGGATATTCTGACTCCCGCAGAGAAGAAGCTGGCCCTGCGCAACGCGCTCCGCTACTTCGACCCCTCCCTCCACGCCGCCCTCGCGCCGGAATTTATGGAGGAACTGCACAAATACGGCCGCATCTATATGTACCGCTACCGTCCCGACTACGAGATGTACGCCCGCCCCATCGACCAGTACCCCGCCAAGTGCCGGCAGGCCGCAGCTATCATGCTGATGATTCAGAACAATCTGGATCCCGCCGTCGCCCAGCACCCGCACGAACTGATTACCTACGGCGGCAACGGCGCCGTCTTTCAGAACTGGGCACAATACCGCCTCGTGATGAAGTATCTGTCGGAGATGACCGATGAGCAAACCCTCGTGATGTACTCCGGTCACCCGCTGGGACTGTTCCCGTCGCACAAGGATGCTCCGCGCGTGGTCGTCACCAACGGTATGATGATCCCCAACTACAGCAAGCCCGACGACTGGGAGCGCTACAACGCCCTCGGTGTGACGCAGTACGGCCAGATGACCGCCGGCAGTTATATGTACATTGGACCGCAGGGCATTGTGCACGGCACCACCATCACGGTGCTGAACGCCGCCCGCAAGCTCGGTGGCGGCACCGCCGGCAAGCTGTTCGTCACCGCCGGCCTCGGCGGCATGAGCGGAGCCCAGCCCAAAGCCGGTGACATCGCCGGGGTGGTCTCCATCACCGCCGAAATCAACCCGAGCGCTACGCAGAAGCGCTATACCCAAGGTTGGGTGGACGAAGTTCACGAAAACCTCGACGAGCTGTTCGCCGCCGTGAACGAAGCCCGCGCCAAGAAGATCGCCCGCTCCTTCGCCTATCAGGGCAATGTGGTTGATCTTTGGGAGTACTGCGCCGCCAATAACATCCAGGTCGATCTCGGAAGTGACCAGACCTCGCTCCACAACCCGTGGGCGGGCGGTTACTATCCCGTGGGGATCTCCTTCGAGGATGCCAAGGTGATGATGGCGGAAGAACCCGAAAAGTTCAAGGCGGCCGTGCAGGAGAGTTTGCGCCGTCATGTGGCTGCCATCAACAAGCTGACGGCCAAGGGGATGTATTTCTTCGACTATGGCAATGCCTTCCTGTTGGAAAGCAGCCGCGCCGGTGCCGACATCTGGAACGATGACAAGACAGCCTTCCGCTATCCATCTTATGTTCAGGATATTATGGGACCGATGTGTTTCGACTACGGTTTCGGTCCGTTCCGTTGGGTGTGCACCAGCGGCAAGCCCGAAGACCTCGACAAGAGCGACCATATCGCGATGGAGGTGTTGGCGGAAATCGCTGCTACGGCACCCGCCGAAATACAGCAGCAGATGCACGACAACATCCAGTGGATCAAGGGTGCCAAGGAGAACCACTTGGTGGTGGGCAGCCAGGCCCGTATCCTCTATGCTGATTGTGAGGGGCGTACGAAGATTGCCGCCCGTTTCAACGAGGCCATCCGCAAGGGCGAGATCAGCGCGCCCATCGTGCTCGGCCGTGACCACCACGATGTGAGCGGCACCGACAGCCCGTTCCGTGAAACCAGCAACATCTACGACGGTAGCAACCGCTGTGCCGACATGGCGGTGCAGAACGTCATCGGCGACAGCTTCCGGGGTGCCACGTGGGTGAGCATCCACAACGGCGGCGGTGTCGGCTGGGGTGAGGTGATGAACGGCGGCTTCGGCATGGTGCTGGACGGCAGTGCCGAGTGCGACCGCCGGCTCAGGATGATGCTCCACTGGGATGTCAACAATGGCATTTCGCGCCGCAGCTGGGCCCGCAACGAAGGCGCCATGTTCGCCATCAAGCGTGCGATGGCCATCTGTCCGGAACTGAAAGTCACCCTTCCCAACCTCGTGGATGACAATATTATAGAGAGTGTGAAATAAAAGGACGTATTTTATTGTATTTTTGCATCCCATTTTCAAACCAATAGAAAAATGAAAAAAATTGTTGCTTTCATATTGTTTTCAGCAGTTATAGCTGTCTATGCCCAGAGTTTTCAAATCTCCTATAGAGGGGAACAAGTGGGTGAATCATTGGACTTTATAGCAGAATCACCTGACGATGACAACGAGTTGGTTCTTGTGCTTACGAACAATTCCCAAGAGGTTGATACCATCTATCTGGTCAAGCATGTCCTTGCGGAAGTGGAGGGCTCTTACAACACTTTCTGTATTGGAGAGTGCAGTGAGCCGGATGTCACAGCTTCAACCGAACCTCTGATTCTTCTGCCGGGCGAGAGTTCCGACGGACGCTCATTCCATCTGCTGTACAATCCCAGTGGTATGGCTGGCACCACTACAGTGAAATATGTGTTTACCTCCGGCAGTTTCAAGGATTCCGTGACGGTCAACTACATCTATGATCCCACTGGCATTGAGGAGGCTGTTGTCCGAGTGAACAGTCTCACCGCCTATCCGAACCCCGCCACCACCAGTGTGACGGTCGCCTACGACCTGTCGGGTTTAAGCACAGGTAGTGATGCCAGCTTGGTCATCACCAACCTTGTCGGCAGCAAGGTGGCCGAACGTCCGATCGCCGGCACCTCCGGGAAAGTGAGTATGGATGTTTCCGGTCTTGATGCGGGCATCTACTTTTACTCCATTGAGTCCGGCAGCAGAATTATCTCCACCAAGAAACTGATAGTAAAGTAATTCTTTGATAATTTCTTTTCGGAATGGAAGTAACCCGTATATTTGACATTCTTCCACATTATGCCATCCATCTGCAAAGGGATGACGCCCTTTGTGGAAAGGAAAATGGTGTTTGGAAGCATTATAGCACCACCCAGTACGTGAACATCGTCAATAACATCAGCTACGGGTTGATGCAGTTGGGGGTGAAGAAGGGCGACAAGATCGCCTCTATCAGTGCGGGCCGGCCCGAATGGAACTTCTTGGACATGGCCATCATCCAGCTGGGCGCCATCCATGTGCCAATCTATCCCACCATCAGCGAAAGCGACTACAAGTACATCCTGCATCACGCTGACGTGAAAATGGTTTTCGTCTCCGGCTGGGACGTGCTGCGCAAAATCGAGAACCTCATCGCCGAGATCCCGAACCTGAAGGACAACGTCTATACCTTCCGAAATCTCCGTGGTTATCACCACCTGAACGAAGTCATTGAAATCGGTGCGGCCAACCCGAGCCCGCAGTACCTCAAGGAGATACGGGACCGCATCTCCCCCGACGACGTGATGACCATGATTTACACGTCGGGCACCACTGGTACGATGAAGGGCGTGCAGCTCACCCACCGCAATATCATCAGTAACTTCAAGGCCATCCTGCCTATTGTGCCTGTACATCCGCAAACCCGCGTGCTGAGCTACTTGCCACTGTGCCACATCTACGAACGTATGATGAACTACGCGTGGCAGTACCTCGGCATTCCCATCTATTATGCCGAAAGTTTAGGCACGATTGCCGACAACCTGCGCGAAATCAAGCCCACCATCTTCACGACGGTGCCGCGCCTGCTGGAGAAGTTCTATGACCGCATCATCGCCACGGGCCGCAAGATGCCCAAGGTGAAGAAGAAACTCTTCTTCTGGGCCGACGAGGTGGCCAGCAACTACGAGCTGGAGCCGGAGCAGAGCAAACGCTACCGCCGCCAGCTGAAGCGCGCCCGCGCCCTCGTACTCAACAAGTGGTACGAAGCCCTCGGCGGCCGTCTGGAAGTAATCGTCTCAGGTGGCGCCGCCATGCAGACGCGCCTCTGCCGCATCTTCTGGGCGATGGGTATCACCGTGCTCGAAGGATACGGCATGACGGAGACCTCCCCCGTCATAGCAGTCGGCAGCTTCTTCAAGAAAGGGTTCAAGTTCGGTACGGTGGGACAGCCGCTGCCCGGCATCGAGGTCAAGCTGGCCGACGATGGCGAAATCCTCACCCGCGGGCACTGTGTCACCCCGGGCTACTACAAGGCCGACGACATCACTCGCGAGACCATCGACGAGGATGGGTGGCTCCATACGGGTGACATCGGGGCGTTCGAACCCGAAGGGCAGCTGCGCATCACTGGACGTAAAAAGGAGATGTTCAAGACGGCCTTCGGCAAGTACGTCGTCCCCACACTCGTGGAGGGAAAGTTCATGGAGGACTCCCTCATCGACAACATCATGGTGGTGGGCGAGAACAAGAAGTTTGCGGCGGCGCTCATTGTCCCCAACTTCTCGGACCTCCGCTCGTGGTGTACCCGCAAGGGCATCCATTACACCACCAACGAGGAGATGATCAAGCATCCTGACGTTCTGAAAAAATATAAGAAAATACAGGACCGCTGCAACGCCCAGCTCGGTGAGACGGAGCGTGTGATGCGGTTCGCCCTCATCGACTACGAGTGGGGCGTGCCGACGGGCGAGCTCACCGCCACTCTCAAGCTCAAGCGGAAGTTCATCGGGGAGAAATTCGCTGATAAAATTGAAAAGTTGTTTGAATAATATATAAAACTATCATAATGAAACAGTTAATCGAATGTGTACCGAATTTTAGCGAGGGGCGGAACCTCGAAGTCATCAAACAAATCACGAACGAGATAGAAGCCGTTGAGGGCATCAAGCTGCTGGATGTGGATCCGGGTGCCTCCACCAACCGTACGGTCGTCACCTTCGTGGGCGAGCCGGCCGACGTGCTGGAAGCCGCCTTCCGCGGCATCCGCAAGGCGCAGGAGCTCATCGACATGCGCAACCACCACGGCGACCACCCGCGTTTCGGCGCCACCGACGTGTGCCCCCTCGTGCCCGTCGCCGGTATCACGATGGAAGAGACGGCTGAATACGCCCGCAAGCTGGCGGAACGTGTCGGCAAGGAACTCTCCATTCCCGTCTTCTGCTACGAAAATTCTGCTTTCAAGCCGGAACGTCGCAACCTTGCCAACTGCCGTCAGGGTGAGTACGAAGCCCTGAAGGAGCGTATCGTCACCAAGGAGTGGAAGCCCGACTTCGGTCCCAACAAGTTCACAGAAAGTGTGGCCAAGAGCGGTGCCAGTGCCATCGGTGCCCGCGACTTCCTCATCGCTGTGAACTACAATCTCAATACCACTTCCACCCGCCGTGCCAACGCCATCGCTTTCGACGTGCGCGAGAAGGGCCGTCCGAAGCGCGAAGGCAACCCCATCACTGGCAAGATTGTCAAGGATGCCAACGGCAATCCTGTGATGATTCCCGGAACCCTGAAGGGGACGAAGGCCATCGGCTGGTTCATCAAGGAGTACGGCATCGCACAGGTTTCGATGAACATCACCAGCATCCGTGAGACTCCGCTGCACGTCGCTTTCGAGGAGGTGTGCAAGAAGGCCGCCGCCCGCGGCATCCGCGTCACCGGCACCGAAATCGTCGGCCTCGTGCCGAAATCCGTCCTCATCGACGCCGCCGACTACTACCTCGCCAAGCAGCAGCGCTCCCTCGGTATCGACGAGGCCGAAAAAATGAAGATCGCCATCAAGTCGATGGGCTTGGACGACCTCAAACCGTTCAATCCGGAGGAAAAAGTCATTGAATACATGATTGCCGACAAGACCGCAAACCGTCTGGTCGATATGACCTGTGAGGGCTTTGCCAACGAGACGGCTTCGGAAAGCCCGGCTCCTGGCGGCGGTTCCATCGCTGCCTATATGGGTTCGCTCGGTGCCGCCCTCGGCACGATGGTCGCCAACCTCTCCTCCCATAAACCCGGCTGGGATGCCAAGTGGCGCTACTTCTCCGATGTGGCCGAAAAGGGCCAACGTCTGAAAGACGAGCTCATCCACTTGGTGGACGAAGACACCAACGCCTTCAACAAGATCATGAACGCCTTTGGTTTGCCGAAGGGTACGGACGAAGAGAAAGCCGCCCGCAAGCGGGCCATCCAGGAGGCCACCAAGTATGCTACGGAGGTGCCGTTCCGCACGGTGCAGCGTTCCTTCGAGGTGTTTGAAATCTGCGAGCTGATGATCAAGAAGGGCAATCCCAACTCCGTCACCGACGGCGCGGTGGGTGTGCTTTGTGCCGAAGCGGCCGTCACGGGCGCGTACCTCAATGTGAAGATCAACGCTTCCTCCCTGGACGACAAGGAGTTTGCCAACAAGATTGTGGCCGAAGCCCACGACTATGTGGTTCGTGCCAACCGTATCAAGAGCCGCCTGATCAAACTAGTTGACAAACAGCTGGGATAGTATTGGACGTTGTATACTCTCTTCAATTTTCTGTAAAAGATGATTACATTTCTTATTATTGTAGGAGTTTTCTTGTTATTCAGTTTAATCGGATGGCTTTTTGGTAAGGATGAAGACAATGAATCCCCAGAACATCCGGAGAACGAGCATTCCCCGAATGAAGAACAAAAAAAAGATCCTTTACTTTTGGATCTGGATAGTGCAAATAACGACAAGATGGGGATTATCAGTAAGTTGCAGAAGGAAAATGAGTATCTTGTTGTGGAATTGGCGAAAAGCAAGGAAATGAATATGCACGCACGAAAGCTGCTTGACCAGTATTTGGAGCAGACGGCCTTGAGTTCCTCGCGGAATGCGGAACTTGAACAGATTAAGGCGGTTCTTGAAAAAGTTGTGCAAGAGGATGCAGTCCTTATAACCACTACTGCCGACCAGCATTTTTTGCGGCATAATATCCGCAATTTTTTGATTGACAAACAACTGCATTTAAATGAGATACGAAATGATATCTCGTTGAGTGTAAGCGGTGATGCATCCGAAGAGATTGAAGAGATAGAAAATGAACTGAGTTGCTATTTCGATGTTTTGGAAGACCTGATTTATCATCCCCAAATCCCGTTATGGCAGGAGATTGAGTTGCTCAAAAAATTCCTGAAAGCCTATAGTGTGCCACAGGATCATTATTTGATAAATGAGGAAAATATTGATCAGAGCAACTATTATTATTATGCTCCCGCATTACCGACGGGAATTACACTTAACTTGCTCGAAAACGCTATCCGTTATGGAGACAAGAGTGTTTCGGATTTCTTGAAAATTGACATCTCACTCCAGAATGATGAACTTGTGTTTGCTATGACAAACAAGTTGGCGAAAAAGACTGTAGTAGATAATTCAGAACATGGGAAAGGGCTTGAAAACCTGAAATATCGCTTACGGGCAAGCGGGTTTAAGTACGACTTGAAATCCGAAATTACTGAACCTTATTACAATTCCATATTACGAATAAAGTTCATAGACAATGAATAAGATACGTATTGCCCTTGCGGACGACACCCTGCGGATATTGAACAGATTTAGTCAGTTATTACAGGAAATACCTTGCGTAGAGGTGGCGTTCACTGCCACATCGTATGATAATTTCTTTGACCAGTATGAGAAGGATCGGAACATTGATGCCCTGATTTTGGATATTGAGATGGATTCTCCAAAGGCGGGGTTGCTGATTGCAGAAGAGGTTTGCAAGCCCGTGCTTTTCACCAGCAGTTTTGCGGATAAACATTTAAATAAGATAGTGGAGCTCGAAGAAAAGACGGGAATCTCGCAACCGATGCCCAAGGAGTTGGTGACAGATCCGGAAAAATTCAGGAAGATGATTCTCCGTTTTTGCGAAAATGTCTCCCGGTTGAAAAAGGGCAATGGGGAAATGAAAGTAAAGACAGCCGATGGCTTACATAAAACCATCAATGTCAATAATATCGTACTGATTAGTGCAGAGAAGGATGTGGGCAATGACAAAATGATTTATTTTACAGAGGATGAACCCATTACCCTCCCGCGTACTCCTTTTGCCGATATCGAGGGATGGAACGTACAATACAACAACCTGTTCAGACGTGTTCATAAATCCTATATGGTCAATAAGAACCGCATCGTTTCGGAGTCAAAGGATGAGGTGGTCGTGCGTGGCTGTCTCAAGGATGAAAGAGGTCAGTTAAAACGCGACTTCCAGAAGTCCATTCCTGTGTCTGAAAATTATAGGAAAAATCTGAAATAGCGCCTTTTTTTCAAATTTTTTCCGAAAACAATATAGAAACGGCATCCGTGGCACGAAACGGATGCCGTTTCTGTTTTATTTCATTGGCAATATTGTGCCGACTTCCTTGTTTGAGCGGTCTTGTTGTAAAACGGGCAGGGCTCTCATTGCACATTTTACCCCTTTCATTGCTTTTTTCAACTGTTCATTGGCAAAATTATGTAAAGCTGATGGCCCCCTATATTTTTGCTGCATAAACAATGAAAGAAAAAAAACAAAAAAAACACCAATTGAAAGGAGGTATTTTTTATGGTAACGAAATCAAAAGGGAAAGGAGGTTGGCCCACCAAAAACGGCACAAACCATCCGTCAGGAGGCGGCCGAACCAACAACCCGCCCAAGAGGTAACACTCTAATCCAAAGGTAGGGGGAAACTCCTCCTACCTTTCACAAACAAAAATTTTCTATTACCCCAATTTTTTATTAACCCTAAAAATTAAAAGCCATGTTGTTCAATAAATTTCAATACGACAAAAGCGAAATCACCAAAAATGATTATTTCCAAACTGGAGTTGTAAAAGACGAGGACGGGACTCTCTTCCTGGCAAAGTGGATCTTGGATATCCCAAAGGATTCACAGAAATCGAAAATCTTGTCGGACAAGCTCCGGCATCTGCAAAAGGCGGTTCATCCGTTGCTCCCCCAAATTGTGCAGTATGGATATGATGAGGAGGAAGACACCTACGCAATTGTGTACGAGTATATCGGACATTATACCTTGAAGGACTATGGCTCTGACAACCACAACATATTATTATCGGGGCTGGTTGCTGTAGCCGACTGCCTGTGTGCCTTGCATACGAAAAATGTCATATCGCATGGCAATCTGACCCCTGACAACATTCTGATTGACAGCTACTATGGATTTCATCTGATGAATTTCGGGCTGGCAGACATCGCAAAAACGCTCGGAAAGGGAGACAGCTTGTCTCCTTTTGACCCGGAATTTGCCGCACCCGAGAAATTTGCAAAAGTTAAAGGGGGCTTCCCCTATCAAGCAGATATCTATTCTTTTGGCAAAATCATAGAATGGGTGTTTGAATCCTCGACAATATATACTTTGTCGGAGAGCGACCAGTGCTATCTTCGGGAAAGGTTGTTGGCAGAAGATCCGGCCAGAAGGCCCACTTGGAACGAGGTCGTCAATTTTGCGAAACGGATCTGCTTTGCCGATCACATCGGATATATCCGTGCAAATTTGACAAAAATTGGAGATGAATATTGGTCGAATATGAATTCTGCGAAACCCCGTTTTTGCAATTTTCGCAGAAGTAAGGATGAGAAAAAAATCTATATGTCTATTGATACGGACATATATAGGTTTTATGGAATATGGCTTGTCCGTTCAAAGAACCTGATTGTGTTGGGAGTCTCGACTTTAAAGAAAAAGCCAAAACAGAATCGGGCATTGAAAAGCTTTGAATTTGACGTGCTTTTTGACAGATACCACGCTTCGGACGATGAAATCGGCACTTCATTCCTCGAGTGGCTTTCAGAATATGAGCAAGAAAAAAACAACAAGAAAATTTCCCGGAAGCTGGACTCTTATGACGAACGGATGGACAAGGACGAGTCGTTGTCCGAACAGCTTGACGATAATTCGGAACAATGTTCTCAGCCGCAAACATTCGGAAGCCATATCCGCTACCAGAACAAGTCACTCAATCTGAATGCTGTGGATGTGATTGAGAGCGATAGCACAACTGGCGAAAACTGGCTGTCACCCAACCGTGAAGACCCCAAAAGAGCTGTGATAGAGTTATCTACAAAAGCAGTCAAATGGCTGATCCCCAAAGTTGATAATGAGACAATCCGTAAAAGTTTCAGTTTTGACCACTTTATTCCGCAAGCAGTAAAGACGGAAACAGGGAATGGCTTGGACAAGGACAATGTGATGAATATGGCCTATTTCAAGAAAAAGGTGATGCCTACCATAAGACGGGCGGCGCGCGAAGTCAAAAATAACGGGGTGGATGTCGTCCATTGTGTTGCTTCCGCTGCGTACCGCAATGCCACAAACCGGCAGGAAATCATGGATCTGATCAAATCGGAAACAGGTCTGGAGGTATGTGTATTGTCTAAAAATCAGGAGGCAGAATGCACGCTTTGGGGGTATTTGTGCGCGGATAATAGTGGTGAAATCAAAAACGTGCGCAATATACTGTTAATTGATATGGGAGGGGGCTCCACTGAAGTCACTTTATTCCAAGATCAAAAAAAGACGTTCAGTCATAGTTTTAAAGTCGGGACAACCGCATTGAAGAATTATTTTCTGGGCCAGGATAGAGGGAGTGTAGTGGAACGGCTGGAAATCACTGACAAAAAGTACCACGATCAGCTGGTTGAAGAACTGTTTGATGCAAACATCCCCGAAATCAAAGAGGAAACGCTCTGCATTTGCGTGGGAACACCAGTAACAGCAGCATTGGGTCCCGGTGGTAAGACAAGTCGCCGTGTGCACAATCGGCTCCTCACCATGTCCGCCATTAATGAGTCTATCCAAAACCGCACAGAGGAACTGTCTGCAAAGTCCATAGAAGAAATTGTTGAGATTTTAAACGAAAAGGGAGAAGCAGCACAAACATTTGAGAAGAGATTGTCCTCCCGATTGGGCCTCCCCCTTGTTGCCACTATCATCAGAGCATTTCAAGTTCACGCATTGCGGATCAGTGGAGTCGGCTTGTGGTATGGCGTGTTTTACAAGAATTTCTGGAATATCAAGTAAGCTCATTATACCAAATGGCAGAACTTCTGTAACTTTCGACTACCGCGATGGGGACAACACACTTGTTGTCCCCATCATTTTCTCAGTAGAATTCAGAAAGCTACCTATTTTGGTAACCTCCTTTTGCCCAATATTTTAGATTTAGAAGGTGTATCTCACACCCGCATTCACACTCCAGTCAAAGAAGTTGACGACATTGTTTCTGCGATAACCTTCGGCAAACCACATGCCGTATCCAGGACGGAAGTCAAACTGCAAAGTGAGAGGGATGTTTAATTTGTACTCCAGTCCCAGTATGGCGTTAATCCCGAATTTCCCCACATCCCAATTGTGAGTGTCAGGGCGACCGACATATCTATGATCCCAGATACTCCAGCTGTAGCCCAAACTGACACCGCCGCCAGCAAAACCATACAAACCGCCCGTAAAATTGCCCTCATACATAAAATTCGGATTCACTTCCAAATCCAATGAGACCAAACCGTTGAAGTCTTCTCCATCGGTGCAGAGGATTTTTGTACCGAGATCCACTTGGATGGCAAAGTGGTCGAGCACAAAGGTTTTGTAGGAAAAAGCTTGAAAATTGCCGACAGTGACACCGATACTGTGCTGGTAGGGTGCCTGCGCATGGATTGTGTGGTTGGTGAAGCCCAAGAGGCCGCACAGAATCACTAAAATGGATACTACTTTTTTCATAATAGTTTGATTTTTAGACTAATGATGATTTTTGTATTGTTTTCTTTTCATAGATAATTATCGTACCCTTATCTTCTGCCCTAATTGCAGCGTGGCGTTCTCGTCGATGTTGTTCAAACGGCAGAGTTTCTCCACCGTCGTGTGGTTGTTGAGGGCGATTCGGTATAAGGTATCCCCTTGTTTCACAATGTGATAGTCGCCGTTGGTCGGGGCTGCTGGCTTCGTTGGCGCAGCCGGAGCCTGCGGTTTATTGACTTCTGGCACGGGTTCGGGCGTCACGGCATTCTCTTCGGGGTATTCCTCCTCCACACGGAGGTCCGACTTGCTGAGTACAAGGATATTGCTGACCAGCTCCTCCTCGTCAAAGTCGATCATCTTGGAGGGGTCGAAGTGGGTGTAAAGGAAGCGTGTCTCGAAATGCAGGTGCTCGGTGGAGGCGCGGCCGGTACGTCCCGCCAAACCCACCAGTTGTCCCGATTTGACGATTTCGTCCCGTCCGACACAGATGGAATCCAAGTGGGCGTAAAGGGTCTCCAGCCCGTTGTAGTGGCGAACCACCACCACCTTTCCGTAACTCGGCGAATTCTTGACCAAGCGCACCACCCCGTCAAAGCAGCAGCGGACAGGTGCCCCCAACGCCAGTTTCAGGTCAATGCCGGTGTGCATCTGCTTGTTACGCGGACCGTATTTCGACAGCACCTTTTCCGGTTCGCAAGGCATTACAAAAGGTGTGTTGGCTCCGTCCACCAGTATGATTTTCAGGTCATTATTGTAGCCAAAGGGCAGAGGAAGCTCCCGTCCCACCACAAACTCCGCACTCCAATCCTGTACGTACAGGTTATGGGCGGGAATTTCGTAATCCTCCCGTATGAAATTGGTACTATCTTTTTGTGCAAACGATTGATTGCCAATAAGAAGGGTTAGAAAAAGCAGAAAAGAGATTTTCTTCATAATGCTTGGATGATTTTGGTGGAGGAGTAACCATCTACAAAAGGAATGGTAAGGACCTGGCCGCCGTTTTTCAGGACAAAGTCCGCACCGACAATATGGTCAATCTGATAGTCGCCGCCTTTGACGAGAATGTCGGGGTTCACCTGTTCTATCAGATTTTTGGGGGTATCTTCTTCAAAAAGAATAATATAGTCAATGGAAGAAAGTGCGGCCAAGACGAAAGCGCGGTCGTTTTCGCTGTTGATGGGTCGGCTGTCGCCTTTGAGACGTTTCACGGAGGCATCGCTGTTCAGCCCCACCACAAGGCAGTCGCCGAGTTCGCGGGTCTGTGCCAAGTAGGTGACGTGGCCGCGGTGAAGCACATCGAAACAGCCGTTGGTGAAGACCACCTTCCGATACTGCCCGTGAAGTTCCTGCCAGCGGCCGATTGGGATGATTTTTGACTCAATAGATTGTATGATAGACATTTGCAACTATTCTTTCCGTTTGACAAAAGAGGTGGCAATCAGGGAGAAAACTCCTAAAACGAGCACTTGCAAGGTTTGTACGCCCCAGCCGATCCAGCCGGCAGCCAGCCCCGCGCTGTAGTCCACACCGTACAGAACGAGCATTGCCGCCACAATCAGCGGGTATGCCCCGATGCCGCCAGGTCCGATCAGGAAACCAAGGTTTCCGATGGCAAACACACTGAACATCACCGTGAAGCTCATGCCCGACAGGAAATCGAACGCCTGAAAGCAGAAGACCGTTTCAAAGATCCACAGAATCCAGATGGAAACGGTGTAAACGAGGAAAAGCCCCGGGTTTTTCAGGTCTTTGATGGAAACCAGTCCTTGCCAGATGCCTACGAAAAAGTTCTTGATTTTGACGAAAAAGTTGATTTTCGACCACCATTTCTTGGTCAGAACGGCAATGACAATGAAGGCGACGATGGCTCCGATAAGGATGAACATCGTGTAGTTGTGGGCCATGCCGGAAAACTTGGCGTTCATGCTTTCCCGCAGGGTGACATCTCCAATTTTGAGGGTGTCAAGCAGCCCCGTGTTGATGGCGAAAGCGCTGATAAACACGATGATAAGACAGATGAGGTCCACCGCCCGTTCCGTTACTACGGTTCCCAACGATTTTTCGAAGGGCACTTTCTCGTACCGTTGCAGGAAGGTGCAGCGCAACACTTCGCCCAAGCGCGGGAAGGCGTAGTTGGCGAGGTACATCACCATCACGGAGTAAAAGACCATGCTGGTGCGCGTTTCGTAGCCGAGCGGTTGCAGCAACTGCCGGTTCCGAAGCGCACGGATGTAGTTGGAAATGGCGCCCACCAAGAAGGCAAGGAAGAGGAAAATCCACGCCGAACCGCGTGTCACCTGTGCCGCACTTTCTTTCAGATTTTCTACATCGTCAGGAGATAATTTTCTGACAGACAGCCAGATAAAGAAAGCTCCGATGCCGAAGAAAAGAATGAATTTAAGTATCTTTTTGACGATTTCGCCGAACTTATTTGTACTCTGTTCCATTTGCTAAAAATAAGTTGGCAAAGGTACGATTTTTTACCGCATAATCGTCAGTGTTCCGGTGCGTGTTTCGTCAATTCCGTGAAGGGTGTAAACGAATTGGTAGAAGTAGGTACCGTCGGGGAGATGCGGGGCACCCCAGTCGTTCCGGTAGTTCACGGTCTGGAAGACGATGCTGCCGTTATTATTTCTGATTATGAGGCGGTTGCGCTCGGTCTGTTCAATCCCCTGGATGATGAAGACGTCGTTGGAGCCGTCGCCGTTGGGGGTGATGATGTTGGGGATGACCAATGCCACTGGCGGCGCGAAGTCGATGCTGCTGAAGGTTTCGGCATCTTCCAAAACGGGATCGGAAAGGTCGGTGAGGGAGGAGGTTTGGGCTGGTTTGGTGGTTGCCGTAGGTTTCGGTGTCGCTTTGGGCGTGGACGAAGCCTCCGATGCACTCGCGGGTGTGGCAGATGACGTAGCTTTCGGGGTGGATGAGGCAGGAGTTGGAGTGGGTTTCGCCGGACTTACCGCAGTTTTCGGGGCGGGCTCCGCTGGGGCAGGGGAGCTGGCAGTGGCTGCGACGGGACTTTCATCGGCAGTGGCTGCGGACGGAAGTGCCGTTGCAGGCGTGGCCGTTTTTTCGGCAGGTTGGGCGGGACTGACGGAAGAAACGTTTTCTTCGATAACCGGCATAGTTTCGTCCGTGCGGGTCGGTTCTACTACCACAATCTGTTTTTCAGGAGTTACTGTTTCTTCCGGAGAAAAGGCTCCAGTGACGGCGAGGATGACGGCGGTGGTAGCGACTGCGGCGGCACCGACAGCTCCGATGATAACCTTGGCAGTGGTAGAGAGTGCGTGGCCCGCTACTTTTGCCGCAGTGGTGGCTGCTGCACCCGTCCCGGCGGCAATATTGCTGGAAATAGCTTCCCAGCAGTGCGCCGAGGGCTGCACTTCCACATTTTCCAATAGCCGTTTTATTTCTTCGTCGTTCATATTAAAAATGGTGAGATATCATCGTTGTAGTCGTTCCTTCAACCAGTTGCGTGCCCGTGTCAGTTGCGAGCGCGAGGTGCTTTCCTGAATATCGAGCATCGCGCCGATCTCTTGGTGTGAGTAGCCTTCAATCACCGCGAGGTTGAAAATGACGCGGTAGGTCTCGGGCATCCGTTGGATGAGTGCCAGCAGCTCCTTCTCCTGAATGTGGTCAGAGGGCAGTTCGTGCGTGACTCTGAGCTCGCTTTCGGCATTTTCGAGCGGCAGCGTGTTGTGATGCTTGTGGTGCATCCGGAAGTGGCTGATGGCTGTGTTCACCAGAATCCTTCGCATCCACGTGCCGAGGCTGCAATCGAAACGGAAGTTTTGCAGGTTGGAAAATATCTTTGTAAATCCTTCTATCAGAATATCTTCACCTTCCTCCCGCGAATTGGCATACCGCATGCACAACCCCATCATTTGCGATGAATAGGTGTCGTAGAGTAGCTTTTGGGCGCTTTTGTCGTTTACAAGGCACTTTTCGACAAGTTCTTTTTCATCCATCGGTTTCACAAAAGGGCAAGACGCGGGAAATTCGGAAATGTTGCAAAATTATTTTACAGATTTTACAATGGCCTCCACCTGACGGAGGTAATTGCGCTTCGGCTCGTTGGGCGCATAGACAAAACCGTCCACACTGATGCACTTGTTTTGTGCATTCACGTAGGAAAAATGGTAGAAGGGACCGCCCATATAGTCGTTTTCCGTCTCCCAGAGGCCGCGCATCTCCATGCCGATTTTGCTGCCGAGCTGCATCGGACGCGCATCGGGAAGACCGGCCAAGCGGGTGACGACGGGATGGACGCTTTCTTTTTCCCCTTCAATGAATTTGCGGCAGAAGTTGTTGCGGTCATTGATCATGCTCTCCCTCGTGATGACCGTGCTGTCGGAACGGTAAATCATCACGAAACGGTCGTTAACGTAGGTGCGGTAGGCAATCCAAAGGAAGTCGTCGCCTTCGCGGGCCACACTGTAGTCCTTCGGCACGGTGAGCAGAATTCCGAACTTGTCCTTGATGCGGCGTTGCAACTCCACATTGAGGATGGTCTCGTAAGCGGACGAAATTTTCTGTATGTCATTTTCGTACAAGGCAGTACGTATTTCATCTTGTTGATTTGCAAAACATTGGAGACATTCGTATAGGTCTTTTCCTTTCACCTCAACGATAACCTGCGGATTGGCATAGATTCCCTTTGAAATTTCGCAGGTGGCGGAATCGTCCTGCGTGACTTCGAAGCGGACGATGTTATAATGGCGCTGCTTGTCGGCCTGGAAGAACTGCTCGTCCAACAGCAGCACGTCGAACATCGGCTCGTCCTGATTCAGACATGGCTGCGGCACGCTCAGCAGCTTGCGGACACTGTCCTGAATCTCCTGCGGCCATACCGATTTGTCCATAATTACCAACACCTCACTGGCGATGCCCACGGAGGCGTTATCCACTTTTACGGTGAACGCCTTCTTGCAGGAGGTCGCCACCATCATCATTGCCATACACAAAATGAATATTTTTTTCATAACCATATATTTTAAATTACTATACCCTATATCTTTATGAACTTAATAAACTTTATAAACTTGATGAACTTGTCACTTTGATAAATTTTGCGGCGGTCCATTCGTTTCGGACCTTGTTGGAGACGAACTCCAGTCCGAGGGTGGCAGCTTTGGCTTTGATGGTGTCGAGGTCGTGGCCTTGGTAGAAACCGCTGAAGAAGATGATGGAGCCGGGGTGCATCGACTTGGCGTACAGGTGCATGTCGTTGAGCAGGATGTTGCGGTTGATATTGGCGATGATGACATCGAAAACTTGTTCGCCGATGGCGGACGCGTCTCCCAGTTTCACGGTGATGTCGTTGATGCTGTTGCGGGCGTTGTTCTCAATGTTGTTTTCGTAAGCCCACGGGTCGTTGTCGATGGCGATGACGGGGGTGGCGCCGCGTTTTCGGGTGAGGATGGCCAGAACGCCCGTTCCGGAGCCCATATCCAATACCGATTTGCCCGTAAAGTCCTCTTCCAGAATGTATTCAATCATCAGGGAAGTGGTCTCGTGGTGTGCCGTTCCAAATGACATTTTCGGCTCAATGATAATTTCGTACTCCGCATCGGGACATGGTTCGTGGAACGGGGCACGGATGTGGCAGCGTCCGGCAATCGTCACGGGCTCGTAACTGGCTTCCCATACGGCATTCCAGTCCTGCTCTTCAATACGGCTGACAGTGAACGCTATGTCTGCGTCAAATCCGTGATTTTGAAGGAGTTGCTTAATAGTTTCCGCGTCATAAAGCTCCTCTTTGATGTAGGCGAGAAGGATGTTCTCGGACTCGCCGTCCATAAAGCTGTCGCAGCCCGCATCGGCAAGGAGGGAGGTGAAGACGTCCTTCCACGGATCCGCTTGTGCTAAGGTCAGTTTGATTTCGATAAAAGCCATACTTTATTTTATTAAAAAGCGCGTGTCGAAGCCGAAGCTCGCGGGCACGCGCCTATTGGATGCTAATAGATGGGTGGGTTATTCTTCCCGTTCAAATTCGCCCTTGGCGGAGAACCACAGATACTTGGAGTATTTTGCCTTGTTGGGCATGATAATCAGTTTGTAGTGGTTGGTGTTGTCTTTTTTGACGGAGAAGTAGTTCAGGATTTCGTATTTGCCGTAGTTAGATTTGAGGTAATTTTCGATTTCGGGAATCACTTTGGTCTCATCAAGGAAGAAGAGGTCTTCCAAAAGCTGGCCGTCGGGGGAGAAGATGCACATCTCTTTGCCTTTGGTGCCGGTGAACTGCACGTCGAAGTTCTCGTTTTCGTCCTCATCCCAGACGGGGTTGTCTATGCGCGGGAATTTGGCCTTGAAGGCGTTGATTACCACTTCGGGCACTTCGATTTCATCATAGTCGCCGTAAGATTTCACAGTTTTCATTCCGTCACTCATTTCCTTTTTCAGGAATTTGCCGCTCTTGTCGAAGAAGAGGGTGATGTAGCTGCTGCCGCCGGAGGTGATTTCCACGCGGTAGATGTCACCGAGGTCGGGGTCGTTTTCGGTGTCGGCCTCACGGATTTTGTACGGCGGGTAGTTGGTGGAGATGTACGATTTGACGGCAGCCGGCAGCTCGTCAATGGCGGCTTGGATGTCCTCCTGTGACGGAGCGGTGTTGGTGAACAGGTCGGGATCGTTGAACGGATCCTCGAAGTTCGGATCGACGGTGCGGATCATCTTGCGGGTCTTCTCGTCAAACCAGATACCGGTGGGGAGTTTCTTCTTGTAGTTCTTCTTTTCGTAGAACTCGATATAAACTTTGTTCTTTTTGTCGGCGCGGAGTTCCTTGAAGGCCTTGATGAACTTGTAGCCCTTGTAGTAGGTTTCGATGTGCTTGACCATGGCGCTGGTGATGCGTTCTTGGAGCATGTAGGAGTAGGTCTTTTTCCATGCACCTTTTTTGGAAATATAGACTTCAACGGGAAGCTCGCGCACAACGCATTTGCCGATATAGGTTTCGCCGACGAGGAACCATTTGGTGTTTTCGGGCTTGGTGGCCTTCTTTTTGAACATCTTCTGGACGACGGTGGGCACCTGGCTCTCGGCTATGGCGTATTTTGCCCACGGGTCGAAAGGTTCGGCGGCCTCTTTTTTGCCCTTCTTGCCTTTCTTGGCAGGTTCAGCTTTTGCTTTCTCTATCTTTTCCGGTTTCTCGTAATCGTCATCCTTTTCCTTGTTGTTGCGTGACACCTCTTCTCGGTCTGCTTTTGCAGGGGTCTTCGCCGGTTTTTGGTTTGCGGCGGCGTGTGCGGGTTCTTCAGTACGGAGTACGAATCCCACGGGATCCTCGCGGTTGAGGAGGTTGCCTACATAGTCGAAAGTGAGGACGGAGGGCTCTTCCTTGCCGCCCACTTCGGGGAAGCGGACTTCCAGATAGTAGTGGGTGTTCACCTTTGGCATCTCGCGGAGATTGCAGACGGAAATCTCATAATTCGGATAGTTTTCTGTAACATATTTGGAAATGCTGAGCGGGATTTCTGAGGTGGGGATGTCGTAAGTCGTTTTTACCCAAGTACCGTCATTGGTGAAGTAGGCTTTCCCGTTTGAGCCGTCATCCTTAAAAATTGCGACATACTGGTCGCCTTCCAACATCCAAGAGGAAAGTTTGGCGCTCGGGTATTCCGATGTGAAAGACTGGGTTACGTCGCCAGGGACATCGTCGGTCTTGAGTTTCTGCGCATTGAGCGACGTGAAAAGGCCTAATGAAAGCTGCAATGCTGCTGCAATAAAAAGAAAACGGAATATTTTCATACTAATAAATTTTGTTCAAAAAAACGAGGCGCAAAAATAGCAATTTTTTTTTAATCGTCAAATCATCATTTTTTCTTTGTCAGGCAAAAAAAAAGAGGTTCGTCAGAACCTCTTTTTCTATGCTTAAACAGAGCGTTATTCAACGATGAATTTGTGGACGGTCTTGACCTGTTTGCCTTCAATGCTGAGGAGGTAGAGACCTTTGGAGAGATTGCTGACGTTGAGGGTGTGCATCATTTCTCCGCCGTAGTTCTCGACGCTTTCGGTGGAAATGGTGCGGCCGGTCATGTCAGAAATACGGAAGGTGAGTTGTCCGGCCTCTTCGGTGTTCAGGAGCACATTCAGCGTGCTGCTGGCGGGATTCGGGAAAATGTTCAGGTCGGTGATACCGTTCTCTTTCACATCGGTGACAATCTGGTACGTAAGTTCGAAACCGGTCTTTTCATCGTAGTTGTCAGTCACAAAATGGATTCTGATTCTGCGGGAGTGGGAGACGAACACATCTTCAGTCGGCCAGTTATAGATGTCGATACGTTTGAGAAGTTCGTATCTCTGGAGGCCCTTGTATTCATAGATGTCCACATAGTCACCATGGCCGAGGTCGATTTTGGGATAGGAGAAGTAGGTGGTGTTGGCGCCGGTGATTTCCCATTTGCAGATGCCGTCGGGACGGTAGGGCTCTGACGGATCCACGTCGTCGGAACCGCTCTTGTCGCTGATGATCCCCATTCCATCGTTGAGGGTGACATAGTTTTCGTTGCAATAAGGAGAGGCGACGGTGGCGACAAAGTCGAAGATGAAACCTTTGTCAGTGATGCTGTCGGCGTTGGTGAGGAAGCGGACGGTCACACTGTCAGCGCTGATGGAGAAGGCGGAGGGGAGGGTCGTACCGGAAACACGTTTCGCTTCATTGGTCATGTCACCGTTTTTGTAGAAAATAATCACGTCGTTGTTTGCTTCGGTAGCCAAACGGAGGAACTCGAAGGTGTATTGCGTGGCGCCGTTGGCGTAGATAGTCCATGTGCGGTCGGTGTTCGGACGGTAGTTGATGTTGCCTGAGCCATCGCTAATGGAGCCGCGGGAACCAATTATCCGTTTGTGGCCGGTAGTGTCTTTTGGCGCTTGGTCGGCTGGGTAAACCCCAATCATCGCCGACTCATTCTGCGTGTAGCCGCCCATGTGTCTGGCACCGGTGATTTTGAAATAGCCGTCGTTGTAGCCACCCCATCCCCAATTGATATGGACGGCTGTGTAGGAATAGGTAGTGTCCAGCGTGTAGGTGGTCAGGCTGTCGGTATGGGTAGTGTAGGAGGTCGTGTTGTAGGTGATGGAAGAATCCACGACGGTGGAGTCGTAGGTATAATAATAAGTAGAGTCAAAGTAATTATAATGGTACGTGGTGTCATATACAAGGACAGTGTCGATGTAGTGGGACGAGACGGAGTCAATCACCATGACAGAATCATACGCGAGATGCTGGACTGAATCGAAATATTCATAAATATAAGTAGTGTCGGAGCTTATGGTGTCAATGTGCAGAATGGTGTCCCCGTAATGGACCGTCTGGTTCACATCGTTGAAAGCTTGGAAACCATCCAGTATGAAAGCGTGTCCGCCGTCTGCATCAGCACCGGAGTAGTAGATGGGATGGAGTTTTCTCAATTCTGTGGTGAGGGTGTCAGTCCACCTTGAATCGGAGAAGTCGTTACGGCTGTACATTTGTGCGGTACGGTTGTAGCCCCAGTAGTTCTTGAAGGCGGTGAGTGCTTCAGCGGATTGTGCGCCGGAACTGCTCGGACCGTAGTCCATGCGTACAGAAAGGCCGTTGTGCCACATTAGTTTGGCTACTTCACCGGCGTAGAAGTCCACCTCGCTGGGCATCACATCATACTCGTGAAGATTGTCGAAACGCTGGGCCTGCATCGGATACCGGAAAGTGTCAGTGGGGTTGTTCTCGGCATCGTATTCGTAATGGATGGGGATGTAACCTACGCCGCCAGTGCCGTATTCCGGATAACGGTAGTAGAACATAAGTTGTGACATGGCGGTCGCTACGCAGCCGGCCGGCACATGGTTGTCACAGTTGATGTTCTGCTGGTACTGTGTGGCATTTTCCTGAGCAGGACACAGATAGTTGAAATATTCGCCCTGGTTCCATTTGGAGGTGACGAAAGGTTTCACCTCTTCAGAAATGTACTGACCGATAACCTCACGGGTGGCACGGGTGCTCACTAATTTGTTCCATGCTTTCAACGCGACAGGGTTTACGGTGTTTTTGGCGGCCTTGATTTCTTCGCGATACGCTGAAACCGCATAATTGGGAATGTTCCTGTTGAAGTTGTTGGTGACGGAATAGGCCAGAATCGGATCCACCGCATCATTGGCGGAAACGAGGATGAAGCCCTGCTCCCGAATAGCGAACTGATAGAAAATAGCGTCGCCATTCTCGTCCAATTCCGTGTGCTTGAGGACGAAATCGGATGCCGTCACGTTCATGTCGGGATAAACCGCCTTGATGAAGTTCACCGAAGCCGTCCGTGCATCATCAACGGGAACCACGTTGCCTGCAAATCCGAGGGAGAACAGGCAGCATAAAAGTGCAAGTAAGAATGTTTTTTTCATACAATATTGTTTAAATTACTAATTGCAAATTAAGCGGGCAAAAATACAAAATTCTTGCGAATAATGGATTGGGTCTGATTATTTTTTGAAAAATTATGATTTTGAGGGTTTTCCATTAAAAATCAAGGCCAATGGAGAAGAGAAGCATCCCCCGTTTTTCCTTGATTTTGTAATCTTCCACGCCCCAAGCATAATCAAGGCGCAGGAAATAACCGAACAGTTTTGCCCGCAGCCCGAGGCCGAACCCGCCGACAAACGGCTCCACTTGCCGCTTCACCATCGCGGTGATGTCGCCGGCAGTCACCCACCTCGTATAGAGACAGTTGTCCTCCGAATAGGGAGTGAGTCCCGTCCACGCCGTTCCAAAGTCGCCGAAAGCTACCAATTGTAGCGAATTGAGCAGCTGGTTCGCCAACTGCCGACGGGCAATCAGCTGTACAAATGGGATTCGCAACTCCGTGCTAATCAATATGAAAGAAGTGCCGTTGCGGATGTTCTGCTGGAAGCCGCGCATATTCGTCGCCAACGTCTGGTAGGCGTAGTTCTTGCTGAGATCCACCCAGATGTCACTGTTGAATTTGGCGAAAATCCAGTTGTCCACGCCGCCCATGTAATAGACGAGGCGGCTGGTGCCGAAGTTGGTGCTGGCGGCAATGCGCGTTGCCCACGTCATGTTGCGATAGACCTTCACCGACTTGCGGGCATCGAACCCCACCACAAAAAGGTGCATGTTGTCGCGGTCAATGCGGTGCTGATACTCGCCGAAAACCTTGATTTTGCTGCCGCGCCACAGGTTGGTACACAGCTCTTTGGAGGAATCGAAAACGTATTCCAGCTTGGCTCCCCCCCAGAAGTGCCGCTCGTCCGCCGCCGCTAACGAATAGTCGTTCAGTCCCGCCATCACGAACTTCTCGTACCGTCCCGTCAGTGTGAGACGCAGGCTGTTCAGCTTGTCAAACGGGTATTTTATAATGTAAAAGAGGCTGTTGGAATATTGTTTATAGTAATAATAATCAATGATGTCCTTGATGCTCTGTCGGTAGAAGACCACCTGATGGTCGAGCCGGCGGTGGAGATCCTCGTAGCTGACCATCACCTCGTTGCTCTTGAGGTCGAAGGAGAGACGGAAGCCGCCGGTGATGCGGTAATCCTCGAACAGGTCGTTGATGCCGACCATCACGAGGGCGTTGATGCCCGTGTTGAGATAGACGGGTGAGGTGCCGCCGGTGAACTGCTGGTACGTCGTGTTCAAGAAGCTGAAGTCGGCCTGCGTAATCAGTTTGTTGACAGTGAACTGGGTGTAGTAGTTGCGGGCGGCGTAGTGTTCGACAGCGGCGGTGTCGGACGTAAATGGACGGTCGTCGTTAACTTCTGCGTTGGGCGCACTGGAACGTTTCAGGTCGCTGAGGTGCAGCTGGCGGAAACGGTGCCGTGGGGCGGTGCTGCTGCCGAACTTCAGCCGGTTCGCCGCCGCAATGCTGTCCTTCCGTGCCTTGTCGTGCCGCATCTTCTCTATATAGGGAGCATCGGACGGAGTCGCTATCGTCGTCTCTGGCTGGAACGGTTTGATATGGAGCCGTTTCGCACCCTTCCGCAAAATAATTTCCGCCACTTCGCCCGTCGCCGGATTGTAGTCCTGCTCGAAAATGCTGTAGGCGTAGTCCGTATTCGGCTGGTTCTGTGCGTAATAAGCGTAGTGGATGGCGGTGTCGATGGTGCTGATGGCGCTGTCGAAACGGGCGGTGTAGCGGTTGTTGATCCCGTTGGCGTCGCTCAGGAAGGTGAGCGTACGTCCGTCAATGGCGCGTGCTCCCGTCTCGTTCGCGTCGGGCGTGTAGGTGACCCGCAGCAGCGTCGTGTCCTTGTCGGCATAGTTATAGACGAACAGGTCGTAGGTCTTTTGTGGGGAGAGGTTCCGGAAGTTCTCCTTGGGGTGCAGGCGGTTGTCGGGGCGGTTGGAGGAGAAGACGATCTGCTTGCTCCCGTTGAAAAAGCGCGGCGCGTAGTCGTCGTAGAAGTCGTTGGTGATGTTCTGGAACGAGCGGGCGCGGAGACTATAGACAAAGATGTCGGACTGCCCCTTCAGGAATCCGGAGAAAGCGATGAGTTTTCCGTCGGGCGAGAAGGCGAAGTCGGTGATTTTCTCCACATCAATCAGGATTCTCTTATCGTGCTTCCGTTCGCTGACTTTGTACGGGTAGTAGTAGCAGCGGCCGGCATCCTCGAGGGTGAAGGCGAGCACGTCGCCGTTAGGGTGCCATGCGAGCAGCGGGAAGGTGAGGTCCGGCTTGTCCTCTGTCTTCTGGTAGCGGCTGAAAATGCGGCGCGGTTTCTTGTCGTTCTCCGTCTTGAGCCAAATGATGACCTTGCCAGCCTCGTTGGTGACGTAGGCGTAACTTTTGCCGTCGGGCGCGAGCCGGAACTGGCGGTAGTCCCTGCTCCGTTTGGCGCGTGCGAGGAGTCCGTCGTCCTCGGGCTTTTCGCGCTTGATGTCCTTCTTGTAAATGACGTAATAATGCCGGTACCAGTCGATTAGCAACTGTTTGAAAGGGCGGCTGGTGACGTTATAGAACCCCCGTTCGTGGCTGCGTGCGGAGCGGGTGGCATACAAAATGGCAGGGATGGCGCTCTCGCCGAACATGTCAGCGACATACTTCCACAGCGAATGGCCGGCGTAAGTCGCCTCTACGGGTGTCAGCTCGTCGAAGTCGGCGTACCGCTGCGACAAGATGCCGTTTTTGACGTAAGCGTCAGTCTCACTGCTCCAATTTTCTGAAATATAAGAAGATAATCCCGAAAAATACCAGTTTGGCACATCCAGAAGGTAGTCGCTGGAGATGTTGGCCCCGACTGAACTCCCGTTGATGATCCAGTGTGCGTACAGGTTCGTCACGCCCGCCTGTATCATCTTGTCAAAGTGGGTGCGGTTTCCGTCGAAATAGAGATAAATCTTTGTGCCGTAAATATTTGTGATTCCGCCTTGGTTGTAAAAATCGTCGTTGTCGTAAGCGAAATTCGATTCCCGAAAATCGGATTGGGTATTGTAAACGATGAACTGGATTTTCTTGGTGGCGGTAAAGTTGAACATCCGTTCGATTTCGTCAATCACCTTTGGTGCTTCCTCCAGCGTGTATTCCGCCAGCTGTTTTCCCGTCGGATAGAAATAGACATCGAACTGGGTGGTGCGGTAGTACTGCCAGTTCTGTTTCTGGTACTGCACGCGGTTTTTCCCGAAGGAGAGTTGCGAGCCGTTGTAGAACTGCGCGTTGGACGTGCCCACCGACAGCAGCAGGCACGTGGCGAGCACCGCCGCGAGGACAGCTGAAAAACGGTTGGTCGTATGTGTATATGAAGACACTATTTCGCAGTTTACAAATGGGCGGCAAAGATACGACTTTAGTTGGAAATTTAGTTGTACCTTTGCGGCCTGTTTCAATTCCGAATGCTTATGGCTTCAAAGTTCAAGATTCCCCATACCTTCACCATTGTTTTTGCTATCGTGGTTGCTTGCGCCGCCCTCACCTGGTTCGTGCCCGGCGGCGAGTTCGAGCGGCAGACCGTCGTGGTGGACGGCGCCACCAAGGATGTGGTCGTCGCCGACTCCTACCACGCGGTGGACCACCAGCCCCAGACGTGGCAGATTTTCACCGCCTTCTACGAGGGCTTCAAGAAAAGCGCCAACATCATCGTCTTCATCCTGATGATCGGCGGCGCCTTCTGGGTCCTGAACACCACCAATGCCGTCAATGTCGGCATCTATTCGTTCCTGAACTTCACGAACCGGCTGCAAAAACGGAAGTTTTTCCAAAAAATCGGCGTCAACAATCTCGTTATCATCCTTATAATGCTGTTGTTCAGTTCGTTCGGGGCCATCTTTGGAATGAGCGAGGAGACACTCGCCTTCGTGGTCATCTTCGTGCCGTTGGCCATCTCCATGGGCTACGACTCGGTGACGGGCCTGCTGATGTGCTATGTGGCCGCCCATGTCGGGTTTGCCGGCGCCCTCTTCAATCCCTTCACCATCGGCATCGCGCAAGGACTTTCCGGACTCCAGCCCTTTTCAGGGATGGAGTACCGCTTCTTCTGCTGGATCCTGCTGACGGTCATTGCCATCACCTTCACGCTCATCTATGCGGCAAAGGTGAAACGCAATCCGCATAGTTCGTTTATGTATGAGGAGGACGCCTACTGGCGCAATACGGCCGTGCAGTCCACCGAGCAGCAGACGCAGAAGTCGGGCGTTGCCGCGTGGGTGGTCTTCGGGCTGGTTTCGCTGCTGCTGGTCTATTTGTCCGTCCGTTTCCCGCAGACGGAAATCACCGTGGGCGGCGGCACGCACAGTATGGTGCTGTTTCCCGTTATCGCCTTCGTTTACATAGCATTGGGCGCATACGCCACCTACCGTTCCGTCCACGGGTCGGTGCTGATGCTGCTCTTCCTCACCATCGTGATTCTGGTGGTCGGGGTGCTTGGCTACGGCTGGTATGTGGGCGAGATTGCCGGGCTGTTCCTCGCGATGGGCTTGGCGGCGGGCTTTGCCTTCGGCACCCGGTTCGACCAGATCATCCGGCAGTTCTTGGATGGCTGCAAGGACATTATGACCGCGGCGTTAGTGGTCGGGATGGCGGGCGGTATCATCGTCGTGCTGCAGGAGGGCCGGATTATTGATACTATATTATATAGTGCTTCGCAGTTGGTGGCCGACAGCGGCAAAGTGGGTGCTGTGGGCGGGATGTATGTGATACAGAACCTGTTGAACTTGATAATTCCGTCGGGTTCGGCCAAAGCCGCGCTCACCATCCCGATGATGGCCGAATTTTCCGACCTGGTCGGTGTCTCCCGTCAGGTGAACGTGCTGGCTTTCCAATTCGGCGACGGCTTCACCAATATGATCACCCCGACCTCCGGCGTGCTCATCGGCGCATTGGGCATTGCCCGCATCCCATACGCAAAGTGGGCGAAATTTATTTTTCCGTTTATTCTGGCTCTAATTATTATTGGATTTTTATTACTTTTGCCGACCATTTTTCTAACCTTTAATGGATTCTGACAATGTTTAAAACTATTCGAGGAATCGCCGTAACCCTTTTGTTGTTCACCCTATTCTATACGGCAGATTCTCAAACAGATAACTATTATTTTTATAACGATTATGAGTCGTGGGAGGGTGGCTTGTCTATCGGCGTGAATTCTTTTTATGGCGATGTGAATGACAATACCAACAAGATTTTTCCCGCCACGCCGTTCCAACGTTCCTTCTATAAGGACCGGCATGTTGTGGTTGGGGGCTATTTCGGAAAACGGATGACCCCGTTCTGGACCTTGGCTTTGGACTTCAAGTTTGGGCGTGTGTCGGGTGCCGACAAATATGAGAATCTTGCTTTTCGCACTTCGTGGAACACGGAAGTGGTGATTTCCAACTCGTTGGATGTATTGTCAATGGCCAACCTCAGCACTAACTGGTCTCTGTATCCGAAATTCGGTTTGGGCATTTATGCTTTTCGCTCCACGCTTCGCAATGCGGTTACCGGTGATGTGGTGCATTGTTTCCCGACGGCGGATCTCGCTGCCGACGGCACCGTCAGCAAGGCGGCGGGCTACCGTTGCGCTTTTGCACTGCCCGTTGCGCTTGGGGTCGGCTTCCGTCCACTGCCGGAGCTGCGGGTCTTTTTCGAGACGGGCATCACGTGGGTCGCCAATGACTATTTGGACGCATACGCTTCGCCAAAGCCTTCATTTGAAGGTGTTTGGAATACGATGATAGGGGTGAGTTACCAATTTGACTTTATCCCACGCCGTGGTGCTAACCCGCGTTACGCCACTGCCAACGATGCCCTCAAGGACGACGGTGTCACTCGCAAGTACAAGAAAATGCGCAACCGCTCCAATTTGGGTAATGGCGGCCATCCTCAGTACAGCAAGTCAAGTGCGATGAAGAAGCACAAATAAGGGGGACTTAAACATTCGTTTCCTTTTCCACCACCAGCTGGGCGTTCTCGAACTTTACCACCCGCACGGTCGTGCCTTGCTCCACCACGCCCATATCCGTGACCGCATCGTAAATTTCCCCGTCAATCTCCACTTTCCCTGCCGGACGCATGAAGGTCAGCGCCGTGCCCTCCTTGCCGACCAATTCCGAAAGATGGTTGTCAACGGAGGTGAATCCGTCGGTCTCTTTCAGTTCGGTGTCCAAGGCAAGTACACCATATTTGGTCTTCATTAGAAAAACTTTCTTGCTGAGCCACAACGAGATAAAGAATCCGATGATGAGGGCGGAAACGACATAGAAGAAGTTGGAAACAATGGAACCCTTTGGCGCGAAATGGAAGTCGAAGCCGATGTTGAAGATCATGGCGAAGACGAGCGAGGTCACCATCAGGACGATGCCGCTGATGCCCGCCACACCGAAGCCCGGAATGACGAATATTTCAAGGATGAGCAATGCCAACCCGCCGATGAACAGCAGGATTTCCCAGTGGTCGGCCAGCCCTTGCAGGTAGTGCGGCGCAAAAAACAGCACCGCACCAATGAGAGCGATGATGATGGGCAGTCCCAGTCCGGGCGACTGCAACTCAAAGTAGATGCCTCCGACCATCATCATGATCAGAATGCTGCTGACTACGGGACTGACCAAAAAGTTGATGACCTTTTCAATCCAGCTGAGGTTCTGTTCCGTGATGCTGTAATCGGAGATGCCGGCGGCACGAATGGCGGCTTCACGGGTGGAAGCTTCACCTTCGCAAAAACCGTTTTCGATGGCTTCATTTGTGGTGAAAGTCAGTACTTTACCAGCTTCAGAAACGTCCTCTACGTAGGTGTCGGGGTCCACCATCGCTTCCGCAATCTGCGGGTTGCGGCCGTTGCGTTCCGCTGTCGCCCGCATCAGCGACCGCATATATGACTGGTACTTGTCGGGCATGATTTCGCCCGCTTGGTTCACTACGGAAGCCGCTCCAATGGAGGCTCCGGGTGCCATATAGATGCTGTCGCACGCGATGGTGATCAGTGCGCCCGCCGAGGCTGCGTTGTTGTTGATGAAGGCAATTACCGGCATCGGTGCGTCCAAAAGCAAAGTCCGAATCTCATCAGCGGATGCTAATTCGCCTCCAAACGTATTCATTTCCAAGAATATGTAATTGAAATTTCCTTCGGTAGCCTCCTTTAATGCCAGCTGGGTCTTGCGAAGCGCCGGTTTGGCAATCTCTTCGTCAATTTTATAATAGTAGATGTTCTCTTGTGCGGTTGCACGGAAAGTTCCGAGAAGGAGGGATAAAACTCCGAAAAATGAGATAACAATTTTTTTCATAATCGCGATTTTGCGCGGCAAAAGTACACCAAAATTTCTAATATCTTCTCAAAATCAGTAGAATAGGAAAAATAAAAAAAGTTATCAACACCCCTTGAAATTGCCAACTCCGTTATAGTATCTTTGTGCTGTTAAAATTAACCATTATGTTTTTTAAAATCGCAGCAAGAATACTATTGCTTTTATCTTGTTTACAGTTTATTGTAACTGTTTATGGCGATACTGTCCCGTATAGTGATAATCCTATTAAATATTCGTTAAAAGACGATGGATTGCGTTTGTCCGGTTTGGACAATTTGGCGGCTTGCCCTTTTTTGGAGCGTTCTTTTCTGTCTGTCTCGTTTGAAAACCGTTTCTGTTTGAAGGAGCTGATGTCGGAAGAGTTGGATGCCGTTTTCCGATACCGTGAAAATGCCTTTTCGTTGGGCGTGACCAGCGCGGGATATCGCCACTATGGTGAAGTGACGGTGTCGGTGGGTTATGCACGGAGCTTCGGGAAGCATGTCGCAGTGGGGCTGCGGTCGCACTATCTTGTGTCGTATGCCTCCGAATGTGCGCCAATACACTCCTTTACCTTCGATGTCTCTCTTTATGCACGGGTCGGAAAGAACTGTGGAATCGGTTTTTCCGTCTATAATCCGGCGCGGCTGAAATACGGGATTGTGGGGAAGGTGCCTCTGCCTGTGCGCCTCCATCTGGACTTTAGCTACCAGATTGGGCAAAATGTCCTGCTGCTTTCAATGGCAGATTGGGAACTGAAGAGCCGTATCGTTTTTTCCGCTGGCGTGAAATATAAGGTGAAGTGTCTGATACTTACAGCAATGGCACGTTTGCCCGATCCGTCGGGGGAGATTTGTATCGACTTGATATATAGGCGTTTCCTGTTCGGCGTGTCGTGCCGGTATCTGCACCCGCTGGGCTTTGTCCCACGAGCCGGGATTACAATATTGTTATAATGTGTGAATGATGAAAAAACTGTTGATTTTCGTTTGGTGGGTTGTCGTCCCGTGGGTGGCTTCAGCACAGTTGGATTCGATTGCACCGATGGTGGAAGAGCTTCTGCTGGAATCGTACGAGGAGCGTATGACGGAAGAGGAGGGTGCGGCTGATTTTACCGATGAATTGGAACAACTTCTTCAGTATCAGTCGCAAAAGATAAACCTGAACGATATGCCCGCTGAGGTGGCATACACGTTGTTGGGATTTTCGGATTACCAGTACTACCAGTTGCAGCTATATATAGAAATGTATGGTGAGTTGGTCACGGTGTATGAGCTGGCGGCGGTGGAGGGCTTCACTCGCGCCGACGTGGAGCGGGTTTGGGATAGGGTGGAGGTGCAACCGACCCGAAAGGGGAGGAAACTATTTGCCGATTTCTTCCGTAAGTCAAAGAGTAACTTGTTGTTACGTTACGGTCAGGTGCTGGAGAGGCAGGCGGGCTATGACACTTCGGCGCGAAACGGCTATGCCGGAAGTCAGCCGCGCCTCACCTTCAAGTACTCGTTCCAGACGGGGGAGCATTTTGCCTTGGCGTTGGCCGCGGAGAAGGATGCGGGCGAGGAGTTCTTCCGAGGCAGCCAGAAACAGGGCTTCGACCACTACTCTTTTTTTGTGAATGTGAAAAATGTCGGCGTTTTACGGAACTGTGTGATAGGGGATTACACGCTCGGCTTCGGACAAGGTCTGGTGATGGGCGGACGTGCGATGGGGAGCCGTGGGGGAGGGGCGGCGCAAATCCGCAAGTTCACGCCGCTACTGCGTGCCTCCGCCCCGATGAATGAAGGCAGCTTCCTGCGGGGCGCGGCCGTCACCTTGGGAAATGCGTCGTACTCAGGCACCGTTTTCTACTCTCACCGTTTCTTCGACGGCAAGGTGTCGGTGGACGACGACGGGATGGAATGGTTCGAGGGTTCCTTGTCACCAACGGGCTATCACCGCACCGTCTCTGAGATAGCAGCCAAAGGCGCGACCCGTAACCGTATTTATGGCGCACATTTCCGCACCCGCCAGCGGATTTTTGAGCTGGGTGTAACGGCGGTGAACACGCAGTTCGTAACGGCTGTCTCACCCGCCACCGAGCTGTACCGCAGGTACGGGTTTTCGGGGAAGTCCGTCTTCAACGGCAGCGTGGATTACAAAATGATTCTGCACAAGACCATCCTGTTCGGGGAGGCAGCGGTGAGTGTCTGCGGGACTCGGCCGGGGCTTGCGGTCGTGCAGGGCGCCGTCTTCGACCCCGACCCGCGCAGCAAGCTGTCGGTGCTGTTTCGCTATTATGACCGATCCTACGTCGCCCTGCAAGGCTCCGGGTTTGGGGCGGGTGGCGGCAGCAACGAGTGGGGCGCTTACGTTGCCGCCGACTTTGTGACGGGTCGCCGTACGGCCCTTAACCTCTTCGCCGACTACTACCGTTTCCCGTGGCTCCGCTACCGCCTCGACAGCCCGTCGGGAGGCTTCGACTTCGGTGCGGTTTTCTCCGTCAGCGCCTCCAAGTACCTGTCCCTGAGTCTGAAGTACCGGTTTACAGAGCGGGAACAGAACCACCGACTCACGGACTACTACCAGTCGGTGGAGCGGATACGGAAGCACCGGTTCCGATGTATGGTGGAGTGTGCACCGGCGGCGTGGCTGAAGCTGAAAACGGAGGCGGACTATGCCGTGAATGCGGCGGGTTCGGCCAAAGCCTGGAACGGACTGCTCCTGTTTCAGGATGTTGCGGTCAAAATCGAGAAGTGGGACTTCGCTGTGAAAGCGCGGGTTGCCTTCTTCCAGACCGACAGCTACGACGAACGGCTGTACGCTTACGAGAGCGACCTGCTCTACACGTTCACCATCAACAGCTACTACGGTAAAGGACTCCGCTACTATTTGGTGGTGAGCTACGGTTATGCTTTCTTTGATATCCAACTGCGGTTCTCACAAACCTATTACGATGACCGTACCACGATAAGTTCGGGGCCGTCGCAGATTGACGGGCGTACCAAGAGCGAGCTGAGGGCGCAGGTGCTGTTCCACTTCTGATTTGTCAGGAAGATTTGCTGTTTTGTGTACTAACTTTTGGAAAACCACGTTATGTTGCAGAAAAATCACCGTATTATGACCGATGTGCCGTTGTCCTCATTATTGGATGAGTTTCTGAAGCGTAACCACAAGGAGGCTGCTTTCAACGAGCAGACTGCCGTTGTTCGTTTCCAGGAACTGATCCCCGAGGAGTACCGTTCCCATATCCAGAAGGTTCGGGCGGAGAATGGTGTCTTGTTCGTGAATTGCGACAGCGCCGGCCTAAAGTTCGAGCTCACCAACCGCCGCTCGGAGCTGATGGCGCAGCTGAACGAGGGCTACGACGAACTCGTGATCAGAGAGATGGTGATCCGGTAAATGGTGAACGTTTATCGTGTGGGAGGATGGATGCGGGAGAACAAGTGTTTAGTGTATGAAACAGATTTTGTATAAAAGTGTTTAGTGTGTTAAACATATAACGAAGTGAGAGATATTCATAGTTATGCTATGATTTTATCAAGAATTTCAGTCCCACTGCTGAACCATTCTAATTTTTTTGTATTTTCGCTTCCCGATTGAAAATCGGTCTCTCTTGGATATTTATTTAAGAATCAGGCAGTTATCAATTACTTTATTGTTGACTTAAATCTTTATTGAGTATGCAAAAAATCGGTTTTGACAATGAAAAGTATTTGAAGATCCAATCGGAACACATCAAAGAAAGAATTTCACAGTTTGGAGACAAATTGTACATGGAATTCGGCGGCAAGTTGTACGATGACTACCACGCCAGCCGTGTTTTGCCTGGTTTCCAGCCGGATAGCAAGCTCCGAATGCTGATGCAGCTGAAGGATGATGCGGAAATTATCATCGCCATCAGTGCGGTCGATATTGAAAAGAGCAAGATTCGGGCCGATCTCGGTATCACTTACGATGAGGATGTCCTGCGCCTTCAGGATATCTTCACCCAGCGGGGACTCCTTTGCCAGTCTGTGGTCATCACCAAGTTCAACGGTCAGGCCAGCGCCAAAGCGTATCGTGAACGCCTCGAACGCCTCGGGCTCAAGGTTTATTACCTATATAATATCGTTGATTATCCCAATAATGTGAATCTGATTGATTCTGAGGACGGCTTCGGAAAGAACGATTATGTGCAGACTACGCGTCCTTTGGTGGTGGTCACCGCTCCCGGCCCCGGAAGTGGCAAGATGGCCGTGTGCCTCAGTCAGTTATATCAGGAAAACAAGCACGGAGTACGGGCCGGTTATGCCAAGTTTGAAACCTTTCCCATCTGGAGCATCCCCCTCAAACATCCGGTGAATATGGCCTACGAGGCGGCGACCGCCGACCTCAACGATGTCAATATGATTGACCCGTTCCACTTGGACGCATACGGTGAAACCGCCGTCAACTATAACCGTGACATTGAAATCTTTCCTGTCTTAAATGCCATATTTGAAGGTATTTACGGAGAAAATCCCTATAAGTCACCGACGGATATGGGGGTGAATATGGCGGGTTTCTGCATTTGCGATGACGAGGTGTGCTGTGAGGCATCCCGTGCGGAGATTATCCGTCGCTACTTCACCACCCGCTGCGGCGTGGTGGAGGGAAAGGCCACGGAAAAGGAGGTGAACAAAATCGCCTTGCTGATGAAGATGGCCAAGATCGAGCCCGAAGATCGTCGTGTGGTCGTGGCGGCCCGTCTCAAAAAGGAGCAGTCGGGCGTGGCTTCCTCTGCCATTGAGTTGGCGGACGGCACGATTATCACAGCCAAAACAAGTCCCCTTCTCGGCCCCAGTGCCGCCTTGTTGCTCAACGCCACCAAGTACCTTGCCCACATCGACCATAATATCAATCTGATCCCGCAGGAGATGATCGAGCCTATCCAAAGGATGAAAGTGTCGTTGCTGCACGGCAACAATCCGCGGCTGCACACCGATGAGGTTTTGGTGGCCCTCTCCATGTTGAGTCTCAACGACGAGAATTGCCGCAATGCGCTTGCCACGCTGCCGCAGCTGAAGGGTTGTCAGGTGCATAGCACAACCATGCTGAATGAGGTGGACCGTAAGATTTTCAAGAAATTGGGAATTGGCCTTACCTGCGAGCCAGTACGGAAAAAGTAAAATTGTAGAAACGTGCCGTGGCGCGTCTCAAAAAATCCGCCAGCAAGTGCTGGCGGAATAGGGAATCCATATATTTGTTGTGGTACTGCACCATTCCGCCGACCTGATGGTCGGCGGAATCGCTATATGCGTGGGTTACTTCTTGATGAATTTCTGGGTGGTCGTGCCGTTGGTGCCGTTCAGACGGACGAAATAGACGCCGTTGCTGAGTTCGCTGACATCAATCTGCATACGTTCGCTGACGGTGGCTTCGTGAACAATCTGCCCGAATATATTGACAATCTGTAAATTGTCGTATCCTTCGGCAACCACATTCAGGATGGTGGTGGCGGGGTTCGGGTAGATGCTGACGGTGTTGCAGCACATTTCCATGATGCCGACGGTTTCAGCCGTGCCGTTCAGTGTGATGGTGCAGTTGGCATTGCCGCTGTTCAGGATGGCGGTGCCGCTGTGGCTGCCCTCGGTGACGGGGTTGTAACGTACATAGAGGGTGGTGTTGAGGTCGGTGCCTGTGACGGTAAGGGTGGCTTCGGAGCCGAAACTGCTGCCGTCAGTGGAAATCTCGAAAGGCTCCGCCACACGTACATTGACATCTTCCGTGAGGTTGCTGCCGGTGATTGTGGTGGTTTGTGCTGCGGTGGCTTCTCCCACAGTGCCGGTGAAAGTCATGGTGTTGGGAGTGGCTTCGAGGGTTGGGTTGTCGACCACCACCGTGCCGTTCAGGACGATAGTGTCGGTATAGACGCCGCTGGTCAGAATCACCGTACCGCTGTGGGTGCCTTCGGTGGTGGGGCTGTAGCGGACATGGAGGGTGGCGTTGGTTTCGAGCCCCTCGACGGTGATAGTGGCATCGGTGCTGTAGCTGTTACCGTCGGTGGAGATTTCGAAAGGTGCCGTAGTGCTGATGGTGATATTCTCCGTCAGCGCCCAGCCTGTAACAGTGGCGGTCTGTGCTACGGGGGCTTCTTCCAACCGCGTGGCAAAGGTCATAGTGTTGGGGTTGGCTTCGAGGAAAGGAGCGTCCATTTCGCGGATGGTGAAATTTTCGATTTCCAATGAGGCGGCACCGGAATCGGAGACGCAATGGATGGCGAGCCGCCAGATGCCGTCAAGGCTCCGCAGGTCAATGGACTGTGAGGTGTAAATGTCGCTGGTGGCTTCAATGATTTCGGTGAGGGTCAAGGTCGTGTCGCTGCTGACGGCGGCCACGGTGAACTTGCCGGGGGCTTGGGTGGAAGGGGTGCGGTACTCGAAAGTGAGCAGCTGGTTCCCAGTCAGTGCGACTTCCGGGGAGAGCAGCCAATCGTCGGCGACGTGGGTGGCGTTTCCTGCGTATTGTGCAACGTCGCCCACAAAGTCGAAGGTGCTTTCGTCGTTGTTGGCATCATTGATGTCCCAGCATTCGCGGGTGGAGGAGACGTTGTCGAAACTCTCTGTGAAGGTGAAGTTTGTGATGGTGTCGCATACGAAGCCGGTGCCTTTCATAGCGAAAGAGACGGAAAGTGGGGAATATTGCGGCGTGGCAGTGGTGGTGCCGAAATAGGAACCGGCGGTTTCGGGGGTGAACCGGATGTAGAGGGTGTCATCCACATTGATGGCGGGGTTGGCGGGAATGGTGAGGGGGTTGAAGAAGTTGATCCCGTCAATAGAAAGGGTGAACGGGGCGTCTGTCACAATGTTGAGGGGCTCGTTCATGTGGGTGCTGGTAAGCACGGCAATCTCGTCATGGTAGTCGCCGATGCGCACTCTGCCAAAATCAATCATGTCCACATTGGAGACCAGTGTCGGCGGGACGTCTCCTTCAACCAGCAAATTGTCGAAAGCGATGTACCACATATCAGCGGCGGAGTTGACGCGGAAGGCAAGGCGTATGGTCTGGTAGTCGTAGGCGGAGAGATCGATGTTTTGTGTAACCCACTCGGTGTTGGTGACGGTCTGGCTCGCAAGGACCTGTATGGAGCTTGTGTAGGTCGCACCTTCCGGGATGATATAAACACTGAAGATTTCGGGGTAACTCGCACTGGCGACAAGGTAGTCGAAAGAGGCCCGTGAGTGGTAGCCGAGGGCGATGAGTGGGGAGATCAGCCAGTCGTCGGCAGCTTGATTTGTATTGTAAACATATTGTGCAATGCCGTCATTGTCGGAACTGAAGGTGCCGTTGAAAGCAAACTCTCCGTGGTGGTCGGCAAGGTCGTCGGCATAGGCATCCCCGTCCTGGTCGATGCTCTCCCAGCAGTTGAGGTCGGGGTCGTTGGCGGCAAAGGTGCAGGAATAGGGAAGCTGGCGGGCTGATCCGCAGTCAAGTGCGCTTCCGGTCAGGGAAACGGTGGCAATGCTGGTGCCGCTGAACAGGGTGAGGGTGCCGTTGACGGTATTTTCAGTGGTGGGCGTGTACTTCACATACAGGGTGCCTCCTGTGGAGGGAAGGCTGATGTTGGTGCTGAAATTGGTGCCGTCGGCCGAAATGGAGAAAGGCGCGGACGTGTTGGCGTTGATGTTCCCCGTGAGGTTGTAGCCGGTGACGGTCACGGTGGCGGTTTCCGTCCCGGGCAGCATCACGGTTCCAAAGTCGATGGTATTGGGGATGGCAACGATAGTGGGGTCGGAGGTGATGATCTGCAAATCGATGTCATCGATAAACAGGGCGAAAATGTCGTCGGAAGTGCAGTTGATGGCCACGTATTTCGCACCGGCGGGAATGGCGTAGCTGTACTGCGTCCACGTAGTGGTGGAAACGCTCTCCTCTTGGATCAGGATGAAGCTGCTGGGACTGTTGTCGGTGGTGGAGTAGAGGATGCGCATGGTCTCCGCGCCGTATTGTTCGGTGAGTTCCCTTGCCCATAAGGTCAGTGTTCCGCCGTTTGTGAAAGCCATTTGGGGGGAGATGACCCAGTCGTTGGTGGTAGCGCCGGTCGCCAAATTTTCGGGATTGGCGTTGAAGATGGCGAGGTACTGGCTCCCGCTGTGGGCCCCTTGGGTGGTGGTGATGTCCGGATCTGTCATGGACGGGTTCATCACGATGCAGCTTCCCGTATAGGGAAGGTTGGAGACCGTGACACTGGAGTAATGGTGTGTCTCGGCCCCGTCCCCGTCGTAATAGGTCCAGATGCCAGTCGGATTCACGGTGAAAGCGTCGTAGCTTTCAAAATTGTCCGTGATGGTTTGCGCTTTCGCCAAAAAAGTGCAAGCCAGCAGTGCAAAAATCAGGATGAAAAATTTTTTCATAATTATTTTGATTTGGTTAATACTTCAAACGACGGCGCAAAAATACATAATTTTTTAATTTATACATATAAAAAAAGGGAGGCTTTTCACCTCCCTTTCGTATTGCTTAAAAGAAATCCTTATTTCTTGATGAATTTCTGGGTGGTAGTGCCGTTGGCACCGTTCAGACGGACGAAATAGACGCCGTTGTCGAGGTTGCTGACATTGATCTGCATGTTGCTGGTAGCGTTGGCGCTGTAAACAACCTGACCAAGCACGTTCACCATTTCGATGGTGCTGAAACCTGTGGCTTCCACATTCAGGATAGTGGTGGCGGGGTTCGGGTAGATGGAGATGGAAGTGCTGTTCTCGGCGATAGCGGTTTGGCCACCTTCTGCAGAAATGGTAACATCATCAATAAACAGAGCGAAAACGTCATTGGAAGTGCAGTTGATGGCTACATATTTGGTGCCAGCAGGAAGATTGTAAGAGTACTCAGTCCATTCAGCTACATTAACACTCTCTTGCTGAATCAGCTGGAAAGCGCTGGGATCATTCGTTGTAGTGGAATAGAGAACACGCATGGTTTCAGGACCATAGTTGGTAGTAAGCTCTCTTGCATAGAAAGAAAAGTTGGTGGCATTCGTGAGTTCCCCAGAAATCATCCAGTCGTTAGAATTGGTAACACCTTCTGTACCACCTGCAGATTCAGGAACTGCATTGAACATGGCCACAAATTGGTTGCCGGAATGTGCGGGATAGTTTTCACCGATTTCAGCTACATCGTTTGTGTTCAGAATGATAGCCGCTCCAGTATAATATGCATTTTCAAATGAAATGCCTTGGAAGCCGTATGTGCCGCCTCCGTCCCCATCGTAGAAAGTCCAAAAACCGTCAGTGGGGTCAACGCTGAAAGCTGCATAGCCTTCAAAATCGTCAGTGATCTGTGCATTCACTGCCACAACAGCGAATAAAACTGCAACAAAGGATAAAAGTTTTTTCATAATAAATAGGTTTTGGTTAATAATAGAACATTTGGCTGCAAAAATACATTTTTTTTGTATATTTTGCTTTGAAAAGTGCATTTTTTTCATTTCGCCAAAAGTGCCGACAAAATCTGCACCGACTCGATATGGTGAATCTGCTCATTGTGTCGCTCGAAATAGCGTATCAATCCGTATAACAGTTCGTTACGGACGATTTTCGGCGGCAGTTCCGTGGCTTTTTCGTGCATCAGGTCGGCAAGATAGGCCGAGGCATCCTGCGACAGGTAGTCGGGATAGTCGAAATAATCAGGTACAAAAGAGGAATCTTCGATGAAAAAATGGCAGTTTTGTGCCGAAAAATTGTCCTTCGGAAAAAAGCCCAGAATTTTTGAAAAAGCCACCAAAAAACGGAGGTGTATGTCGGCAAGACGGGTGTCTTCCTCGTCCAATTCCAGCAGCGCATTTTCCACGAAATCAAAGAGTTCAGCATCGGTGGAATAGTCCGTCAGCGTCTTGTACAGGATTTCATTATAGAAGATGAAAAGCGCGCGACGCACCATATCGAAAGGAATGAGAGAGTAGGGATGGTATAACGCAATGTCATTCAGGTATTTGATACCTTCGTGGTGGTCGTCGAAAGTGAGTTCCACCATCGAAAGATTTTCCAGTAGGGCCAGTTTCCCCTTGTTCTTTTTAGAAAAAGCGCCTTTCAAAATGAAACTTTGCACCCCCGCCTCCCGCGTGAAGACACGCGCGATGAGGCTGCTGTCGGAGTACTTGGTCTTGTTCAGGACGATGGCACGGGTGCGGATGTGCATGGCGTGTTATTCGGCTAACTGGAGCAGCATCCCCTTGAGGTAGCTCCCTTCGGGGTGGAAGATATCGACGGGGTGGTCAGCACCCGCTTCGAGATGACGCACCACACGGAAGGGAATCCCTTCGATGGCGGCGGCGGAAAAGACGATGGTCTGGAAGTCGTCCTTGGAGATGGCCTGCGAGCAGGAGAAGGTGAACAGGAAGCCGCCTTTCGCCACCTTTCTCATTGCCAGTCGGTTAAGATTGCGGTATCCTTTGATGCCCTGGTCTTTCACCTTGTGGTGTTTGGCGAAGGCGGGCGGGTCAAGGATGACCACTTCGTACCCATAGTCGGGGGACATCATTTCGAGAAAATCGAAAACGTTTTCGGCGAAAGCGTTGTGCTTTTCCACGTAGGATGCGCCTAACTCGGCGATGTTCTTTTCGGTCAGCTCGATGGCCTTTTTGGAGATATCGACCGAATCGACACGGCGGGCGCCGCCCATCAGGGCGTAGGCCGAAAAGCCGCCGGAGTAGCAGAAAAGGTTGAGCACGTCGTTGCCGGCGGCATATTGGCGGACGAGGTCGCGGTTTTCACGCTGGTCAAGGAAGAAGCCGGTCTTCTGCCCGTTTATTATATCAATGTAGAAAGGCACGCCGTTCTCGCGGATGAGTACCTCATCGAAACTGCCGTACAGAAGCTGGTCAGTTGATTGAAAACCAGGAATTTCCGGAAGTGTCGCCGAACTCTTGTCGTAAATCGACTTCACCCTGTTGTCGAAAATGTTGAGCAACGCTTTCACGAATGTGTTGCGCAGACGGTACATGCCGTATGAGTGGAACTGCAGCACCACGTGCCCGTTGTACCAGTCGATGATGAGGCCGGGCAGGTAGTCGCCCTCGCCGTTCACGAGGCGGAAGGCGTTGGTCTCAAAGTTGTCGGTGAGGCCGAGGCTGCGTCGGTATTCGAAGGCGTTGGCGAGTTTTTCCGTCCAGAACAGCTCATCGGGTTCCACCTGCTCGAAGCTGAATACCTTGACACAGGTGGAGCTGTTGTGGTAGTGTCCAGTTGCAAGATACTGATTGTCAGAACTATATACTTCTACTATGTCACCTTCGGCGATATCTTTGTCTTTTCGGGCGATGGCGCCGGAGAAGACCCACGGGTGGTATCGCAGCAGAGATTTCTCTTTTCCTCTTTGGAGTGTGATTTTCTTCATAATAATTTATGGGGTGATGTCGGTGTCGTCGCCAAAGTCCTCTTCGTCGAGTTCGCGGTGCTTGGCGTAGGTACGCCATTTGTCGAGCACGGCGGCGAAGTCAGCGGGCATTTCGGAGTCGAACAGCATATATTTTCCGGTGATGGGGTGGGTGAAGCCGAGCGACTTGGCGTGGAGGGCCTGCCGTGGCATCAGCTTGAAACAGTTGCTGATGAACTGTTTGTACTTGGTGAAGGTGGTGCCTTTCAGGATCTGGTCGCCGCCGTAGGATTCGTCGTTGAAAAGGGGGTGACCGATATACTTCATGTGGACGCGGATCTGGTGGGTGCGGCCGGTTTCGAGCTGGCACTCGATGAGGGTGACGTAGCCGAACCGTTCTACCACGCGGTAGTGAGTGACGGCGTGCTTGCCCTGTTCCCCGTCGGGGAAGACGGTCATGACGAGGCGGTTGAGGGGGTTGCGTCCCACGTTCCCGATGACGGTGCCTTCGTCCTCCTTGAAGTCGCCCCACACGAGGGCGCGGTACTTGCGGTCGATGGTGTGGTCGAAAAAGTTGGCGGCCAATTTGATCTGCGCCTCCTCCGACTTGGCCACGACCAGAATGCCGGAGGTGTTCTTGTCAATACGGTGCAGCAGCAGCGGCTTGATCTCTTCGCCATTTTTATCTTTCTGTCCCTGAAAATGATAGGTGAGGGCATTGACGAGCGTGCCGTCGTAGTTGCCGAAGGCGGGGTGTACCACCATGCCGGCGGGTTTGTTGATGATGATGAGGTCATCGTCCTCGTACATGATGTCGAGCGGGATGTCTTGGGGGATGATCTCGAAATCGCGGGGCGGGCGGGGCAGCAGGATGGAGATGACATCGTTGGGGTGTACGCGGTAGTTCGACTTTTCGGGCCGTCCGTTCACGAGGATACAGCCTGCTTTTGCAGCTTCCTGTATGCGGTGCCGCGACACGTTGGCTATCAGATTGGTAAGGTAGCGGTCCATCCGCAGCAGCTCCGTGCCTGGATCGACCTTGAAACGGAAATGTTCGTATAGTTCCTCCTTCTCTTCGGAGGACATTTCCAAAGTTTCGTCATTTTCTGTCATAAGCATTAAAATGGCTTCAATTCGGGGTGCAAAAATACGACAATAATATTTTTCTTTATTTAAAGAAATATTTGTATTTTTGCCTGCTTTTTGAAAGAAAGTATAAATAATTGTAAATCAATTTAAAACAAAAAGATATGATGAAGAAAAATTTTAGAGTTATTCTTTTGGCATGCTTTGTCGGCCTGCTTGTTGCGGGCTGCGGCCTCGGAAAAATGGTTCCGCGTTATCCGGAAGTGAGCATCAAACTTGACAATGAGAACCTCGAAAACAGGGGTGGTCAGGTGGCTTATCAGGTGAAGGGCACCATTCCTCCAAAATATATGAAGAAGAAAGCTACGATGACGGTGACGCCCACCATCGAGTACAACGGACAGCGCATCGCCCTCGCCCCGATTGAACTTCAGGGACAGAAGGCCAAGGCTAAAGGCACGGTCATCAACTACAAGCAGGGTGGTAATTTCTCCGCCACTGGTTCTTTCGAGTTCAAGGATGGTTATGAAGAGGCCAACCTCGTGGCTTCCTCCACTGCCCAAAAGAAGAAAGCTTCCCATACTTTCCCCGATGTGATGCTTTGTGAAGGTATCTGCAACTCCGCCGCTTTGATGGATATCAATCCGGAACTTTCGGAAAAGGCCGGCAACGGCACCCAGCTCCTCTATGCCGAGCACGGTTATAAGGCTGAGTTCCTCACCAACACCGCTATCATCTATTTTGACCTCAACAAGGCAGATCTGAACATGAACCTCAAGCTCAATAAGAGCGATGCCGCCAAGAAGGCTGTCGCCGACTTCGCCGCCTTTATGAAAGAGGGCCGTGTCATCGACAAGATCATCATCACTGGCTGGGCTTCTCCCGAAGGCGAAGAGAGCTTGAATCAGGGTCTTTCCCAAAAACGCGCCGAACAGGGCAAAAAGTGGTTCGACAACGAGTTCGACAAATACCTCCGCCAGTATGCGAAGGATAACAAAATCAAATACAAAGATTTGCAGAAACCCGAAATCGTGTTCGACGTCACCTCCCCGGGTGAGGACTGGAGCGGTTTTGAAAGAGACCTTCAGGCTTCCAACATCGCCGAGAAGAACCAGATTCTCAATGTGGTGCGTTCACAGCCCAACGGTGCGATGAAAGAGGAGAAGATTCGCAATATGACCGACATCTATCCCACCATCGCCGACATCATCCTTCCTCCGCTCCGCCGCGTGGAAGTTTCTATGGTCTGCAACAAGAACATGTACAACGACGAGCAGATTGCCGAATACATGACAACGGATCCTGACAAACTTTCCGTGAACGAGAAGCTTTATGCCGCCTACATGGAGAAAGACCTCAACAAGAAAGAGGCTATCTATAAAGTGACTATGGACAAGGAAGAGGGCGACTGGCGCGCTTACAACAATGCTGCCATCCTCGAAATCAACAAGTACATTGAAAACGGTGACAAAGACGGTCTTACCGAAGGCATGAAGAACCTTGACAAGGCTGCTGCCATCTCCCCGAGCAACGGCATCATCCTCAACAATCAGGGTGTTGGCCTGTTCCTGCAGGGCAAGAAAGCCGAAGCCATGCAGAAGTTCGCCGAAGCCGCCAAGGCTACTACCAACCCCGTCGGTCAGGACTACAACCTCGCTATGAACCAGATCCAGTCGGGTGATTATGCAGGCGCTGCCAAATCCATGAACAACAAGACTTGCGACTACAACATGGCCCTCGTCCAGATGCTGGACAAAAACTACACTGCCGCCCAGAACACGTTGGAGTGCATTGCCCAGAAGGACGCCAAGACCTACTATCTGGCCGCTGTCCTCGCCGCCCGCACCAAGAAAGAGGCACAGGTCTATTCCAACCTCGCCGAGGCAGTGAAACTTGATGCTTCCTACAAAGCCAAGGCCAAAAAGGACGCTGAGTTCAAGAAATATAAGAACCAGTCCAAATTCCAGGAAATCGTAAAATAATCTTTTAGATTTCCAAATTATAGAAAAAAGGCATTTGAAAAAATGCCTTTTTTTGGTGAAAAAAAGCAATAGATTACAAAATTCCGGCAGATTATGGAAAAAGCAAAAATAAAAGAACTGGTCAAAGACTACTGTATGATATTACTGGGCACGGCCATTATGGCGGTGGGATACGTAGTGTTCGTGTCTCCGCTGAAATTAGCGCCGGGTGGCGTGTATGGTATCGCTATCATCCTGCACCACTTGTTCAACTTCCCGATCGGTTTGTCGGGTCTCTGTCTGGACCTGCCGCTGTTGCTCATAGGCACATTGTGGCTCGGTCCGAAGTTCGGGGCCAAGACGGTGGCGAGCGTGCTGGCACTGCCCGCCTTCATCTCCGTCCTTGAGTACTTTTACGGTTACGAGCCGCTGGTCTCCGATCCTGCCGCCACCGTGATTCTGGTGCTGTTCGGCTCGGTCCTCATCGGCTTGGGACTCGGCATCATCTTCAAGACCCGAGCCACTTCCGGCGGCACCGACATCATCGCCATGATTATCGCCAAGTACGTGAAGCACGTCTCTGTCGGCAAGCTGGTCATCATCGTGGACTCCACCGTCGTCCTCCTTTCGTTGGTGGCTTTCAAAGACTGGACCATTCCGCTTTATTCGTGGCTGGTGATTTACATCGAAGGCATCATCATCGACAAAGTGGTGGCCGGCGGTCAGTCGGGCAAGGCCGTGATGATCATCTCCGAAAAGCCGGAGGAGATCAAGGACTGCATCCTTCAGAAGCTGCAGCGTGGCGGCACCTTCATCAAGGGTGAAGGCATGTACAACCATTCCGACAAGAAAATCATCTACACGACGGTTTCCCGCAAGCAACTCCCGCAGCTGATCCACTACGTGCATGAAACGGACCCGGCGGCGTTCCTGTCGGTGCTGGAGGCTTCCGAGGTTTTGGGCAACGGCTTCGCCTCGCTGAAGGAGAAAGCGGAGGCGTAGGACACCATTCCGCCGACTTTCAGGTCGGCGGAATCTATGCAAAAGCGTCAGATAAATGTAATCATTCTATAAAAATTACTACTTTTGCGGCTCAATTCTTATCGTATGAGAAAACTGATTTTATTAATGGCACTGCTGCTGTTCGCTGGTGGGGTGAATGCTTCACCGATAGCGGATAATGGTGGCGGCGGCGACCAGTGGACGGGCGTTTACCGCGACCGTCCGCCCCGTGAACCCCGTCATCCGCGCCCGCACCGTCCGCACGATGCCGACTTTGGAAAGCGTGTCACGCTCGGTGTCGCCTTCGGCATCGGTCCTGGCTGGCTGAACCCGCGCACTGACTCCGTCACCCGCGCCGGCATCGTCAATACCATGCGGTACGGCATCCCGCTCGACATCAACTTCACCACCAAGAACAACTACTACTTCACCACCGGTGTCTTCTTTTCCCACTCCGGCGGCAAACTTCGTTTTGTGGATGTTATTGAGAATGTGGGTATTGGGGAAGTCGTCCGCAAGTACAATGCCATCTATCTCTCTCTGCCGACTGGTATCAAGCTGAAAACCCCCAGCATGAAGGGGGTTGTGGTGGCGGCGCAGTTCGGCTTCCTCCACAGCTTCCGTCTTACGGCAAAAGCCTCCGACACCTACGAGACATCCGAAAGGAAAGTGACTACGGATAAATATATGTACACCAAACAGACGGCATGGTTCCGTGAGGCCGGCTTTATCGGGCTGGGACTGGAATATGTCATCAAGGACGATTTCCGGGTCTATTTCTATGCCACCTACGATCATACGTTTGTCAATTTCTTTGGCAAGAAGGCGGAACCGAACCTTCTCTCGGGGAAGGCCATGCGTGCCACCGCAGGTAATGTGGAGTTTATGGTCGGCATCTGTTTTTAAATCATAACGCAATGAAAATCATCTGTATCGGTCGGAACTACCTCCCACACATCAAAGAATTGGGACATCAGGTGCCGGAAAATCCGACTTTTTTCCTGAAGCCCGATACTTCGGTGATTACGGATAACCGTCCGTTCCCCTTGCCCGACTTTTCGCAGCAGGTGGAGTATGAGGTGGAGATTCTCGTCCGTATCGACAAGGTAGGGAAAAACATCCGGGAGACGGAAGCCCACACCTATTACCATGAAATTGGACTCGGTATCGACTTCACGGCGCGAGACTTGCAGAAAAAGTGCATCGAACGCGGCGACCCGTGGGAAATCGCCAAAGCCTTCGACGGCTCCGCTGTCATTAGCCAATTTATTGAAAAAGACCAGTTTACCGACCTCAACAATCTGAACTTCCATCTGGATTTGAACGGCACGACCGTCCAAAGCGGCAACAGCGGCGAAATGCTATTCTCCATTGACAGAATCATCGCCCATGTGTCGCAGTTCCTTACGCTGGAGGCGGGCGATGTCCTTTTCACCGGCACGCCGAAAGGGGTCGGCAAGGTGGCCATCAACGACCGTCTGGAAGGGTTTCTCGAAGGCCGGAAACTGCTAGATTTCAAAATCAAATAATTACCTATTACTTTTAACTTGTAACTTGATAAACTTGTAACTTGACAAACTTTATAAACCCGTTGTTATGCAACTGAAAATCAGACTGATTATTATGAACTTCCTCGAGTTTGCTGCTTGGGGGGCTTATCTGACCTGTATGGGCAACTATTTGGGAAGTGCGGAAATGGGACATGCCATCCCGTGGTTCTACGCTATCCAAGGATTTGTTTCGATTTTTATGCCCACCCTTTTGGGTATTGTGGGTGACAAATGGGTGCAGCCCCAGCGGTTGCTCGGCATCTGTCATCTGATTGCCGGTGCCACGATGGTGGGGCTGTTCTATATGGGCTGGCAGGCTGATGTGGCGGGCGTTGTGCCGGACCAAGCCGCCTTTATGGCGCTATACACACTGAGTGTGGCTTTCTATATGCCGACGCTGGCACTGTCCAATACGACGGCATTTACCATCCTGAAAGACAATGGGATGGATACGGTCAAGGACTTCCCGCCCATTCGTGTTTTCGGCACTGTCGGTTTCATTGCCACCATGTGGTTCGTCAACTGTGCCTTCCTGAACGACGGCAGTTTCGGATTCACGCTGGAGGCCAATCCCGGGAAATTCCAATATACTTATTACCAGTTCCTTGTATCTGGCATTGTGAGCTTGGTGCTTTTCCTCTATTGCCTGACTTTGCCGCAATGCAAAATCGTGAAGAAAGAATCCGAATCGCTGGTGGAAACTTTGGGTCTGAACGCTTTCAAATTGTTCAAGACCAAAAAGATGGCTCTGTTTTTCATCTTTTCGATGCTGCTGGGTATGTCGCTGCAGGTGACCAACGGATTTGCCACGCCGTTCCTCACCCACTTCAAGAGCGATCCGATGCTGGCCGATACGTTCGCAGCCAACAACGCCACTATGCTGGTGTCGCTTTCGCAAATTGCTGAAGCACTGTGTATTTTGCTGATCCCCTTCTTCCTGCGCCGCTATGGCATCAAGGTGGTGATGCTGATTGCCATGTTCGCGTGGGTGCTCCGATTCGGCTTCTTTGGCATCGGAAGTCCTGCCATGCCGGGTGTGCTGCTATTCGTCCTCTCCTGTATCGTTTACGGGGTGGCCTTTGACTTTTTCAATGTGTCGGGGGCGATGTTTGTGGATCAGGAATGTGACCCGAACATAAAAGCTTCGGCGCAAGGACTTTTTATGCTGATGACAAATGGGTTAGGTGCTACTATCGGTACTCTCGCTGCCGGTAAGGTGATTCATAATTTCTGCCATTGGGAAAACGGTTACCTTGTCGGTGACTGGCGCAGCGCGTGGCTGATCTTCGCTGGCTTCGCCCTCGTCGTCGCCATCCTGTTCGCCGTCTGCTTCCGGTATAAACACGAACGGAAAATTGAAAACTGAAAACGGAAAATTGAAAAAGTGAGAAGTGAGGATACGATTATAAGATGAAGGGATGAAAAGATGAAAGGAGTAAATAAACTAAGAAGTTAAGAAACGAAGAAACTAAAAAGGGATAAACAAACATTTATCACTTCACATCTTAACTCTAAACTTGTAACTTGATAAACTTGATGAACTTGTAACTTGATAAACTTGATGAACTTGTAACTATGATTAATCCGGTGATTGAGGAGTCTTGGAAACGGGAGCTGGCGGATCAGTTTGCGGCGCCCTATTTTGAGGAGCTGAAGCGGTTTCTGATTGCGGAGAAGCGGCAGTTTCCGGTTTATCCTCCGGGACCGTTGATTTTCAATGCGTTCGATCTGACCCCGTTTGACAAGGTGAAGGTGGTGATCCTCGGGCAGGATCCTTACCACGAGCCGGGGCAGGCACACGGATTGTGTTTTTCGGTGATGCCGGGTACGAAGTTTCCGCCTTCGCTGATGAACATCTTCCAGGAGTTGCAGTCGGACCTCGGGGTTCCGGTGCCGCCGACGGGCAACTTGGAGGGTTGGGCGCGTCAGGGGGTGCTGCTGTTGAACGCCACGCTGACGGTGCGGGCGCATCAGGCGGGTTCGCACCAGCGGCACGGCTGGGAAACCTTCACCGACGCCGCGATTTCGCGCCTTTCGGAAAAGCGGAGCGGCATCGTCTTTCTGCTGTGGGGTTCGTACGCGCAGGCGAAGGTCCAGCTTATTGACGCTTCCAAACATTATATTCTCACCGCCCCGCACCCGTCGCCACTGTCGGCCTACCGCGGCTTCTTCGGCTGCCGCCACTTCTCCCAGACAAACCAGATTCTGGTGCAAAACGGCCAGGAACCGATACATTGGGAACGGACAACCTAGCGGACAGTCGGAGAAACAGCCATGAAAAAAAATAGTATTAGTTTTATTCGTCATTATTGCGACGCCATTTGTTCTAATAGGGTAAGATTTAGATACTACTTGTGACGGGAGAGATTTCTGGACTTTTTGCCTTGTAAAGGAAAGATCACCTGATACCATTTGGATGGAAATATCAAATCCTGTAGAAATTACTTTAACAATAGACCTTGACATTGAATATAACCAAAAACAAGCGGATACCGCCGGATGGTGTCATGCGCGTGTTCGTCAAGCCAGTTCAATATGGGCAGAAATTATAGACACATCAGGAACGAGATTCCCATTCACCCGATACTTTTCAGGTAAATGGATGTGCTATGGCGATAAAATTCCATCTACAGATACTGTTGAAATGGAGAAAATCATTGAAACCGTACTACGTTTTGCCCGTAAAAATTTTGTTGGATACCCATGCAAAGTACGTGAGCTAAAAGGGCGGAAAGATGTCAAGATGATCGAGAGGAAATGACGCAAGTGCAGTGACAAACTCCTCACCTATGTTCATTCATGGGTATTCCCAAAAGAAAAAAATGTTGACTTAAGGTGAAATCGCTTTGAAAATTTCGGGACTAATCGGACAAAATGGGAAATGGTAATTACTCGCACTGAATAAAAAAATGTCAATCAAAATGTTGAAAAAACATAATATTGCAAAGTTGTTATGTATTGTCATAATGGAACTGATGACACTGAATGCTTTAAAAGCACAGCATATCTATATTTATTATTATGACCCTCAAGAAATCGTATTGACACCATGTGCAGTTCAGGGTTATATGTTTAATCATAGGAGATCTATATGGGTGTATGTCTCAGATTCATCAACATATAATTTTATCTCCTCACACATAGATTCTCTTGTTTATGCAAATGCCTCGGATAGTTGTAAATTTCCAGAAGTTACACAAAAAATTGTGGTTTTAAAGCCCCATAGCCAAGAATATGATATGATTTTTTCTGATGGGAGAAGTGCTATGGAAAAAAATGGACGATGTGTGCTGTATGATGAAGAATTGCAACGGGTCATCAACAATATCATAAAAAGAGACTTTGCAAATAGGAATAAGAAAAATAGCCCTAAATAACGTCTTTATTTTTTTTCTGGATCAAATGGTTACAGGAATTTCGCGCAATTGTTGTAATTCGCGGTCACTAATTTTTTTTCAACAATTTATCAACTGCCTTGTCGGGGCAGTGCTTTTGCTTTTTATCGCCGGAATTCTACCACTTTTAGATGTAAAACTGCAACTTTTCAACTACTTGTTTGTCAGAAATTTGACCTCTTGACAAAGGGGTGGTGGATGTCGTATCTTTGTAGAAAATTAATACATCAAATTATTCTACAAATATGGAACAGAGAAAAAATATTTTCCAAATCCCCACGACGGATTTTTCCTTCAAGAAGATTTTCGGAACCGAGCAGAACAAACGGTTCCTCATCCGCTTCCTCAACTGCTTCGTATCAAAATATACGGGCGAGATTGTGGATGTAACATATTTGCCCACAGAATACTATGGTATGGTTGAAGCGGAGAAGAAGGCGGTTTTCGACCTCCTCTGCAAAGATAAGGAGGATAGGCAGTTCATCATCGAGATGCAGAAAGCGCCGCAGCCGGACTATGCCGAACGGAGCATCTTCTACCTCAGTCGTGCCATCAGTGCTAGCCTGGAACGTGGTCAGCTGAACTACCAAATTCTTCCGAGTTACTCGGTCAACATCCTTGATTTCGACTTACAGGAATACCGAAAAAGAGACCAGTTTTTCCACGCCGTTTTTTTGAAAGACCAGAACAATGAAATATTGACGCAGAAGGTGGGAATATTTTTCATAAAATTGTGTAATTTTGCCGCCCGACAATCCGACCTGACGGAAGAGATGCTGAACTGGCTGAACGTGCTGAAGAATATGCCCGATATGGATGAGAGCGATTACGAAAAGCAGCCTGCTTTCTTTCAAGAGTTGCTGGACGAATGTAGAATCTCAAAATTGACAGCTATGGAAAAAGACAATTATCAGAAAAGTGTTTTGGAATATGAGGACGTGAAGCGTGCAGTGGAGTACGCCCGGGAGACGGCTGCTAAGGCGTTTTTTGAGAAAGGGCGTGAAGAAGGCAGAGAAGAAGGCAGAGAAGAAGGCAGAGAAGAAGGCAGAGAAG
>CAMVOL010000009.1 GCA_947169105.1 uncultured Bacteroidales bacterium | reverse complement strand
GCACATATACGTCGTAGTTGGTGCCGGGCGTCAGATCCTGCAGGGGGAGACTGTTGCTGTACCTACTGATTGTCGTGCCTTCGCCCTGAACAAACCCTTGTTCGCCATACTCCACTTCAAAATGGTCAGGCAGCCCCTCATAAGTCCAGCTCAGATTGGCATGGGTAGTGTCCACGTTGGTGACGGTCAGGTTCAAAACCGCGCCGCAAGTGTCTTCAATGACGGGTGCATCCAGCGTATCCGTAAAAAACGTCGCCATCGCCCACTCACCAAAAAGATCATCGTCGCACACGCAACGCACATACACGTCGTAATTGGTGCCGGGCGTCAAACCCGTCAATAAATGACTGCTATTGCCGACAGTAACCGACGTGCCTTCACCTTGGACAAAACCCTGAACGCCGTACTCCACTTCAAAATGATCGGGAGTGCCTTCATAGGTCCAGCTCAAGTTGGCACGTGCCGTGTCCACGCCACTGACTGTCAGATTGAAAATTGCACTGCAGGTGTCTTCAACAGGAGGAAAGCCGGACCAAAGCTGAAGATTGTCAAGATAAAGGACTGAGCCTTGTTTCGGTTCCGTGTTGGCCGAAGAGAAGATCAAAATCACCAAAGAATCCGCTTCTATGTACGGTTTGCTTTCATCTATCTCGGAAAGAGGGAGATAATCGATTTCAAAATTAGTGTAGGAAGAAATGTCCGTCATATCGGTTTTATAACCTGCGCCCACCACCTCACGCTGCTGCGTGACAGGGTTGAACTTGGAACCTAACATCAGAATACCGCCATTATCGCCACCCCCAGATCCCGAAGTATATTTGTAGGATCCCGTCATCTTACCCATAACCTCCCCATTCAAAGAGACACCGCCATTTATGATGGTATTGAGATCCCTTCCCTCAAAGACAGAAAGCAACTGTACGGGATTGTCAAAATTTCCAGTAAAGTCGTCCATCAAGGGCAACAGCGCATCAATATCAACCACACCGGTGGTCAAGACGGTGGGAAACGCCGAGCTGGTCAATGACTCGTCCAAAGAGGATTGCGCCACGGCATAAACAGTCGAGTTGATAATATCGGAAAGCATAAAACTCCGTAACTTGACCGCAGAAGAACCTTGTGGAACACCGCTGGTCTCTTTGGAAATCATCAACAATGGAAGATTGGTATTTATGTTGACATTCATACCCAACAAAGAAACACTTTCATTCACGGGATACGTCGGATAGTTCCAACCTGTTGGATAGGTGTAGCTATCATAAACAGAGATATTGGTAATTAATACTCTAACACTATATCCACTTCCCGTTGACCAGCTTTCGAAACCACTGTTAGTCAAAGGAATAATTGTGCTTTCGTTTTGTCCAACCGATTTCAATGACAAAAGAAAAAACAATGATAAAAGAAGAAATAAAAAACGTTTCATTTGGGAATTGTTTTGTTTTTTTAATAATGAATGTAGAGACGTCATAATATGGCGTCTCTACAAATGTTATGGTTATTTTTCGATAGGCAGCGGTTCGTCGATGCGTTCGTTCCACGGGAGGCCGTACTTACCGATTTCTGCGAGGAACGGATCCGGGTTGAACTCTTCCACGTTGAACACCCCCGTGCCCTTCCATTGGCCGGTGAGGATCATCTTGGCACCGAGCATGCAGGGTACTCCGGTGGTGTAGGAAACGGCCTGCGCGCCCACCTCCTTGAAACACTCGGCGTGATCGCAGTTGTTCCAGATGTAGTAAGTGCGTTCCTTGCCGTCCTTGATGCCGCGCATCTGGCAGCCGATGGATGTCTGTCCCTTGTAACCTTCGCCCAATGAAGACGGTTCGGGAAGAACGGCCTTCAGGAACTGCAACGGCACAATCTCCTTACCTTCATAGTTGATGGGCTTGATGGAGGTCAGTCCCACCTCCTGTAGCACGTTCAGCACCGTGAGGTACTTCTGACCAAACGTCATCCAGAAGCGGCCACGCTTGATGGTGGGATAGTTCTTCACCAGAGACTCCAGTTCCTCGTGGTACAGCAGGTACGACTCGCGCTCGCCGATGTTGGGGTATTCGACGGACTTGTGGATGCTCATCGGGTCGATTTCCACCCACTGGCCGTTCTCCCAATATTTGCCGCGCTGGGTGATTTCACGGATGTTGATTTCGGGGTTGAAGTTGGTGGCGAAAGCCTTGCCGTGGTCGCCGGCGTTGCAATCGACGATGTCAAGGTAGTGGATTTCGTCGAAGATGTGTTTGGCGGCATAGGCGGTGTAGATGCTGGTGACGCCCGGGTCGAAGCCGCAGCCGAGGAGGGCCATGATGCCAGCCTCTTTGAAACGGTCCTGATAGGCCCACTGCCACTTATACTCGAACTTAGCGACATCCTTCGGTTCGTAGTTGGCGGTGTCCATATAGTTGGTGCGGGTGGCGAGGCACGCGTCCATTAGCGGCAGGTCCTGATACGGGAGGGCGACGTTGATAAGCAGGTCCGGCTTCTCCTTTTCGAGGAGCGCGATGGTCTCCGGCACGTTGTCGGCATCCACCTGTGCGGTGCGGATGTTCGGTTTGCCGATGGCCGCAGCCAGCTTGTCGCACTTGGCTTTCGTGCGGCTCGCAATCACGATTTCAGAAAAAACTTCAGGAACGGAAGCACATTTGTGTGCCACCACTGCGCCAACACCTCCGGCGCCGATGATTAAGACTTTTGCCATTTCTTACGGGTTTATAAAGTTACAAGTTTATAAGGTTTCAAGTTGCAGGGACACACTGCGTGTGTTCGTAAAAGAAAGGTGCAAAAATACAACTTTTCAGACAATTTTATTCCACTTTGTTCGTCAATTTCCGCCAAATCCGGTTCACCACAAAACGTGGGATGGCATTGACGGCGGGTGCGAAAAAATGGTTGATGAAGCCCGGTGTCACGCAGCGGCGGCCCCGGAACATCGCCCGCAGCGCCTTCCGTACCAGCTTTTCGGGCGAATAGACCAGCCCGAACTTCGCCGCCACCTCCAAAATCCGCACCAGCGCCGGCAGGACACTGTACAGCCCCGTCGCCACCGCTCCGGGGCAAACGGCCGTCACCGAGACCCCGTAGGGCCGCATCTCGTAATAGAGGGACTTGGAGAAACTGCGGAGATAGGACTTCGTGGCGGCATACGTCGTCAGGCCCGGTACACACATCCCCGCCGCCACCGACGACACGTTCAGGATATAGCCCCTCCCCCGCCGCTTCATCGCATTACCGAACAGCATACACAGCCGCGACGGCGTGTAAACATGCAGCTTCATCATCACCTCCGCCTTATGGCACACCTCCCCTTCCAGCTCCTCGAAAAAGAAGATGCCGGCATTGTTGATGAGAATGTCGATTTTCAGGCCGTTTTCCTCGCAATAGCGGAAAAGTCCGTCGGCCGCATCCTCTGATGCCAAATCAAGGTACTTCGTCCAAATATCGGCGGAAAACTGCTTTCGCAGTTCATCGGCACAACGGAGCAAAGCCTCCTCCTGATTGCTGACCATCACCACGGCACAACCCGCCGCCGCCAACTGACGGGCATACTCCAACCCCATCCCCGAACTGGCCCCCGTCACCAACGCCGTCATTCCAATGATTGATTTTTTCATTTTTCAAACTCAAAATTGGTAGAAGGTAACAGGTAAAAGGTAGGAGGTTTTTCATCCTCATACTTCTTACTTTCTACCTCATACTTTATACTTTTTACGTTAAATCGCCGTGCGTCTCTACTTTCTGACTTTCAAACTTTATAAACTTGATAAACTAAAAAAGGGGACCGTCGGAACAGCCCCCTTTGCGTTTATTCGTATCGGTTATTATCTCTGGGTGATGCTAACCTTGAAGTTGCGGACCATTGTCTCAGTGACAACTCTCACAATGTAGATACCGTTGGCGGTGGTCACATTGATGACTTCAGGATTGCTCTGGGCCATACCTCTGTGAACCAAACGGCCATTGATGTCGTAAACCTGGACATCCTTAATCTGCTCGTTGGATTCGTTGGTCACATAGATGTCGTTACCGTAGCTATAGACATTGATGACAGACATTTCGGCATTGTGGATGTCCGTGGTATCAACGGGCTCTTCGGTGACGAAGGAGACGGACACGCTCCAAGCGCTTTCAGCAACCGAATCAACACACACGGCCTTCACACTCCAGACATATTCAGTAGCCTCTTCAAGACCCGTCACATCGTAAGTGCCGCCGGTAAGGCCAGTGACAACGGTGTAGGCAGTGGCAGAAGTGTCTCTGAGTTTCTTGTAACGGATGGTGTAGGAGCTGGCTCCTGTTTCGTTCCAGTTGAAGGTGGCGGAGCTTTCCGTGATGTTGGTGGTGTAAACGATATTCGGAGTGGTGCAACCCACCTCGTCAGCCACGAAGGTGACTCTGATGGTGTGGTCGTCGGTCACATTGCTGAAGGTGTAGCTGCGTACCGGCGTCGGGAGGACGTTACCGTCCACAATCACGCTGTCGATGGAGTAGTACTCATCAGCCGTGAAGACGTAGGTCACGCTGGAACCACGCACCACAGTGCTGTCGCCCTCAGGTGTAATCGTACCGTGTTCACCAGCTTCAGCATGGATGGTGTAGGTCTGCGTATCAATGGCGGAGAAGAACACCTCGATGGTGTGGTCCTCATGGACATCGCTGAACACGTAGTTATAGACCTCGCCCACATTCTCGCTGTCCACCATCACGCTGTCGAGCGTGTAACCGACGGCGGGCGTGATGCTGAAGCTCTGTGTGCCACCGCACTCAACGGTAAGGGCACCAGCAGGCGTGATAGTACCGCCTTCCATAGCCGTAGCCGTGATGGTGTAGGTCTTCAACGTGGTGGTGACATTCACAACATGATCAGTAATCACGCTGTCGAAGGCAACGGAATCAACCGCACCGATGCTTTCACCGTCAACCGTGACATTTTCAATCTCGTAGCAGGTATCCACAATCGTGAAGTAGAAGGTGAAGTCTGTGCCATGTTCAACCGTAGTGTCGGCAACGGGCTCAATCCGCACACCTGCGTTGGCATAAGCCGTCAGATGGTGCAAGTCTTTGGCGAAGACAGCCATAATTTCATGATCTGCATCAAGTGAACTGAAGGTGTAGCTTCCAATAGCACCCTGATACACACCGTCAACCATAACGCTGTCGATATGATAGCCGTCGTTGGCAGTAATCTCGTAGGTCGGTCTCTCACCGCAATCGAACGTGTCGGTCGGGGTGATGGTGCCGCCCAAGGTGTCATTGACAGAAGCGGTGATGGCGTAGGTCTTCATGGAGAAGTAGGCCATGACCGTGTGGTTGGTATCCAGTGCGTTGAAGGAAACTTCGGTGACATCCGTCATCACAGTGGTGTCAACCATAACAGAATCAAGGGTGTGGCAGGCATCCGGAGTGATGTTGATGACCACATCCGTACCGCAATCGTAAACAGCCGTCTCGGTGATTGTACCGCCTTCGTTGGCTTCGGTTTCAACCGTGTAGGTCTTAATCTGGAAGTAAGCCTGGATGGTCATATCCGACGTTACAGAATCAAAGGTGAGGGTTTCACCGTCGAAGGCTTCGTTGTTCAGATAAGAGACACCGTTGACCAGAACTTCAGAAACTGTGTAGCAGTCGTCCGGAGTCAGCGTGTAGGTCATAGAGGAGTCAGCAAGAACGGTAGTTTCACCCAGCGGATCAATCGTACCATGACCGTAGGCAACAGATGTCAGGGTGTAGAAGGTCTGACCGAACACCACATCAATCGTGTAGTCATTCTGGATATTGGTGATAGTGTAGCTGGTCTGGGCACCAATGTTGCTGCCGTTGACCGTGACACTCACCACTTCGTATCCATCATTCGGCGTGAAGGTGTAAGTGACCGTGGCACCACAGTCGTACGTGAGTGTGTCACCGCTCGGATCAACCGTACCGTTGGTGTCAGCATTAACGATAACCGTGTAGGTGCGGATACCGAATTCAGCTGCAATCACGTGATCTGTATCAACAGGAGCGAAGGTGTAAACATAGCGGGTTTCATTGTTCGTGAAGACCGTGTCTTCCTCACCGTCCACAAGGATGCGGCTGATATAGTAGCAATCCTCGAGGGTGCGGATGGTAACGTTCGGCGTAGCACCGTAGGTGACGGTTTGCGTACCCGGGATGATTTCGCCTTCATTACCAGCCGTGGCAGTGATGGTGTACTCGTTGATAGCGAAGACTACATCAATCGTGTGATTTTCACGGATATTGGCAATGCTGCCAGAGTGAGCAACCGTATCGCGGTTGTCATTGGTGTAAACCACTGTGCCGTTGTCGGTAATGCTCACAATGTGATAACCTGTACCGGCAGTAACCGTGTAAGCCAATGTGGAGTCGTAATCGACCGTGGTGTTACCCGGCTCAACTTCACCCTCACCCGTCACATTGAAGTTGACAGTGTAGGTGTTCCGAGCGAACTCAACGTAGCAAGTAGTATCCTGATAGACACTATAGACATTGAAGGTAGCAACAGTATCCGTATTCAGACCCACATTGTTGTTGTGCGTCGTCGTGCCGACACGCATGCTCGTGATGTGGTAGCCTTCGTTGGCGTGAATCGTGTAAGTGTAGTTGCTGCCGCAGGTGGCAATACCTGTCTCCACAGAACCCATTTCCTCATCATATTCAGCCATCATTCTATATTCATAGATATGGAAGTCGGCGTGGATGGTCATGGTGTCCTCAACGGAAGCGAAGGTGTAGGTACCACCTGTGCTGTCGCCAGTGGTGAATTCAACAACCTCGCCGTTCACCAGAACGCTGTCGATGTAGTAGCAAGGATCAGGTGCAATCGTGTAGGTGAGGGATGCGCCGTGTTCAACAGTGGTCACACCCGACGGAGTAATCGTGCCGTGCTCACCGGCGGTGGCCGTCACTGTGTAGCGGTTCTTCGCGAAGAAGACATCCAACTGATGGTCTGCACGAATGTCAGTCACCGTGATGGTGGCGGTATTCTGCTGACCTTCGTAGTCGGTCTGGACATTGTCCAAAATCACATGGTCAATATGATAACCTGTGGTGGCTTCAATCTCGTAGTTGTGGGTCGAACCGCATTCCACCGTGGTGGTGGGCGTCACCGTACCCATCGTCGCATCATTGACAGTGGATGTCATCGTGTATTGGAAGATGGTGTATTCGGTGGCGATGGTGTGGGTCTCAACGGCCGGATCGAATTCGGAAACATTGATTTGGAGCGTGTAGGCGCTGACAGAATCTGTGTAACCGGTCCAGACGCTTTCGCCATCCACCAAAATGTTGGAGATGTAGTAGCAGCTGTTCGGCTCGATGACGAAGTCAACCACATCGCCGTAGGTGACGATGGTGTCGTTCGACGGAGTGATTGTGCCGTTTTCACCGTTTTCAGTATGGATGGTGAAGGTGTTCAGTTCGAAGGTGGCGCACACCGTATCATCGGCAACAACATTGTCCACATTGTAAGTGGCGATCTTGTCCGTATTGTGGCCGTAAGGAACGGTGATGCCGCGGCTGTCGGTAATGCTGGCGATATGATAACCATTGGCGGTGTCAGCAACGACAGTGACTGTCGTACCTTCATTGTAGTTCACCTCGGTCGGATCGTTCACCACAAGACTGCCGTTCACTGCATCAGCACAGACAGAGACAGTGTAGGTGTTCGTATCGAACTCAACCACAAGATTGGTATCCTGGCTGACCGGGGAGATCAGGACAGAATCAACGATGTAGTCGTTGGGTTCTTCCATCGTGTTGGTGACAGTAACACCACCAATCGTGTAGCTGACAATATGGAAGCCTTCGTTGGCGGTAATCATATATTGGTAATCAGCACCGCAGTTAATGTCGGTAGCGGTGGTGACAGTACCCATTGCCGCTTCGAAGTCAGCCGTCATATCATATTTGTAGATGGCGAAGTTGGCCACAATGGTATGGCTCGCATCGATCGCATCGAAAGTATAGGTAGCGTACGTGCTGTCGCCAGTGGTAAACTCCACAGCCGTGCCGTCCACCAGAACCTCACTGATGTAGTAGCAGTCATTCGGTTTGATGATGTAGGTCGGGGTTGCACCGTATTCGTAAACGATGGTGTCAACCGGATCAATCGTACCATTGTTATCACCCGTGGAGGCGACAATCATGTAATGGTTGATGCTGAAGTAAGCAGCAATCGTCGTATCCGTGTGGATGTCCTCAATCGTGCTGGAGAAGGTGGAGCTGTCGGTAATGGTCTGCATCACGCCGTTCACCTTCACAGAATCAATATGATAACCCGTGATCGGGGTCACAACGTAAGCATAGTCGCTACCACAGTCAAGCGTGGTGTCACCCGGAGTGATTTCACCAAGAGTGTTGTCATTGACCGTGGTGGTGACTGCGTAACGGTAAATCGCGGCGTTGGCCACAATCGTGTGGTTCGAATTAATGGCTTCAAAAGCGTAGGTAGCACGCGTGCTGTCGCCAGTGGTGAACTCAACAGCTACACCGTCCACCAAAATCTCGTCGTTGATGTAGTAGCAGTCATTGATGCTCTTCACCGTGTAAATCACCGTGTCACCAAACTTCACATTGGTGTCACCAGGCATGATGGAGAGGTGTTCAACATCTTCAGCAGCGATGGAAGCGGTAATCGTGTAGTTGTTCAGGCTGAACGACGCACAGACGGTCGTATCGGAAGTGATACCATTGATGTTATATACATAGAACGTGTTCTCGTTCTGGCCCAGCGGCACGATGTTGTCACCGCAGAAGATGGTGTCAATGTGGTAGCCGTGTACAGAATCGGCAACGATAGTCACCTCGCAGTTTTCACCGTGTTCCACTATGGCAGGATTGACGGTCAATGTGCCGTTTTCAGGAGCAGGTGTGCAAATCGTAACATTGTAAGTGTTGATGGAGAAGACCACACGGACGGCCGTGTCAGAAACAGCGTTCGCAATCACTAACGTGTCAAGAACATTGTCGTTCTCACCCAGCACCTTGACAAACGAGCCGCAAGTGATAGTGTCGATATGGTAGCCTTCGTTGGCGGCGATGTAGTAAGTGTAAGGCGTACCGCAATCCACAGAATCGGTGGGTGTCACCGTACCCATATTGCCGTCATTGACCGAGGAGGCCATTTCGTAACGGATGATGCTGAAGGTGGCGACCACGGCACCGCTGTCGATGGCGTTCCAGTTGAGGACACCGCCCACCACTTGATCCGTATAGTTCACACCATTGATGGTGAGACTGGTGAACTCGTAACATTCTTCCGGAGTCACCGTGAACTGCAGCGGGGTGTTGTAATAAATCTTCGAGAGATCAGCGCTGTCGCACACAATCGTACCTGCGCCAACCGTGTCAAGATGCAAGCTGTAGTAGTCCTGTTCGAACTGTACCTCAATAAGGTGGGTCTCACGGACATTGGGGATTACCAAGTCATACGCATCAATCTGTTCGGTTTCGAAGGTCGTATCAACGACATAATCCAGATAGACCTCGTGGATGTGGAAACCTTCTTCGGCACGAACCTCGTAAGTGAAGTCAGTACCGCAGGCCACGTTGGAGTCTTCTCTGATGGTGGGCATACCCGGATAGTACTCTTTCCACTTGACCAGATAGGTGGTAGGAGCAAAGGTGACTTCCAGTCTGTGAGTATCCACCACATGGTTGAAGGTCAGCTGCATACCTGCAGGATCGGTGATAGTCGTGTCGCGACCGTCCACGACGATGCTGCTGATGTACTGGCAATCGTAAGGAGTGATGTTGAACGTGACGGTGTCACCGAAAGTGATGTTGGTGTCCATCGGAGCAACCGCACCTTCACCCTCGATAATTACGGAAATCAGGTGGAGGTCGAGAGCGAACTCTGCCTTCAGGGTGTCGTTGGCGCGGATGTTAGTAAGATGCACCGTATCCACTATCTTGTGGTCGTCATTGCTGTAAACTTCATTGATACCAGTGGCAGTGACGGAAGCGATATGATAACCGTTGGCGTTGTCGGCCGTAACGATGATGATCGTGTCAGCATCGTAGTTGACGGTTACGACATCGGGAGTGAAAGTACCCATACCGCTAAGTCTCTCCGTGTAAATGGTGTAGGTGTTCACGGCGAATTCAGCGGCAAGCGTGCAATCCGCTTGGATGTTCTTAATCGTATCGGTCAGCGTAGCAACATAGCTTTCGCTGTTGTCAACCGTAACGGGAGTTCCGCCATTAACCGTATAGCTTACGATGTGGTTGCCTTCGGCAGCGGCGATGTTGAAGATGTAATCGCTGCCGCAAAGCACATTCACCGTAGTGTCGGCCATTTCGTTCACCGTACCCTCACCCGTGATGGTCTGGACCAGCTGGAAGGTGTCGAGAGCGAAGTTGATCTTCACTGTGGTGGCCTCCGTGATGTTGGAAACCGTAAATGTACCACCACTCACATGGCTCAGGTCGTAGTCCACATCGTTCACGGTGATGCTGCTGATATGGTAGCAGTCGTTCGGTGTCACGGTAAAGGTCTGATCATCGCCGTGAGCCACTGTTTCGGAAGTGGGCGTCACCGTGCCGTTGCCGTCCGTGCTGGCGGTCACTTCGTACTGGTTGATAGCGAAGACGACCTTGATGTTATGATCTTCACGGATGTTCGTAAAGGTATAGCTGGTTTCTCCTATGACGAAGTTTTCAGCATCATAGTAAATAGTGTCCACATGGTAGCCCGTGTTCGGGGTAATGGTGTAGGTGTAGCTGCTGCCGCAGTCCACGATGCTGTCGCTGACCGTGCCTTCCACATTATTGAAGGTGGCGGTCATCTGATACTGGACAGTGGAGAAGACCACGCGCACCGTGCGGTCAGGCGTGATAACGTTGCTGACCGTGAATTTCATTGTGTCAACATTGGTAATGATCTGGGAAATACCATCCACAAAGATGCTGTCGATGAACTGGCAGTCACCGGCAATAGCGGTGAAGCCCAAGTCATGACCATGAAGCACGGTAATGCTATCGGGAGTGAGGGTGCCCTCCGTACCTTCCGTCGTAGCGGCTACGGTGTAGCGGTTCAGCTCGAAGGTGGCGTGGACGGTGGTGTCGGTAGTCACACTGCCAAGAGTGAAGATATGGGTCTTTTCGTTGTTCTGGCCTTCCCAAACCACGTTCTCGGGATTTTCGCCCGTGTAGATGGTGGCGATATGATAACCGTTGAGCGTGTCGGCCACCACTTGGATGTCACAGCTGGTGCCGAAGCCAACCATTGTGTCGGCCGGAGTGACAGTTCCAAGACCGCCATCAGCGTATGCCAACACATGCTCCTTGTCAAGGGAGAAGACCACATAGAGTTCCATATTCTGCGTAACAGAAGGCAGACCGATGGACCAGCTTGTCACGTGGCCGGTGAACGGAATGGTTACACCGTACCAAATAATAGTGTCAATATAGGAACCTTCATCCGCAATCACATCATAATTGACCGGATTAGCGCAGGCAATTTCACCGGCAATATCACCATAGTTGCCGTTGATAGTACCGTTACCGTTACCCGCTCTCGTCACCATAATCTGATAATGAATGGTGTCGAAGGCGATGTCAACGGTCGTGTTCTCCTTGATGGAGTCAAGCGTGAAGGTGGTGCAAGTGGTGTCAATCTGGGTACCATTCACTGTGATGGAAGCCACTTCGTAGCAACCATCGGAAGTGAAGTTGAGGATCGGCTGTGTGCCATAAACAACATTCTGAACACCGCTCGGGGTAACCGTGCCGTGCTCACCAGCCGTGATCGTCACCGTGTAGTGGTTGATGCTGTAATAGACATCAATTGTGTGGTTGGCGGCAATAGGACCGAAGTTCTTGCTGCCCTCTGTCTGGGTCTCGTCGGTATAAACCGTAAGCTCTTCGTCAACCTTCACAGAGTCGATATGATAACCAGCAGCGGCGGCATAGTTGTAAACCACAACAGAGTCGCAGTCGTAGGTGTCGCTAGCCGTGATGGTGCCTTCGCCGTGGGCCGTAGCCGTTACCGTGTATTGGAACATGGCGAAAGTGACGGCCAACGTGTGGTCCGTATAAACGCTGTCGAAAGAAACTTCCTTGTATGTGCTATAGGGGTCGAAAGCGGCATCAACGCCATCCATCTTAATGCTTTCGATATAGTAGCAGTTGTCGGCTTTGATGGTGAAACGGGCGGTATCCTGGTAGTAAACAGTGGTTGCGCCATCAACGGTGCCATGTGCGCCGGTATCCACTTGGATTATGAACTGGCACTCTGTGCTCGGAGTGACCGTGAGGTGCAGGACGATGTTGCTGTCGCAGTTGAGGGTGGTGTTGAACAGAAGCATGGTGTCATACGTACCCGTGGGAATGCCTTCCTCCAAAGTGATCGTCTGGCCGAGGCCGGTGGTATAGACATAGGGCAGCTCAAGCTGACAGATTTTGAGAGTATCTGTCTCCGTATAGGACGGATTGACCGTGAGCTTCACAGTTCCGATGCTGTCGCAGCCGGCAAGGGTGTGACCGCGGAAGGTATAGTTGTACACACCAGGAAGCGTGTTCGCATCAAAAGTGGTGTCATAGTAACTGAACGGCAGTGCGCTGGCGCAGATGGTGGTGTCCACCAAAGGCAGCGTATAGGTCGGGTTGACCGTGAGGTACAGGGTCACGATGCTGTCGCAGCCGAGGGAAGTCTCTCTGTTGAAGACGAAAGTGCCGGTTGTAGTACCTTCCATGAAAGTGGTGTCGCGCCAAGCATAGCCGGTTCCGGCCAGCTCGCTCGCACAGATGGTGTCATAGGCCGTTTCCGTACGGGCCGGATTGACAGTGAGGTGGTAGGTGACGATGCTGTCACAGTTATTGGCATTCTTGCGGTTGAAGACGAAAGTGCCGCTCTCCGTACCTTCCATGAAGGTGGTGTCGCGCCAAGCATAGCCGGTGCCGGCCAGCTCGCTGTCGCAGATGGTGTCATAGACCGTCTCGTTGTTGAGGCCGTTCACCGTAAGGGTCAGGGTCACGATGCTGTCGCAGTGGGCGACAGTCTCTCTGTTGAAAACGAAGATGCCGGAAGTGGTACCTTCCATAAAGACGGTGTCGCGCCAAACATAGCCAGTGCCGGCCAGTTCGCTCTCGCAGATGGTCAGCGTTTCCGCAAGGTCGTATTCCGGATTGACGTTGAGCTTCAGGGTGACGGTGCTGTCGCAACCAAGCACCGTATGGAACGTGATGACATGGGCACCTGCCGTCTGGATGAGAGTATCCTGACCGGTGGGGCCGAAGTGATACGGAAGCTCGCTCTCGCAGATGGTTGCCTCAACCGTCTCGCCTTCGTACTCCTCACCGACGATGAGGGTCAGATGCACTAAGGCGCTGTCGCAGCCACCCTCACTTTCCATGTGGATGGTGTAATTGTGGGTACCTGTTCCGATGCTTTCATCGTAAGTGCGTCCGAAGAATTCGTGTGGCAACTGGCCTTCGCAAATGGTGATGCTGGTGTCCACTCTCACTTCTTCAATAACGGTGAGGTTGAGGATACGGATACTGTCGCGACCACCCTGGGCAAAACCTGCTTTCGTGAATATATATATATTTGTTTCTGTACATATACTATCTCCTTCAAACGTATGGAAGGTATAGGTTTCACCTTCGCAAATGGCAACCGTTTCCTCGTAGATGGTATCGGGCAGCGGAATCACGGTGACGGTGACGGTGACGACACTGTCGCAGCCATTGGCGGCGGCATCCGTCAGCGTGTAGGGATAGACGCCGGATTCCGTGATCGGGGTCCCGAAGAAATCGTAGGTGTCACCTTCGTCCATCGAATAGTCATATTCATAGGTGGCTTTCGGGTTCACCGTGAGGATCAGGGTGTAGATGGTGTCGCAAATGCCGGCGCCCATCTTCACTGTGTCGTAGTAGGTATCTGCCACGGTGTAATCCTTGTCTCTGAAGGAATATGCTTTTCCTTCGCAGGTGGTGGCATCCTCAGCAGGCAGCACCACCGGCAGGAGGACGGTCACGGTGACGGTCACGATGCTGTCACAGGTGTTGGCGGCGGTGAGTGTGTCTTTATAAGTACCAGCCGTGGCGATGCTGGGATACTTGTCGGTGAAGAACCATGTTTCACCCGGCTTGATCGTCTGGTCGAACGCATACGTGGCGTTGTCTCTGACGGAGAGAACCAAGGTGTAGATGGTGTCGCAAATGCCGGCACCCATCTTCACCGTGTCGTAGTAGGTGTTTGCCTCCGTGTAATTCTTGCCTCTATAAATATAGGTCTTACCGGCACAAACAAAATCGTTGACGGCATCCTTCATCACCGGCTGGAGAACGGTCAGATAAAGGAACACAATACTGTCGCAACCACAGCTTGCAGTGAATGTATAATTTTCATTAGTAGTTGTTGTAAGATCCATATCACCAAAGGCGTAATGTTCACCAGCTTTGATGGTATCATACTTTTCATAGGAAGCAGGAATCAATGTGAAGTTCACCGTAACGGCGGTATCGCAATCGCCGCCCACACCAGCGATGGTGTCAAGATACTCCCCTTCCGCACGGGTGGAAGAATATACCTTATTATTTTTACCAAATATCACTTGTTGGTACGGTGACGTACACACGGACAGATTCACCGGCTCCGTGCGGGTAACTGTGCAGGAAGTAACAATATATGTAACCTTAATACCCGTGATTCTTATCTGACTATCACTACCACTTGCCGCTGCATTGGTGTTTTTGAAAACAACAGTTTCAGTAGCATTTATACCTGTCAATTTAATCCATTGACCCGCGCTCAATGATGCAGTGGTTTGTCCTTTATCAACTCCATCCACGTAAAAATTATAGGTAGATGTTTGGGTTCTTTTACTTTGAATTTCCACAGCTGTTACAATTACTCCACCAGAAAGGGACAACTTTAAAGCACAGCCATTTCCGCTACCCGCATATAAACGAATATCTTTATTCGAATTCCCATAGTAAGCAGGATCAGTAGTTGCACTATTTTTCTCTGTCGAAAAACTTATAAAACCACTTACAACATCTCCTGACGGGAAGGTTTGGGCATTACTAAAACCATAACTGTCAAAACTAACCGTCTTTGTTTGTTCCGTTTGTGCTTTTACATTACCTACAGCCATCAGCAAAAGGAGTGCGACGGCAAGAAAACTCTTCATCTTGGTCAAGATTCGGAAATTTTTAGGCTCAAAAGTGTAAAACTTTTTCATAAAAAATAGTTTTTGATTGTTATTAATTTTCTTATTTATTTTTCTATCTATTTTATTTCCAATAAATTACAAAGCCATAGTGGTGGGTTATCAACAACTTTTACACTATGATATAAAATCTGACAAAAATAGCATTTATTTTTTTATTGGCATATAGGTATTTCTAAAAAAACCTTATTTTTTTAAACAGCAAATTGTGAACGGAAAAAAAGGGTTATGAACACCCCCCCAACCCACAAAAACCCAAACTTTAAAACTTGATGAACTTGATAAACTTTACAAACTTGATAAACTTTACAAACTTGATAAACTTGATGAACTTGACAAACTTTACAAACTATTGTTGTACCTTTGCACCCCAATAATTTTAAAGATATTTTTATGAAAGTAATTGACGGTAAGAAGATTGCGAATGAAGTGAAGGACGAAATCGCCGACAAGGTGAAAGCGATGATGAAAGAGGGACAGCCCGTTCCGCACCTCGCGGCGGTCATCGTGGGCGACGACGGCGCAGCCAAAACCTACGTGGACAGTATCTGCCGCGCCTGCAAAGAGGTCGGCTTCGTCTCCTCCATCTACCATTACCCCACTGAAATCAAAGAGGAGGATTTTTTGCAAGCCATTGATTTCCTGAACAATGACGATGAAATCGACGGCTACATCATCCAGATGCCGCTGCCCAAACACATCAGTATGGAGAAAGTAGTGGCCCACGTGGATCCAAAAAAAGACGTGGATTGCTTCCACCCCGTGAACAACGGCAAACTGCTGTTGGGCGAGGCCGATTTCCTGCCCGCCACCCCCTACGGCACCGTGGAACTGCTCCGACGCAGCGGCATTTCCCCGAAAGGAAAGCACTGCGTGGTGCTCGGTCGCAGCAACATCGTGGGCAAACCGCTCGCCCTGCTGCTCGCCGAAAAAGCCGACACGGGCGACGCCACCGTCACCCTCTGCCACAGCCGTACACAGAACCTCAAGGAGGTCTGCGCCACTGCCGACATCCTGCTCGTGGCCATCGGCCAGCCGGAGATGATCACCGCCGACTATGTGAAGGAGGGCGCCACCGTCATCGACATCGGCATCCACCGCATCCCCGACGAAAAGAGTGAGAAGGGCTACCGCATCTGCGGCGACGTGAAGTTCGACGAGGTGGCCAAGAAGTGTGAGGCCATCACGCCCGTACCTGGCGGCGTGGGCCCGATGACGATGACCTGTCTGCTGCTGAACACTCTGCACGCCAGAGAGTTGCACCGCAAATAAGCCAGCGTTATGGAGAACATCCGGATTGACAAATGGTTGTGGAGCGTGCGGCTGTTCAAGACCCGCTCGATGGCCACCGACGCATGCAACGCGGGCAAGGTGAAGATGAACGGCACCAACGTGAAACCGTCGAAGGCAGTGAAGAAAGACGAGATTTACGTCGTCCACATCGGGCAGTTGGAGAAAACGGTGCAGGTGGTCGATAGTCCCAAAAGTCGCGTGGGAGCGCCGTTAGTGCCGCAGTACATGACCGACCTCACGCCGCCCGAAGAGTACGAGCGGGTGAAGATGCTCAATATGCGGTTCGAGCACCGCGACCGCGGCGAAGGCCGTCCCACCAAACGCGACCGGCGGCAGATTGAGTACATCAAAAATTTGTACGGGGAAGAGGATTAGGGTTATTATCGGACGCACGCGGTGCCATAATCGGACGCATGCGATGCGTCCCTACATTACAAATAAACTTGATGAACATTACAAACTAAATTGTATCTTTGCCGCCCCAATTTTTGAAACATCTATAAAACAACTAAATAACATTTATGGCAAAATTAGCAGTGGTCGCCTTTGGAGGAAATGCCTTGTTGCGAAGCGGCCAGAAAGGTACCTATCAGGAACAGATTCAGAACGTTACGAAAACTTGCGAATCCCTTTTGGGTTTATTGAAACAGGACTATAATATTGTAATCGGCCACGGAAACGGCCCGCAGGTGGGCAACGTGATGCTTCAGCATGAAGCGGGAAACAAGAGCTTCGATCTTCCAATTATGCCGATGGACTTCTGCGTTTCGGAGACGCAAGGCTCCATCGGATACCTCATCGAGCAGGCATTCCGCAATATCTTCGTCAAGAATAACATGAAGCGCAATGTAGTCACTTTGGTGACGCAGGTGGAGGTGAACGGCGAGGATCCGCTGTTCAAGAACCCGACCAAGCCGGTGGGTCCGTACTACTCGGAAGAGGAGGCGGAGGAGTATGCCGCCGAAACGGGCGCCATCTTCCGTGAGGACCCGAAAGGCAACGGCTGGCGCAAGGTCGTGGCCTCCCCGAAGCCGCTTCGCGTGGTGAACATCGACATCGTGAAGCAGCTGGCCGAAGCCGGCAATATTGTGGTGACCGTCGGCGGCGGTGGCATCCCCGTCATCGTGAAGGACGGCTACACCATTGGCGTTGAGGCCGTTATCGACAAGGACCTTGCTTCCGCCCTCACCGCCGTGGAGATCGGCGCCGACGAGTTCTACATCCTCACCGATGTGCCGAAGGTCTATCTCAACTTCAAGAAACCCAACGAGAAAGCCCTCGACACCATCACCGTGGCAGAGGCGAAACAATACCTTGAGGAAGGCCATTTCACCGAAGGTTCGATGGCTCCGAAAATCCGTGCCGCCCTCTATTTCGTGGAAAACGGCGGCGCCGAGTGCATCATCACCGAAGCCGGCCAATTGGGCAACCCCGCCTGCGGCACCCGCATCGTCAGGGGTTAGGGTTCAGGTTTCAGGTTTCAGGGTATAGTGAATAGGATATAGAGGTGTTAGGAATTAGACTAATGGTTTGAATGTAGGAGTGAGTGAATTCCCCTTCTATGTAGAAGGGGTGGCCGTAGGCCGGGGTAGTAGAAACGTGATATACCGCACCTCAATAGAATATAACCATTCTCCCGTCTTCGTTTGCGGCGGGAGTTTTTTTATAAAATTTGTGTAGCAAATTTCCTTTCGTTGCGTCTAACGGACGTATTGATTCTTAAAAAGATGGACAACAAAGAATTTGAGTTTGAAAAAGTCGTGAGGAAGCATAAGAGCACCATCTACACCGTGTGCTATATGTTTTCGAAAGACACCGATGAGGTGAACGACTTGTTTCAGGACACGCTGGTCAACCTCTGGAAGGGTTTCGACGGTTTCCGGGGCGAGGCCAAAGTGGAGACTTGGATCTGGCGGGTGGCGCTCAACACCTGCATTTCTGAAGACCGGAAAAAGAAACGGCGCGGCGAGAAAGTGTCGTTGGATATGGCCTCCGACCTTTTCACCAACGACGACCACGAAACGCGCCAAATCCAGCAGCTTTACAGCCGTATCAACCGCCTCGACCTGATGGAACGCGCCATCGTGCTGCTCTGGCTTGACAACCTCAGCTATGAGGAAATCGCCGCCATCATCGGAATTTCCGTCAAAAATGTTTCCGTCAAATTATTGAGAATCAAGCAGAAATTAATTCAAATGTCAGAAACCAAAGAAGATTAGCCATGGAGAACTTTGAAAATACCCAACCGTTAGAGGAACTGCGCGAACAAGCCGCAATCTTGAAAAACAAATTGGACAAGGAGAACATCGTCAATGAGGAGGTGCTGCGAAATGCCATGCGGCACAAGGCCCGCACCATCAACAACAACGCATGGATCAGCGTCGCCGCCTCCGCTTTCGTCATCCTGATGGCGTTCACCTACTTCCCGCAACTCGGACTTTCCCTCTGGTTCTCCGTTGGCACGGTCATCATTATGCTGGTCTGCGACTTTTTCACTTGGAAATACCACAAGAACTTGAACCAGAAGACCTTGAACAGCGACCTGCTGACCGTGGTCAAAACCGCCAAGAAGCTGAAAGAGAACTATCGTAACTGGCTCAAATACGGGATTTTGCTGTTCGTTGTGTGGTTCATTTGGTATGCCATCGAAATGGGACGTAACAGTCAATCGTGGAAGGAAGCCCTGTTCACCATCCTGTTTCTTGCCGTGGGCGGCGCCCTCGGCATGGTCATCGGCTTCCGGATGCACAAGAAAGTCATTGACACTTGCGACGAAATCATCAAACAAATTGAGGAATAAACAGCCATGAAAAAGATAATCACTCCTCTACTGGTTCTCCTTCTCGTCCTTTCATCGTTCACCCTGAGCGCCCAAAAGGGGACGGTCAGCGGCAAACTGACGGATGCTGACACCCAAACCCCCATCGGCTATGCCAGCGTAATGCTGCTGAAACCCGCCGATTCCACCGTGGTGACGGGCGACATGTCGGACAAGGACGGCATCTTCGCCATCCAAGACATTGCTGCGGGAACCTACCTCGTGAAAGTGTCGTATATGGGTTATCTCGACTGGTTCAGTGAGCCCTTCAAGTTGTCGGGCGGCAGCCACGATCTGGGCACCATCGGCCTTCGGAAAGATTCGAAAATGCTGGAGGGCGCGACGGTGGTCTATAAAAAACCTCTGTTTGAGCAAAAGGCCGGCAAGACCGTTATGAACGTGGAGTCGCACCCGGGCACCGCGGGCGACAACGTGCTGGAGCTGCTGCGCAAGATGCCGGGCGTGATGGTGGACAACAGCGACAACATCTCCCTTCAGGGCAAGTCGGGCGTGCTGATCCTCATCGACGACCGCGACCCGCACCTGTCGGGCGACGATCTCGCCAACTTTCTGAAAAGCATGCCCGCCGCAACGATCGACCGTGTGGAGGTGATAAAGAACCCGTCGGCACGCTATGATGCGGCGGGCACATCGGGCATCATCAACCTCGTCACCAAGAAGGAGCACCGCAACGGCATCAACGGCTCCGTGTGGGCGGGCGCGGACTACCACGGCTCCTTTGGCACCAACGACGGCTTCAACCTCACCGCCCGTGTTGGCAAGTGGACCCTCAGCGGCAACTACAACTACATGTTCTTCCAATCGAAAAACGGGTACGACGGCACCTCCGTCTCCCTCATCCAAGGCGACACCATCAAGCAGACCGCCAACGAGCTGGCGGACGAGTTCTGGAACAACCGCTCGACGGCCAACGCCCACGGCATCAACTTTGGCGCCGACTGCTACATCGACTCCGTCAATACGCTGAGCTTCTCGTATCAGGGCAATTTGTTCAACGCCAACTGGACTTCCGCCTCCAAGAACCGCATCTACCGCAACAACGAGCTGGTGCAGTCCTTCGAAAACAACTCCCTGACAAAGGTAAACCACGGCAACCACCAAATGAACATCAACTTCAAGCATACGTTCGACACCCTCGGCACCGTGCTTTACGCCGATGCCACCTACTCCATCAACCACAGCCGCAACCATACCGACCGAGAACAGCCCTTCTATGTCGGCAACTTCCTCACCCCGCTCTACAGCGCACACTACACGGCCCTCGTACATCCCAGCCGGATGCACGTGGCCACGGCCAAAATCGACTTCGAGCATCCTGTCAACGACCAAGTTTCCATTGAGTGCGGCGTGAAAACCAGTTTTGCCCACAACAACAACAACAGCATCAACTATTTGAACGACAGCTTATTGGAAAACAAGAGCAACCATTTCATCTATAATGAGAACATCGCGGCGGCCTATCTTCAAGCTACCTTCCAAGTTGATAAACAGTTGAGCATCCAGTCAGGGCTTCGCGCCGAATACACCCATCTGAAGGGCAACCTGCTCACCACCGGTGAAGTCAACAAGCAGGACTATGTCGATTTGTTCCCGTCGTTGCAGTTGGACTACCAGCTGCCGAAGATGAACACACTGTCGTTTGCCTACCGTTCCCGCATCTCGCGCCCCAACAACCGTTCGCTCAGCCCTTATGTGCCCATTCCCGCCCCGTCCACCTCCTCAACCGGCAGCCCGCCCCTCAAGCCGACATACATGCAATCGTTCTCGGTGGACTACTCATGGCGTTATATGCTGTTCCTGACGGCGGGATACGCGTTCATCCAAGGCACCGAGGAGGATATGCTCTACACCGACAAGGTGACGAATGTCAAGATGTCGCGCCCGGAAAACATCGGGAAGATGCATTGTATGGAGCTGTCGGCTTTTGCCAACGTCCCTGTTGGCAAGTGGTGGATGATGATGTGGAGTGTCAACTACAGTCTTGGAAGACAATACTTTAAATATGAAACAACAAACACTTCCAGCTTAGTGAGTATGGTGCAGCTATACACGATGCACACCTTTACCTTCTGCAAACACTATTCGATAGAGATTGCCTGTTGGTGGATGCCGAAACAAAGGGAAACGTTCGGCACAACGAAAGGGATGTTTTTCGCGTGGGGCGGTTTCAAGGCCAGCTTCTTCAAGGATGCCTTCACGGTGCGTTTGGGCGTGCAGGACATTTTCAACAACAGCCAGTGGGTGAACCACGCTGCCTATCCTGACGGCACGGTCACCGATATGCGGTGGAAGGGGCAGTCACGGGGTGTGAGCCTGAACCTCACCTACCGTTTCGGCAAGCAGCGTATCCAGATGCGGCAGCGCAAGGGCCACGACGACGAGTTCGACCGCATGGGCGGCGGCGACAGCCAAGGCGGCCAAGGTGCAGGAAACAGGGGACAGGGCACAGGAATGTAGCGTATAAAGTAGGAGGTAAAAAGTAAAAGGTAGCCGGTGCACATCCCCTCTTCAAACCTCCTACCTATTACCTTTAACCTATTACCTTTTACGAAACTACCGAGAGCCGCCATAATATAACGGCTCTACATAATACACCCTTAACTTTTAACTCTCAACTTTTAACTTTTACCGCACCTTGTACCCGATGGGGAAATAGGGGATGCCGTGGGCCGCGACCTCACCGGCATTGTAGATGTTGCGCCCGTCAAAGATGACTGCCTGCCTCATTTCAGCCTTCAGCCGCTTGAAGTCCATAATCTTGAACTCAGACCATTCGGTAACCACGAAGAGGGCGTCGGCTTTCTGCAACGTTTCGTAAACATCCCTACAATAGGTGATGGTGTCACCGATACGGCGGCGGCACTCGTCCATTGCCACAGGATCATAGGCACGGACGGAGCAACCCGCTTTCAACAGCTTGTCAATCAGTACCAATGAAGGGGCTTCGCGCATATCATCGGTGTTGGGCTTGAACGAAAGGCCCAGTATGGCAACGGTCTTGCCGGCAATATCGCCTTTGGAATAGTCATAAAACTTGTTAAACAGCACCTGTTTCTGCCGGTCGTTGACGGCCTCCACCGACTTCAGCAGGTCGAGGGAGTAGCCGTTTTCGTCGGCGGTGTGGATCAGCGCCTTCACATCTTTGGGGAAGCAGGAGCCGCCGTAGCCGATGCCGGCATAGAGGAACTTGCCGCCGATACGGGTGTCGCTGCCGATGCCGCGCCGCACCATATTGACATCCGCACCCACCTTTTCGCACAGGTTGGCGATGTCGTTCATGAAGCTGATACGGGTGGCGAGCATGGCGTTGGCCGCATACTTGATCATTTCGGCGGAGGCGATGTCGGTGACGATGATGGGGTGCCCGTTCATGACGAAGGGGCGGTAAAGAGACAGCAGGAGTTCTTCCGCCCGCTTCGACTCCACGCCCACCACGATACGGTCGGGGCGTTTGAAGTCGTTGATGGCGTCACCCTCCTTCAGGAACTCCGGATTGGAGGCCACATCGAAGGGGATGTCCGCGCCGCGCTTTGCCAGCTCCTCGCGGATGACGGCCTTCACCTTTTGGGCCGTACCCACCGGCACGGTGCTTTTGGTGACAAGCAGGATGTAATGGTTCATGGAGCGTCCGACGGTGCGGGCCACCTCCAGCACATAGCGGAGGTCGGCGCTGCCGTCCTCGTCTGGCGGCGTACCGACAGCGGAAAAGACAATATCAACGTTATCAATCACCGACCCAAGAGAGGTGGTGAAAGAGAGACGTTTTTTCTCAATATTATTGCGCAAAAGTTCTTCCAGACCGGGTTCATAGATGGGAGAATCGGCGCGTTTCAGCTTTGCAATCTTCTTTTCATCCACATCCACGCAGCACACTTCACAGCCCACATCGGCCAAACAGGTTCCCGTAACGAGGCCCACATAACCGGACCCCACAATAGCAATCTTCATATCATTTAAAATTAGGGGTGCAAAAATACAACAAAAGTTCATAAAGTTTATAAAGTTTCAAGTTCATAAAGTTATAAAGTTTGAAAGAGGATGCAATCCTAAAAAAATTAAAATATTATTGAAACATTATCGCGATAAAGTTATATATTTGCGGCTGTCATCCTTTTCAACAACCTGATTTAAAACCAACAACTTATGAAATCGGAAATTGCTCTTGTAACGGGTCGGGCGAACCGTCCGCTGGCCGAGAAAATTGCCGCCCATCTGGGCCTTAACCTTCTGAATGAGGAAATCGTGCAGTTCAAGGACGGTGAAATTCAGGCCTATTACAACGAAACCATCCGTGGCCGGCACGTCTTCATCATCCAGCCCACCTTCTCCCCTGCTGAAAATATCCTTGAGCTTCTCATCCTGATTGACGCCGCCAAGCGCGCCTCCGCCGCCGAGATTATCGCCGTGGTGCCCTACTTCGGCTACTCACGGCAGGACCGCAAGGACAAGCCGAGAACCTCCATCGGTTCCAAACTGATGGCCAACCTTCTCACCGCCGCCGGCATCAACCGCCTCATCACCATGGACTTGCATGCCGACCAGATACAGGGTTTCTTCGAAGTCCCCGTTGACCACCTTTTCGCCTCTTCCGTATTTCTCCCCTATATCCGCAGCCTTAACTGGGACAACCTCTGCATCGTCTCCCCCGACACCGGCGGCACCAAGCGCGCCTCCGTGTTCGCCAAGGCACTCGACTGCGACTTTGCCATCGGCTTCAAACAGCGCGTGAAGGCCAACGAGGTCTCCAATCTCCAGATTATCGGCAATGTGGAAGGGAAAAACGTCATTCTGCTTGACGACATCATCGACACTGGCGGCACCATCTGCAAAGCCGCCGCCCGCGTCAAAGAGTGCGGCGCCAAACAGGTCTATGTGATGTGCACCCACGCCCTTCTCTCCGGTGACGCCCTCGACAAGCTCGAAAATTCCATCGTGGACAAGTTCATCATCACTGACACCATCCCGATGAAACGCCCCTCCGACAAATTCATCGTCCTAAGCGTGGCCAACCTCATCGGCGATGTCATCCAGAGCGTCATTGACAAGACCTCCATCGCCTCCCATTTTGAGGTCGGCAATGTGTAAAATTCTTTTATAGAAATAATTAAAAACCAAAATATTATGAGTATCGTACTTCACCAAAAGAATCTGCTCGGCATCAACGGAGCCGGGCGTATCGGAAAACTAACCCTTTGGCACCACCTCCTCTCCCGCAAGTTCGACGGCATCGTCCTCAATGTGGGTCGCGAGGTCGGTAAAAGTCTGGAAGACCTTGTCCAGTCGCTGACCACCGACTCCACCTACGGCAACCTCAGCCTCTTCCTTTACGGACGGGCTGGCAAGCAGATCAAAGTGGAGATTGTCGATAGCGAGAAGCACATCGTCGAAATTGACGGGCTGCCCATCAAGGTTTTGATGACCGAACGGAACCCCCGCAACATCAACTGGAAGGAAGAGGGTGTCCGCGTGGTGGTGGACTGCACCGGAAAGTTCCTTGACCCGTCGTTGGAAGACAACGAAGGCAAAGGCAGCATCCTTGGCCACCTCACCGCCGGTGCCGAGCACGTCATCGCCAGCGCCCCGTTCAAGATCAAGAAAACCGACTTCAACGCGGAAGAAACTCCTACCTTAATATATGGTATCAACCACACCTGTTTCGACCCCTCCGTCCACAAGGTAATTTCGGCGGCCAGCTGCACCACGACCGGCCTGGCCCACATGATCAAGCCCCTTCTGGACGACCCCGAAACCAACAACGTGCTGACGGCGTCCTTGTCAACAGTACACGCTGCCACCAACACCCAGAGCGTGTTGGATGCCGTGCCGAGTGCCGCCGCCTCCGACCTCCGCAAGAACCGTTCCGTGCTTAATAATATAATATTGTCATCCACGGGTGCGGCCAAGACCTTGGAGAAGGTGATCCCGCAGACCGCCCACTTCGGCTTTATGGCCGACTCCATCCGCATCCCCACTCCGTCGGTGTCGCTCATCGCCCTCAACATCACCTTCAACTCCCGGATGAACGAGCGCGGCGTGCCGTACATCTCCGGTGACTACATCCGCGACATCTACCGTCGCGCCGCCGAAGGCGAACAGAAGGGGCTGCTCCGCTTCTCGATGAAGCAGAACGTCTCGATGGACCTGCTCGGCCTGCCCGCCGCCATCACTATCGAAGGCAAGGAGATCCACACCCGCACCGGTTTCCTCAAGATTCCTGCTGAGATTTTGCAGTCGCTTCATGTATCCGATTTCAAGGACATCAACATCCCCGTCACCCACGCCAAGGTGTTCGGCTGGTACGACAACGAGTTCGGCAGCTACGTCACCTGTTTGGGCAAACTGACGGAATATATTGCCTCAAGTTTGGATTAAGAAAAGACCGTCCTGTCGGGAATACACCTTCTTGACAGGACGTATTTTTTTGATATACAATAATTTAAATGCCATTAAAAAAATAATGGGGTGTGTAAAGAAACAAAATTATTTTTTTGTAATTTCGCACCCGCATTTTTTAGCACATGGAGAGATGGCCGAGTGGTCGAAGGCGCACGCCTGGAAAGTGTGTAAGCGCCGAAAGCGCTTCTAGGGTTCGAATCCCTATCTCTCCGCCAAATTAATTTATTGAAAAGGAACAAATTATCAAAAATCAAATCAACAACAAAACAAGTATTATGAAAAAACTTATTGCATTATTTGCCGTTTTTGCCATCTTTGCTTTCGGCATCAACAATGTGACCATTGCACAGAATGACAAGAAGGCTGCTGAAGAACCGGCAACCGAACAAGTGACTGAAGCGCAGGAAGCTGCACCCGCTGCTGCTGAACAGGCACACATCGTCAAGGCTGAAGACCAGAACACTTCTGTCGAAAAGAGCCTTCACTACGTTTTGAAAGACAAATTTGCTGAAGGTGATCCGTTGTGGATGACCCCGGTGTTGATCTGCTTGGTTCTCGGTCTGGCTTTCGCCATCGAACGTATTTTCTACCTCAACCTTGCCAGCACCAATTCCCAGAAATTACTTGCCAAAGTTGAAGAAGCCATGAAGAACGGCGGTGTTGAGAAGGCCAAGGAAGTGTGCCGCGACACCAAAGGACCCCTCGCCGGCGTCTTCTATCAGGGTCTCGACCGCTACGACGAAGGTCTTGATTCCGTTGAGAAATCCCTCGTTGCCTACGGCGGTGTTGAAATGGGCCGCCTCGAAAAGAACCTGAGCTGGCTGAGCCTCTGCATGGCCCTCGCTACCCAGTTAGGTTTCATGGGTACCGTTATCGGTATGGTCGGCGCTTTCGATAACATTGAACGTCAGGGTGATATCAGCCCCACCGTTGTGGCTGGCGGTATGAAGGTCGCTCTGTTGACCACCGTGTTCGGTTTGATCACCGCTGTCATCCTTCAGATTTTCTACAACTACATCCTCTCCAAGATTGACGGTATCGTCAACGATATGGAAAACGCCACCATCGGTTTCATGGATATCATGGTTAATTACAACAAAAAATAATTTATAATTCCCCAATTATAAATCTTCAAAACTAACACTATGACAAGAAGAATAGTAAATATTGTCATTTTCGCTATAGCCGCAATTGCTTGCGTATTGGCCATCATCTATGCCGCCATGTTCGACAGCGACAAGATCAACCAGTACAAGGCCGTCGGTGTGTTGCACGACAACAACCCTGAACTCCTCAGCGAGCTGTCTGCCACCACCCCCGAAACTCTGCCCGCCTACGTAGAAAAATGCCAGACTGTCGCATCAGAACTGGACGGCGAGCTGAGAAGCGAAAAGAAGGCAAAGGAAAGCTTCTACGATTATCTGTCCACCCTCAAGGCTCTGAATGCCGACAACTTCGACGGTTTCAAAGCCGGTTATCCTGCCAATGTCAAGGTTTTACTCGACCAGTTCGACACCGAAGGCAAATACGTTGAGGAATTCAATAAAGTTTCTGATTTCAAAGGACTTACCAAATATTTGGTAAACTTGGAACAGGAGTATAACAGCGTTCGTCAGGCCTATCTTCAGAAAGAGGCCTATCGCAACGCCCTGAAAGTGGTGCAAGATGCCACCACCGCCATCGCCGAACTTAATTCTGCCGAACTGAAGGCAAACCAATTAGCTGATTTCCAGAGCTTCGTGAAGAAATCGCAGGTCTCCAGCAACCGCCTGCTCAACACTTCCTTCACCCTGTTCTACATCATGCTGTTCTTTGCCATCGCAGCCCTGTTGTTCTTCGCTGTCATGCGTATAGCCAAGAACCTCAAGACTTCGTATAAGGCATTGGTGGCCATCATCGCCTTGGTGGTGCTCTTCGTCATCTGCTACCTCTGCGCCTCTCCGATTCTGGACGACGTGTTCATCAAGCTGCAGATTGCCCCTGAAACCGCCCGCCTCATTGAAGCAGCTGTCTATTTCACCTATATCGTCTTCTTTGCAGCCATTGCCACGATTATCGCCGCCCCGATTATCAGCGCAATCCGTGATAAAAAATCCCTTAAATAAGCGATTATGTCAAGAAAAATGCCCTCATTGAACACAAGTTCGTCGGCCGACATCTCCTTCCTGCTGTTGACCTTCTTCTTGTTGACATCGTCCATCACCAACGAGCAGGGTATTCCCCGTCTGTTGCCCAAAATCTCCAATCAGGAGAAACAGCAGCAGGAGGATATCCGTGAGCGTAACATCCTCACCATCCTCGTGAACAAGAATGACGATGTGCTCATCAACAAGACGCAGATCCTCAAAAAGGAGGAAATCGCCGCGAAATTGAAGGATATTGCAAAGGAATTCTTGGCCAACCCGCGTAACGCCGACAATCTGCCCGAAAAGACGGTCAAACAGATTGACGGATTGGGAACCTTCGCCGTCTCCAAAGGGGTTATCTCTCTGACCAACGATAACAGTACCACGTTCGCCACCTACATTCTGGTGCAGAACGAACTGCAAAAAGCGGTCAACGAGCTCCGCGACGAGACCGCCCTCAACTATTTCGGTCAGAAATATGAGAAGCTGGCTCCCGATGAGAAAAAGGCTGTCCAAGAAGCGATTCCGATCAATATCTCCGAAGCTACCAGTAAATAATAAAATTCGAACACTATGGCTCGTTTTAAGAAAAATGGTAAAAAGGAGCTGCCGGAAATCAACAACAGCTCCATGTCAGATATCATCTTCATGTTCCTCTTCTTCTTTATGGTGATCACCACCATGAGAGAAAGCGATGCCGCCGTGAAGTTCACCGCGCCCCACGCTACGGAATATCAGAAACTGGAAAAGAAGTCCTCCATCGCTACCATCTATATGGGCGCGCCGAAACGTGCGGGTATCCCTGCCATCGACGAAAAGGTCTCCATCCAGCTCAATGACAAGTTCGCCAGCACCCGCGCTGAGATCATGAGAAGGGACGTTTCGGATTTTATCAAGGGTGAGCGCGAATCCTGCGCCAACAAAGGCAAGGACCCCAACACCATCACCTACTCCCTCAAAATTGACCAAGAAGTTCAGATGCGCTACGTAAACATCCTCAAGCAGGAGCTGCGTGAAAACAACGCACTGAAAATCAATTATGCAACCAAGAAAGACAAGAAGAACGAAAAGTAAAATTCACTTGTCAAAACCGTAAGAGACTGTTTCCATACAGTCTCTTTTTTTTATTATAAAATATTGAAAATGAAAACGATTGACAATAAAGACATCTGCATCGGCGTGATTGGATTGGGCTATGTGGGCCTCCCGCTCGCCCGCCTCTTTTCCACCCGTTTCCGCACCGTCGGGTACGACCGCAACCCAGCGCGCGTCGCCACCCTGATGTCCGGACACGACACCACCCGCGAGGTCGATGACAACCTTCTTCAGGAAGCCATCCGCAACGGCTTTGTCTGCACCTCCAACCTTGAGGCGATACGCCGCTGCAACGTCTATATCGTGGCCGTTCCCACCCCCGTCGATCACAACAACAATCCCGACCTTTCGCCGCTCATCGGTGCCAGCACCACCGTCGGACAGGTGATCAGCAAAAACGACGTGGTGATCTACGAATCCACAGTTTATCCGGGCGTGACGGAAGAGGAGTGCCTCCCTGTGGTCGAAAAAGTGTCGGGACTGACGTTCAACACCGATTTCTTCGCCGGCTACTCCCCCGAACGTATCAATCCGGGCGACAAGGAGCATACGGTGGAGAAGATCAAAAAGGTAACCTCCGGCTCTACGCCGGAAGTGGCGGATTTCGTGGACGCTCTGTACAATTCCGTATTGGTGAACGGCACGCACAAAGCCAGCTCCATCAAAGTGGCGGAAGCGTCGAAAATCATCGAAAACTCGCAGCGTGACGTGAACATCGCCTTCATGAATGAACTGGCGAAAATCTTCAATGCCATGGGCATTGACACGCACGACGTAATCGAGGCGGCGGCCTCCAAGTGGAACTTCATCAAGCTGCAGCCAGGCTTGGTGGGCGGCCACTGCATCAGCGTCGATCCCTACTACCTCATCCAGAAGGCACAGGTCTATGGTGTGCTGCCCCGCGTGATGTCGGCAGCCCGCCGCCTCAACGACGGCATGGGCGACTACGTGGCCAATCAGGTCATCAAGCTGATGAACAAGAAGGGGGTGATGGTGAAGGATGCCAATATCCTGATTCTCGGCTTCACCTTCAAGGAGAACTGCCCCGATATCCGCAACTCGCGGATTATTGACATCTACTCCACACTTACGGAATACACCCGCAACATCACGATTTACGACCCGTGGGCTAACGCCGAAGAGGTGAAACGTGAGTATGGTGTGGACATTGTGTCGGGTGATCTCACGGCGTTGGAGCAGCGTTTCGACGCAGTGGTGCTCGCTGTGGCACACAACCAGTTCAAAACCGTGAACGTCAGAAAGTTCCTTGCCAATGAAAACGGCGTCGTATATGATGTGAAAGGCATACTCGACAAAAAACAAATTGACGGAAGGTTGTAAAAAAAATTGTATTTTTGCCCTCTCATTTTTGTGAATAACAAACAAACCATAATAAGAGCTTTATGCGACCAGATTTCAGTAATGTAAGTCACAAGACCGCCCCGAAGAATCACGAAGATTTTTTGGCGTGGTGCAAAGAAAACCACATTGATTTTAACCGTATGACGGCGGAACAGATTCCGTGCAAGCCCGTCTATGGCAAGGAAGACCTTGAAGGGATGGAGCACCTCAATTATGCCGCCGGCATTGCGCCCTTCCTCCGCGGCCCCTACTCCACCATGTATGTGATGCGCCCGTGGACCATCCGCCAGTACGCCGGTTTTTCGACCGCTGAGGAGTCCAACGCCTTCTACCGCCGCAACATCGCCGCCGGACAGAAGGGTCTTTCCGTGGCCTTCGACTTGGCCACCCACCGCGGTTACGACGCCGACCACGAACGCGTCCTCGGTGACGTGGGAAAGGCCGGCGTGAGCATCTGCTCCGTCGAGGATATGAAGGTGCTTTTCAACCAGATCCCGCTGAACAAGATGTCCGTCTCCATGACGATGAACGGCGCTGTGATGCCGATTCTGGCTTTCTATATAGTGGCCGCTTTGGAACAGGGCGCCAAGTTCGAGGAGCTGCAAGGCACCATCCAGAACGACATCCTGAAAGAGTTCATGGTGCGTAACACCTACATCTACCCGCCGGAACACTCCATGCGCATTATCGCCGACATCTTCGAGTTCACCTCGCAGAACATGCCGAAGTTCAACAGCATCTCCATCTCCGGCTACCACATGCAAGAAGCCGGTGCCACCTCCGATATCGAAATGGCCTACACGCTGGCCGACGGTTGGGACTACCTCCGCACGGGCGTCAAGGCCGGCCTTGACATCGACGCTTTCGCTCCGCGCCTCTCCTTCTTCTGGTGCTCGGGAATGAACCACTTTATGGAAATTGCGAAGATGCGCGCCGCCCGTATGCTGTGGGCAAAGATCGTGAGCACCTTCAACCCGAAGAACAGCAAGTCTTTGGCACTGCGTACCCATACGCAGACTTCCGGGTGGTCGCTGACGGAGCAGGACCCGTTCAACAACGTGGCCCGCACCTGCATCGAGGCTATGGGCGCCGCCCTCGGCCATACGCAGTCACTGCACACCAACGCGTTGGACGAAGCCATCGCTCTGCCGACCGACTTCAGTGCCCGTATCGCCCGTAACACACAAATTTACATTCAGGAAGAGACCAACGTCTGCCGCGTGGTGGATCCGTGGGCCGGTTCCTACTACGTGGAAACGTTGACCAACGAGCTGGCTCACCGCGCTTGGAAGCACATCCAGGAGGTGGAATCTCTCGGCGGTATGGCCAAGGCCATCGAGACGGGTATTCCGAAGATGCGTATCGAGGAGGCCGCCGCCCGCAAGCAGGCCCGCATCGACTCCGGCACGGAAAGCATCATCGGTGTCAACAAGTACCGTCTGGAGAAAGAGGATCCTATTGAAACCCTGGAAGTTGACAACACTGTGGTGCGCGAGGCGCAGATCAAGCGTTTGCAGGAACTCCGCGCCAACCGCAACAACGAGGAGGTACAGTCCATTCTGGAAGCCATCACTGAGTGCGCAAGCACCGGCAAGGGCAACCTGCTGGCACTCTCCATCGAGGCTGCTAAGAAGCGTGCCACCCTCGGTGAGATTTCCTACGCTATGGAAAAAGTATTTGGTCGTTACAAAGCAAAAATTAATCTGATAACAGGCGTGTACAGTTCACAACAGCAAGACAACGATTCCTACAAGAAGGCGTGCGCTATGGCCGACGCTTTCGCAAAGAAAGAGGGACGCCGCCCCCGTATTATGGTGGCCAAAATGGGCCAGGACGGTCACGACCGCGGTGCCAAGGTGGTTGCCACCGGTTATGCCGACATCGGTTTCGATGTGGATATGGGCCCGTTGTTCCAGACGCCGGCCGAAGCCGCGAAACAGGCGGTGGAGAACGATGTCCACGTATTGGGCGTTTCCTCCCTCGCTGCCGGCCACAAGACGCTGGTTCCGCAGGTGATTGAGGAGCTCAAGAAACTGGGGCGCGAGGACATCATCGTTGTGGTGGGTGGTGTGATTCCCCCGCAGGACTACGACTTCCTGTACAAGGCCGGCGCCGCCGCTATCTTCGGTCCCGGCAGCATCATCAGCGAATGCGCCATCAAGATCTTGGAAATTTTGGAAGCATAATCATGAATATTTTGGAAGCCAACATACAGACAATCATTTTCTTGTGCAAAAAGTACAAGGTTAAAACCTTGTCTGTTTTTGGCTCTGTCCTGACTAACCGTTTTTCTCCTACAAGTGACATTGACTTCCTCGTTGAATTTGATAATATTCCCCCCGAAGAGTATGCAGACAATTATTTTTCATTTAAAGAATCTTTGTCAAGCATGCTTGGCCGCGAAGTTGATCTGTTGGAGTTGACGGGGATTAAAAATACCGTTTTGCTCAACAACATTGACCGCACAAAAAAGCAATTGTATGGAGGAATTTGTTAAAAAGCACTTGGAGGATGTCTTGTCGCAAAGCACATCCCTTTATTAAAGAAAGATATAGAAACCATATTTGCAAACGAAACCATCTGCCTATGAGATAACCACTTAAAGAGCACATACACTATAAGAAGGAAAAAGCGTTTCGCTAATCGGAATTTCTGAAACTTCGACACTTTCAAAAATTCTTCCCGACCAAGCCGCTATATTCCCGCCGATTGGCGTGGGCTTACATCGTAATATTTGGGAAGAATTAGGTAGTCGAAGACCTCAGAAGTTCTAAATAAAGCGAGCTGAAGTGCCACGCTTTTTTTGTGTCCTGCTCAAAATTTTCTTTATGGTACTTCATTTCAAATTTTATCGAAGAACTTTAAAAATCAAAGTATTATGAAGAAAATCCTTGTGATTATTTGTGCAATATTTTTAAGTGTTGGATTTTTCCAGGCAAATGCCCAGCAAACGGTGAATGTGGGTTTGGAAGTGGTGAAAACACTCCGTAAGGATAAGGTGAAAACGGAAACTGGTTCTGTGGTGGTCAGCAATGATGTTACGAAAGACGGTAAGATTGTGATTGCCGCCGGTACGCCAGTGGTGATGGACATACAATCGGAAAAGCATCGTGGGTTGGGAATACCGGGGACAATTACGGTAAGACCTGTGAGCACCACGGATGTAAATGGGCAAGTGGTAACACTTAATGGACCTGAAAAGTCCGACATTGGAAAGAACCGACGCGGGGCCGCCGTTGCCTGTGGGGTGGTTTTCGGAATCATCACATTTCCCGTGGGACTCCTTTTCTTGTGCATCAAAGGGGGTAATGCCTCTATCCCCGCTGGTACGCAAATGGTTGCCACTGCTGTTCTTAATTAATTGTTTAACAATAAAATATGTGTTTTATGAATATATCTTTTTGTAAGATCACCTATCTCTTTTTGGGATTTTTCCTATTGGTGGGAGTACGGTTGTACGGACAGGTTTCGCCTCCTTACGGTACGAAACCGGTGGAAGGCGCAAATGGACTTTACCTTTTCTCTTACGATGAACCCGAGAAACTGAACCGTCCCGACGCGGTGTGTGCCTGCCAGAACAAAGGGGACGGTTGGCGGTTGCCTACCCTAAATGAATTGCAGGTGCTTGCATCGCAAAACGCCGGATTGACAACAGGGAACACCTACTGGACAATGGACAAGGTGGTCGGAAAGCTGGATTTTTACGCTGTTTCTGCCAATGGTAAGGTGAAAACATGCGCCTTCAGTGACAAGAACAGCATCCGTTGCGTATGGTCGCCGTATGTGGCTGCTACGGAAACAAAACCTGCAGAAACCGTATCCGAACCTGTTACAAAACCCGTGACTGAACAGGGTTCAAATGTGGCTGAAAACAAGGCGGATGTTGAAACAACACCTGCGCCCATAGCAGAAGGGGAACAGCAAAAGGAAGAGAAGAAAGCCGCCGAACCACAAACAAAGAGCAAGGATGAAGAGAAGCCCGTCCAAAGCCCAAAAGTGAAAGAAGAAAAAGAGAAGGCCCCCAAAGAAAACATCGCCATTTTTAGTGAAAAATTCCCATACAAGCACAGTTTGGGGCTTGTAGTTGGAAATATAAACGGCATATCCTACAAAACATTTATCAAAGACCACTTCGCCATCGAATTGGATTTGGCGGGATTTGAAGTGTCTCTTGGGGTTCCTTTCGATATGTATTGGGCTGCACCTGTACTAAATCTGAATTTCCTATATCAGGGACAATTTACCAAAGGACTTTATGGAATTGCAGGCGGCGGTATCAATATTGGTTACGAATTGTTTGAACATGGCGGCAAAGCTGGTGCGGGTGCTCTTTTAGGGTTGGAGTATGTATTTGAAAAACCTGTTTCACTCCAATTCGATTTCCGTCCGGGATACGGGTGTGTTTTCGATGACATTTGGGACTATCACTTCTTTGACTGGGCTGTGTGTCTGAGTGTCCGTTATGTTTTCAAATAATTATAAATATTTTAAAATCAAATGATTATGAAAAAATTATTTTATCTTTTCACCCTTTTGCTTCCCTTTTTTCTGAACAGTTGCGACAAACAGCCGTCTGTAATGTTCACTATTGATGACACGGCTGCTAAAAACAATCACTATACAACACGAAGTGGTAACATTTATGGTGTCGGCGAGCCGATACGTTTTCATATCAAATGCTCAAATGTTTTCGAATATACTTGTGATTATGGCGATGGGACAACAGAAACACTAAATAACACATATAATCAATCCGATCTGTACATCGAACATGAATACTCTGAACCTGGCGAATACACCGTTCGTCTGGTAGTATTTTCGAAACACGGCAAAAAGCTTGAAACGGCAACAGTGAATCTCTCTGTTCGTGAAAGTGGAGATCTAACAGTTTATTTGTCACAAAGTTTGGGACGTTTTGTATTTGTTTACTTTTTAGACAAAACAGGATATCCTGGCGTAGTTCCTTCAGGAGTTCCTGATTGCGGTGATCATAGGTGTGCGAATTTCCCAAATAGTCCTAAAGGAACTTATGAGCTTGTTGCAACTGACAATTGGCAATATGGCTGGCGTGGTGAAGTCACCATTGAACCTGGGGTTTGCCAAAAAATACACCTTACTCTATCATCAAAAGGAGAAGAAGCCAATGACGATGAGGATGTGATTGTTCTTCATGGAAACCCTATTGAATAGTTTACGTTTTATTACCTGTATAAAAAGAGGAAGGCGCTGCTTTCCTCTTTTTTTATTTTTTCCGTATTTTTGCGCCTTCAAAAAAATGGATTTCTATGAAAAAAATCACACTGATCACCTTTTTATTGATGACGAGCGTGATGCTTTATGCCCAAAGCAGTACTCGTTTTTTTAACCGTGTGTTCCAGGACATTACGGTTCGTTCGGAAATCCAGTACGGACAGGGTGCGCCCGTCGGAAGCGACACGGAAGATCCGCTCTATTTTGACTTTTACGAACCCGCCAACGACACGATGGCCCATCGGCCTTTGGTGATTACGGTGTTTGGCGGCGCCTTCGTCGCGGGCAACCGCAGCTGGTGCGATATGGTGGCCTTCGCTGACTCGTTGAGCCACTACGGTTATGCCGTCGCCTCCATCGATTACCGGTTGCTGCCCGTATATCGGATTACGGAAACCAACTTCATCCGTGCCGGTTATATGGCCGCGCAGGACGTCAGCGCCGCCGTCCGTTTCTTCAAAGGGAATTGCGATTTGTATGGCATTGACACCAACCGCATTTTCGTGCTTGGCAATTCCGCCGGTACCATCGCCTCCATGTATTTCTTGTGGATGGATGACGATGAACGACCGGAAGAAACGTTTGAAGACGACGGCTGGTTGGGAATCGGCGGGCATAGCGACCTCGGAAATATTCACACAACGGGATTCCCCGAATACCTTTCGTATTCCCCGCGCATCGCCGGACTGATCGCCCAATGGGGCGGCGTGATGGACACCAACATCATCAGCAATGACGACACCACCCCCGTCTGTCTTATCCACGGCACCGCCGATGAAACCGTACCTTACGAATACGGGGCTCCCTACGGTGGAAGTTTTCTGGGTGTAACCTCCCTCGTTCTACCCGATTTGTACGGTTCCTACTATCTTGACCAGCGCCTTACTTCGCTTGGGGTGGAACACGAACTCCACACCTTTGAGGGAAAGGAACATTGCTTTTACATTGAAGGAACCACCACCCTGCTTCCCGAAGAATTGGACACTTGCTTCCGCATCGCCCTCGCGTTCATGACGGACATTATTTTTGACCAACCGACATCCGAAGCCATTTCCGATATTGACAATGAACCTATACAGGTTTTCCCGAATCCTGTGGAAGATTGCCTCTATCTGCAAATCGGCGACCGCAATTCCAACTTCTCGTGCGAACTCTATGATATGCAGGGAAAGTTACTGAAAAAGCAGAAAGACAACGCCGTAATGAATGTAAGTTCCCTTTCTTCCGGCACCTATATTCTCCAAATCAATACGAATAAGGGCACGCAGTTCCAAAAGGTTGTAAAAAAATAAAAAAGGAACACCTTCCGATGTTCCTTTTTGCCTGGTGATCTGTACTGGATTTGAACCAGTGACCTCTTGCCTGTCAAGCAAGCGCTCTAAACCAACTGAGCTAACAGATCGTGCTTGATTTGAGGTTGCAAAAGTACTACTTTTTTTTATTTTTGCAATATCTTTTTTTAAGATTGTAAAATATTTAGAATAAATGAATTAGGAATCAAGAGTTAGGAATTAGTGCTGATTGTTTGTTTTTCTTCTGTATAAAAAAGATGAAAAGAGTCAGAATTACCGTCATAAGGAAAGTCCACTATCAAGATTTGTCCGAGAAGTATGAGAACCCCATCGAACACGCCTGCGACCATCAGGAGGGGGAGGTTTTTGTTTCCGAAGATGCGCAAAAGCCCGACGGCCTGTGCGACAGCGCGTGGCAGTCGCTGGCTCCCTTTGTATTGGCACTGGCAAGTGGCGGCGGCAACTTCTACGACGGCTGGATGAAGAACCCGCACTCGGCGATGCTTTCCTGCAACGACGGTTTCCGTCCCGTATCTTTTCTTATTGAAACAATTGAAAATTAGTCCCTACAGAATAAAATCTGTATTGAGGAAGGTGGAGAGATCGTCCTTCAAAATCTGTCGGACGATGCCGATGTTCGTGTCGTTTTCCTTGGTGGAAACCAGCGTGCGGATGGAGAAGACGCGGAGGGCGTCCGACACCGAGAGCGTGGCTTCGGCACTGTCTTTCCGTCCGGTGAAGGGGAAGTCATCGGGACCGCGCTGGCACTGCGAATTGACATTGACGCGGCACACCTGATTGACCAGCACGTCGATAAGCCGTGCCAACTCCTTGGGGTCTTTCCCGAAAACAGCGGCCTGCTGGCCATAGTTCGACTCCACGACGTAGTTCAGCGGCTCCTCGATGGAGCGGTAGGTGGCGATGGGGATGACAGGGCCGAACTGCTCCTTGTTCCAAAGCTTCATCTCCTTGTTAACACCGAAGAGGATTGCAGGGAAGAACAGCGAAAGGTGACTTTTCCCACCGTTCGGATTCATCAATTTCGCCCCTTTCGATACGGCATCGTCAATGAGGTCGTGCAGAAATTCGGCCTTGTTTTCCTCGGGCAGCGGGGTGATGTTGACCCCTTTCGTCCAGGGAAGACCGATTTTCAGCTTCTCAACTGCTTCCGCCATCATCGTGGCAAACGTTTCCGCAATATCCTCATGGACAAAAATGATCTTGATGGCGGTACAACGCTGGCCATTAAACGAAAGAGCGCCCAAAACACATTCGTTTACAGCGTTTTGCAAATCAGCATCTTTGAGAACGATACCGGGATTTTTCGCATCCAGACCCAAAACGGATTTCAGGCGGTGCGGCTGCGGGTGCTGTTTTTTCAGGATGTCGGCCACACGGCTGGTGCCGATGAAGGCGAACACATCGATTTTCCCGCTTTGCATAATGGGGGTAATCACCTTCTCACCTTCTCCGTAAATGGTGTTGACGACACCTTTCGGGAAGGCGGTCTGGAAGGCCTTCAGCAACGGCGCGTGCAGCAGCACACCCAGTTTCGGGGGTTTGAAAATCACACAGTTGCCCATGATAAGGGCTGGAATCAATGTGGTAAATGTCTCATTCAGAGGATAGTTGAACGGACCCATGCAGAGCACCACCCCAAGGGGCGCCCGGCGGATCTGGGCGATGATGTGCTGCGAGATGGTGAACCGCGACGAAGTCCTGTCCAGCTGCTTGAGTGCCTCGATGGTATCGTTGATGTAATCCACCGTGCGGTCGAACTCCTTTTCGGAATCGGGCCGCGACTTTCCGATTTCCCACATCAGCAGGTTGACGATGAGGTCGCGCTGTTCCTGCATCATCATCACAAAGTTGCGGATGCAGCCGATGCGTTGTTCCACACTCATCGAGGGCCACTCCCCGTTGCCGTGGTTATAGGCGGCGACGGCGGCGTCAAGGGCTTCCAGTGCCTCCTTCTCCCCCATCATCGGGTAGCTCCCGATGGAGCGGGTGCAGTTTTCCCCTTCTTTTACATATATGGGGGAAAGAACTTCGTTGTATTCTCCCTCCCATTTCCGCAACTCACCGTTGATGAGGTAGTTTGTTTGATGAAAAGGGAAAGGATTGAGATGATACTCTGCCGGAATCTGGCATTTTTGAACAAAAATTTCTTTTAGATTATCCATAGAAAAAATGATAGTTTACTCTGTAAGTTTGCGTGCTTCAGGCACGGGAATCTTCTTCCCGTCTTTGAAAGCGATGACAAAGGCATCGGGGAATTTCTCTTTGGTGGTTTTCAGAACAGCTTGGATGTCAGCGAATTTCTTCTCGCTTCCAACGGTGTATTTCCAAAGGTTCCCTTCAAAGTATTTGTCCACGTTTTTCAGACCGGCGTATTTGGGGTCGTTGGGGCCGAGTTTGTCGGGCAGGGCAAAGATCTGCACCTTGAAGACCACTCCTGTTTCGGCCTGCGGCGCAGGGTCGTCAACAGGTTGAAGTTCAGGTTTTTCCGCAACAGAGGGCTTCTCTTCCGGTTTTGCAGTCTCCGCCTCCTCCTTTTTCGGCTGCGGTTTGGTTTCCGGCACGGTGATGAGGGCGGCACTGTTACCCTCCACCTGATTCTTGTACTCGATGAAGGCGTTGCAAAGCGAGGCGGCCATTGCCTTTTGGAACGTCGGGTCAAGTAGTTGCGCCTCCTCCGACTTGTTGGAAATGAAGCCAAGTTCCACGAGGATGCTGGGCATGGCCACCTTGTGTAGCACCCAGAAGCCGGCCTGCTGCACCTGACGGTCGCGGAAGTGCGTGCATTTCAGCAGGTTCTTCTGCACCTTTGAGGCCAACTGCACCGAACTTTCCAAGTAGGCGCTGCTATATAGCGAGAAAATGACATAGGATTCCGGCGAATTGGGGTTGAAGTCACCGTATTTGTTCTTGTAGTCCTTTTCCAACAGCATGGAGGCGTTCTCCTTGCGGGCCACGTCAAGACTGGACTCCGTTTTGTGGAGTCCCATCACGAAGGTTTCCACCCCGTTGGCCGTCTTGTTGTCGGCGGAGTTGCAATGGATGGAGATGAAGAGGTCGGCATGCTTGTCGTTGGCGATTTTGGAGCGGTTGTACAGCGGGATGAAGACATCCGTTTTACGGGTATAGAAAACATCGACATCGGGGCAGTTTTCCGAGATGAGCTTGCCAAGTTCCAGCGCCACGGCCAGTGTGACATCCTTCTCCTTTCCCTTGCTGCCCACAGCGCCGGGGTCTTCGCCGCCGTGTCCGGCATCAATCACAACCTTGCTGATACCGTCCTTTACCTGTGGGAACGCCTGCACGTTAAAAAATGCAAATATTATGAATAATAAAAACCATTTTTTTGTGTTCATAAAGGTTGATTTTTGTGTATTTTTGGCTCTTTTTTGAAAACGCAAAAATATTGTAATTATTAGATATAGTAGGATTTTGCAGCAACGAGTAATGAACGGCAGATTGTTATTATTATTGCGATGCCTTTTCGCTATAACATTCTGTTTGTTAAGCGTTTGTGTAAAATCACAAGCCATTATTGACACACTTCCCGATACACTTTCCCTCTCTGTCGGAATTGCCCCACGGACCGATTCCCTGTCTTTTGAAAATGATACAATCCCATCCGATTCCTCCCAAAAAACGAACGAAAACGGCAAGCGCCTGTCAAAAGGAGCTATCGAAAAATTAGTCACTTACGATGCAAAAGACTCCATTGTGGTGGATATCAAGAACCGTATGGCCTACCTTTTCGGTGAGGCCGTCGTTTACTATGAGGACTTGGAGCTGCATGCCGACTTCATCCAGCTCGGCTTCGCATCGCAGGAGCTGTATGCCTGCGGGGTGGCCGACTCTGCCGGAAATATGCACGGTTACCCTGTCTTCAAGCAGGGAGAGACCTTCTTCCGCGCCCACGAATTGAAGTACAACTTCCAAACCACAAAAGGCATTATTACACAAGTGATTACAGAAGAAGGTGATGGCTATATCCATGGTGAAAAAGTGAAAAAACTGGACGACAACACCTCTTTCATCCGGCACGGGAAATATACCACCTGCGAACTAGACCATCCCCATTTCGAGATCGCCTTCACTAAGGCAAAGGTGATGCCGAACGACAAGATTGTGACAGGTCCCGCCTACCTCAGTTTCGGCGGCGTGCCCACCTTTTTTGCCCTTCCGTTCGGTTATTTCCCCATCAAGAAGGGCCGCCGCTCCGGCATCATCATGCCCACCTTCGGTGAAACCAACAACCGCGGTTTCTATCTGGAGAATTTCGGTTACTATTTCGGCATCAGCGACAACATCGACCTTGTTTTGGCCGGCGATATCTACACCAACGGCAGCTGGGCCGCCAAAGTCCGTTCCAATTATGTGGTGCGCTACAAATGCACCGGTGCGGTGAACATCAGCTTCGCCCAGAACTTCTTCGGGGAACGATACACCCCCTCCCGATACCACACCAACGACTTCAAACTTTACTGGGATCATAAACAGGACGCGAAGTCGCACCCCACCACCCGCTTTTCTGCCCACGTAAACATCGTGAGCTTGTTTTACAACAAGTATAACGCATCGAGCGTAAATGATTATTTATCAAACCAATATACATCAAAACTAAATCTTTCAACCAGCGTAAAAGGGATCTTTTTCGCTGACATCACCGCTTCCTACAACCAGAACACGAAAACCGGACAGATGGACTTCCTTCTGCCTGACATCAGCATGTCGGTCAACCAGTTCTACCCGTTCCGAAAAAAGAACAAAACTTCGGCCCTCAAATGGTGGGACAACATTTCTCTCAAATGGAGTTCACAGTTCACCAATAAGATAGCTACGCAAGATTCCATGATTCTCAAAGCGGAGACGTGGGAGAAAATGCAGTTGGGATGGCGGCACAACATCCCTCTGACCATCCCTATTAAGATTGCCAAGCTCATCAACTGGAACACGACAGTGAGCCTGACCGAAAAATGGTACTTGCAGTCGGAGGAGCAGCAATTTGTGACCGACACCACCGACGATGTGGTGATTGGGCATGTTAATAACGTCTTCCACCGCAATTTCTATGCCCTTCACGACCTCAACATCACCACAGGACTCACCACCAAGGTCTATTTTATGTACCAGTTTAAGAAAGGCGGGCTTTTGGCGATCCGTCACGTGATGTCCCCCGACTTAAGCTTCAGCTACATCCCCAACCTCAGCGGCAATACTTTCGGCGAGTATTTTAACACCATCACCGGACAATGGACCCGCTATTCCTACTTTGCAAACTCTATTTTCGGCGGCGTTTCCGACCGGTCGTCCGCTATCGCCAAAATCAGCATCAGCAACAATATCGAAATGAAGGTGCGGTCGCGGAAAGACACCATTACGGGGACAAAAAAAATCGTTCTTATTGAAAATCTCACGTTATCAGAATATTACGACTTCGCCGCCGACTCCATGAACTGGTCAATGTTCACCATTTCGGGAAGAACCACGCTCTTCAAACAGCTGTATATCACCTTCAGCCTCGGCTTCGACCCCTATTGCTACAATGCGCAGGGTGTCCGCATCAACCGGACAGAACTCAAGGAGAACAAGCGCTTGCTTCGTCTCTCCTCTACCGATGTGACTATCGGACTGAACTGGACGCTGAATCAGGAGTTTTTTAAAGGTAAAAATGAAAAAAAGGAGAAAAAACAACAGGAGCAGCAACCGGAACTTTTCACCGAAAACACCCTCGGGATGCCCACCCATCGGCCCGACTTCAACACGCCGTGGTCGCTGACCATCAACTACTCCTTTGCCTATACTTCTCGAGACAATCCCTATTTCTATATGAGCTACAACAATTTGGCATTATACGACATCCTGATGTCGGAGGCAGAAAAGTCACATATAGGTCGGATAATCCAAACCATCAATGTGAGTGGCGAGTTCAATATCACCAAAAAGTGGAAGATCGGATTCACCACCGGCTACGATATTACCAACCGCGACATATCCTACACCTCCATAGATATTTACCGCGACCTACATTGCTGGGAGATGCGTTTCAACTTCATTCCATTCGGACCACGCCGCGGCTGGAGCTTCACTCTAAACGTGAAAGCCTCTGTGCTGCAAGATCTTAAGATACCGTTGAAACACGACTTCCGCGAAAATTTGTAAAAAGTGAAAAAACAACCCAAGATTTAAGAACCGACTTCCGTTTTAGAATATGTTCAAGCAGACGACAGAAGAGGAATTGAAGCAGCTGATTGCCGACTGCCGCGCCGAAAAAAGGCGCGCACAGCACCAGTTTTTCAAGCTGTTCTACAGTGAGGTGATGGCCGTCTGTATGCGATACGCGAAGGACGAAGACGAGGCGCAGGATATGCTCAGCGAAGGCTTCATCAAGATTTTCGCCAATCTTGACAAATTCGCGGAAGGTTCTTTCAAAGCATGGTTGAAACGTGTGGTGGTCAATGCCGCCATCGACTATCAGCGGAAGTACAAGACACTGACACAAATGACTGATATTGAGGATATTTCCGAAGTGGAAATCCACAATTTCGACGAAAACACGGCTCTTTCCAAAATTACGACGGACGAGCTGCTGTCGTTGATCCAGCAACTGCCGCCCACCACGCGAAGCGTTTTCAACCTCTATGTTTTTGAAGGTTATCCGCACGCCGAAATCGCTGAAATACTGCAAATGAAGGAAGGAACCTCCCATTGGCACCTCAATTTCGCCCGAACAAAACTGAAAGAAATGATCCACGAAATAACCAGATAAATGACGGACTTCGACCAAATCATCAAAGAAAAAGTAGAACAGAAGGAGTACTCATACTCTGCTTCTTCTTGGCATAGTTTTGCCAGAAAAGCTGGATTGAAGTCTGCACTAACTGTCACACAATCAGTTATTATAGCTATTGTTTCCGTTGCCATTGTTTCCGTCGGAAGCTGGTTTGGCATACGGTATTTTTTCCAAGCTGACGAGGCGGTACCGACCATTGTGGTGGAAGAGACTCCCGCCGAAGAACCGACGTTGGTCGTTGCCGACACCGCAACAGTCGAGGAGTTGACGGAAGAGCCCGTAGAAGAGGCGGTAGTGCCGGCGCCACGCCGCAAACCTGTCGCTTCGGAAGTGACGGACGAAGCCCCCAAAGCTGCCGTAACCGACACCGTAGCCGAGCAAAAGCCCGCACGGAAGCCCATCCTGCGACCCAAGAATCCGCGCCGCATCCTCGAAATCGACCCCGACACCATCCGGTCAAACGAATAACTTTTGACCTTTCGTAACTTTTAAAAAAAGTTAAAGCCACATTTATTTTTTTGCCGTATCTTTGCCGCCGTTATTTTGACGGATTCTATGACCGACAAATTTGATGAAATACGGCACTTCAACCTGCGTGAGGCTATCCTCGTGCGACGGGAAATCTTTGCAGATGAGACTTTTAACCAAGTGCTCAACAAGTTGGATATGGGTATAACCGTTGAAAGCCTGAAGGAGGAATGTAAAAGCTATGAAAGCCATTACGCCTTCCAAAAAGCACTTCCGGGACGTTTCCTTAAATACTTTTCCGATAAAACCACCAGCAAGGTCTCTTACAACGGTCTTGAAAATATAGAAAGAGACAAAGCCTATCTGTACATCGCCAACCACCGCGACATCATTATGGATTCGGCCTATCTGCAACTCTATTTTTTTGCAAATAACGTGAATTCCTCCAAGATCGCCATCGGTAACAACCTCGTATCCACTCCCCTCTTGCTGAATATCGCCAAAATGAACAAGATGTTTCTCGTAAAAAGGAACGGTGGAATACGGGAAAAACTGTTGAATTCCAAATTGTTATCGGAATACATCCATTATAGTATGTTCGAGGAAAACGAATCGGTGTGGATCGCCCAAAGAAATGGAAGAACCAAGGACGGCCTCGACAAAACCCAGCAAGGACTCATCAAAATGCTGACTTTCTACGACGAAAGCCGCGATGTCATCGAGGTTTTGAAGGAAATACACATCACCCCGCTGACCGTCTCTTACGAATACGAGCCGTGCGACCAGCTGAAAGCCAGAGAATTGGCACTTTCTGAAAAAGAAAAATATGTCAAAAAACCTGGCGAAGACTTCAACAGCATGAAACAAGGCATTTTCGGCTGGAAAGGCGAAGTGAACTTTGTCATCGGCAAACCTATTGATGAACAATTAGATACGATTTCTCCTGATTTGCGGAAAAACGACAAATTGAACGAGGTCGCCAAAATCATTGACCAACAAATCTACCAAAACTACCACCTTTTCGCTACCAACTACATCGCCTACGATTATTTAGAACAATGCCATGAATTTGCAGAGTTCTATACCCCAAAACAAAAAGAAGAATTCTTACAATATATTGATAAACAATCCATTGTGGAGGATGTTGCTGCTGATAAAATGAAAAGCTACCTACTGCAAATCTATGCTAATCCTGTGAAAACCCACTATGGAAAAGAATTGAACCACAAAGAAGATAACGATTGGTAATACAATGAACGAATCACAACCTCCGTCGCGACGGAAAATCCTCATCATCCGTTTCAGTTCCATCGGTGACATTGTGCTCACCACGCCCGTTATTCGTGCTGTAAAACAGCAAATTCCAAATGTGGAACTGCACTATTTGGTAAAAAAATCTAATGAAATTCTCCTGAAAAGCAACCCTTACGTGGATGCCATCCACACGTACAAAGGGGACACCGACTCACTGGTGTCGGAACTGAAAGCGGAAAATTTCGACTATATCATTGATTTACAGCATAATTTCCGTTCCAAAAAAATCATACGGAAGCTGGATTGCCCACACCGTAGCTTTCCAAAGCATAATATCAAGAAAATGGTGCTGGTACGGGCGAAAATCAACTTCCTGCCCGCCATCCACATTGTGGATCGCTACTTCAAAGCAGCGGAAGAACTCGGGGTAATCAATGACGGCAAAGGTCTTGATTACTTTATTCCTGAAGAAGATATCTTTGATATTGAGGATCTTCCTGCCAGTTTCGAAGACGGGTACATTGCGGTGGCGGTCGGAGCGGCGCATGCCACCAAGCGAATCCCGGTAGAAAAAATCATTGAAATCGGAAACCAACTGTATAAGCCGATGGTGCTTTTAGGCGACAAAAACGATGCCAAAACCGCAGAAATCATTGAGACTCAAATGAATGGCAAGGCATTGAACTTGTGCGGAAAGTTCAACATCAACACCACGGCCTCGGTGGTGGCACAAAGTGACGGCGTGCTGACGGGCGACACGGGCATCATGCACATTGCCGCCGCACTCGGAAAACCCATCGCCTCCCTTTGGGGCAACACGGTTCCTGAGCTGGGCATGTACCCCTATACCAAGCCCGACGCACCTAAAGCCCGCATCTTTGAAGTCAACTCCCTGTTTTGCCGGCCCTGCTCCAAGTTGGGTTTCAAAAAATGCCCGCACCGGCACTTCAAATGCATGAATCTCATCTCTTCCTATGAGGTCGCCGATTGGCTAAACCACCTGTCTGAGTGAAAAAAATCCTGTCCATACTGATACTTCCTTTGGGTGCTGTTTACGGCATCATCGGATTGGTACGCAGAGGATTATACAAAATCGGATGGCTTCACTCCTATCGTTCCACTCTGCCAACAATTTGCATAGGGAACTTGGCGGTCGGCGGTACCGGCAAGACCCCGATGGTGGAGTATTTGATACGGCTGTTCCAGACCGACCGTCGTGTGGCCACCCTCAGCCGCGGCTACCGGCGGAAGACGAAAGGGTACTTGAACTCCGATAATGCCGATGTGGAGGTTACGGCGGCCACCTTCGGTGACGAGCCCACCCAACTCCATCATAAGTTCCCTGATGTTCAGGTCGTTGTGTGCGAAGACCGTGCTGAAGGCTTGCGGCGGTTGGAACGTGTGGTGGTCCCTCCCGACATCGTGCTTCTGGACGATGCCTACCAGCACCTGTCGGTCCGGTGCGACCTCAACCTGCTGCTGACGGACTACGCCCGCCCCTACTATAACGATTTCCCGATGCCCGCCGGCCGCTTACGGGAATTCCCTTCGACCGCGGCCAACGCCGACATGGTGATCGTCACCAAGTGCCCGCAGTCGCTGACAAAGGAGGAGGCCGAAAGCATCCGGCAAAAGCTGAAACTCCGTGACACCCAACGATGCTTTTTCACCACCCTTGCCTACGGGGAGCCCGTTGCCGCTACCGTTGCCGCCCAGAACCTCACCCTCACGTCTAACACACCGCTGATTTTGCTTACGGGCATCGCCAATCCAAAAAACCTCTATCACGAAGTAAGAACTCATTTCGCTGATATTGAACTCCTTGAATACGGTGACCATCATTCATTCACCGCAGGTGAAATGGCATCACTCTGTAAAAAAGTAGCAGAAAAAGGCGGTTCCGCCGTCCTCTTTACGACGGAAAAAGATTTTGTCCGACTTCAACTTCCGGAGCTGAAAGCCCTCACCGACAGACTTCCCATTTTTGTAGTGCCCGTACGGGTGGAATTCTTGTTTGGGGAGGAAGATAGGTTCAACAGGATGGTAAAGGAAGTCTGAAAATAATCGTATCTTTGCGGCTCGTTCTTTCAAGAGGATTTTTCTTGAAAATTGAATGTAATTTTTTGAAATCTAATTCATTAAAAGATAATCATTATGTTGGAAAAAATCAAAGAAACGGCGCAGTTTTTGGAAAGCAGAATCACCACAAAGCCGGAAGTGGCCATCGTTTTGGGCTCCGGATTGGGCGGTTTGGTCAAACACATTGACATCGAGCAGGAAATCCCCTACCGCGAGATTCCGAACTTCCCCGTTTCCAATGTGGCCGGCCACAAGGCCACGATGATTTTCGGCAAGCTCAACGGCCGTCCCGTGATGGTGATGAGCGGTCGTTTCCACTACTACGAAGGGCATCCGATGAAGACGGTGACCTTCCCCATCTTTGTGATGAACCAAATGGGAATCAAGAAGTTGGTGCTTTCCAACGCCGCTGGCGGAATGAACCCCACCTTCGATGTCGCCGACATTATGATTATCACCGACCATATCAATATGATGGCCGACAACCCGCTACTCGGTCCCAACATCGACGAACTCGGCCCGCGTTTTCCCGATATGAGCGAGGCCTATTCGAAACGGTGGGTCAAACTGGCGAAAAAAATCGGGGAGGAACTGAATATCAAGCTGCAACACGGTGTGTATGTGGGTGTTAAAGGACCGAGCTACGAAACGCCTGCGGAATATCGGATGTATCACATTCTGGGCGCCGACGCGGTCGGAATGTCCACCGTGCCAGAAACCATCGTCGCCCGCTTCCTCGGTATGGAGGTCTTCGCACTCTCCGTCATCACCGACTTAGGCGGCGTGGGACCTATCGAAAAAGTGTCGCACGAAGAGGTGCTCAATGCAGCCAAAAAGGCCGAACCAAATATGGTGAAACTGGTCAGTACGCTCGTTGCTCAGTTGTAAACACGGAGCCGCCGACCGTCGTACATCGTCTTGTAAAACTTTAAATTGTATTTGCTCGGGCCGCTGATGACGGAACCGTCAAGGATATTGAAAACGGAGCCGCACAGCGAATCCTTGATGAGGATGCCGCTTTCATCGACCCAAAGCCAAGAGTCGTGCTCCTCCCAGTCGTAGGGGCAGGCACGGTCGTAAGCCACAAAGGTGAATTGATCCACCCGATAGATGATGATGCCCTGCACGCCACCCGTCACATACTCGTGTCCGCCAATATAGTTCAAGTTCACATAATTAGGGCTGTCCGGATAAATCGTGAAATTGACTTTCACATTGGGAATGGTTTCGTGTTCATAACCGTTGCAGGCGACTAAAAAAACCGCAGCAGCCAACAGAGCAATAAAAAGTTTTCCTTTTTGTAACATGCTATTTTTCAACTTTTTGTGCAGCAATTGTGAGAGATTTCACCCCTTGCAGCGACATTTTTGAATATTTGGAATAGACCGTAAAATGGTAAGTTCCCTCTTCGGCAAACTGTTTCGACGGATAGATGACCTTGGTGGCACGCAGCAATTTTTTGGCATTTTCCTCCCCAAGTTCTGTTACCGTTTCTTCATCGTTGAACTCCACTAACACATTGGTACTCTGCATACTATTGCCATCTGGTGAAGTGGTAGTAATTACCAATGGTAACGATTTTGCTTGGACATCTCCATAAAAATCCACAATAACCATAAGTTTGTAAAACTCCTGCGGGTTCGGGAACGTGCCCGTTAGATGAAGTTCCTTGTCAATACCGTCATCCACTTTGGGGAAAGTCCAAATGCCATTTTCAAAGGTATGAGTAACCGCAAAACCATTCTTGGGATTGACTTTTATATCCTTTTCCGTCAGCGTATCCCGATGACAACCGACAGTTATCACACTGAAAATAAGAGCGATAGTTAAAAATGAGACAAAAGTTCGTATATTTTTCATTCTGCTTTAAAGTTTTCAAAAAATGATAGTACCTTTGCGGCTGCAATTCGAGCGCAAAATTACACTAATTTCTTTAATGATAGTTTTCTGTATCGTATTGTGTCTCAAAATAATGGAAAAATTGATAATGTTTTACTAAAAAGATCGAAGATGCCTGGAAAGAAATTCTATGTGGTATGGGAGGGACGGACCCCCGGTATATATGATAATTGGTCGGATGCGAAGGCGCAGGTGGATCAGTTTGCCGGGGCGAAATACAAATCTTTTGACTCCATAACGGATGCGCAAAAATACTTTCGTGAAGGATATAAAGCTTATTATCAAGAACATCCCATCATCCCTACGGAAAAGCCGACCTTTGCCAGCAGCACCGACCCAAAGCCGGTTTTAGACAGCATCTGCGTGGATGCGGCCTGTAATATGGTGACGCGGGTGATGGAGTACCGCGGCGTGGACACCCGCACAGGACAGGTGATTTTCCACCGTGGGCCCTTCAACGGTGGCACCAACAACATGGGCGAATTTCTGGCTTTAGTACACGGACTGGCCCTTCTGAAACAGCAGGGACGCACCATCCCCATCTATACCGACAGCATCACCGCCATTTCGTGGGTGCGCCACAAGAAACACAAGTCCATCGTACTGCCGACCGAAGAGAACGCCCTCCTTTTCGACCTGCTCAACCGCGCCGAAAACTGGCTGAAAAACAACACGTTCCAAAATCCGATTGTAAAGTGGAACACGAAAGCGTGGGGTGAGATTCCTGCGGATTTCGGAAGGAAATAATATCTTTTACTACCCCGGCCTACGGCCACCCTATAAAGAAGGGGAATCTTTTTCTATCGTCATTATCGCCATCGCTGTCCGGAGGCCGTCGATGGCGGCGGAGGTGATACCCCCCGCGTAGCCCGCCCCTTCCCCTACAGGATATATGCCAGAGATGTTGCTTTCCCGCTGTTCGTTACGCAAAATCCGAACCGGTGACGACGAGCGCGTCTCCACACCTGTCAGAACAGCATCGGCATCATTGAACCCTTTCAATCGTCTGTCAATCAACGGAATGGCTCCTCGCAGGGAACGTACCACATAATCGGGAAGGCAACGGCTGAGGTCACAGAAGGTGATGCCGTGCTGGTACGACGGCTTCACACTACGCACCGCCGTGGCGACCGTGCCCTGCAGAAACTCCTTCATCAGGTTGGCCGGAGCGCGGTAATCACGGGAGACCTCGAAAGCTTTCCGCTCGAACTGTTCTTGGAATGCAAGTCCATCCAACGGGCTATCTTTGTAGAAATCAGCAGGTTCCACACCGACCAAAAGGGCGCTGTTGGCATTTTTCCCCGAACGGCTCTTTTCGCTCATCCCGTTGGTAACGATAGTTTCATTTTCGCTGGCAGAGGCCATCACCGTGCCGCCCGGACACATACAGAAGGTATAAACGCCCCGTCCGTCAGGCAAATGGACGGCCGCTTTGTACGACGCTGCCGGCAAATAGGACGCGAAACGTCCGTATTGCATCGCATTAATTTTCCGCTGCAAATGTTCCACCCGCACCCCAATGGAAAATGCTTTGGCTTCCATCGCCAATCCCTTTGCATATAAATGACGAATCGTATCCCGAGCCGAATGCCCGATACATAGCAAAAGATGTTTTGTGTTGAAAACCAAATTATTGGAACATTCCACTTTCAAACTATCCTGCCGATTTTTTTCATAATTCAGGAAGCAGGTGTTGAAATGGAATGTCCCGCCAAGCCCAATGATTTCCTCACGGATGTTACGGACCACCTTCTCTAAGTAGTCAGTTCCGACGTGCGGATTGGCGGCGTACGTGACATCTTCGGTGGCCCCGTGCTTGTAGAACTCTTCCAAAACGAAGCCGATCCATTCGTTATGGAGGTTGGTTGTCAGTTTTCCGTCGGAGAAGGTGCCAGCGCCGCCCTCTCCAAACTGGATGTTGGAGTCGGGATTTAAAATTCTTGTTTTCAAAAAGTTATCGACATCGCGCCGACGGTCCTCCACCTTGCCGCCGCGTTCAATCACGATGGGCTTAGCTCCGCAGCGGGCGAGGTAGAGGGCAGCAAACATACCGGCAGGTCCGAAGCCGACAATGACAGGTGGTTCGGGAAACCGCCATTCACCGTAAGTCATCGGGGCGGGCGGCGTGTAAGGCGTGATGTCGGGATGCCCGCAGAGGTCGGGGCGGGCGACCTTAAGCACCACCCGGACACGGTAGTCATAAACCACGTCATTCCTCTTCCGCGCATCCACTGACGAACGGAGGATCCGAAACAATTCGACTTCCTCTTCCTTGATACGGAACTTCCTCAAAACCAGTGGCTTCAACGATTCCACTGGCACAGTAACGGATACACGGATATTTGCTATCTGAAAGTCCTTCATCTACTCCCAATATTAACTATTTCCCAAAATCGCCTTAGTCGCCCGATAGGCGCTGGCAAAAGCAAAAAAGAGATTATATCCGCCACAAACTCCGTCTATATCAAGCAGTTCCCCTACTGCATAAAGATTCGGATAACGGCGCAAGGCAAACTTGTCATCCACCTCATCCAGGGAAATTCCGCCATGACAGACTTGGGCAAACTCCATATCATATAATCCGGCAATTTCCATTTGAAAATTCCGTAAATTAAAAGGATTTTTCTGATAAAAACGGTTTAATTTTGGATGAAGAAGTCCCGACAAATCACCAAATTTCTTCAAATACCCTTTAACATCAAATGTCTCATCATCGTAAAGGAAATTCAAGGATAACGAACAATTCTCCTTGGTTTTCAGACGGTTGTAATGAGCTGACACATTCAGCACGACGATTCCGGAGATGCCGTCATCTTTAAACATCACCTCGCCGATTTCCGTAAAAACGGCGTTTCCATCCTGTAGTAACGTGACAGCGGCGCGGGCACGACAACCCGACAACTCTTTCGGGTATTTTTTCAACTTAAATCCAACTAATGAGGGTACCTGTTCTGTTTCAACTAATTTTAAATCTGACAGATAACTATTATAACTCTGCCGATTTTTAGCAATCATCCCCGCAGGAGACCCCGAAGCCAACAGAATGTCATCATATAGTACCTTTTCCTCGTTAACCCGCCATTTGCCATTGGAATTCTGCAACTTTTTCACCTCAAAATCGGTGATAATCTGCACCTTTTCGCCCAAATTATGCAAAAGGACATCGATGACGGTCTGTGAAAAAAGAGTGCCAGGATACACCCGCCCTTCCTCATCAGCAGTAAGGCGCAGCCCCATCTTTTCAAACTCGTTTTTAATCACCTTGTAATCAACGGATTTCAAAAGATTATTGATAAAATCCGGATGGTTATAGCAAGCACCGTCTATTTGAGTATTCATCAGATTGGCTCGACCACCGCCCGAAGCACGGAGCTTGGTACCCACCTTTTGTGCTTTTTCAAAAACGGTAATGGTCAGATGGTTATCCGCTGAAAACATTTCTGCGGCAAATAGTCCGGCAGCCCCTGCCCCGATGATAGCTATATTTCTCATTTTATGATAAATAAGCTATGAATTTTTCTTCGCAATGGTCTTAGCGTCCGTTGACAATTCGGCACGAAGATGTTGCGGCGCCACCACCTCAACACCGGTGCCAAAAGAGAGAAGTTCGCGACGGAAATCGGAATTGGGTTTCAGGCAATAGTAGAAAACGGCATAGCCGCGTTTGCGCTCGATTTCCCGTTGTGAGGTATGCAAGGGAAAATTACGCAAGTAGGCTGCAATTTGCGCCCCGACTTTAACCATAATCTCCTCTGTTTCAATATTTTCAACTACACTTCCGTAATTTTCATTTAAAAGACGCAAAATCTCCTCGTTTGAAGGCATCACGAAGGTATCATTCAGCATGCTGACAGAGGTAACTTTTTTCAAATCAACCAGTTCAATCGTACTGGTGCCGCGTTGTCCGAGCAAGTACCAGCTGCCCTTGAACTCCTTGATGGCGTATGGGGCAAAGAACGGATACTTCAGCATTTTTTCCGACCAATAGGGCTTGTATTCCAGCTTCAGCAGGCGCTTTTGGGAAATCGCTTGCATCAATTTGGCAAGGTAACATTCGCCGCCTGGACGCAATTCCGCCCTCAAGTGCACCACCAATTCGGGGCTTCCGTCCAGCAGCTGGTTCACCGCCACCAACTCCAATAGTTTCTGCATATTGCTGTTCGCCACACCCGTGTCCGCGATGTAGTAACTGTTGCTGCTCTTCTTGCACTTAATGTCAATATTGAATACGCTTTTGATTTCTTTCCGATGGTTATGGAAGGTTCTCACCGGATAAGGACGCCCGTTGGAAAGGTTGCTCTCATTCCATTTTTGGACGATATTTTCGTATGTAATACCTTCTTTTTCAGCTTTATAAATGGTATCAATCAACCAAATGTACCGATTAAATGCCGCTTGATTCATAAAAGTACTTATTTGTTATTATGCCAAAAAATTGCATTATTTCATCAAATACTGATCGTGGAACTGTTCTATCTTGTGCCACATCTGCACACGATCGAGCCCCCGCACATTATGCTCGTGGGTGGTGTAAGGGAAGTACTGGATCTGCACATCGTCCAGCACCGACTGGTGGAGCAATTCCAAACTGTGCTGCTGTACGACGGTGTTGTCCTGCTGGCCGTGCATAATCAGCAAGGGGCACTTCAAGTTCTTGATTTTCGGAATGATACAAGCCTTTGCGTAACCATCGGGATTTTCCTGCGGGGTGTCCATATAGCGTTCCCCGTACATAATTTCGTACCACTCCCAATTTACGACGGGGCCGCCGCACGATGCCGAGCGGAACACTTCCGGATGCTCCGTCACCATCGTCAAAGTCATGAAGCCGCCGAAGCTCCAACCGTCAATGCCCATCCGCTCCTTGTCAATATAGGGCAACGACTGGAGGTAGCGGATGCCCACCATCTGGTCCTCGCTTTCGCAAACGCCCAGCTGGCGGTGGATGCACTTCTCAAATTCGGCGCCACGGTTGTTCGTCCCACGGTTATCCATCACGAAAATCACATACCCCTTTTGCGCCATATAGTTCAAAAACACGCCAGCCGTCATAAAAGTATTCGTAACCAACTGTGAATGAGGACCTCCGTAAACATAAACCAAGCAAGGATACTTCTTGTTTTGGTTGAAATCAGGCGGAAGGATCATCTCGCAATAGAGGTCGTCGCCGTGCGAATTTTTCAGAGAAAAAATCGTATCCGTACCCAATTTCAGATTCCCGTAAGGATTTTTCGATTCAAAAATCTTCTTGTAGGTTTTTCCATCTGTGCTACCCGCGTAAATCTGGAACGGCACATGAAGGCTCGAAAAGTAGTCCAAAAAGTACTTTTTATCATTGGAAAGAACAATGGTATGTGTTCCCGATTGTTTTGTAAGCTGCTTTAAATCACCCGTTTTCAAATTCACCGAATAGAGGTAGTGATCAACGGGATTGTCCTTGTTGGTCATAAAATAGAGGAATTCCTCTTTTTCGTCGAGCCCCAAGGATTCGAGTACGGGCCAGTTACCTTTGGTGATTTGCTTTACCAATGTTCCATCAAACTGGTAGAGATAAAAATGATTCCAGCCGTCGCGGTCGCTCTGCCAGATGAAACGGCCGTCCTTCAGGAAAATCATACGGGTTTGCGGTTCCACAAAACGATCGTCCCTTTCTTCGAGTACTGTGCCAATTTTCTTCCCAGTAGCCACATCGTACCGAATCAGTTTGGAATGGTTCTGTTCACGGTTCAAGTGCGTGATATACAAATATTTCTCATCAGGCGAAAAGGTTACGTTCGTCAAGAATTCCCCATCTCTCAAATCCGTTTGGATGTAATGATAAACCGTTTTTTTCTGTTGGAACGATTGCGCTATATCAAAAATGCCGACTTTCACCTGATGGCTAGTGCGTCCGGCCATCGGATATTTTATGTTTTTGAAATAGGCAATGTGGGCAGCACCATCACCGTCGCTCGTCTGGAGAAGCGGGTAGTCTTCGACCATCGACTCGTCCATACGGTAGAAGGCGATGTAACCGCTGTTCGGGGAGAAGTACCAGCCCTCGTTGATGTTCCATTCGCTGCGGTGGACGGGCTCGCCGAAGACAATATGCTCACCTGTGTCTGGACAGAGGAGGTAATGTTCCTTTCCATTTGTCACGAAATAGCCTTCTTCACCTTCAAAATTGGAGATGCGGATGAGGCCGTCAGTGGATTCATCCACAGGGGTTTCTGTTTCACCATTAGCCAGTGCTATTTGGAAACTTTTGGTGGCAAAACTATACGTCGCGTGGTAAGTGTTTTTATCAGAAGGGTTTACAAAATCAAAAATGAGGGTTTGGTCATCTTTCCAAGAAAAAGCAGTTGAAACTCGTCCACCTTGTGACCGGAAACTGGCAGCATCAAGATTCTTTTGACCATTGACTTTTGCAAAATAGTCATAAAATTGCTGGAACCTGAACAGTTCCGCTTCTTTTCCTTTGGCAAAATCCACACCAATTACCGCATCCTTTTCCTTATCATAATAGGAATATTGGTTACCCGCGGGCCGCCATTGCAAGGACGGAAGACGGTCATAACGGTATTTTCCTTTGAAAACACCCTGTAAATCAATTAATTCTGTTTGTCCGAAAAGAGTGACGCCCGAAAAAAGCACCACAAAAGCGAGTAGGATTTTCTTCATAAAAATCATTTATTAGATTGAGATAGGAGCTATTTCACCAATTTCACCAAATATTCGCCATAGCCGCTTTTACGGAGTGGCTCGGCAATTCGGAGGAGTTGTTCGGCATCAATAAAACCTTGTTTATAAGCGATTTCTTCAATACAACCGACCATCAGCCCCTGACGTTCCTCCACCACTTGAACGAATTGGGTGGCTTCAATAAGGGAGCGGAACGTGCCGGTGTCAAGCCATGCCGTACCTCTATCTATCTTACAGACTTTCAACTTCTTATGTTCCAAATAGTATTTGTTTACATCGGTAATTTCGTACTCGCCACGGGCACTTGGTTTGATGTTGCGAGCCACTTCCACCACGGAGTTGTCGTAGAAGTAGAGTCCCGGCACAGCATAGTTCGACTTGGGCTGTTTCGGCTTCTCCTCAATGGAGACGGCGTTCATGTTTTCATCGAACTCCACCACACCGTACCGTTCGGGGTCGGAAACGTGGTAGGCAAAGACAATGCCGCCGTCGGGGTCGTTGTTGAGGTGCAGATTGTGCTCAAACGAACTGCCATAGAAGATGTTATCACCCAAGACCAAAGCTGCTTTATCTTTGCCGATGAAGTCAGCACCAAGGACAAACGCCTGCGCCAGACCGTTCGGCACATGCTGTACCACATACTCGAAATGGCACCCGATGCGGCTGCCATCACCGAGAAGGCGTTCAAAATGAGGAAGATCGGTAGGGGTGGAAATGATGAGGATATCGCGAATCCCCGCCGAAAGCAGCGTGGAAAGCGGATAGTAAATCATCGGTTTGTTGTAAATCGGCATTAGCTGTTTGCTCATGGCCAAGGTCAAGGGGTGAAGCCGTGTGCCGGATCCGCCGGCCAAAATGATTCCTTTCATATTCGTGTTTTTAGTTGATAAATCTATACAATATTATATGGGGTGCAAAAATACGTTTATTTTTACTATTTTTGCCGCCCATTGTTACACAAATCCATCGAATTGTGATGAAAAAACTTTTCGCCGCTATTTTTCTTTGTATCAGCTTCTTAATTTCTTTTGCCCAGGTTGAATCTCCGGTGAAATGGAAGTATGATGTCAATCGAATTTCGGACACGGAAGCGGAGCTTCTTCTCAAAGCCACCATTCAGAAAGACTGGCATTTATATGCCATTCAGCACGATGGTATGGAGCTGCCGTTGGAAATCAAGTTAACGCCGTCAGCCAATTATGAGACCATTGGCAAGACTATCGAGCCCAAACCGAAAGTGTCGTACGATTCGATGTTCCAAATGTACTCCAAGTACTTCACCACACAGGTGACGTTCAAACAGAAAATCAAGATTAAAACTCCTGATAAGTCATTTACAATCAAGGGGAGCTTGTCGGGACAAGCCTGCATAGACGGGCGTTGTACGCAGGTGCAGGATAAATTCGTCTTTTCCGTACCCGCCACCAACGGCTCCGATGCAACGGCGGAGGCCGCCGCCGAAGACGAACCTGCCAGCGAAGAGGGCGAACCTGCGGAAGTGGCGGGAGAGCCCGCACCAACCACTGCGGTCATTCAGCCACAGCCGGAAACCGCAGAACCTTCCGAAAAGAAAGAGGAGTCCCTGTGGATATTTTTCCTCACCTCCATCGGCGGCGGCCTCATCGGCCTGCTGATGCCCTGCGTCTTCCCGATGATTCCGATGACCGTTTCCTTCTTCCTCAAAAAAGGTAAAAAAGGCAAGATGGAAGCCCTCTTCTATGGCCTTTCCATCGTGGTGATTTTTGTTCTGTTCGGCATAATTCTGGCAGCAATATTTGGTCCCGATTTTGCCAATATCCTTAGCACGCACTGGATTCCAAACGTCTTGTTCGCCATCATCTTCATTATCTTTGCCATATCGTTGTTCGGCTATTTCGAAATCACCCTGCCGAGCAGCTGGGTAAACAAGTCTGCCAAAAATGAGCAGAGAGGCGGCTTGGTCGGTACCTTCTTTATGGCGCTGACTTTGGTGCTGGTCTCTTTCTCCTGCACCCTGCCAATCGCCGGTGCGGTGGCGTTGAACGCGGCGGGCGGCTCTTTCTTGAAACCGATTATCGGCATGCTGGGATTCTCCCTCGGTATCGCCGTTCCGTTTACCCTTTTCGCATTGTTTCCCAGTCTGTTAGGTAAGATGCCTAAATCGGGCGGCTGGATGAACACCCTCAAGGTGATCCTCGCTTTCATCGAATTGGCTTTCGCTTTGAAGTTCCTCAACGTTCCCGACCAGACCTACCACTGGGGCCTTCTTGACCGTGAGGTTTATCTCGCCTTCTGGATTGTGATCTTTTCTCTGCTTGGATTTTACCTCCTCGGCAAAATCCGCTTCCCTGCCGATGACGAATTTCCGGTGCAAAAAAGTCCCGTCCGGTTCATTGCCGCCATCTTCACCTTCACCTTCGTTGTCTATATGATCCCCGGGATGTGGGGTGCTCCACTGAATGCCATTTCGGGCTGGCTGCCGCCAGTTGAGACGCAAGATTTTGTGATTCAGGATATTGTCCGTGAAGAATTGGAGAGCATTTCCCTTTCAGGAACAGCACAAAACAGCAACATTGAAAGCCCGCATTACGCAGATAAATTGAAACTGCCCTTCGGAATCAAAGGTTATTTCGACTATGACCAGGCTCTGCAGGTGGCGCAGAAACAGAACAAGCCCGTATTTATCGACTTTACCGGTCACGGATGCACCAACTGCCGCATTGTTGAGAACAAAGTGTGGAGCGATCCGCGGGTGCGCAAAAAATTCGCCGAATCGTTTGTCGTGGTGGCGCTCTATGTTGACGACAAAAACATCGAGCTACAGGAAAGCGACTATCTCACGGACGAGAACGGCAATGTTCTCAAGATGTTAGGCGAAAAAAACACCTACATTGGGCTGCACAAATACCAGTGCAATTCACAACCTTGCTATTTCATCGTGGATACCGACGGTTCCGTTCTGGCGGGCCCGCAATATTACGAATTGGATATTGACAAGTACCTGCAATTCTTGGAAAACGGCGTAACAGCCTTCAAACAGAAACACTAACGAACTATGAAACAACTGTTTTTGCTTTTTCCTAAAATAACCGGATGCTTCCTCTTATTGGTTGGAATTTCCACGGGCGTTTCAGCGCAGAACATTACGTACGACATTGAACCGTCGGTGCAGGCGGCCTCCCGTCTTCATTCGGAGGCGTGGGAAAAAGTGGAAAAAGTGAACATTTATTGCATTCAATTGGGTTCGTTTTCAGGTGAAAGCTCTGGAGCGAAAGCCCAAAGCATTGTCAATGAATTGAATGCACATTACCGTAGCCGCGGCATTAATGCACAGGCCTATAGTGTTTTCGATGCGCCTAACCACAAAGTACGAGTGGGCAACTTCAGCACCAAACAGGAGGCATACGGGATGTTCCATGAGCTACAAGCACAATATCCGGGCGCGTTCATCACCCGCGACAAACGGAAAGTGAAGGAGATTCTGAAGTAGGGGCTTTGGGTGTTACCCATTAACTTCTTAACTCCTTAACTCTAAACTTTAAACTTTAGACTTTTAACTTGATACCCCTTCCCCCTTCTTTTCGTCCGCAAAGTCCTTAAGGAAGAAGAGCAGGCCGATGAGTCCCACGGTGACGCAACTATCGGCGAAGTTGAACACGGCGGGGAAAAAGTACTCGCCCCCGAAGATCGGGAACCAGTCGGGCAGCAGGAACAGCGGAAAATAGAACATATCGACCACGCTTCCGTAAAGGATAGGCGCATAGCCGAAAATCACACCGTAAAACAATGAGTCAATGATATTTCCCATCGCGCCAGCCAGCACCATCGACGAAAGGATGACCGTACCCATGCGGAGCTTCCCTTCCTTTATGCGGCGGAAAACGTAATAGGTGAGGAAGCCGACCACGCCGATACGAAACAACGAAAGCAGCAGCTTTCCGATATTTTGTCCGAAACTGACACCGAAGGCAATTCCTTCATTCTCAACAAAATGAAGAAGAAACCAATTTCCAATGACGGGAAGGGTTTCTCCGGGTGCCATATTTGTCCTAACCAAAATCTTGATAATCTGGTCAATAACAACGGCCACAACAATAACAAGGATTGCCGTGAGCGTTAATCTTTTACTTTTTTCCACCGTTCAGAAGTCTATTTTCGTTGGTTTTTGGCTTCCACGCTGAGGGTGGCGTGGGGTACACAACGGAGGCGTTCCTTAGGAATCAGCTTGCCCGTGACGCGGCAGATGCCGTAAGTCTTGTTCTCAATGCGGCCCAAAGCGGCTTCCAGATTGTTGATGAATTTCTCCAAACGGGCGGCCTGCTGGGCATTTTCTTCCTTGGCAAGCACATTACTTCCCTCTTCCAAATACTTGAATGTCGGCGACGTATCCAATTCCTCGTTGGAATTACCGGTTGCTTCGACATAAAATTCCAAACTTTTTTTGGCTTCTGCAATCTTTGCCAGTATAATTTGGCGGAATTCCTCCAACTCTTCGTCAGAATAGCGGACGGGAACCTCAGGGTTTTGTACGTTCTCTTCCATAGTTACTGGTTTTTTAAATGAGCGGCAAAAATAATAAAAAAAACGTATTTTTGCACACTTTTTGGAAATATGAAAGACTATCTGAAAGAACTCCGTAATCCAATTTACAAATTTGTGGGCGAAGTGGCCGAGGAGACGGGCGTTTGCGCGTATGCTGTCGGCGGCGTGGTGCGCGACATGCTCCTGCACCGCGAGTCGAAAGACATTGACATTGTGGTGGTCGGCAGCGGCATTGAATTGGCCAAGGCAACGGCCCACAAACTCTCCCCAAAGCTGAAAGTGAACGTTTACAAAAATTTTGGAACAGCGCAATTTACTTGGAATGAGGAACTTGTGGAGTTTGTGGGCGCACGGAAGGAGTCATACGACCGTAACTCCCGCAAGCCTCATGTGGAAGACGGTACTCTGGAGGATGACCTCAGCCGCCGCGACTTCACCATCAATGCCCTTGCTGTTGTCCTCAACGGACTGGAAAAAGGTCAGATTATTGACCGCTTCAACGGCTTGGAAGACCTCAGCAACAAATTGATACGCACGCCATTAGATCCTGACATCACCTTTTCTGACGACCCCTTGCGAATGTTGCGCGCCATCCGGTTCGCCTCGCAACTGCGGTTTCAAATTGTGCCCGAAACCTACGAGGCCATCGTCCGCAACGCCTACCGTCTGGAAATCATCTCCAAAGAACGCATCGCCGAAGAGATGAACAAGATCTTGCTCTCCCCGCAACCCTCTATCGGAATCAAGCTGTTGGAAGAGTCGGGACTTTTAAAGCTGTTTTTACCACAATTAATTGATTTAAAAGGGATTGAAAAGCGTGGCGAACACGGACACAAGGACAATTTTTTGCATACCCTCGAAGTGGTGGACAAGGTAGCAATGGTGAGCAACAACCTATGGCTGCTGTGGGCAGCGTTGCTGCACGACATTGCCAAGCCCCGCACCAAACGGTACGACCCGAAGGTGGGATGGACCTTCCACGGACACGAATTCATCGGCTCGAAGATGGTGCCAGAAATTTTCAAAGCCATGAAACTTCCCTGCAACGAAAAGATGAAGTACGTCCAGAAGTTGGTGGGACTACATCTTCGTCCGCAAGCACTTGTGGATGAAAGCATTACCGATTCTGCGGTGCGTCGTCTTCTTTTCGAGGCCGGTGATGATATTGATGACCTGATGCTGCTTTGCGAAGCCGACATCACCTCCAAAAACCGCGTGAAGGTGCAGAAATACTTGGACAATTTTGCCCTTGTCCGGCAGAAGTTCATCGAAATAGAAGAAAAGGACAAAATCCGCAACTGGCGACCGCCGATTGACGGCGAGCTGATTATGAAGACCTTTGACCTGCGGCCATCGCGTGAAGTCGGCATCATCAAAGATGCCGTGTGCAACGCCATCTTGGACGGCCTCATCGGCAATAATTACGAAGAGGCCTACCAAAAAATGGTGGAAGAGGGTGAAAAACTTGGATTTAAAGTAGTTACTGCGTAGGAAGCTTGGATTTTTCCGCTTCAATCAAAGCTTTTGCACGATTCAATATATCCTCCATTCTTTCCTTATCAGACAAATAATAGGTGAGTGATGAACGGTAACGAGGAACCGTAACATTGTATTTTTCAAACAATTGCGAATAACAAGATCGCGATAAAGCTTCTTTGTTGTATTGTGGGGGAGCATTGAACACGAAGGACTCCACAACCAACTGTTCTGCAATCATTTGCACTATCGTATCCTCCCCGACAAGATCGGCAGGAGGCGGTACGCTTGGTTTTTTTGTACATGATACAAAAACCAAAACAGACAGAAGAAGAAAACCAAATTGGATTATTTTTTTCACGGCGGCAAAAGTACGAATTTAGTTCATAAAGTTTATCAGGTTTATAAAGTAAAAAGAATAAAAAAAAGCGGAACATTGCTGCTCCGCTTTTTTTTAAAGATTAAGTGTCAATTACTTGCATTCAACACCAGTTTTGGGATCTGTCGAAACAAGGGCAGTGTAATCTGAACATTTTTTGTCCTTGTCAATTTCCATATCTTCCTGAGTGACAGTGACAACACCAGCAGCATAGGTTTTGCAGGTGCATTTCTTGTTGCAAGAAGTGAAAGCGCCGACGAGGGCAACGCAAGCGATGATGACTAATGCTTTTTTCATTGTTTTGATATTTAAGGTTAATAAATTTGTACAACGCGGCAAAAGTACAATTATTTTTTCAAAAAATTCTAATATTAATGTTTTTTAAGTTTTATCAGAATAGAATAACTATGCGGGAAATCGTGTAAATTTGCACCTCTTTTGGCAAAAGACCACGAGAGATGTAATTGTGTTATTTTCAATTAGATATAAAACAAATCAAATATGACACCTGTAAAAATCGGAATCAACGGCTTCGGCAGAATCGGGAAGATGGTTTTCCGGCTGCTCGAAGGCCGTGAGGATTTGGTCGTTACGCACATCAACGACAAGATGGACACACGCCTGATGGCGCACCTGCTGAAATACGACAGCATCCACGGACGGTTCGGTGCGGAAATCGACTTTGACGAGACACACGTGACGGTGAACGGACGGCAAATCCTCGTCACCAATTACCCGTCGCCGGAGCAGATCCCGTGGGACACGACCGGGGTGACCTACGTCATCGACTCGTGCGGCCGTTTCAAAACCCGTCAGGCACTGCAAGGCCACCTACGCGGCGAGGTGAAGCGCGTCATCCTCAGCTGCCCGCCCGATGACGCAAGTATCGAACGTACCGTCGTGATGGGAGTTAACCACCTCACACTCAGACCAGAAGATGACATCATCTCCAACGCCTCCTGCACCACCAACTGTATCGCGGTGATGCTCAAGGTGGTGAACGACGAGTTCGGCATCCGCCGCGGCTTCATGAACACCGTCCACCCGATGACCAACAACCAGAACCTGCAGGACGGCTTCCACAGCGACTACCGCCGTGCCCGCTCCGCCCTCGCCAACATCATCCCCACCACGTCGTCCGCCATCCGTGCCACGCAGCTGGTAATCCCCGAAATGAAGAACATCTTCGACGGCTTCGCCACCCGCGTGCCCGTCGCCGACTGCTCCTTTGTGGAACTCACCGCTGAGCTGCACCACGAGACCACCGCACACGACATCCGCGAAGCCTTCCGCCGCTACGCCGAAGGCCCGCTCAAAGGGTTCCTCGAATTCACCAACGACCCGATAGTCAGCAGCGACATCACCAACAACCCGCACTCCGCCATCTTCGACGCATTAGCGACCAAAGTCATCGGCGGCAACTTCATCCAAATCCTCGGATGGTACGATAACGAGTGCGGCTATTCCTCCCGAATCATTGACCTTATTAAATACATAAATTCCTTATGACCAACGAAATAAACTCCAAAGCGTTAGAGGTCAACCTCAAAAATACCAACGTCGAATACGTCATTCCCGACGAGCACCAGTGGTTCATCAAACAATCGGAAAACCAATGGGGTCTGCACAAGCGCGTGGTTGAATTTTTCACCGAATACGACCACCCCATGTCGAACCGCACCGAGGTGGTAAAGGCGCTTCCCAATGTGACTATTAGCGACTTCTGGCTCTACAAGGAGCTTCCCCTCGAGGACCAAAAACGGATTATCGACATCGTCCTTGCTATCTACGACAAGCTGCTGAGTGAGAAGCTGCCGCACGCCAAAGCCAAGGACTTGGTAACCTACTTCCTCCGCTTTATCGACAGCAACGACAGCGTGCTCAAAGCCTGCGGCGACGGCGTGAAACGATGCATCCAGATTTTAGACAAATATCTGGATGACAATGCGTTCAGCTACTACTGCCATATCGGGCAATTTAAGCTGAAATTGGCAAAGGCTGCGGAAAATCCCGACACGGCCGAGGCCACCTTCAAGATGATGCAGCGTCTGGTCAAAAGCCACATCCAGTACTGGCGTGAAACCACGCAGATTATGCAGTGGTATGAGGAACATAAGGCCAAAATGTCCCGTGATTATTCGCAAGAACTTGAATCATTGGGCGATAAGATGTTTGATGAGTTCGTTTCTTTGGCTGATAACGCCAAAAATTGGCAGGAACTATGTGAAAATGCCTTCACTTTCGGTGACATTATCAAGGCTTTCCAAAGCAAAATTTACGTCTTTGAACACACCTCCGAACAGTTCAGCTACATTTTCTATCTCCTGCATCTGCCCGGCACAGTGGATAACCACCCACAACTGCTGGTGGAATTGAACAAGGTTATCAAACATGTTAGTAATGAGAAAGATGAAGATCTTTGCATTGCTTCCATTGACAACCTGTTCGAGCAATTCACCGACTTCCGCGACAGTCATCTGAATCTTATCCTTGACTCCATTTTTGAATTAGGAAAAGAGATTATCCATACTGATAATCATCGGTTAATCAAACATTTAGAGAAAAAAATCATTGATTTCGGTTTCGTTACACCGGGCGTTAAATACGTCACTAACGACTGGGAGCTGAAAGTGAATCCGTGCCACATCAAGAACGTGCGGGTGTGGCTCGAATTAGTGGAACTGGCACCCGAAACGATGCAGCGGTTGTTGTCGGCTTTGATCATCAATCTGCGTATCGGCGGCATCTTCGTTTTTGATACCGACTTCTTCCAAAAGGATATTACAAAACTGCTAAACTCCGAAATATCACCAGTTTACAAGCAGACGAAACAGCTGGCTCGTATCTTCCCTGTCTATTTCAACGAAATCGGCGCGGAAGGGCAGCTCCGCGACGTATCCACCAAGATTGACGAACTTTCGCACCGCAACGACAAACTGATTCATTTCCTCCGCAAACAGATTCATACGGAAGGCAATAACTCCCACATACAGATTACGTTAGATGTCATCCATTTCTGGTACGACCTGAAAAAAGAGCGGCTGCACGAAATTTTGCCGCCCAACGTTTACGAACTGGTGGAAGACCACGGTACCTGGGTGGATGGCGTTCACGACTGCCTGCACAAATTCTGTCAGTTTGCCAACGTCCCATTGGACGAACTCATTGAAATGAAGAAAGATAAGGTAGAACAGATTGGGCGGAAAATCAACCATACCGACGAAATTGACGTCCAGCGCGTCTGCCTCATCATCGAGCTATACCAACTTTTGAAAGAGAAGTACATCTTCGATTCCACCAACATCATCAACATCATGCGGCGCAACAGCTTCGTGGAGACTGAGGATGTCAACACGTTGGAGGAACTGCTGAAAGGCAAGGATACGGTCGCCACGTTGGAGCATATCTTCTCCATAATGAGGAAGTTGAACGAAATTATTTTCGACCCGAAGCCCAGTGTCGGGTGGGAAAATGTGGTTTATAAACGGCACATTGCCTTCGGTATCCCGTCGATGTACGGTTACTACCGCGAGAACAAGTTCGATGCCCTCGGCCTGATTTTCCGACTGGAACGTATTGTCACCGTGCTCGTTCACGACCTCATCGAAAATATCAACACCAGCATTTTCACCCTTAAGGCCATCAAGGAGATCAGCAGCACCATCCAGCTTTTGTATGAAGGGCTGAAGCTCGACGGTGTCAGCGACCAAGGTTTCGAGTCAAACCTGAAGATGCTCCAATACAGTTTGAATTCGGGATGCTTCACTATCGAACAGTATATCAATCTGTTCCAGTTTATGGGAAGCAGTTTGAACGAAATTATCAGCAACTATTTCATTCGTCCGTACGAGCCGTTGCTGAAGATCATCATCCCGCAGCTGATGGATGAACCAGTGACGGACAAGGTGGAGCTGAAGAAGCTGCTGGCACAAAAATCCGAGATTTTCTACCGCGAGCTTCTCTCCTCTTCGTTCTTGATCCAGCAGGTGGATAATTTCATTGGAGAAATCCTGAACAACCTCCGCACGCAGGCCAACCTGTTGTCGCCAGAGGAGGCGCAGAACCTGATGACCTACGATCAAGAGCTGGCTATCAGTCCGTTGTATCAGGAAACACCGGCAGTGGACAACAAAGTGTTCCTCGGTGCCAAGGCCTACTATTTGAAACGGCTGATGCTCGGAGGATACCCCGTACCTCCGGGATTCGTCGTCACCACCGAGGTGTTCCGTCGTATGAATGCTATCCAGAAGGTAGCCCCCATCAATCGCGAACTGGATCGGATGATTAAACGGCAATTGGCTGCTATCGAGAAGATTACGGGCTACGAATTCGGCAATCCGAAGAACCCGTTGTTGCTGAGTGTCCGTTCCGGCTCTGCCATTTCTATGCCGGGTGCCATGAACACCTTCCTTAATGTTGGTATGAACGACGAAATCACCGAGCAGCTCAGCAAGCAGGACAACTACGCGTGGACCTCGTGGGACTGCTACCGCCGTCTGCTACAGACATGGGGTATGGCGCACGGCCTCGACCGTAATGACTTTGATCAGATCATCTTGAATTACAAGCAAAAATACAATGTGTCGCAAAAGATCGGTTTCACGCCGGAGAATATGCGCGAAATCGCCTTTGCTTACAAGAAGTTCCTCACAGACAACGGTATAGAGTTTGAGAGCGACCCATTCAAGCAGCTGAAGAAGGCCATCCTGTGCGTATTCGAGTCATGGAACTCGCCGCGTGCTAAGGTCTATCGGAGCCAGATGCACATTGCCGAAGAGTGGGGTACGGCGGCCACCATCCAGAAGATGGTGCTCGGCAACATCCACCGCGAATCCGGTTCCGGCGTGGTCTTCACCCGCGATGTAAAGCAAAACCGCGCCAACATCCGTCTTACTGGTGACTTCTCGTTCCTCAGCCAGGGCGAGGACATCGTGGGCGGCTTGGTCAACACGCTGCCTATCAGCGAGGCACAACGGGAAACCGGCTATCAGAACTGCCCGTTCTCGTTGCAGTCGCAATATCCGGAAATTTACAACAAGCTGTTAGAGGTGGCAAAGAACATGATCGAGAAGGACGGCTTCAGCCATCAGGAGATTGAGTTCACCTTTGAGACGGCGAAAGGCGAGGATTTGTACATCCTGCAGACCCGTAACATGGTGGTTTCCAACCAGACATCGGTCGAGACGTTCGGCGAAAAACCGGAGAATATGGACAAGGTGGGTACGGGTATCGGTATCGGCAACGGCGTGCTGAACGGCATCATCGTGTTCGACATGGACGACATCCGCAAGGTACGCACAGGCGACGACCCGAACCAGCAAATCGTGCTGGTGCGTCCCGACACTGTGCCGGACGACATCGAGCTGATCATCGAGTGCGACGGACTGCTGACGGCCCGTGGCGGTGCCACTTCCCACGCTGCCGTGACGGCGGCGGCGCTGGGAAAGACCTGCGTGGTGAACTGCGAGGCCCTGCACGTCCACGAGAAGGAGAAGAGCTGTACCATCAACGGCGTGCCGTTCAAGGTCTTCGACCCCGTCGCCATCGACGGCCGCAACGGCATCATCTACAAAGGGAACTATCTGGTGGTGCTGGACGAATTCAACTAAAAACTGAAAATTGAAAACGGAAAATTGAGAATTATGGGGACTGGGCAGCCGGTGGAAGATAAGCAGTCGCAATACGAACTGTTGCACAAGCAGTTGCAGGCCTTGGCGGAAGGCGAGAGCGATGAGGTGGCGCTGATGGCCAATGCGGCGGCGCTGATTCACGATGCCTTCCATTTCTGGTGGACGGGATTTTACCGTGTAGTGGGCGAAGAGTTGGTCTTAGGGCCGTTTCAGGGGCCGGTGGCATGTTCCCGTATTCCGTTCGGACGCGGGGTGTGCGGCACAGCGTGGAAGATGCGGCAGTCCATTATTGTGCCCGACGTGGAGAAGTTCCCAGGACATATTGCCTGCAGCAGCGCCTCCCGCAGTGAAATCGTGGTGCCGTTAATCCGCCACGACCGCGTGTTCGCCGTTTTAGACATTGACAGCAAGCATCTTGCCGCGTTTGATGAAACCGATCGAGTCGGTTTGGAAAAGTTGGCAGGGGTGCTGAGCATGTGACTACTTCTTTATCTCAGTTTCTTCTCTTTCAATCCGAAATCCGATTCTTCTGTGGACATCTTCGTCGTCGCGTTCTGCCTTTTCTGCGTGAAGTTCAGCCAATGAATCCTGAATGAGGTCGATTTGTAGGGCGGTGGCCTCGTTGATGTCGTTTTGGTCGCGGAGGATATCGTCCACATAGTGGTTGAGGTTGTCCACGCGCCGCGAAAGTTGCTCCACGCGCAGGTTGGTCGCCGACAGTTCTGACAGTGCTTGCCTCATAAGCACAAATGCCCGCATAATATTGATGTTCATTTGGATAGCAATCTTGCTCCGTAACAATCCTGACAGCATTGCAATCCCTTGTTCAGTAAAAACGGAAACGGGTTTACGATTTCCTCCATAACTTGAAATGCCATTTTGGCATATCAAGTTCTCCTGTAATTCTTCAATACTGATTTTGAACATAAAATCAGGAGGAAATCTTTCAGCGTTACGGCTGACTTGACGATTTAATTGGCTTGTTTCCACGTGGTACAATTCGGCAAGGTCGCGGTCAAGCATTACCTTCATTCCTCTGATTTCGTAAATGCGGGCGCGGATGGTTTCGATGACATTTTCCACTGGTTGCAGTATGTTTTTTTCTTCCATAGAAATTAATGATTAACGAGGCCGCAAAGATACAACATCCGTTACCCCTTTGTCAAGAAGTCAAAAATCTGACAAACAAACAGTTAAAAAGTGGCGGATTTTAGCCCAAAAGTGGTAGGTTTTTACTGGTGAAATGCAAAAAAACCGCCCGAATGAGGCGGTTGGTAAATTGTTGAAAAAAATTATTGACAGCGGATGGAGGGGATGGACGCGAAGTCTTTCCTTTTTTATCACTTCATCTTCATAGTACAATTTGGCGAGGTCGTGGTCGAGCATCACTTTTATTTGTACTTTTGCCGCTTGGTTGGAACAAAGGCTAAATAATGAAAACAAAGAAAAGCACAGATAAAGGGAGTTTGGAGTATAGTTATTTTACTTATTTTAAATTCATTCTTTGGACATCAAGTATAATAATAGGCACAACACTAAGTTGCATTTATTCCTTTCTCTCCAGCCACATACATGATTTATATGTTGTGCTTGCTTGTTACGTTGTTTTTTTATCTTATCGGATTGGAATGCGCAAACAATCGTGTAAGTATATATAACAAAGGAATTTACATAAAATCCCCTCTCAGATTAATGAAATGTCGTTATATTTTATTCAATGATATGACATCTGTCCAGCTTATAAATGCCCGCACTCATTTTGCTTTTGCGTATCGAATAAAATACATCGATAATAAACATGAAAAAGTTGTGCGGTTTCTGGCCCCCTCCTCATTAAAATCAATGAAGAAATTGGAAGAGACATTAGCTGAATACGGTTTGGTTGTTGAGGAGTGCGCCGACAGGGTGTAAGCCAACTTGTTATAAGACAAACCTTTATTCGCCATCCCCATCCTTTTCGTCATACGGAATCCCTTGTGCGGCCAAAATTGATCTGTATTCTTCTTGAAATGTCTGCTTTTTGTGATGTTCTTCTTGATTGCAAGTCCCGCAGGGACGACATATTTTAACCGTGGGTGTAAACCCACGGTTAATAGGATACCGACTACATCGCCTCCAGCATCTTCTCGATGAGGTTCTCCGCGCTGTCGGCAATGTCGGCGATGGATGCCTCCAGCATGTAGCAGGGCGTAGTGTAAATCTTGTTCTGTTTGTCGCAAATGACTTCCGTAATCTGGGTCTTCACATGGGAGGCACCCATCGCCTCCACATCACGGATGGTGTTCGGCTCTGTGCCCACGGTGACGGTGATGTCCCCAAGGATTTTGGCCAACAGCACCGGCGCGATACAGAGCCCGCCGATGGGCTTGCCGGCTTTGTGCGTCGCCACCACCGCATCCCGCACGGAGTCGATAACTTTGGCCTTCACGCCGTCGAATGCGTAGGTGAAGAGGTTCTTGGCCACACCAAAGCCGCCAGGCAGAACGAGCGCGTCGAACTCTTCCGGACGGTATTCAGAAATCTCGCGGACGGCACCGCGGGCGATGCGGGCGGCCTCCACCATCATATTGCGACTCCCCTCCATCGGCTGGCGGGTGAGGTGGTTCATCACATGGTACTGCGGAAGATCGGGCGCAAAAACGGTATAAGAACATTCGTTACGGTCAATGGCAAGGAGCGTCATCACCGACTCGTGGATTTCGGAGCCGTCGAGGTGACCGCAACCGTTAAGAATCACTGCAAATTTCTTCATAAATAAAAAATGTATCTTTGGTTTGAAAAATTCGCCGCAAAGATACACTATTTTTTTGGAAAAAAGATGCCGCTTATTCCTGTGCCGACAGAAAAGAGGAGGAGAAGGTGAGCGGAAGCAATTCCGCCGCAGAGGATACCTTCCAGATTTCACCCTCCTGCCCGGCCATCAGAATCTCAATGTTCTTGCCGTACTTGTTTTCATATTCGAACAGTACCTGACGGCACGCCCCGCACGGAGGCACGGGCTTTGTCAGTTTTTCCTTCGGGTTTATGGCACTGATGACCAACGTCTTGAAAGGAACGTCCGGATAGCGGGCGGCGGCGGAAAATGCAGCAGTCCGCTCCGCACACAACCCCTGATAGACAGAGTTTTCCTGATTGTTGCCCGTCATCACTTTGCCATTTTCCAACAGAAGTGCCGCCCCCACCTGAAAGTGCGAGTATTCGGCGTTGGCACGTTCCGCCGCCGCCCGCGAAAGAGCCAGCAGCTCACGTTCCTGTTCTGTCAACTCATTTTCGTTCTCGTAAATGACGAAACGGGTTTTTGTCTCGAATTTCTTCATCCTTAAAGTTTTATGAATTTCATCGTGCGTCTTTCCTGACCTTGCGTCAGCTGGACGGTATATACGCCCGCTTTCATTCCCTGCAAATCAATGGTGACTTTTTCGTTGTCGGTGGACAATTCCCTAACCATCTGGCCGAAAACGTTGAAGATGCGGATGTCGGTACGGATACCTGACCCCAGTCCTATCAAATGACATTCGTCTGTGGCAGGATTCGGATAAATCACGAAAACATCCTGCCCGTTATCGGAAATTCCCGAAGGCCCCGTCCCCACGGTGATGTCATAGTGCATGATGCTGTCGCAGCCGAAAGTCGTTTGTAAGTTCTTGTCGAAATGGAAGAAACCGTTTTCGTAGGAGTAGAAGTCGTAATCACCCATCATATAGTGCTCCCCTATCGCCAGATGAAGATCTAAGGTTTCTTCGTAAGAGGGATGCAAGGTCAGATGAATGACCAACGTGCTGTCGGCACCATCCGTACCCGCACCCGGATAGTAGAAGGTATAGTCACCGTTCATCAACAGCACCTCCCCTTCGTAGGAAAAGGGGGAACACTCCTCTAACGACAAATCGCCGAACACAACGTTTTCAGAAACCACATAAAAGACATACTGCATGATACTGTCGCAGCCATACACCGAATAGTACAGGCGGTTGTAGGTGTAAGTTCCTGCCAGACTGGCATAATGCGGAGTCCCTTCCACATAATAGGTATCGCCCACATTCACCGTTTCAGGAAGGATAATCATATAGGACGGGTGAATGGTGAGATGCAAGGTAAAGATGCTGTCGGTGAAGCTGCCTGCCGGGCCTGGATAGAAATATTCATAATCTCCGGATTCCATAAGTGTTTCTCCCTCAAATTCGTAAGAAACACACTCCTCCACTTCGAGGGAACCGTAAACGGTGTCGCGCGGCACGTTCGACACATAGACGGCAACGCGGCCCCGCTCGCTCACACAGGTGGCATCATTGTCCACGGCCTGCTCTTCCACATAGTAGAAAGTGGTGGCTGTCAGTGCAGGCGTGATGAAAGTGGTGCCGGTAGCTATCGGCGTGGTGGCCGTAGCGGAGGCATACCATTTGATGGTGTGGGCGGAGGGTGCTGTCAGCGTGGCCGTCTCGCCCGTAAGAATGTATTGGTCTTCAACTTGCGGGGTGGTTACGAGCGGCTGTAGCTGCACATTGCGACGTAGGCCGGCACCGTCGGTAGTGGTGATGGTGAAAGTCTGTGTCTGGTAGCAGTCGGCGGAAACCTCAACGGTGTAGGTGCCGGCCTTGATGGGACGGTAGTAGGCCCCCAACGGCAGGTGCGAATAGACCTCCGAATTGAACGTGTCGTGATTTCGGACAAAAATCTTGGCCCCATCAATCGGTTCGCCCGTCACTGCGTCGGTAACAATGCCGCGGAAACCGTACGTACACTCCATAATATAGTTCAGCAGGGCGTTTTTGCTATTGGGAAAATAGGTGACAAGGTCTGAGGCATCGGTTACCATCTTGGTGGAGTGTACCTCCATCGTCACCTCGCGACAATGCTGGTAATAGTTCATGTAATCCTGGCGTGAACCTGTGATGACGTACCAGTCACCGCCCTCCGTCACATTGCCGACACCCGATTCACCCAACATATAGGTTGCATCCATAGCCTGACAGGCATCAACATAATTCTGGCAGATGTAGCGGAACCACGCATCGTCGGCATGGGTGCGGGTGTTGCTGGCCCATGAATCCCACGGGAAATTGGTCAGTTCGGAACCGCCATGGAAGTTGGCGGACATCACGAAATGCTTGTCTTCCACCCAGTTGATGATAGCCTGCGTTTCGGGCTGCACGTTGGCGCTGCCGCTGACACCAGGGAGGTAGGGGTAGTTACGGTTTAAATCCACATTGTTCCAGTTATAGCGTATGGATGGATTGTTTTGCGAGTAATCACCATTATAACCAATCTGCGAATTACTGGTGTGGTAGGTACCGTCGGGATTTTCAAGCGGGCAGATGTACAGATCCACATTCTGCAAAATATTTTGCACCTGCTGGTCGGTAGTGGCGTTGTTCAACAGGTAGTCGATAAGACGGAGCATCGTATGGAAGCCCACGACCTCATCGCCGTGCATCGTGGCAGAGTAGAGGAAAGCCGGTTTGTCGGCCGGTTGTCCTAGCGTGGTGCTGATATGGGCGGCCAGCAGCATGTGCGGACGGGTGCAGGGCGTGGCTGCCAGAATCGTGTCGATCTTGCAGAGGTTCGGGAAGTTCGTCTGGAAATTCTGCATCATTTGGACATACACCTCGTAGGTTGGATATTTATTCCAGTTGGCCATGTCTGCGACCGTGCTGGCCATCGGGGCATTGGCTCTCACTGTTTCGGAAATGATTTCAAACGTCAGGTTATGGGCGAGGAAATCGCTGTATTCGTGGCGCGAAAGATACACCCTCACTTTGAAAAGACCCGTGCGTTCGTCCAGAGAGCAGTTATCCACGGAGAAGTTGCGGGAAAGGGCGTTCACCTCATCTTTTGTATTCAAGAAAGTGTTGATATATAAGTAGTCACGTTCATTGTTCAACAAATCGGAAGCGGTGCTTTGCGCAAATATCGGCAATATCGTGCCTAAGCACAACAATAGGGCAAAAAGGAGTTTTTTCATAGTTTATTGTTGGATTAAATCACGAAATGTATTCATCAGCGATTCCGAAACAGGCACTTGCGGCAGACGCAGGCAGTTTTGGATTTTGCCTTGCAACGACAGCAGCGCTTTCACTCCGGCGGGACTTCCCTCACGGAAGCAGGCTTGGGTGAAATCCAAAAGTTGGAGGTGGATTTTGCGGGCCTCGGCAAAATCATTGTTACGGGCGAGCCGCACCATTGTGCTGACCTCTTTTGGGAAAGCGTTAGCTACCACGGAGATAACTCCGTCCACGCCGGCAGCGAGGAGGGGCAGCGTAAGGGCATCGTCACCCGAGATCACCGAAAAGTCGGCGGGCTTGTGATTGATGATGCGCATAATCTGGTTCATTACGCCCGACGCTTCCTTCACCGCAATGATGTTGGGGCAGTCGTTGGCGAGTCGGAGGGTGGTGTCGGCCTCAATGTTGCAGCCAGTACGTCCGGGCACATTGTACAGGATGACGGGCCGTGGCGAATGTTCGGCAACGGTTTTATAATGCTGATACAGACCCTCTTGCGAAGGGCGGCTATAGAACGGGGCTACCGAAAGGATGGCATCCACGCCAGTGAAGTCCTTGGTTTGGAGGGAGGTGAGCAGTTCGCGGGTGTCGGGGCCGCCCAACCCGCGGATGACCGCCACACGCCCGCGGTTCACACGGACGACGGTGCGTACGATTTCATCCTTCTCCTCTTCCGAAAGGGTGGGTGTTTCGCTGGTGGTGCAGACCGTCACGAGGTAGTTGATGCCATTGGAAATCAGGTCTTCCACTAATTTTTCAAGGCACGCAAAGTCAATGGTGCCGTCCGGAAGGAAGGGGGTGATGAGAGCGACACCGGTGCCTTTTAACCTTTCTGTCATAATGCTGTTTCTCCCGAAAGTTTTCTGGTATAGGTTTCCACATTTTTCAGCAACGCGGCGTGGGAAAGTTCCTCTTCGGAGTTGATCAAAAGGTCGTAGTAGGGGGCATTATCCTTTTGGGCACCCACAATGAGGTGGGCATTGGAAATGCTCATTATCAAACGGATAGCATCAAACGGTTCGTGGGAAAAATCAATCAGTATATCGAACTCCTTTTCAGCAAACTCCTTGGTCAGCGGTTTTTCGAGGCGACCGTACCAGTTTAAATCCTTATTGCAGAAAAAATCGGCGGTGAACTGGGGGAGGCAGTAAAAAGGCACCTCCTTGTCGTTGATGTAACCCATGAGCCACACGGCGCGGTGGGCGTTCTGGAGTTGGGAAAAAACGGCATAAATTTCCCTATAAGTGTCCTCTGTGGTGATATTACAAATCAGTCCTACGGTTCTTGCCTTTTGCAAAGAGACAATATTTATATCTCTAACTGGCTTGTTGTCAGCAATATATTTCTTGATAAAATGTCTCTTTATAAAATTCATTGCTCCAAAATGCGTGAAACAAAATTAAAGGCGCAAAAGTAATCAATTTTTTGTAATTTGATGACAAAAAAGCAATAAAAAAAGCCCTTCGTAAAAAGGGCTTTTGGTAGCGCATAAGGGAGTCGAACCCTTGATATTCAGACTGAGAATCTGACGTCCTGGACCACTAGACGAATGCGCCAAGAAATCGGCTGCAAAAATACACATTTTTTTGATATAGGTAACAACCGACGGAAATATTTTTCACAGTAGGATTATTCTTCGTAAAACAAATTCGTAACAACGAGTGTTGGTGTTATATTCTGGCATCTTACTTTTTCGGGAGGATAGTCTAATCGTATTTCTCCAGACACATAACACTTTTTGTGAATGTCTGTGCTGTTAAAATTCGGCATTAAATCTATATTGTTTCTGAAATCGCATTTGAGCCACCCCTCACAACTTTCTGTTGGGAAACAAGCATCTGTAAACGGATTCAAACTGGTAAGGTTGTCGTCACATAAAAAAATGGTCTCGTGCGGTTTGAACCACCAGCCGCATACTCTAATTTTCTTCGCATTGCCATAGTTGAATGAATCAGCATTCCTTGTCATTTTCCGAATCTCTTTCGGAGTCCACATGGTATATATGTAATTGTCAACAACTATTCCACAAGAATAATAGCCAGTATCAGCAAGAGTATCCCATCTTCCGCAATACGCAGTAGCACAACCGTCTTCCTTCCGACAGGAATTAATCAGACAAACAATGCAAACTAAAAAAAGTAAATATCCATATCTTTTCATCTCACACTCCTTTTCTAATTGTGGATGTCCACAATGTCAAAACGTAACATACAAGACTCGCAAGTGCCTGGGGGGAGCGAGTTCAGGTATTGAAAATGATCAGTAATCTCCCCAAAAGCGAGTACTCCTTTCACATAGCATTGGCTCGTCAGGTCAATCCCATTTAACTGTGTACGAGGGCAGTCTGCAATCAGACTGTGACCTATGCCAGTCCCTTCATAGGTGTCATGAAAATGGAGGCGAACCCACGTGCTGTCGGGATAGGAATACTCTATGCGGCCAACATTCCCGTAAAACATGAGGGTGTCACCTTCATGCGAATAGTAAGGGTAATCTCGATTGTCAACGCTGGCATAGTAGAAATTCTGATTGATGGCAAGAATGGAGTTGTAGTCGTTGTGCTTAAGAGCAGGTGCATTTTCAATATCTAAAAGTTGCATGCACTCGCATTGCTTTGTATGGGAATTATATTCCATCAGTTCATATAAACAAGATTGGTCATGTTCTTTGCATGCGAAAAAAGACAGCGATACTATGGCGCTGAGAACAAATATTACGATTTTTTTCATTTCACACTCCTTTCTTTTTTTCTAAAATAACAAACATAACCAATATTAGGATCTGTACTTATTGTTGCATTATAGAAATGTAAAATGTTATAATCAAATAAATAACCGATTACATAATGATAGGTCAGATTGCTACATAAAGAATCCATTGGACCCACGTATAAATTTGTAACGATTCCATTGTGTTCAGGATATACCTCGTATTCCATCCGATACTTCCCGTAATACATCTGTTGGTTAGGATAATAGTTGAAGTTTCATGCACACCCCAAATGATATTGTCCCGAATAATATTCCGCATCACAGATTCCCGCACGACGTATGGAACAAAACGTGGAATCATAAAAGGAAACTTGGGATTCCACCTCCTCGCCCATATCTGTTGCAAAAGGATTTAAACATGAATAGAAGTTGAACAAATCACTTCCTACCACATCCCAAATAGTGTTTTTCAAAGCAATGCTATCTTTGTTAAGGCTGTCTTCAAAAGTATGGAATGTCTTGAAATTCACCGTCCCGCTCTCTGATACTGTTAGCCCAATGGACTGTTGTATGGGTATGACCGTGTCATAATAGTGGGCATTGGCGTGGGTAGTCAGAGTAAGATGGTCGCTAACGGCAAAGTCAAACTGCGAGCGTGTGGGCAGGACTTTTTTTATTGGCTGATTACTATTTTCAATGCCCAAATATTCTATGGATGTCTTGTTTTTCCCATTCCCGTTTTGAATCAACTTGGCACTACATCGGTCGGTAGATGTTCGGACTGTCAAAACATGTAGCCCATTACCTCCTGTTCGTACCAATAATCTGTGTTGGCCTTCATTCAGGTTTAATATCCGATGATATTCCTGTTGCCCCAGCATATTTGCCATGTTTATCTCCACTTGTCCCGACACTGGGAGTGAAAGGAGAACTTCTGCCCTCTCTGAGAAAGGATTGGCCGATAATAAGGTTAATCCCATCGCACATTTTTCGTTCACTAACTCTTCAATGCCTAAATAACTATTTGTCAGTATGGTATCAGGGTAATAGAGAGTGGTACTTGTCCCTTGTGTGGTGTTCTGCACTTCGATGCTGTCACAGGCCACAGGATAATAGTTGAGCATCGTGCGCAATCGGAGGGTGATATTCTCCTGTGCCACTGCGCTGTTCCCTCCCACCGCCAGCAGCAGCGTCAGAAGGAGAAAGGTTCTTATTTTCATAGTTAGAAAGTTTATAAGGTTCATAAAGTTTATCAAGTTAAAAGTTGAGAGTTAAAAGTGAAAAGTGAAGGTTTTATTCGGTAGCTCTGTCGTAGTATGGCGGCTAATCGGTGGGTTCTGAGAAGGTAATAGGTAATAGGTGATAGGTAGGAAGTTGTCAATTTTCAATATTCAATTCTTAGTTTTCAATTTACGCCCCACGTACGGACGAGGGCAGTTGTGGATTCAGGTGGCAAAGGTAATGTTTTTGCCCTTATTGTTTTATGATTTTTTCCTGTAAAACTATTCCCGAATTGTCGGTCATCTTAAGGATATAAACACCGCTCGGATAATTTTGTAAATTGATTTCAAAACTCTGAAAATTAAAAATATATGAGTCAATTATTTGACCTGTGACAGAATAAATTGATACTTGCTTGGGCAGATTCTCTTCTTGTCCCGAGAGGTCTATATGGACAAAACCATTCGTGGGGTTTGGGTAAATAACTCCTTGAGCTTTTGTATTTTCAATTGTGCCGACATAAGGAAGATAAAAACAATCATAAGTGTAATCATCATCCCATTCTGTATAAGACATCATTAAATCCCCCTCCTCTTCAAAACATAGCAAACGGGGGGAAGTGGTCTCTGAGATTGCAAAAAACGCAGAGATATCTATGTTAAAAACGCCATTAGGCCCACCGATACCTTCTATCCATTCAATAAAGTCACATTGTCCCAATGAATATGGATAATAATAGGCGTTTGGAACAATCACCCTCTTTACCCTTCTTGACGTGTTGTTTAAAAGGAGGACAGAATCGGGGTATTCACCTTCATACGTCGAAATATTGTATAAATAAACATCAAGTCCCTCAAAGGAAGCCACTTCTATTATGTCCCCACTTTCAATGGAAAAGTCAAATAAAAGAAATTCGGAAGTGTCTGAAGTGGTGTCCGAGGGCAAGTAATCATAGTGTCCTATACAATAAGTACTCCATACTGGCACCCCTGCCTTATATATCCCATACACCCGTTGGGCAGCAGTATCGTTGCGGATGGCACAGAAATACTCCGCTTGCTCCACATCGAAGTTAAATGGATGGTCGGATTCCTGCCTGTAAACTTTGAGGTAATTTCTGCCACAAATGATAGTGTCGCCCCAAGTGCCATACTTGATGTTGTTGACAGACCATACCGAATGGTCGGCAAAGGGGTGGTAAACAGTATCCTGCGCCGTCGCGCTGTTCCCTCCCGCCGCCAGCAGCAGCGTCAGAAGGAGAAAGGTTCTTATTTTCATAGTTGGAAAGTTTATAAGGTTCATAAAGTTTATCAAGTTAAAAGTTGAGAGTTAAAAGTGAAAATGTGAAGGTTTTATTCGGTAGCTCTGTCGTAGTATGGCAGCTGTCGGCTTTCTACGCTATCCCTTCATCTTTTAATCACTTACACCTCAATAGTTTTCAGTTGTCAGTTTTCAATTTTCAGTTCTTCACGAACCGTGCCGTCTTCACACCCTCTTCAGTCACCGCACGCAGCAGGTAGATACCAGCGGGCAGGGAGGAGATATTGATGGTCTGTTGGGGCGAATAATCATTCGCCCTTACATTCACTGTCAGCATCACCCGTCCCGTCAGGTCATAGACGGTGATTTCGCGGATGGGGCTGTCGGTCTCCACGGTGAGGGTGGTGTTCGCGGGGTTGGGGTGGAGGCGCGGGCCGGCGGCATTGTCTGTAGAGACGTGGTGCACCGCGTCTCCACGGAGGCCGCGTTCCCCGATTCCCTCCAAATCAAACAG
>CAMVOL010000008.1 GCA_947169105.1 uncultured Bacteroidales bacterium | reverse complement strand
TCGGAGATGAAGGCCGCAAAACATTCAACATCGGGCTGTGGAGAACAGAGGGCAGTACCTAAAAAACGGGAGGCACTTTCGCACCTCCCGAAGTAAATGTTCTTTGATGAGCGTTCACCAGCTATTTCTGGTGACGTTTCTTACGTTCGAGATCCTGTGGCTCAAGGGAGAGGTGTTCGCCGCGGAGCAGGGAGGCGACGCCTTCGGCGTGCGGATGCTGCTGGCATTTTTCGCAGTGGCACTCTTCCACATAGTCGGTGGGTTCGGTATAGGTGGTGATAACGCCCTCGAAGTTTCTGAGAATCACCTTGTTGGGGCTCTGCGAAATGACGTAGTTGGGCATCACCGGAGTTTTGCCGCCGCCGCCGGGGGCATCCACCACGAAAGTGGGAACGGCATAGCCGGAGGTATGACCGCGGAGGTTCTCGATGATTTCGATACCTTTGGAAACGGGCGTGCGGAAGTGTTCCAAACCCATCGAAAGGTCGCACTGATAGATATAGTAAGGACGCACGCGGATTTTAACCAACCCTTGGACAAGGGTCTTCATCACATGGACGCAGTCGTTGACACCGCGGAGAAGCACGGACTGGTTGCCGAGCGGGATGCCGGCGTTGGCGAGCTTGGCGCACGCTTCCGTAGCTTCGGGCGTGATTTCGTTCGGGTGGTTGAAGTGGGTGTTGACCCAAATCGGATGATATTTCTTCAGCATGTTGCAGAGGTCGTCGGTGATGCGCTGCGGGCATACGACGGGTGTGCGGGTGCCGAGGCGGATGATTTCGACGTGCGGGATGGCGCGCAGGCGCTGGATGATGGACTCCAACACCTTGTCGTTCACCATCAGGGCGTCGCCGCCGGAGAGGAGCACGTCGCGCACTTGGGGCGTGCGGGCGATATAGTCAATAGCTTTCTGGATGCGCTCCTGCGGCATCTGGCAGTCGTGCTGGCCGGCAAAACGGCGGCGTGTGCAGTGACGGCAGTACATGGAGCACTGGTCGGTGATGAGCAGCAGCACACGGTCGGGATAGCGGTGCGTGAGGCCGGGAACCGGGGAGTCCTCGTCCTCGTGGAGCGGGTCGAGGAGGTCGGCGGGCGACTGGTGCACCTCAGCGGCCGTCGGGATGGCCTGACGGCGGATGGGGCAATAGGGGTCGTTGGGATCAATCAAGCTCAAATAGTACGGGGTGATAGCCATACGCAAGGTCTGGAGGGTCTTGTTCACACCGTCCTCCTCTTCCTTGGTCAGGCTGATGTACTGTTTCAGCTGGTCAAGGGTTTCAATTCTGTTCTTTACCTGCCACGTCCAGTCGTTCCACTGTTCGTCGGTAACATTCGGAAACAATTCTTTTCTTCTACTTGCCATTATTATAATGATTTACAATTATTATATATAGTAAAAATCCTATCTGAAAAAACGGGTGCAAATTTACACGAATTTTCCGAATAAATATCGTCCTACGCCTATTTACACAACTATCTACAAATCAACATTATAAACTTTTGAAGCTCCATTTTCAAACTTGACGGAAGCTCGGAGCGAGTGGGGACGGCCCGCCACAAAGACGACACGGGCACGGTCGCCTGCCGTGCGGAGGATGAAGCCGCCTTGTGCCTTCCAACAGATTTGGCCTACCCCCTCCCCTTCCAGACGGAACCACTGCGGTTCGCCGGACACGCGCCGCACGGCCACCGTTTCCGGCACAAACACGTGGTAGAAGAAGTCGGTGACATGCTCTTGGATATAGTAGAACTCCTTTGTGGGCTGGTTTTCCTTGTCCACATGGGGCGCGTGGCCGGCCCCATGGAAAGTGTGCAGCTCACTCCGGTAGCCCAGCTGCTGCGCCTTGCGGTGAATAGCGGCGGAGCCATACATTGTGTTGAAAAAGAGGCCGCCAATTTTCACCTTCATGTCGGAGAAGGGGATGCCCGAATCATACGGCACCAGCCGGTCGGCATCACCGTGGAAGGAAACGATGTCGGTTTTGGCAGCATTGAGCAGGGCAAGGTCGTTCACAGCTCCCCACATATTGGCCACGGCGCGGATACGGAAGTCCTGCTGCAGGGTGTTGCCGGAGGCCTCAATGTCGCCGAGATCCGTATAGGTGCCGTGCTTGCGCGATGAAGCGGGACGGGTGGCATTGCGCATGAAAGCGAGATTCAGCGAGGTGATGGCGCCGGCACTGCTGCCCGCCACAAAAACATAGTCGGGATCAATGCCGTACTCCTCCTTTTGGGAAAGCAGGAACCGGACAGCGGCATGGGCATCCTGCAGAGCCGCATAGCCGCACCGCTCAATTGACGCCTTCGTCAGCTGGAAGCCCATCCGGTAGTTGATGGAGGCCACCACGTAACCGCACGCAGCGAAATGCTTGCACCAGAGGACAATAGGACTATCTGCCTTGTCGCCGACGTAGAAGGCGCCTCCGTGAATGAGGAGTATCAGCGGCCGTGCCTCCTTGTGGTCATTGACGGGGAGATAGACATCCATCAGCAGGTCCAACTTCTTTTTCTTGGCCGACTCCGAGACACCCTTGGCAAAAATCTCAAGATAGTTCGCGTCTTCGGTGACATTGGAAGTCCAATAGCCCATCGCACTGCCATACTTTACATTTTTAAGGATTTTGCAAGCATATAACTCTTTCTCATACCGTTTTTCAAATTCCTTATATTCAGGTTGTTCAAAACGCTCGAGGGAAAAGCCGTACAACCGTTTGTCCACGATGAAACCTCCCTGTATGCCGTTGGCTGTCCGAGCGACCCTGATTTTCTTCATCGTCGTTTCCACACCGTTATAGGTGACGACGAGCTTGTGTGCCCGCATGGCACCATTCAGCGGCATCGGCGTTGTGGTGGTCTGCCGGCCCTCTGTAACATCGTATAGAGTGGCGACAAACGATTTTTTCTGCACTTCACCTAGCGAAAAGATGAATTCCTTGCGAATCGTATCCCCTGGCAGCACCGACTCACACGTCCCGAGGTAATAGGTTTCTGTCTCTATCGGCTGGAGAAACTCCTCCAGCGAAATTTCTTCGGAATCAAGCTCGTCCATACGGGCGGGCGTCAGGAGCTCCCTTTGTGCCCCGTCCCCCTGCTTTCCCTCTTCGGGCCCATGCCCACGGTGGCAGCTTTGGGAGAAAAGCAGCAGAAGCGAAAGCAGCAGCACACATCGGAAGTCAATATTCAACCTACTGTAAATCATTTATATAAAGAATGTCATTACCCATAAAAAATCCAATGCGAAAGTACAAAAAAGCCTGAAATCCCACATCACTCGAACGAAAGATACGGGGCGAGCTTGTCCATCAGCTCCTGATAGGCATGGGTAACCCGCTGAAATTCGGCCAGATTCCGAATTTTCCCGTTCTTTTCCCGATAGTTCACCACCGTTTTGGCAAGGTAGGCATCGAAGTAGGGGTGCGCCTTCAACTCCTTGTAGCTCATTGTATTGACTTTTATCTTTTTAACAAGGGCAGGATTGACGGTGAAATATTTCTCACAATAATCAAGATTAACATTCTGGAGAATATAGATTTCGTGGAGTTGTTCGAGGGAGTGGAAACCGCCGAGCCGGTCGCGGTACTCAACGATCTTTTGGGCACGTTTGCTGCCAAACTGCGGGACACGGGTGATGTCGGCGGTGTCGCAATGGTTCAGCTCGACCTTCTCCACAAGGTAGTTCTGCCTTTTTTGCATAGGTTTCAGATTTGATGTATCCTTCTGATAATAAGATGATTCGTAAAAAGAAGGTCGTTTTTCATAGCGGGGATGACGGTTAGAATATGTTTGTCGGCGGGCGGCATAGACGGAGTCGCGCTGTGCCCGTGCCGCCGACACCGAATCGGCATACGCGGCCTGACGGGCCTCGAAGGCGGCAATCTGACTGGCAAAAGCGGACAGGTCGGGCTGTGGCTCAGGAGCACGGTCATAAAACAGATTGAACAACAAAATGGCCAAAATCACCGCTATCAGAGAGGCCGTCCCGACAAACTCACCTCGTGGCATACCAAAAAAGTTCCTCATAACTTATACTCAACAAGTTAAATAAATGTTATCCGAAAAAATGACGGCGGCAAAGGTATGGCAAAATTTCCTAATTGAGATTACCACAAAATAAAAAAAATAAGTGTATTTTTGCAACTTAAAAAAATTTAACAATACACAAAGTGACACTTATGAGAAAACAACTTTATAATATCCTTACAATCATATTATTAAACATCTTATTTACACCTATACTCAACCTGTACGGACAAGATTGCGAACCCCCGTATGATTTAAGCGCAATCGAAGTTACTGCGACGACCGCGCTCCTGCGATGGGAAAATGACAACTACTATTACGGGCAGAACACCCTCTTTCACATTGTCGTTTCCCCTTCAGAATTGGACGACCCCACCTCCGTGCCCGTGCCAGTGGAGGTTCAAGGGAGCTCCATGTACATGACCCATCTTATTGAAGATCTTACCCCTGCGACGGACTACTATTTTTATGTATGGGCGGTTTGCGGGACAGAGAACAGCGACTGGGACGAGGGTACTTTCCGCACCCGCTGCACGAGCAAGGACATCCCATATAGGGAGAATTTCAATGATTACGTATCGGGGCCGAGTTCGTTTCCTTCCTGCTGGATCCAGATCCGAGGAACGGCCTACACGGCCAATATTGATGCCGAACATGCAAACGTGCTGCAGCTCCATAGTTACAGCAGGGTAGCACTGCCTTCTTTCAATTCCCCCATCAACTCCTTGCGCATCCATTTTTCCGTGATGGCATTCTCCACCACAGCCCCCCTCTTCGTAGGGATTATCGAAGATCCCGAAGATTGGGACACCTATACCCCCATTGACACCATCACCCCTTCCACTGAATACACCTTTGAAGATCGGTCGGTCTATTTCAACAACTACAATGGGCAAGGCCAATACATTGTATTTTACAATACGGGGAGTTCCATCTATAATATTGACAATATAGAAGTAAGTGCGATTCCGAACTGCCTAAGCCCGACTGGTCTGCAGGCCAGCGACATCCTTCCGAACAGTGCCACCCTTTCGTGGGAGGAGGCGGGAACGGCCACCCAATGGCAGACACTCCTTTCCACAACCCCCATCACCGATTTCAGCACCCAGACGCCATCCGTCAGGGATACTACAGTTTATTTCGCCAACAGTCTCACCCCGAACACTTGCTATCACTTCTACGTCCGTGCCCTATGCTCCGACGAGAACAGCGAATGGGCGGCGTTCAGTTTCACCACTCCCTGCACCCCATCGCCTCTCCCCTCCTCCGAGCATTTCGACGCTGACCAGCTGCCCGGATGCTGGGGTATCGATCACGTGGTCGGGACTGCTGACCTCAACATTGTTGAAAGCGGGAACTATCCGGCATGTTATCCGGCATCAGGCACCTCCATGGTGCAATGGGAGTGCCGCAATTACGGCGAAGGCTGGCAGACCCGCCTGAAATCCATACCGTTGAACACCACCGGCGCCTCCGCACTGAACGTCAATTTCAAATGGCATCACGATTTGAGCAACAGCAACGGCTCCGGAGACGGAGTGCAAATCCAGTATTCCACTGATGGGACCACTTGGGCGAACTCCACGCAAGGCATCATCCACCGGTACGACGGAATTCACAACGGTTGGACGGAATACAATGTCATTGTCCCTGAGGCGGGTAACAACCCCCTCGTTTACATCGGCTTCCTGTTCAGTAGCGGAAGCAACAGTTCCAACTGCTACCTTGACGAGGTAAACTTCACTGCCACAAGCAGCTGCTTCACCCCCGTCAATGTAAGGGTGGACAACATCAGCGGGAGCGGTGCGACCCTCTCGTGGGACGAAGTGGGAAGCGCCACCGCATGGCACGTGCTCATTTCGCCCACACCCGTAACGGACTTTTCCAACATCAGCCCTGTCACTGTGACGGACACTTCCTACACGCCCAACAACCTCAACCCCGTCACCACCTACTATGCCTATGTGCGGGCGAAATGCGCTACCAACACCTTCAGCGAATGGACCACCGCCATAACCTTCACCACCGAATGCGGGCTTCTCAGCGCACTTCCCCATACAGAATCCTTCGACAACGACGGCACTTGCACGGACGCATTCCCTCCCTGCTGGATAAGGCACGGAATTCCTGAATTGGGCACTTTCATCCACAACGGACAGGTATGCCGCACACCTTCGGCCACTGACCTTGATGCCATCGACGGCGACAAGAGCCTGTTGATCTGTTCCCCGTCCAGCTGCTACACCTACACCATCACCCCGCCCCTACGGGATGACATCCGCGACCTTTCCGTAACCTTTTTTGCGAAACAATCCTCCAATGACTACTCGGGCACACTGGAAGTGGGCGTGATGAGCAACCCCAATGACCCCCTCACCTTCGAGAGCATCGCCACCATCCAACCCGAAACTGCCGGCGAATGGGAGCTTTTCCCCATCAGCTTCACCCTTGCGAACCTTACCGGAAGCGGCAACCGCATCGCCTTCCGTCACTACGGCATGATTGACGACCACTACTACCTCATAGACGGGCTTACCATTCTAAAAACACCCGACTGCTGGCCCGCCCTCTTCCCCTCCGTGGACGGGATAACCGGCAACAGCGCAACCCTGAGCTGGATTGACGCCAACAATCCTTCCGCACAATGGCACGTGAAAGTATCGGATACGCCAATGACCGATATGAGACTGACGGCCAACGTCTTCGACCAGACCATCCCCACGTCGTCACTGACCCTTGACTACCTTGCAGGCAACACCACCTACTACTATTACATACAATCCGAATGCGGGAATGCCGTCGCCAATACTTGGACACAGGACTCTTTCACCACCTTGCCGTGCAACTGCTACGTGGAGATTTATATGCGTGACCAGTGGGCCAACACGTGGGAGGGTGCAAAAATCCAGCTGAAACATGGGACCACGGTATTCGCCGAAGCCTCCATGACCCACAACGGGACCCGAGATACGGCCCGCATCTACACCTGCGAAGCCCTTACTATCGACTACTACTTTGTATCCGGCAACTACGATTCCGACATTTCCTTCACAATCGTAAACAGTCTGGGCAGTACACTTTACACCTCAAGCGGCACACCTCAGGCAGGCCGCTTCTATTCGGGAGTGCCCGCGTGCGGCGTGTCGTGCGGCACAGCTCCGGGCAACCTCACTGCCACTATGACCGCTGCCGGACACCACCTCACATGGGAGGCCGCACCTGACGCCCTATCCTACTCAGTCTATCGGAACAACATCCTCCTTGCCGAATACGTCACCGCGACCTCCTATACGGACACGGAGCCTAATGACGGCGACAACGACAACTGCTATACCGTCACCGCAAAATGTATCGTGGGAGAAAGCGGGCCGTCGAACGAGTCATGTGTCACCGGCATAGCCGACCGCGAGCCCACACACGCCGTCAGCATCTTCCCCAACCCTGCAAAAGACCGTTTCACCGTAAGTACCAACTTCCCCATCCGCCGCATCTGCGTCGTAAACCTGCTCGGTCAGGAAATCAGCAGTCGGGAGGTGACGGGCAGCCGCGTGGAAATCAATGTTTCCGGACTCCCCAACGGCCTCTACCTCGTCAAGATCTGGGACGGCAGCAATTGGCTCGTCCGGAAAATTATCGTGGAGTAGCGTTTCCTTTTCGACATATAATATATATGGTATGATGGACACCGCCGAAAAAATCAGAAGATACTGCGAATATCAGGATCGGAGCGAGGCAGAAGTGCGCCGCAAGATGGCGCAGTTGCTAGTACCCGCTGAGGAGCGTGAGGCACTGATGGAACGGCTGAAGGAGGAGCATTTTGTGGATGACGTGCGTTTTGCTGAGAGCTTCATCCGGGGAAAAGTGAACCAGAAGAGGTGGGGGCGGGCCAAAATACGGGCCGAACTGCAGCTGCATGGCATCAGCGCAGCCGTCATCTCGGAAAAAATGGCGGAAATGGACGAGGAAAGATACATAGAAAACCTCCGCTATCTTGCCGAAAAATGGGGACGGGAGAACCCCGGCGGGGAACGCGCCAAACTCATCCGGCACCTTCTGTCCAAGGGCTATACAATGGATGAAATTTCACAAATCAAATAACTATATCACAAACTGTTATGATTATCAGCGAAGGAATCAAGGATCTGACAACGAGGCTCAGCGAGCTAAGGAGGTGTCTTTGACATCGACGGAAAGAAAAAAGAAGTTTCCGAAAAAGAGGAAGTAACCCACCGCGACGACTTTTGGGACGACCCAAAGGAGGCGGAAAAGATATTCAAGGAGATCAGTTTCACAAAATCGTGGATCACCGACTTCGAGAAGGCGTCGGAGAAGTACGACGAATTCATTGTAACCAACGACTTCTTCAACGAGGGTGAAGCAACAGAGGCGGAGGTGGAGGCGTGCTACGAAGCGGCTTTGAAGGAAATCGAGAAGCTGGAGTTCAGGAACATGATGCGCAATGAGGAGGACGTGTTGAGCGTGATCCTGACGATCAACTCGGGTGCGGGCGGCACCGAAAGCTGCGACTGGGCGGAGATGCTGTTGCGCATGTACATCCGATGGGGCGAGCGCAACAATTACAATATCAAATTAATTGATAGACAGGAGGGCGATGTGGCGGGCATCAAGTCGGCCACTTTGGAGCTGGACGGCCGCTACGGGTACGGCTACCTTAAGAGCGAAAGCGGGGTACACCGATTGGTGCGTCTGTCGCCGTTCGATTCGGCGAACCGGCGCCACACCTCGTTCGCCTCGGTGTTCGCCTACCCTATCATCAACGACGAAATCAACATCGAGATCAATCCGGCGGACCTGACGTGGGACACCTACCGAAGCAGCGGCCCCGGCGGGCAGAACGTCAATAAAGTGGAGACGGCGGTGCGGCTGCACCACGCGCCCACCGGCATTGTCATCGAATGCCAAGAGACGCGTTTCCAGCAACAGAACCGCGAGAAGGCACTCCAGATGCTGAAGTCACAGCTCTACCAGATTGAACTGGAAAAGAAGCGCGCCAAACTCAACGAGATTGAAAGCAGCAAGAAGAAAATCGAGTGGGGCTCGCAGATCCGGAGCTACGTAATGCACCCGTACAAAATGGTGAAAGACCTTCGTACACAGTACGAAACGTCCAATGTCAATGCCGTGATGGACGGTGATTTGGATGGTTTCATCAAGGCTTACCTGATGTCGGCGCAGTCGTAATTTTGCAACGTTGTGATTATCTGAAAACTACATTTCCCATTTACAAACAAAAACTTAAAAAAGTCGGAAACGCCCAATTTTCTATGTACGATATTTTTTAATAATCAAGGGCAAAATCGTTTTTTTTCTAACTTTTTTTAGTTCATTTTTGCACCGTCAAAAACGGGAAAACAAGGTTTTTTTAAACCTCTCGTTTAAAGCGAATTATTTATTTTCAACTTTTATAAATAGCGGAAATGGCAGCAAAACTGGTTCAGACATGCGACGTGATATGGCAAAATTGTTTATCTTTTATCAAGGACAATATTCCTGACGATTTGTACCAGCAATGGTTCGTCCCCATCCATGCCATCTCCCTGAAAGACGACATTCTGACTATCGGTCTGCCCGCTTACTCTTTCTATGAATGGTTGGAGAAAAACGCACAACGCCTCCTGAAGACTGTGGTGAAGAAGGAGATCGGAAACAACGGCAAGCTGATGTACACCATCACGATGGGCAAGAAGCCTGACAAGAAAGAGGACATCACCCTCACGCTGCCTGCCAACCCGCCCATCCCGACCCAGAACCCGCCGCAGAAAGTCATCAACAGCCCGTATGAGGAAGGCATTACCCTGCCCAACCCTGACATCATTCCGGGCCTCAAGATGCGGAACGTGCCGAGCAACCTCGTGGAATCGCTCAATTTCGACAACTTCATCGAAGGCGAATGCAACCAGTTTGCCCGTCTCGCCGGCAAGATGATTGCACAGGCGCCCATTGGCTCCACCCCCTACAACCCGTTCTTCATCTACTCGAACACCGGTTTGGGGAAAACCCACCTTGCCCACGCCATCGGCCTGGAAATCAAGGCAAACCATCCGGATGCCACGGTCATCTACATCAATTCCGACCTTTTTGTGCAGCAATATACGGAGGCCGTCCACACCAACAACCGCAACGACTTCCTCAACTTCTACCAGCATGTGGATGTGCTGATCATTGACGACATCCAGTTCTTGGCCAACAAGGAGAAGACACAGGAGGTGTTCTTCCACATCTTCAACCACCTGCACCAGCGGAAGAAACAGATCATCATCACCTCCGACAAGTCGCCCGCCGAGATTGCAGGCTTCGAGCCGCGCGTGCTGGCCCGCTTCAAATGGAGCCTCGTCTCCGAGCTCACCACTCCCGACCTTGAGACCCGCATCGCCATACTCAACAAAAAGCTGGAGAACAACGGCATCCAGTTCCCGCCGGAAGTCACCGAGTACATCGCCCTGCGCGTCACCTCCAACATCCGCGAACTGGAAGGGGCCATGATCGCCATCCTCGCACAGTCGTCCATCAACCATAAGGAAATTACCATTGACCTGGCCAAGGACATGATTGACAAGTATGTGAAAAGCACGGCGAAAGAGATTTCCATCGAATACATCCAGAAGATTGTCTCCGACTATTTCCACATTCCGGTGGAGACCATCAACAGCACCACCCGCCGACGCGAAGTGGCGCAGCCCCGCCAGATCTGCATGTATTTTGCAAAAAAATACACCAAACTACCGCTCAATACCATCGGGCAAAACTGCGGCAACAAGGATCACGCCACCGTGCTGCATGCCTGCCGCGTCATCAACGACCTCTATGAGACCGACAAGAAGATGCGCAGCGACATCGACGAAATCGACAAGAAAATGAAATTGTAACGGTACACCACCATTGAGACGTGGTACAGAGACGCGATACAGAGACGTGGTACACCGCGTCTCTACGATACCCTATTACCTGTACCCTATCCCCTATTGCCTATTCCCTTTATTACGGTATTGTAGTTCCTTTTCGGTATCGCCCAGTTCATGATAGGCGTTGGCCATCATGGTGTAAATTCGCGCTTTCTCCGCATTGTCGTAGGTATATTCCAGCGCTTTCTCGAAATAGGTGAGCGATTTGCGGGCGTTTCCCGAATTCAGATGCGCCACACCCAACGTATAGTACATCATGGAGGAGGTGGGGAAAAGTTCCACCACATCGGCCTCCTTTTCCAACACTTTACCGTAGTTGTGCGCCTGTGCGAGGCAGTAGAGGTAGTCCTGCCAAAGGGCGTACTGGGAGAGGTCGATAGCGAGGGCGTGCTCGAAATAGACGGCGGCTTCGGCGTACTTACGTTCCTTCAGTTTCAATGAGCCGAGGGCGGCCCACCCCTCCACTGCATCGGGATTGGCCTCCGTAAGGGCCTGTGCCAAAGCGTACTGTTCCGAAGTCGGGTTGGCTGACGGGAGGGTGGTCAAGAAACGGCGCAGGACGGGGAGCTTACGCTCGGCACCGATTTCCTTACTCCGGAACGCCGCGAGCCACGCATTGTAAGCGGCTTGCTTATCCCCCTTCTGGTCGTAATAGTCGGCCATCACCAGCTGCACTTCGGCGTTGTCCGGATTCAGCTGTAACACTTTCTCGAAATAGGGAATGGCTTTTTCGGGCATACGGTTGGTGACGTAGAGGCCTGCAGCCTGAATGTAGTGGTTTTCGTTCCACGGCTCCACCTTTATCAATTTATCGTATTCTCCCACAGCATTTTTCACATCGTCCAAATGCAGCCACAATTCCACTTTCGCCGCCGTCAGCTCCTCATTGTAGCCCATGATCCGCTCCATGCGGTCATAAAGTCCGATCACCTCCTTGTATTTTCCAAGATGGAGGCAGGCATCGGAATAATAGAAAAGATAGTACTCATTGCGCGGTTCGGCAGTGCATACTTTATCCCACACCTTGACAGACTTCTCATAACTCCCTTGCTCGTCCAGCACTTTGGCAAGCTCCACAAGATACCACACATTCTTCTTGTCCGCGGCAGCGGCCTTGTTGAGGTAGTATTCCGCAGCCGCATAGTCACGCTGCTCCGCTTTCAACTTGCCCAGCATGAAATAGGAGGGCGCGTGCGACGGGCGGGAAGAAACGACCGACAGGAATTCCTTCTCCGCACCCGTATAGTTCTGAGAATAGAAAGCCTTCAAACCATTGGCAAAAGTGACGGATGCGGAACGCTCTTCAGCTGTCACCACCGGTAACTTTGCTGTCTCTTTCTTTTTATTTTGAGAATAACTTATTGAATAAAAGGATATTACAAAAATCAATATCCCTATAATCCGTTTCATCATAAGGCGGTTTCTGGAATAATTTTATTAAACGAAAAAATAGCCCGCACATTGTATTGGCAAAAAAATAATTTGGCGATGTCCCGCAGCATCCGCACGAATTCAAACGGCACGCCCTACCTTCAAACGTCCCAAACTTGACAAACTTGATGAACTTGACAAACTTTGTCGTACCTTTGCACCCTCATTTTTACAAGTATGAAATACGATTTTGACGAGATAATTGACAGAAAAGGAACAGGTTGCCTCAAGTACGACAAGGCAGGCGAATTTCTGGGCGGTGACGATGTTTTGCCGATGTGGATTGCCGATATGGACCTGCGTGTTCCGGATTTCATTATGGATGCGTTACGCAGACGCACCGAACATCCCGTTTTCGGCTACTTTTATCATACAGAAGAATTTTATCACTCCATCGTCCGCTGGATGCAGACGCGCCACCACTGGAACATCTCCTCCAAATGGATCTGCTTCTCGCCCGGTATCGTGGCGGGACTTTCGTTCTTGGTCCAGAATTTTACCGAAAAGGGCGACAAGGTGCTGATTCAGACGCCCGTCTATCCTCCTTTTTATGAGGTGGTGGAGAAAAACGGACGGCAGTTGATATTCAACCCCCTGCGTATTGATGGCGACCGCTTCGTGATGGATTACAACGACTTGGAAGAAAAACTGAAGCAGCATCCGAAGCTGATGATTGTCAGCAACCCCCACAACCCGCTGGGCCGTTGCTGGACTCCCGACGAACTGCGCCAAGTGGCCGAATTGTGCCTGAAGCACCACGTCATCCTTATCAGCGACGAGATTCATTCCGATCTGATAATGAGGGGCTTCCGTCATACGCCGGTGGCCACACTTTCGGAAGAAATTGCCCAGAACACCATCACTTGCATGTCGCCGAGCAAGACGTTCAACCTGGCCGGCCTTTTCACCTCCGAAATCATCATCCCGAATCCGGAGCTGCGGGCGCGGTTCAAGAACTTTATGAACGACACCGTCCACATCTACGGCAACGTTTTCGGCGATGTGGCACTGGAAGCGGCCTACACCTACGGCGCCGAATGGCTCGACCAGCTATGCAATTATCTGACAGATAACGTCCAATACTGCAAGGATTTTCTTGCAAAAAACATCCCACAGATCAAGACCTACCGCCACGAAGCGACTTATCTGATGTGGCTGGATTTCAAAGAATTGGGATTTACCCACGAAGAGTTGTCCCGCAGACTTCTGTACGAAGCCAAGCTGGGGTTCAATGACGGGAAGCATTTCGGAACGGCGGGCGACAACTGCATGCGGATTAACCTCGCCTGTCCGCGTGCCACCGTTGCTGAGGCGATGAACAGATTGAAAAAAACATTTTGCTAATCATAAAGGATTCTCCAATGGAAAAAGAACTAACTGAAAAAGCTCTCGATATTCTGCGGCATCCGGCCGACAGCAAGCTGATCACCCACCTCAACGCCTGCGTACACTGCGGGCTATGCGGCACCAGCTGCCTTTTCTTCAAAACTTTGGATGACCCGAAGTATATTCCGGGCAAGAAAGTGGATTTGGTGTCGTCGCTGTACCGCCGTTACTGCACCACCATCGGAAAGGTGGCGCCGAACCTCGTGCACGCCCGCGACCTCGACGATGCGATGGTGGAGGAGATGGTGGACTCGCTCTATGGCGCCTGCACGATGTGCGGCCGTTGCGTGAAGCACTGCTCCATCGGTGTGGATATCCCCTTTATTGTCCGGACGGGCCGGCGCATGCTCGCCACGATGGGGATGGTGCCCAAGACGCTGCAGGCTACGGTCGATGCCGCGGTCAACACCGGCAACAACATGGGCATCCCGGAAGATGAGTTCGTGGATACCATCCAGTGGATGGAGGAGGAGATGCAGGACGAGGAAGGCTTCGAGACCGCCACGATTCCGCTGAACCAGCCGGGCAAGGACATCCTTTATACCTTGAACCCGCGCGAGCCCAAGTTCTTCCCGCTCTCCATCGCCGCCGCCGCCAAGATTTTCCACGCCGCCGGTGAAAGCTGGACCCTCTCCACCAAGATGTACGACGTGACCAACTACGGCTATTTTTCCGGCAACGATGCGGAAGCCACGCTCATTGCGCAACACATGTATGACGAAGTGAAGAACCTGGGCAGCAAGACGTTAGTACTGGGCGAGTGCGGACACGGCAGCCGCGCCCTCCGCTGGGAATCACCCAACTATATGCACCAGACCCCCGACTTCGAGATGACCACGCTGGTGGAACTACTGGAGAAATACATCAGAAGCGGCCGTATCAAGCTCGATAAGGCGTTGAATACCAAGAAATACACCATCCATGACCCCTGCAACATCACCCGTAACGGCGGCTTGTTCAACACGTTGCGTTTTGTGGTGAAAAGTGCCGTCCCTGAACTGATTGAGATGGATCCGTACGGGAACGACAATTTCTGTTGCGGCGGCGGCGGCGGCATGCTCGCCATGAGCGAGTACAACGAGCGCCGTCTGAAAGTGGGCAAGATCAAGGCCGACCAGATTGCCGCCACCGGCGCCGACGTAGTCATCACGCCATGCCACAACTGCGTTGATCAGCTGATGCAGCTTGACCACACCTACAAACTTGGAGTCGAGATTAAGTCCGTGGCGGAGGTGGTCGCCGACGCCTTGGTGATGGGATAGCCAGCTATCCTTTTGTCATTAATTTCGGACATTCTGCTTTTTTATTGCATTAAGTCCGTTTCGTGTCAAAATTTTCAGTACTTTTGCGGGGCAATTTTAAAGTTGCCTCGTTTTGCTTTTACAATAACAAACTATAACCTAATCGAAAGAATGAAAGACATTTTTGAAAGAATCAAGGAATCATCAGGTGGTCCTATCGGACAATATCGCGAAAGAATTGACGGCTACTTCGCTTTCCCGAAACTGGAGGGTGAACTAGGGCCGAAGATGCGCTTCAACGGCAAGGATGTGCTCTGCTGGAGCCTGAACAACTACCTCGGCTTGGCCAACCATCCCGAAGTGCGCAAGGTGGACGCGGAAGCCGCCGCCCGCTGGGGCATGGCCTACCCGATGGGCAGCCGTATGATGACCGGCCAGACCGCCCTCCACGAGAAGTTGGAACGCGAACTGGCAGACTTTGAGAAGAAAGAAGCCGCTTTCGAGTTCAACTTTGGTTATCAGGGCATCGTCTCCACCATTGATTCCCTGCTGACCCGCCACGATGTGGTGGTTTACGATGCGGAGGCGCACGCCTGCCTGCTCGACGGTATCCGTCTGCACCTCGGCACTCGCGTCAAATTCCGCCACAACGACATCGTTGATTGCGAACGTGCCGTGGCCCACGCCTGCGAAATCGCTGAAAAACAGGGTGGTGGCGTGCTCCTAATCACAGAAGGCGTCTTCGGCATGACCGGTGCCCTCGGCATCCTCGACCAGATTGCCGCCTTGAAAAAGAAATATGATTTCCGTATCCTCATTGACGATGCCCACGGCTTTGGCGTGATGGGCCCGCACGGCCGCGGCACCTCCGAACATTTCGGCGTGATGGACGACATCGACATCTACATCGGTGCCTACGCCAAGTCGATGGCCACCATCGGCGGCTTTGTGGCCACGGAAAAGAAGATCGTCAACTATCTCCGTTACAACATGCGTTCGCAGATGTACGCCAAGTCGCTGCCGATGCCCATTGTGGAAGGATGCCTTAAGCGTCTGGAAATCATCCGCAGCGCCGAAGGCGACGCCCGCCGCGCCCACCTCTGGGAAGTGACCCGTCGTCTCCAGAAGGGTTTCCGTGACCTCGGTTACGAAATCGGTCCCGCCGAGGCGTGTGTCACGCCGGTGCACCTCCGTTGCGGCATCAACCAGGCCGCCAACATCGCCGTCGATCTGCGCGAGAACTACAACATCTTCTGCTCCATCGTCACCTACCCCGTCATTCCTCCGGGAATGCTGATCTTCCGTATCATCCCCACCGCCGCCCACAGCATCGAAGACGTGGACCGCACGCTCGAAGCCTTCCGCGACATCAAGGCCCGCCTTGCCAAAGGCGACTACGACAAGGAAATTCCGGACATGGCCCTGATTCGCTAAATTTGTTTTTTATGTTAAACCAAAATATTTGAAACTATGAAAAATATTGTCGTGGGAATTGACTTTTCCCAAAATTCGGAAAACGCACTGCGCCATGCGGTCGCCCTCGCATTGAAAACCGATGCCAAAATCCATATTGTCTGGGTAAAAACGCCCGGTGCTTCCAACAAATTGGGCATTGTTGATGAGAAATCACTGGTGAAAACCGCCCAAGAACGTTTGGGAGAATTACTTAAAGTGAGCCGCGCCGAAGCACCCAAGAACGAGATACAGACCGTGATTCTCGAAGGCAAGGCCTATGCAGAAATCACCCAGTACGCCGCCAATCTTGAAGATTCCATCCTTGTGGTCGGTTCCCACGGCGTGTCCGGTTTCGAGGAGATGTTCATCGGCAGCAACACCATGAAAATCGTCGGTCTCACCACCGTCCCCGTCCTCATCATCGGCAACCACATCAAAATCAACCGCGACCTCACCCACATCCTCGTCCCGATTGACACCAGCTTTGAGACCTTGCAGAAGATGAAGACCTCCCTCGCTTTCGCCAAAGCATTTTCAGCCAAGTTGTTGTTGCTCGGCATCTGCGCCCCTTGCACCGCAGAGACGAAGCACGTCATCAACATCCAGCTCAACCATGCCGTCGGCATGTGCGGTGAAGCCGGTGTCCGCTACTCCGCCTCCACCATTGACATCCACGGGCAAGTCTCCAAGTCCGTCATCGAATGGGGCAGACAGGAGGATGTGAACCTGATGGTCATCATGCGTGAGGAAGAGGACGACATCACCTCCTTCTGGCTCGGCAGCAACACCCGCCAGCTGATGAACTACGCACCGATGCCGCTGCTGGTCATCCCCAACGTCAATCATTCAGGTATCATCAGAAAATAGGTCTTTATGAAAAAATCATTTCTTATTATCGTACTGGCAATAAGTACGTTGCTGTCTCTTCGTGTGACGGCATGCACCAATTTCATCATCACGAAGGGGGCGAGCGCCGACGGCTCCTGCATGGTTTCCTATGCCGCCGACTCGCACACGTTGTATGGTGAACTTTACTTCTATCCCGCCGCCAACCATCCTGCTGGCTCATTCCGCGACATCATCGAGTGGGATACCGGAGAACGGCTCGGCCAGATTCCAGAAATTCCTCATACATACTCCGTTGTGGGTAATATGAACGAGCATCAGTTGGCCATCGGTGAAACTACTTACGGCGGACGTGAGGAACTGTGGCACACGCCCGGTCTCATCGACTACGGTTCCCTCATCTACATCACCCTCCAGCGCGCCAAGAACGCCCGTGAGGCCATCAAGGTCATCAGCGAGCTTCTCGATGCTTACGGCTACCGCAGCGAGGGCGAATCCTTCTCCATCGTTGACCCCAACGAAGCGTGGATTTTCGAAATCATCGGCAAGGGTGCGGAGATGAAGGATGCCAAAGGCAAAACCGTGAAGGGTTGGACCAACGGCGCGGTGTGGGTCGCCCGCCGCATTCCCGACGGCTACATCTGCGGCCACGCCAACCAAGCCCGTATCAGCACTTTTCCCTTGCGCGACGGCAAGACGTCCATCACTAACAAAGAAATTGACAAGATTTTCCTGCCCGACATCGAAACCGTTTATGCACACGATGTCATCACCTTCGCCCGTTTGAAAGGCTATTATGCGAAAGATGCCTCTGATGCTGACTTCAGTTTCCGCGATGCGTACAATCCCATCAACTTCGAGGGCGCCCGCTTCTGCGATGCCCGCGTGTGGATGGCTTTCTACCGCTGCAATCCCGGCCTGATGGCCAAATACGAGGACTACGCCCGAGGCGACAACCTCAGCAACAACTTCCCGCTCTGGATCAAGCCCGACAAGAAAGTCAGCGTACAGGATGTGATGCAGCTGATGCGTGACCATTACGAAGGTTCTACGATGGATATGACCAAAGACCTCGGTGCGGGCCCGTACGCCTGCCCCTACCGCTGGCGCCCGATGACATGGAAGTACGACGGTAAAGACTACATCCACGAACGTGCCACAGCCACCCAGCAGACCGGATTCTCCTTCGTAGCCCAGTGCCGCCCCAACCTGCCCGACATCTTCGGCGGCATTCTCTGGTTCGGTGTCGATGATGCCGGTTCCAACTGCTATATGCCGATGTTCTGCGGCATTAACAAAGTTCCTTACGAACTTCAGGAAGGCAACGGCTCCATGGTGGACTACTCCCCAACCGCGGCCTATTGGAAATTCACCAAAGTCAGCCAGTTGGTCTATACCCGCTACAACGACATGATCAAGCATGTAAATGCAAAACAGAACGAGCTTGAATCGGGGTTCGTCTCCGAAATCAAAAAGATGGAAGCAAAAATCAGCGACCTTTGCAAGAAGGATCCTGCACAGGCCCGACAGATGCTCACCGACTACTCCGCCACCTGTGCCAAGAAAGTCTGCTCCGAATGGGACCGCCTCTTCGAGTATCTCCTTGTGAAATACAATGACGGTAATGTCAAGAAGGAAAAAGATGGCAAGTTCCTCAAGACCAATGCGGAAAAACCGCAGTGCGAAAGTCCGGAACACCCCGAGTACCCCGAATTCTGGTACAAGATGATTGTGGATGATTGCGGCAAAAACATCCAGAACAAATCCGAATAATGGTAAATATTATCGGTTATCCAATCGTTATGGGAATCCTCAATGTTACGGAGGATTCCTTTTTTGATGGCGGCCTCTACCGGACGGACGCGGCGGTGTTGAAACGGGCGGAACAGATCCTGTCGGAGGGGGCCGCCATCATCGACATCGGTGCGGTTTCCACACGCCCCGGTGCCGCCGATGTCTCCGCCGAGGAGGAATGGGCCCGCCTCCAGCCCGCCATCCAGCAGGTACTGCGTGAATTTCCGGATGTGGTGATTTCCATTGACACGTGGCGGGCGGAGGTAGCACGCCGTTCCATTGAGGAGGGGGCTGCCGTCATCAACGACATCTCCGGCGGCACATTTGATGCCGTGATGCCCGCAGTGGTGGCCAACGCCCGCGTCCCCTACGTGATGATGCACACCACCGCCAAACCCGCCCAAATGCAGCAGCAGACCGTTTCCGGCGACCTCTGGGATGCGGTCTTCCAGTTCTTTGATACCCAGCTCTCGGGTTTCCGTGCCGCCGGAGCCAACGACATCATCCTTGACCCCGGTTTCGGCTTTGGCAAAACGTTGGACCAAAACTACCAGCTGATGAACGGATTGGAACGTTTCAAAAAGTATGGGCTTCCGATTCTTGTCGGTATTTCAAGAAAATCAATGATTTACAAATTCTTGGAAACCAATCCCGACGGTGCACTCAACGGCACTACCGTCCTGAACACCGTCGCCCTGCTGAAAGGTGCGGACATCCTCCGTGTCCATGATGTAAAAGAGGCGGTGGAAGCGGTGAAAATCGTAAATAAACTGAAAATTGAAAATTGAAAACTGAAAACTAGGGTATAACTCAATGAAACATCGTCTTTTATGCACTTTTGGACTTATCATTGCCGTAGTGTGGGTTTCTGCCCAGATTCCTACCGGTTATTATGATGCGGCAGTTGGGAAAAGCGGCGAAGAGCTCCGGACGGCGCTTTCCCAAATTATAAAGAACCATACCGTCGTATCCTACAGCGGTTTATGGAACGCTTATCGAAGCACGGACGTCATGCCATCGGGAAAAGTATGGGACATCTATTCGGACGTGCCAGGTGGAACGGCGGCCTACTACTATGACTTCGGCACGGACCAGTGCGGCAACTATTCGGCGGAAGGGAACTGCTACAACCGCGAACACACCATCCCGCAGAGCTGGTTCGGCGACAGGGACACCCTGAAGTCCGACCTTTTTCACGTCTATCCCACCGACGGATGGGTGAACAACAAGCGAGGGAACCTCCAGTATGGCACGGTTCCGTCGCCCACGTGGACCAGCACCAACGGTTCCAAGTTAGGGCCGTGCGGATTCCCCGGCTGCTCCGGCACCGCCTTCGAGCCCATTGATGCCTACAAGGGCGACCTCGCCCGCTCCTTCTTCTATATGACCGTCTGTTACAAGGACAAAAATCTCGGGCAAGCACCCGAATCCATGTTCAACGGGTCGCAACTACTGGACTGGGCACAGCAGATGATGGTGCAATGGCACACTGACGACCCCGTTAGCGAAAAAGAAATCAACCGCAATCAAGTGATTTATAATCAAATACAGCACAACCGCAATCCTTTTATCGACTGTCCCGAACTGGTGGACTATCTTTTCGGCAGCCGCGTCGGGGAAGCGTGGTATCCCACTTGTTTTGAATGGAATTCCGACACCACTGACATCACGGATACCACGGACATTACTGATACGACTGACGCTATCAGGGACAATGCCGTCACTATTCCGACTTGCCGCCTGTATCCCAATCCGGCTTCGGACGTGGTAACCATCGAGAGTGACAACATAATTTCTATGGTAGAACTCTTCGATGTGACCGGCCGCCTGATCAGACGCCACAACGGCCGGAACGAACGAATCGTCGGAATGGTAATAACTGATTTAAAATCTGGATATTACTTTGTAAAAATCACCACTGGAAACGCCACATCGGTCGTAACGTTCGTGCGGCGATAATTATTTTCGCGGGCGTTTCACACCTTTGCGGGCATTTCACACCCGCCTATGGTCTGTCACTCCTTCGGGGTTTTTAAGGTATGCCTTTTTCGTTCTTTTTTGGCTTTCCTTTCGGCATTGCGTTTTTCGTAGCGTTGGTGTGCCTTGGCGATGGTTTCGTCGTCGAACTTGATTTTGCCGAGTTTGTGGGTGAGAGAGCTGATCTGTCCTGCCCGTTTGTTAAGGTAGGCGGTGGGCTTGGCGGGATTCCGTTTCAGCGGATTCGGGTAGCAGGCAGTGATGAGGGCCGACTGCTGTAGCGTCAGTTTTTTGGCGGAGGTGTGGAAATAGTGCTGGGCGGCGGCTTCGGCACCGTAAACCCCTTCGCCCATCTCAATCACGTTGAGATATACCTCCATAATGCGTTCCTTGTTCCAGATATGTTCGATGAGGAAGGTGAAATAGACTTCACAGCCCTTACGCACCCACGAGGACTTGGGCCACAGGAAGACGTTTTTGGCGGTCTGTTGGGAGATGGTGCTCGCCCCGCGCCTGCGTCGGCCGGACTCGCGCTCTTCAATGGCACGGTCAATGGCAATCCAGTCGAAACCATTGTGTCCGAGGAAGTTGTTGTCTTCGGAGGCGATGGCGCACTTCACCATATTGGGCGAAATCTCGTCGAGGTCTTTCCACTCCTTTTCGATGGGAGCTCCGATGGTCACTTTGCGAATAACCATCAGCGGGGTGACGGGTGGGTTCACCCAGCGGTACAGCACCGTCAGTGCAATGCTGGCAATAAAAAGAAAAAGCAACGCTTTTCCGATGAAAACGAACAGTTTCCCGAAAAAACTACGTTGCTTTTTCGACTTCTTGGGCTTTTTGCCCTTATTCTCTTTTGCTTTAGACTTTGCCATACAGATTGCAGCCGATAGGTAACTACTTATCTATATTGCAGTTGCCAAAAAAAGATTATTTGTTTTTGAGGAGATCTCTGATTTCGGTGAGGAGGATTTCTTCCTTGGTCGGTTCCGGTTCCGGGGCGGGAGCGGCGGCTTCCTCTTCGGCTTTCTTCTTGGAAGTCATCTCTTTCATCTTGTTGATGCCTCTGATTACGAAGAAGATGGAGAGGGCGATGATAAGGAAGTCGAACAGCACTTGGATGAAGTTGCCGTAGTTGAGGGTAAGGGCGGGGGTGATGACCTCGCCGTTTTCCATCACGGCCTCTTTCAGCACGACATTCCAGTCGGTGAAGTTGACACCGCCGACCAGCAGCCCGATGGGGGGCATGATGATGTCGCTCACGAGGGAGGTGACGATTTTTCCGAAAGCGCCGCCGATGATGATACCGACAGCCATGTCAATCATGTTGCCTTTCACGGCAAAATCTCTGAATTCTTGTAAAAATTTTGACATAATTACTGGGTTTTAAAATGAATTTGCAAAAGTAATCAATTATTTAGGGGAGAAACCACACTTGCAGAATCTCCCCGTCATAACCTTTCAATTTTCAGTTTTCAATTTTCACTTCCCGGTTTACCAAGCGAAGAGCGGACGGTTCTGCATCATCTCGTTCACCTGACCGCGGGTCTTGGCGATGAGGCTTTCGTTGGTCGGGTCGCAGAGGACGGCGTCAATCATATCGACGATGACACCCATCTCGTTCTCTTTGAGGCCACGGGTGGTGATGGCAGGCGTACCGATACGCAAACCGCTGGTCTTGAAGGCGCTGCGGCTGTCGAACGGAACCATGTTCTTGTTGACGGTGATGTCGGCGGCCACGAGGGCGTTCTCGGCTTCCTTACCGGTGAGTTCGGGGAACTTGGTGCGGAGGTCGATGAGCATCAGGTGGTTGTCGGTACCGCCGCTGATGACCTTGTAGCCCTTGTTGACGAAGGCTTCGCACATCACCTTGGCGTTCTTCATCACCTGCTGGATGTACTGGTCGTAGCTGTCGGTGAGGGCTTCGCCGAGGGCGACGGCCTTCGCGGCGATGACGTGTTCCAGAGGACCGCCCTGTACGCCCGGGAAGACGGCGCTGTCAAGCAGGGCGCTCATCTTCTTGATTTCACCCTTCGGAGTGGTCTTGCCCCACGGGTTGTCGAAATCTTCGCCCATCAGGATGAGGCCGCCACGAGGTCCGCGGAGGGTCTTGTGGGTAGTGGTGGTCACGATGTGACAATACTTGACGGCGTTGTTCAGGTAACCCTTGGCAATCAGGCCGCTGGGATGGCTGATGTCGCCCATGAGGATGGCACCGATTTTGTCGGCGATCTGGCGCATGCGGGCCCAATCCCAGTCACGGCTGTATGCGGAGGCACCGCCGATGATGAGCTTCGGGTGCGTCTCAAGGGCGCGGGCTTCCATCTTGTCGTAGTTGATGGTGCCGGTTTCCTCTTCCACGCTGTAGTCCACCACGTTGAACATGATGCCGGAGAAGTTGACGGCGCTACCGTGGCTGAGGTGACCGCCGTGGTTCAGGTTCATACCCATGAAAGTGTCGCCAGCGTTGAGGCAGGCCATGAAGACGGCCATGTTGGCCTGTGCGCCGCTGTGGGGCTGCACGTTGGCCCAGCAAGCACCATAAAGCTGCTTGGCGCGCTCGATAGCGATGGTCTCGCTCTGGTCAACCACTTGGCAACCACCATAATAGCGTTTCCCAGGATAACCTTCAGCATATTTGTTGGTCATCACGCTGCCCATGGCTTCCATCACCTGGTCGCTGACAAAGTTTTCAGAAGCAATCAGCTCAATACCCTTGGTCTGGCGATTGCGCTCCTGCTGGATCAAATCAAAAATTTTGTTGTCTCTTTCCATTGTTGTTGAATTGTTTATTTGTTGAATTGTTTATTCGTTTTATTATTATATTTAAAATCAAATTGTTATACAAAATGAAAACGGATGCAAACTTACGAGTTTTTTTGATGTTATAATAGCGCAGATGAAACAAATTTAAATTTTCAATTCCCCGTTCTCCGTTCTCAAATTATTTGTATTTTTGCGTCGTTGTTCTTTGCACTATTGTTTCACTAACTATTCTCGCAGATAGAGAAAGGCAACATCATTACTATCTTACATATATAGAAGCGTTTTCGCTTTTCCCGTCGAGTCGGAATCTGGTAAATTCTCAAACTTAGTACACGAGAAAAGAAAAGCGTTCACGGTATCCGTGGACTTTTTCTTGTTCGTACTAAAGGTGCTTACCAGAGCCTCGACCGAAGACAAAAAGGGTTCACGGATTTTCTTTTGGGGCAAAATATAAGGAATAAAAAAAGCGGCGATAAATCGCCGCTTTTTTTGAATCAGACTGTGACAACCGATTAGGCGCCGAGTTGGAGGCGGAAGTAGCCGGTGCAAGTGAGGTCCTTGTTGGCTTTCTTCATCAGTTCATCAACGGTCATCTTGCTGTCGCCGTAGTATTCCTGGGCGAGCAGGGTGTTCTCCTTGTAGTACTTCTGCAAACGGCCCTGGGAAATCATTTCGATCTTCTTGGCCTGTTTGTCGAGGTTGGCAGTAGCTTCGGCGGTGGCAGCGGCCTTGATTTCGCGGGCCTGCTGTGCCTGCTCGGGAGTGATCCAGCCCTTGGTCATATTGCTCTCAATGTGATCTTCGGAGTCAACGTGGGCGGGGTTGATACCAGCCTTGCGGATGGCGTTCTCCACGAACTTGGCGATTTCGTCGGCCTTGGTCTTCTCGATGATGACGGAGAGCTCGTGAGCTTTCGTCTCTTCGGGAATGCTGTCAGCGCTGAGGGCCATCGGGTTCATCGAAGCGATCTGGAGAGCCACTTCGTGAGCGGTTTCCTCGCAGTTGGCAAGGTTGAAACCGGCGATGCAGCCGAGGCGGTTGCCAAGGTGGTTGTAAGCGGTGACGTGTGCGGCCTCGATGACATTGTAAGCGGGAAGTTCCACTTTTTCACCGGTCTTGCCGGTCATGTCGAGGATGAGGTCGGCAACGGTTCTGCCGTCGATGGTGAGGGCGAGGAGTTCGTCGCGGGTGGAAACGTTCTGTGCCATTGCGGTGTCAATCAACTTTTCGCTGAGGGCGACGAATTCGGCGTTCTTGCCGACGAAGTCGGTTTCGCAGCTGAGCACGAGGATGTAGCCCTTGGTGTGGTCGGCATTCACCTTTGCGATGACGCGGCCTTGGTCGGCGGTGCGGTCGGCGCGTTTGGCGGCCACTTTCTGACCCTTCTTGCGGAGGATGTCAATGGCTTTGTCGAAATCGCCACCGGCTTCCACCAGAGCGTTCTTGCAATCCATCATACCGATGCCGGTAGCTTTTCTCAGTTCATTAACCTGAGCTGCAGTTATTTTAACTTCCATTTTCTTAGATTTTCAAGGGGTTAGACATTAATTTTTCTTGGTGTCAGCGGATTTGGCGGGGCCTCTCTTGATGGTGGGGCGTTTGCGGCGACCCTCTTCACCCTCTTCTCCGGTGACATCCTTCACTTTGCGGACACCTTCCTTGGTGCGGCCGTTGCCGGCTTCCTCTTCTTCGTCGTCGCTGACATTGCTGTACTCAGCGCTCTCCTCAGCTTCGTCCTCGGGGGCGTTGTCCTTGTCCATCTTTCTCTCTTCAAGACCTTCGGCGATAGCATCGCACATAGCTTTGACGATGACGGAGATAGATTTGGAGGCGTCGTCGTTGGCGGGGATGGGGAAGTCAACGAGATTCGGGTTGGAATTGGTATCGACGATGGCGAAGGTGGGGATGTTGAGGCGGTGTGCCTCGGCCACTGCGATGTGCTCCTTCAGGATATCGACGATAAAGACGGCGGCGGGCAGACGGGAAAGGTCGGAAATGGAACCGAGGGTCTTTTCCAGTTTGGCGCGCTCACGTTCGATCTGGAGTTTCTCTCTCTTGGAGATGCTCTTCAGGAAGTCTTCGCTTGCCATCATGCGGTCGATGTCGCTCATTTTCTTGACGGCCTTGCGGATGGTGGTGAAGTTGGTAAGCATACCGCCGGGCCAACGTTCGGTCACGTACGGCATACCAACGGCCTTCACGAGTTCGGCCACGGTGTCCTTCGCCTGTTTCTTGGTGGCGACGAACAGGATCTTGCGGCCCGATTTCGCGATTTGTTTGGCTGCTGCGCAGGCTTCGTCAATTTTTTCAACCGTCTTGTGGAGGTCGATGATGTGGATGCCGTTCTTCTCCATGAAGATGTACTGTGCCATCTGGGGGTTCCATTTTCTTCTCAGGTGCCCGAAGTGGCAACCGGCGTCCAATAATTGTTCAAAAGTTACTCTTGACATGTTTTTTTGATTTGTTTACGTTCTTAAAATCAATCACCGGGTAGCTCGCCGGGGCGGGGTCTCGGCAATTTCGATACTAAACTGGTTTTTATTTTTCAAATTTGAAGATTCACAGATTCATAGATTTGAAAATTTGAAGATTCGAAAAATTTGAAGATTCGAAAATTCAATAAATCTATGAGGCTGTAAACACTAACGTTTACTGAACTGGAATCTCTTACGGGCCTTCGGCTGACCGGGTTTCTTACGCTCGACCATACGGGGGTCACGTTTGAGGAGGCCTTTTGATTTCAGTGTGGGACGGAGGTCCGGATAGAGCTCGACGAGGGCTCTGGAGATGGCGAGACGGAGAGCCTCGGCCTGACCGGTCATGCCACCGCCGTCAAGGTTGACTTTGATGTCGTACTGGCCTTCCACTTCAGCGATCTGGAGGGGCTGGGTGACCACATACTGGAGGGTTCCCAACGGGAAGTAATCCTTATAGTCACGCTTGTTGATGGTAATCTGACCGCTGCCTTTCTGCATATAGATACGGGCAACTGCGGTTTTTCTTCTTCCGATTGTATTTGTAACTTCCATAACTCCTATTTGATTTCGTTGATGTTGATTAATTTGGGTTGCTGGCCTTCGTGCGGATGGTTAGGTCCTTCGTACACGTAGAGGTGACGGTAGAGTTCCGCACCGAGCTTGTTCTTCGGGAGCATTCCCTTCACCGCGTGCTCAATGATGCGGATGGGGTGCTTCTTCAACATCTCCTTCGGGGTGCAGAAGCGCTGTCCGCCCGGATAGCCGGTGTGGTGCGTGTAAACCTTGTCAGTCATCTTCTTGCCGGTGAAACGGATCTTCTCGGCATTGATCACGATGACGTTGTCACCACAGTCGAAATGAGGAGAATAGTAAGTTTTCGTCTTGCCGCGCAGGATGCGGGCGATGACGGTGGAAAGACGGCCCACGACGGCATTCTCTGCGTCAATGACCACCCATTCCTTCTTCACGATTTTTTCGTTGGCCGAAATCGTCTTGTAGCTTAATGTGTTCATTTTTAATTTTTTTCTTTTTTGAAGCGTATCTTCACCCATACGCCTCGATTTTTAAACTCTTTTTTTACCTCTCTAACAGCAAGATAATAATCGGATTTTTGGGCGGCAAAAATACAAAATTTTTATTCACAATTCCAAGTTGGGGAAAATATTTTTTTCAACAGCTCCCCTGCCCTATTTCACGAGCCCGCTCCGCTTGAGCAAAGCATCGATTTTCGGCTTGCGCCCACGGAACTTCACATACAAGTCCATCGCCTTCTCCGTACCGCCTTTCGACAAAATGTTCTTCACATACGAATCAGCGACATCCTTGTTGTAGATTCCCTTTTCTTGGAACAATGAATAGGCATCTGCGTCAAGCACTTCCGCCCATTTGTAGCCGTAGTAGCCGGCCGCATAACCGCCCGCAAAGATGTGCGAGAAGGAGGTGCTCATGCAGGCGCCCTCCACCACGGGCATCAGTTCCGTCTTCTTGATGGCGTTCCGCTCGCAAGTGACAATATCCTTGATCTTGTCAGGAGCAGTGGTGTGCCACATCATATCCAAGAGTCCGAACGACACCTGACGGACGCAGGCGTAAGCCGCGTGGAAGTTGTCGAAGTCCTTGATCTTCTGAATCAATTCCGCAGGAATCGGCTCGCCGGTCTGGTAATGGAAGGCGAACTTGTTAAGGTACTCGCTCTCCACCGACCAGTTCTCCAGCAGCTGTGACGGCAGCTCCACGAAGTCGCGGGGCACGCTCGTTCCCGACAGGCTGTTGTAGGTCACCTCCGAGAGCATCCCATGGAGGGAGTGCCCGAACTCGTGCATGAAGGTGCGCACCTCGTCGAAGGTGAGCAGCGACGGCGCATCGGCGGTGCTGGGCGTGAAGTTCATCACTAACGACACTAACGGACGGATGTCGTTACCGTCCTTGTCTTTCGACTGCTCGCGGAAGGCGGTCATCCACGCCCCTCCCCTCTTGCTGTCGCGCGGGTGGAAGTCGAGGTAGAGCACCGCCATGAACTGCTTGCCGCGGTAAACCTCATACACCTTCACGTCAGGGTGATAGACTTGGATCTTGTCGTTCGGCACGAAAGTGAGTCTGAAGAGGTCGGTGGCGAGGCCGAACACGCCGTCAATGACGTTTTCGAGCTTGAAGTAGGGTTTGAGCATCTCGTCGTTCACGTTGAACAGCGAGGTTTTGTACTTTTCAGAATAGTAGGCGAAGTCCCAACGTTGTATGGGCTCGTTGAATCCTTGGGTGGCGGCGAAGGCCTGCAAATCCTTCATCTCCTTCTTGGCCACCGGCAGAGCGTGTTTCAGCAGTTGGTTCTCAAGATCATAGACGTTCTTTGTGTTTTCGGCCATCCGCTCCTCCAGAACATAGTCGGCGTATGTGTTGTACCCGAGTAACTTGGCGATGGAGTCACGCAGGGTCAGTATCTCCTTGATGACGGCTTGGTTGTCGAATTCACCGCCGAAGGCGCGGGTGTTGTAGTGCATGTACAGTTCCTTGCGGAACTCGCGGTTGTCGGCGTAAGTGAGCACGGCGAGGTACGATGGCATCGACAGGTCGAACAGCCACCCGTCCTGACCTTTGGCCTTAGCCTTCTCGCGGGCGACGGCCAGCGCCGATTCGGGAATACCCGACAGCAACGACTTGTCCGTCACAAGTTTGGTATAGGCATTGACGGCGTTGAGTACATTTTCCCCGAACTTCAGGGAAAGGGTGGAAAGGCGCATCGAATACTCGCGGTATTTTTCCTTGTCGGCGTCGGAGAGGTTGGCACCGGCGCGAACGAACGACTTGTAGGTCTTTTCAAGGAGCATTTTCTGTTCGGGTGTGAGGTTGCCGGGGTTCTTATAGACGGCCTCCACCCGGCCGAACAAAGCGGGGTCGAGGTGCATGCGGTTGCTGAAGTCGGTAAGGGCGGGGGATATCTCCTGTGCGATTTTCTGCATTTCGGGGGAAGTGTTGGCCTCCAGCAGGTTGAAGAAGATGCCGGAGATATCGCCAAGCAGCTTGCCGGAGCGGTCGAGAGCTTCGATGGTGTTTGCGAAGGTGGGCTTTGTCTTCACAGCCTTGATGCGGTACAATTCGTCTTCTGCGACAGCGAGGGCGTAGCCGAAGGCGGGCAGGTAGTGCTCGGTCTTGATTTTTTCAAACGGCGGCGTCTGGAACGGGGTGTCCCACGTCTCCACAAGGGGGTTGTTGGCAGGTTTTTCCATTTTTTGTGCATTCATGACAATGACAGTTAAAAGAAAGATAAGGGTCAAAAAGGTGTATTTCTTCATATTATATAATATTGTATGATTTCATACGAAAGGCGGCAAAAGTACGACTTTTAGTCGGAAGGTTTATCAAGTTTATCAAGTTCATCAAGTGGGGAATTCTACGATGAATTTTTATCTCTTTTTAAACCTGTGGGAAGGGTTCGCGTCAAAGCCCCGTTCATTTCTTGAAACAAAAACCACAAAAAATTATTTGTTATGAAAAAAACAGTCTTAATTATGATGCTCCTCTGTGCAGTAGCCCTTAATTTTGCTTTCGCACAGGAGCCGGGAAAACCCATGCCCAACCAACCCGCCCCGCAGGGCAATTGTGATGAACCCAAGCCTGTCAATCCTATGATGCTCAAAATGAAAAAAGAGTTCATCCAAGAAAGTTTCGTAATTGAAAGCAGTAAAAAAGAGGCCTTCTGGAACGCCTACAACGAGTATGAAAAGGAAATTCTGGCGGCACACAAAGCCCAACGCGAGTTCAGAAAAAGCAACAACATCCCCCAAAGAATGACTGCTGACAGCCTCTCCACCCTTTCCGATGACATCATTTTAAAATATTACGAAAATAATTTCACCACCAAGAATCTGATTTTCAAAGCTGAAGAAAAATTCTTCAATAATTTAAAAAATATTCTTACGCCGCAGCAAATTGCACAATATTATTTGTTGGAAAAGAATTTCCACAAGTCAGCAACCAAGATGGACCATCCACATCAGATCAGGATGGATGCAAAGCCGATGAAAATGGAGATGCAAATGCAGGCCACTCCTATTGAAAAGAGCAAACAAAAACACTAACTATCTCCAAATCAAATCTTTAATTGATTTCTGCTTTAACGAGATTTTTCCGGCCTCATCAATGACCACAAGGTTGAGATGGGTGCCGGAATTTTTTTTGTCCTGCAAGACGGCGCGGTTCAGTTCCGTAATCTCCAGATTTTCGGAAATTTGCGACGGAAGTCCCAACTGTTTCAAGGCGGCAGCGATGGTTTCCGCCATCCTTCCTGCCCCGCCGTTTTTAGCCGCCAACACCAGCCCTATGCCGACCGCCTCGCCGTGCGACAGCCGGTTTCCACTGCACCGTTCCAGCGCATGGCCGAAGGTGTGTCCAAGGTTGAGAATGCGCCGGCAACCGCTCTCCCGTTCGTCCGAAGCCACCACCCTGCACTTGACTTCCACCGCCTCACGGATGAATCCGAGCAATCGTTCCTCTTCCAAACCTTTCGGGAAATCCGTATTCCCGAAAAAGTCAGCTACCTCTTCTATGGATTTTCCGCCAATGAGTCGGGTTTTCAGCAGTTCCGGCACCGATTTGCAAATCTCTGATTTTGAAAAAGATGAGAGGAATTCAGGGCTGACAATGACGAACTGCGGCTGGTTGATCGTGCCCAACATATTCTTGTAGCCGTCCACATTTACACCGTTTTTCCCGCCGATGGCCGCGTCCACCATCGCCAACAGGGTGGTCGGCACGAAGCTGAAACCGACGCCACGCTTGTAAATGGAGGCGACAAATCCGCAAATGTCGGTGGTGATGCCGCCGCCAATGCCCAGCAGGAACGTGTCACGCCCCGCCCCCATCTCCATCAGCCGTCGGGTGATCCGCTCCACCGTCGCCATCGTCTTCGCCCGCTCATCAGCCGCCACCGTAATTTTTTCGTACGGAAAAAGATGTCCGTAAAGAGCCTCCACTTTTTCGTCAATAATGGCGACGACACGGCAGTTTTCGGGAAGGGAACGGCAAAGTTCCTTCTTCATTTCTGCAAAAGAAGAAAGAAAAGAGATCTGCGAAACGGCAGTGGCGGTTTTCAAAATCAGCGGATCCATAGCGGTTAATCGTCTGATTCTTCTACAATTACATCCTTATAAGAATCCAGAACCTTGGCACGGGAGAGGAAACCGACATACGCGCCCTCCTTCGTCACGACGGGCAAGTTGAAGTTATGGGTCTTCTGGAATTTTTCGACCATCACCTCCGCTGTATCATCGTTATACACCACTACATCAGGCACATACAGCAAATCACGTACCTTCATTACATCGTACAACTCCTGCTTGAAGATGATGTCGCGGTGCTCGTCCATCAGGAGAAGACCAGCGAATTTTTCGTTATGGTCCAGAACCACAAAGATATTGCGTTTGCTCTTGGAAACCACCTCCACGTATTCGCGCAGGGTGGCATCGAGCGGCACGGTGCTGATATTGGTGTCGAGCAGCTTCATAAAGTCGATATGGCGTACCGCGTACTTGTCCTTATTGTGAGTCTTCAGTTTGCCCCTTTCAGCCAATTTGCGGGTATAGACGGAGTATTTTTCAAAGATTTTTGCCGTTCGATAAGAGATGGAAGAAGTTATCATTAGAGGAATCAAAAGAGCGTAACCGCTTGTCAATTCAGCGATTAGAAAGATACCCGTAAGGGGTGCGTGCATCACGCCGGCGAGGAGGCCAGCCATACCCGCCAAGACGCAGTTAGTGATGGGCAGGTTGAACCCGAAGTAATGGTTGAGCACCTCCGGCACGAGGAAGCCGAGGAAGGCGCCCACGAATAGCGACGGTGCGAAGACGCCGCCGACGCCGCCCGCCGCGTTCGTGACGGCCGTGGCCACCACCTTCAGGAATACGATGCCTGCCATCGCTAACAGGAATACCGCATACTGGGACTTTATCAGCATGTAAATCGGTGAGTTACGAAACATCACCTCGCGCCCGCCCTTCATCAGAGTCAGGATGTTTTCGTACCCTTCGCCGTAGAACACGGGGAAGACGAGAATCAGGGCACCGAGCGCCAAACTGCCGAGTATTAACTTGACATACTGGTTCTTAAGTTTCGAGAAAATGCGTTCAATGAAGCGGGAGGTGCGGAGAAAATAGACCGATACGAGGCCAGCGACCACGCCCAAAATGATGTAGATGCCCACGTTGGCGAGTTTGAACGGCGTAACCGGTGCATTGGTGAGCATCACATCCTCACCGAGGAACAGCAGGGATAGGATAGTTCCGGTGGCTGCGGAAATCAGCAGCGGCACGATGGCCGTGGCGGTGAGGTCGAGCATCAGCACCTCGATAGCAAAAACGATGGATGCAATCGGTGCCTTGAAGATGGCCGCCATTGCCGCCGACGAGCCGCAAGCCAACAGGATGATGGTGTCCTTGCGCGACAGGTTGAACAGACGGGCGAGGTTGGAACCGACGGCGGAACCCGTCAGCACAATCGGGGCCTCCAACCCCACCGAGCCGCCGAAACCGACGGTGATGGAGCTGGCCACCATCGAACTATAGATATTGTGCGCCCGCAACTTCCCGTTGTAGTTGCTGATGGCGTTCAGCACAATGCTGACCCCGTGGTTGATATTATCACGGACGAAATACTTGACATACAGCACAGTGAGAAAGATACCCACCATCGGGAAGGCGAGGTAAAGGTAGTTAAGTTCGGCTTCCGGGAAAGCGGTGGCAAGTGCGGTGGAGGTGAAGTGCAGCAGGTTCTTGACCACGATGGCCACCGTGGCGCCGAACACACCGACAAAGAAGCTGAGCAGTATCAGCGTCTGGCGGCCCAACGACTCCTTGATCCAAGAACGGAGGGTCTGGAAATCCTTATTTCTTACGAGTTTTGACAATTTTTTCATCAGGGCGGCAAAAGTACAAAAATGTTGGCAGTTGGCAAACCGAAATTGTTTATCTTTGCGACTTTGAAAAATCAGTTAAAAAAATCGCAATATGAAACTTTTATTAATCAGTAATTCAACCAATTACAAAGAAAGTTATTTAGGCTGGTGCATGCCCCTCATCCAAGAATTTTTAGGAACCGCCGACAAAAAGAAGATTGCCTTCATCCCGTACGCAGTGGTTCGCAACGGTGAAACTATCGAAAAAAGCTATACGGCAGCCACGGAAAAAGTGAAGAACTGCTTCAAGAATTTCGGTTTGGAAGCCGACATCATCTCCACACACGCTGTCGCCGACCCGGTGAAATTAGTGAACGAGAGCGACGCAGTAATGGTGAGCGGCGGCAACACCTTCCACTTGGTTTACGAGCTGCACCGCAACAAGCTCATCGAGCCGGTGCGCCGCAAGGTTCTGGAGGGTGCGCCCTACATGGGCTGGAGCGCCGGCAGCAACGTGGCCTGCCCGACCCTCCGCACCACCAACGACATGCCCATCATCATGCCGGAGAGCTTCAACTGCTTCGACTTCGTGCCGTTCCAGATCAACCCGCACTACATCGACCCCTACCCGACCGAAGTAGAAGATGCGCTGACTCACGCCGGCGAATCCCGTCAGGACCGTATTGAAGAATTCCTGTGTGTGAATCCCGAAATTACCGTGGTTGGACTGCGTGAAGCCACGGCACTGTGGGTGGAGAACGACCGCATCACCCTGCGCGAGTATGAAAAGAACCCGTACAACAAGCGCCGCGAGATGATCGTTTTGAAACACAACTGCCCCGTCCGCGAAATCCAACCCGGCAGCACCTTCGACTTCGCCATCAATTTAGTGAAGTAAGGGACAGGTTTCAGGGTACAGGGGACAGGATTAGAATTTCAGGGAAGTCTGCTTTTCCGAAACGTTAAGGGTGGCTTCGGTACCGAGCCGTAAGGCCATATTTTCCTCAATATGCCCCGCCGGGAAGCCGTAACAGACAGGATAACCGTACTCTTCCGTCACGCGGGCGATGATCTCCTCCGCCGTGTGGCCGAACGGAATGGTATTGTCGTTCATATCCGACATGCCACCAACCACCAGCCCCGCCAAATTCGCCAGCTTACCCGAGCGCTTCAGCGCCATCATCATCCGGTCGATATGGTAAAGATACTCGTCGAGATCCTCGATGAACAGGATTTTGCCGTCGGTGCAGATGTCTGATTCCGAAGCTAACAGTGAGTACAGGATGGAGAGGTTGCCGCCGACAATGGGCGCGGTGACATCGCCATAACGGTTGAACGGCTGCGCCGGAACTGTGTAGGCGAGACTTTTCCCTGTCAGGCCACGGACGAGCGACGTGTTGCTGGGGATGTAGAAATCCTCCTCCTTGATGTTGATGGGCATCGTGCCGTGCAGGGTGGCATAGCCGAGCTGATGCAGGTGCGAATGGAACACGGTGACGTCGCTGTAACCGCAGATCCACTTCGGGCTTTGGACGAATCCGCTGAAATCAAGGCGGTCGATGATGCGGACAGAACCGTACCCGCCCCGAGCGCACAATATCGCCTTGATGTCAGGATCATCCAGAAAAGTCTGGATGTCGGCGGCTCGCTGTTCGTCAGTGCCGGCAAACTGGTTGTCCTTGGCAAAGATATTCTTGCCAAGAGCCACACGGAAGCCGTTCATTTCCAAGAATTCGATGGCGGGTTTCAGTTCCTGCGCGGAGATTTTGCGGGCGGGCGCCACAATGCCGACCACATCACCAGAATGAAGATACGGGGGAATTATCATTTTTTATATAACTCTTTAAAGGATTAACAAGAAAAACGCGCATTTATTGCACACGTTTGGAATCAGTGTCCGAATAATGAAAAAAGTCGTACTTTTGCGCCCTCTTTTAATAGACCTATTAAACAAGACAATTAAACTATGGCAGAGGATACGCAAACGCTTTATTCCGTAGGGGTTGACATCGGTTCCACTACGATGAAGGTGGCAGCTTTAGATGCTTCGGGAACGCTGGTTTTTTCGGCATACCGCCGCCATCAGGCCAACATCCCTGACACTGCCGAGACCATCATCGGGGAGTTTCTGGCCAAGATGGGCGACTGCAGCGCACGCATCGTCATCACCGGTTCCGTGGGCATGGGGTACGCCCAACGTCACGGGTTCGGCTTCGTGCAGGAGGTCGTGGCCGCCGCCGAAACCGTCAAGCAGCGGTACCCCGAGGTACGCACCTTCATCGACATGGGCGGCGAGGACAGCAAGATGATCTTCTTCGAGAAGGGCAAGGTGCCCGACATCCGCATGAATGGCAGTTGTGCCGGCGGCACCGGCGCCTTCATCGACCAGACCGCCACCCTGCTCAACGTGCAGACCGCCGAACTCAACACCCTCGCCGCCCAGTCACAGACGATCTACCCCATCGCCTCCCGCTGCGGTGTCTTCTCCAAAACCGACATCCAGAACCTCATCAGCCGCAACGTCAGCCGCGCCGACATCGCCGCCTCCGTCTTCAACGCCGTGGCGATGCAGGTGGTGTCGTCACTCGCCCGCGGGATGGACATCACCCCGAAGGTGTTCTTCTGCGGCGGCCCCTTCGCCTTCCTGCCGGAACTCCAGAAGCACTTCCGTAACGTTCTTAACCTCAGCGAGGATGACTGCCTCCTTCCCGACAACGCCCAGCTGATTCCCGCCACTGGTTGCGCCCTGCTGGCCCCCACCTGCGCCACCAGCGACATCACCATAACGGAGCTCCTCCAGATGGTTCGGGGCGGGCACCAGCACACCACCGACTACAGCAACCGTCTCAACGCCCTCTTCGCCGACAAGGCCGAATACAACCGCTGGATTGCCAACAAGAACCTCTACTACGTGCCTCGCGGCGAACTCGTCACCGCCGTCGCGACCCCCTACTTTATGGGCGTGGACTCCGGCAGCACCACCACCAAACTCATCCTTCTCGACAGCGACCAACGGGTCGTCTATACCGACTACCAACGCAACAACGGGGACAGTTTCCGAACCTTCTGCAATATGCTTAAAACGCTGTACGACAATGTCGAAAACGCCGACAACCTCATCATTGGAGGCAGTTGCGTCACGGGCTACGGCGAGAACCTGATCAAGACCGCTTTCAATTTCGACTATGGCATTGTGGAGACGATGGCGCACTTTTCGGCGGCCCGCCAAGTGGAACCCGATGTGAGCTTCATCCTCGACATCGGCGGCCAGGACATGAAGGCCATTTTCGTCGATAACGGCTCCATCCGACGCATGGAAATCAACGAGGCATGTTCCTCCGGCTGCGGCTCCTTCATCGAGACTTTCGCCAATATGATGGGCTATCCCGTCGCCGAGTTCGCCGAAATGTCGTGCTTCGCCCAGCACCCCTGCGACCTCGGAACCCGCTGCACCGTCTTTATGAACTCCAAAGTGAAACAGGCGATGCAGGAAGGGGCGGCCGTCGCCGACATCGCCGCCGGCTTCAGCTACTCTGTCATCAAGAACTGCCTTTTCAAAGTATTGAAACTCAAAAACATATCCGAACTCGGCAAGAAAATCGTGGTGCAAGGCGGCACCTTCCGCAACCACAGCATCGTCCGAGCCCTTGAGAAGATGACTGGCTGCAACGTCTCCTTCTCCGACATCCCCGAACTGATGGGAGCCTACGGCGCGGCATTGTACGCGGTAAAAGGTAAAAAGTAGAAGGTAATAGGTAGGAGGTAAAAATTCCCCTTCTATGTAGAAGGGGTGGCCGTAGGCCGGGGTAGTAGAAAAATGTAAAAAGTAGACAATGAACAAAGATAATAACAGACCGAACCTTTCCGAATTGATTCAAGCGAACGAGTACCAGTCGGAGGTGGAGGTGTGCCCGGGGTGCGAGAACCACTGTACCGTCAAGCTGTTCCATTTCCAGAACGGCAATACTTTCTTTTCCGGGAACAATTGCGAGAAGGTTTATTCCAACACCACCGAAGGTACACGGAAAGGCATCAATATGTTTGCTGAAAAATACCGGCTTCTTTTCAAAAAAACGGATATTCCCGTACCCGCCGACGCGCCCGTCATCGGGATTCCGCGCGGACTGGGCATGTACGAGAACTTCCCTTTCTGGAAGGTGCTTTTCGCTAAATGCGGCTTCCGCGTGGAGGTTTCCAGCCCGTCAAGCAACAAACAGTACGAAAGCGGGTTACGCTCTATTATGGCCGACAATATCTGCTTTCCGGCCAAGCTGATGCACGGACACATTCAGGAACTCATCCGTAAGAAGGTGGACCGCATTTTCTACCCGTACGTCGTTTACGAACGGAAGGAGGACGAGAAGTCGCGCAACAGCTACAACTGCCCCATCGTGGCAGGCTATTCGGATGTGATAAAGAGTTCGATGGATCCCGCGCACAAGGCGGGTATCCCGTTCGATGCGCCCGTCATCACCTTCAGCAGCAAGAAGTTGGCTATGGAATCCTGTCTGGCGTATCTGAAAACGTTGGGCGTTTCCGAAACCGTTGCCGCACAGGCGGTGGCGGCGGCGATTCAAGCACAGGACGACTACCTTGCGGAGCTCACCCGCCGCGCCAACGAAATTCTCGCCGCCGCCATCCGCGAGAACCGGATGGTCATCCTGCTCGCCGCCCGTCCCTACCATATCGACCCGCTCATCGAGCATAAGATCTCGCACGCCATCGCCGACATGGGCATTGACGTCATCACCGAGAATGCGGCGGCCGTCGCGGGCGCGGGCGTTTACGACGAGCTGAACGCCATCACCCAATGGAGCTACCCGAACCGCATCTTCAAGGCCGCCTACTTCGTCGGCAACAGCACCTATCCGAACCTGCATTTAGTGCAGCTGACCTCCTTCGGCTGCGGCCCCGACGCCTTCATCCTCGACGAAGTCGGTGCCATCCTGAAACGCTACCGCAAGAACCACACCATCCTGAAAATTGACGACGTGAACAACATCGGCTCACTGCGGCTGCGGGTGCGGTCGCTGGTGGAGTCTGTCACGATGGCGAGCGGCAGGAGCGAGGACAAAGCCCCCCTCCCCTACGTCACTACACGAACCTTCACCAAGCAGGAGCGGCGACGGACGCTGCTGGCCCCGTACTTTGCCGAAGGGTATTCCGAGTTCTTTCCGTCGCTGTTCAAGGTGGCGGGCTACCGGCTCATTACGTTGCCGACAGGCACGCAGGAGGCTGCGGAAACCGGACTCAAGTACGCCAACAACGAGGTGTGTTATCCCGCCACGCTCGTCATCGGCTCCATCATGAACGCGCTCCAGAGCGGCGACTACGACCCGACGGACGTGGCCGTCATCATGACGCAGACGGGCGGACAGTGCCGCGCCTCCAACTATTACGCCCTCATCAAAAATGCGATGGTGTCTGCCGGCTTTCAGGATGTGCCGGTCATCTCATTGGCACTCAGCGCGTCCGTCACCGCCACGCAACCGGGTTTCACCATACCCTTCCGGCGCGTGCTCAACATCACCGTCAACACGGTTCTTTACGCCGACTGCCTCGCCAAACTGTACCATGCCACCGTGGTAAGGGAGCGGGTGAAAGGCGAAGCGGCACGGCTCCGTCAGAAATACACAGAGGAGGCCCTCCCGATCATCGAAGCCAACGACAGCAAAGGTCTTCAGAAGCTGCTGAAAGAGGCGGTGCGAGATTTCACCGAAGCCATCGACCAAAGCCGGCAGGTGCCGGTTATCGGGCTGGTGGGTGAAATCTACGTCAAGTACAACGGATTCAGCAACAAGTTCGTTATCAACTGGTTGGAAGAACACGGCGTGGAAGTGGTACCCCCTGCACTCATCGGCTTCCTCACAACGGGCTTCGCCAACAACCCCATCAACCGGAAGCTGCACATCAAGGAAGTAAAGTTTCCAGAATGGCTTAACAATTTCGTTTACAATATCTTATGGAAAAAGATACGGAAATTTAACGACATTTGCGCACCTTTCCCGTTCTACCGTCCGCTGACCAGCATCTTTGAGGATGCGAAATTGGCTGAAAAGGTGGTCAATATGGCGGGCGACTTCGGCGAAGGGTGGTTCCTGCCGGGCGAAATCTGTCACTTGGCGGAGACAGGAATCCAGAACGTGGTCAGTCTGCAACCCTTCGGCTGCATCGCCAACCACATCATTTCCAAGGGTGTGGAGAAAAAGCTGAAACAGCTTTACCCACAACTAAGCCTGCTGTTCCTTGATTTCGACAGCGGAACGTCCGAAGCCAATGTCTTCAACCGCCTCCATTTTATGGTGGAAAATTGCAAGAAACAACTTGAAAACCAAGAATCGACCCTTACAAAATCATAATCCCATGAAAAAGAACCCATTAGAAGAACAGATTTTACAAACCGCCGAGGAACTCTTTCTGGAAAAGGGCTTTGACGCCACCTCGACCACGGACATCGCGAAGAAAGTCGGCTGCAACCAAGCATTGGTACATTACTATTTCCGCACGAAGGAAAAACTTTTCATGCAGATTTTTTCCAAAAAACAGGAGATGGTGTTCAGTTGCCTGAAACTGAGTGAAGAAACCGATTTCCAAACGGCACTCAACGACTTTATTGATGCCTATTTTGAACTTTTAATGCAAAACCGTAAACTTCCGTTCTTCATCATCAACGAATTGATTATGCGGGATGATCGTCGGCAATATTTCCGCAAAAAGGTGATTGAATCCCTGGAATACTTGAAATATTACAGTGCATGGAACATGATGCTACAGAAAGAGATAGCGGAAGGACGTATCCGTCCGATTGAGCTGGCGGATCTGACGTTACACGTGGTATCGCTGCTGGTCTTCACCTTCATCTCGCTGCCGCTTTACAGCGATTTCTTTAAGAAGGACGAAACGGAAATCCGCACCTACCTCAATCATCGGAAAGAGGCAATTAAAGAGCTGATTTTCAATGGAATAAAATCCAACAGAATATAATAATATGTCAGACAATAACTGTGGGTTATTCTTTCACGACTTTGATGGTGGTGTTGGCATTGCTGCCGGCGATGCGTATCACATAGATACCTGAAGCGAAACTGCTGAAATCAAGGTCGGTGCGTTCGGAAGCAACCATTGTCCTCATCAACTGCCTGCCGAATACGTCCAGCACAGTGAGCTCAGCATTGATGGCATTGCTCTCAACACTGATGAGACCAGTGGTCGGGTTGGGATACACGAATGCGGAGGGAGCATCCGATTCCTCTATGCCAATTGAAGCGGGAGTACCCACCTCAACATCATCCACATACACACCCTCAGCATCATGGCCTTTGGCCTTGAATGCAATTTGGTAGGTAGCCGATGGATTGGGGAGGGCCAGCGAGACGGTTTCATACCCGCCCTCTGTGGGGAAGGGATAGTTGGCCAACATCATCCACTCCTCTGTGGCGGCTGTACGATACATGACAGCGAGTTCATCCACGCTGCTCTGACCCTGCAACTGCTTGTGCTTGAAAACAAGCGTGGGGTCTGTGACGGAAGTGATGTCCAACGGCGCAGAAACCAGCCGTGCCTCACCGCCTAACCAGATGAAAAATGCCGTATTGTTGGGATTCAAATAGCCGGGATCCACCACCCAATTATCAATGCCTGAAATGATTTCGGAAGTCCAACAGACAAAATCTTCGGAAGATTCAAAATCATCAGTATAGGGATTCTCATTGGTCACTGTGATCACATCACATGCCGTAGTGAAGGAAATCGGGGAAGACCACTCCGACATATTGTCCTCCGCGCATTGGGCTTTAACCCTAACCGTATAATAGCTTTGCGGAGAGAGGCCTGTAAGTCTGTAGGGGTTGGCATCCACCGTGCGGGTCACGCCATCCACTTCCAAGATCCATGAACTCTCTTCATTATAGGTGGTCCAGCCTATCAGCACATCGGTCGGATGATTCTCCAGAATTTCCAGATCGGTGGGGCGTATGCAGTTCTGAGCGGAGGCCACCCGGATATTATCCAGGAAGATGTTATATCCTCCCAACCCTCGTGCCAGAAAAGAAATCTGATAAGTGGAACTGAGATTGGACAGGGGCAGAATCGCTTCAAGCGTGTTCGACCAATCGGAGGTGCTATACATGGCCAGCACATGCCACTCATCCTGTTCCGAACTGCGATAGCATGCCTCCAATTCATCATAGTCCATTAATGCCATCATAGCATACTCAAACGTGAGCACTGCACCATTCAGCGCGGACATGTCCAGTACAGGGGAAATCAGTCGGGCTTCCGCACCAACAGTATTTTCCGGATAGGAGAAAGAGGCCAGTGTCGTCGCTCCCGTCATCACCGTCCACCGAGCGCCATTCAAGCTGTCCACCGTCCAGCAATCCAAGCCATGGCTTTCAAAATCCTCCACAAATGGCTGCGTATCTGTGACTGCCATGTCACACTGGGCATAGGAGAAAACAAAAGGAAAAAACACAAGGGCTGCCAACGCAAACACACGTTGCAAAATAAGGAAATCTTTTTTCATACTATTGGTCTTAGTTTATAAACTACTTTAATAAGCGGCAAAAATAATATTTTTTCTTATTTCTCAATTACTTTTTGCAAACCTTCTGCACTATGGTATTCCCCCTTGTGACCACCAGCAGAAAATACATACCTGACGAATAGTTGCCCATCGGGATTTCATGGACCGCGCCATTTGCTGAAAACATCCTTTTTCCCCTTCCGTCAAGCAATTCAACTCTTTGAATATCCGTCTCTGACACGATATAAAGAGATTCAGCAACAGGATTAGGAAAGGCTCTCGGCTTTATCGGTTCTGCCTGTTCTTCCACCGCATCCCTCCCCAAAGAGATCATGCCCACAAAACGGGCGGTGAAACTTGCTCCGGGAGCATTGAGAATGACATGATTGTCGGCATCCATAAGCCGGACATACCCGCTGGTGATTCCATTTCCGGCGGCGTCTTCCACCACCAAACGATAACAATCTTCAACGGACAATTCTATTGGAATTTCATTGACTGTATTAACAGCCAGGTTGTCACCCTGCAGAATCACCTGATTATCCGATGTTAAAAGCATATAGGATGTTTCTGAAGCGTGCTGGTCGGTTTTGACTTTGAGCGTCATACTCTGGGTACCGACTGCCACCGACTTGCTGACGGCAAGCTCAAATGGATCGCCCATATAGGCGGTTTCATTTGCTTCAGCGACGCTGATTGTAAAGGTTTCGCTGGTATTGGGTGTGACGGGGAAATCCGGGACACGTATAGTTTCCGTTGCCAAAGGAGGGAGGGAACCCGTCCATTGGAATGTGTTGGAAGGCTGTCCCGCCAGAGCATAGACGAAAGAAAGGGAGGTGAGGGTATCAGCTCCTTGGTTATCCACCACAACATCCACGGAAGTTTCGTCGGAACAATCTTCCGCTTCGGTCTGGCATAGTTGAAAGATGCGGGGATGAAGGTTGGGGCGGTTCAGGTGGGTGAGTTCCACCTTACAACCGGTGAAAATCTCCTGCCGGCCCTGAGAGACGAAGGCGACAAAGACCAAATCCTCCAACTTGGCGGGGATGGGGTTGGGGGCTCCCAATTCCTCAGGCAAAGTGTACTGATAGCTTTTTTCAATGAAGGAGCCCGCCGTCGTCGGGGAAATCTCCTCCCCCCATTGGCCAGCGACCAGATGGCGTAGTACGTGTCCGTGGCGGTACTGTTCCCCCACGATTTGAGTAGGATTGGCGATGGCACCCGTCTGATGGCCAATGATATTGTCCTGCAATACGGCCACATTCAACCTGTGTGTGAGGCATGTGTCGCTGGCAGTGTAGTACAGCTGTACGGTGATTTGCAGTTCGCGTGTAGCCCAATCCAGAGTGCCGCGAGCGGCAATATTGACGGGGGAAGTCTGCGACATGATAGAATCACAGCAGCTTTCCCAGCGGTCCCGGCTGATCGCAGTGATGGAATCGCCGAAAAAATGACGGTTGACCGTTCCCGTCGGAAAGCCATAGTGACCAATCTGATTCAGGAGGTCATTTCCAAAAGCAGTGGTATATGTATTGGAAGCAAAACTCCCCACATGGATGTTGATGGGAAAAATCCGATTGGGAAATGTTTCAACCAATTGATTTACAATCAAATGACCTTCAGGACAATACACACAATTTATTCCTGTATATTCCTCCAATACTACATTTTTATAACAAGTGTCGTAAGAAACAAAATGTTCATGTTGCCCATATTGATTCAAGCAAATAAATAGAAGTCCGATAAGAATCAGCACTGTCTTTTTCATATAGAGAATCGCATTTTCGGTGTTTTCAAAAAGAACAAATGGTTGATATTTATTTGATTTAGAAGCACGAAAGGCACCACATTTAGGTCCTTTGAATACAAATCACGGGGGCAAAAATAAACAATTATATGACATGTTGCATGCTATTTTGTGAAAAGAAGAATTTTTATTCCAACTTTTCATCGCCATTTTTCAACAATCAACCTATGCTGGCATTCCGAAATTTTGCGTAAATTTGCAACCTTGAAAAGAAGTGTGTCTTCTTTTTATATATTATTGAAAATCACTATTCTAAAAAAATAAACAAAATGGAATTAACTGTAAACAACCAGAAGATTGAAATGGACGGTGACGGCTTCATGCTGCAGCCCGAATTGTGGAATGACGAAGTGGCGGCTTGCATCGCCAAAGCCGACGATATCGAGAACCTGACGGAAGACCATTGGAAAGTGATCCGAATCATCCGCCAGAACTATGAAGAAAAAGGCCTTGCCCCGATGGTGCGCGTCATCTGCAAGGAAACTGGCCTGAAACTAAAACAGATTTACGAACTTTTCCCGCTGGGTCCCGCCCGTGGAGCCTGCCGCGTCGCCGGTCTTCCGAAACCCGAAGGGTGTGTATAATAGTAAAAAGTAGAAAGTAGAAGGTTGCCACGCACAATCCTCCCATATTCCTAATTTCTAATTCCTCATTCCTAATTCCTTCATACCTTCTACCTCATACCTTCTACTAGTAATTAAAAAATCCATAACTCCAATAAGATGAGTATCATACAAATAGTATCACTTGTTGCCCTTGTCTTCTGCTTTGTGATGATGCTGGGGCATTTTGTGCGGATTATCCGTTTGGGGAAGCCGAAGGATTTCTCCGTACCCAGTGGAAGTGTGGCGAAGGGCGTGGCTTATGCCAACACCGTAGCCATGATGCCCGCCAACAAAGAGTCGGCGTATATGCACCTGCCGACCTACACAGCGGGAATCCTTTACCACTTGGGGACGTTCCTGTCGCTGCTGCTGTTCGTGCTGTCGCTGTTCAACCTGAACGCCTACTACCCGCAGTGGCTGAACCTGCTGCTGGCGGCCTGTTTGTTGGTTTCGGGAATATGCGGCATCGTTTTGTTAATCAAGCGGTTTGCCAACAAAAACCTGCACAGTTTGGCCAACCCCGACGACTACCTTTCGAACCTGTTCACTACGCTGCTGCACCTTGCCACAGCTTGTTACTTGGCCTTTGCCGGCTGTTGCTGCTCCGTGTTTTACATCTATTATATCAGTGCCACCCTCCTATTCCTCTATATGCCGTTCGGCAAACTTAAACACGTGGTTTATTACTTTGCCGCCCGCTACCATCTCGGCTTTTTCTACGGTTGGCGCAATGTATGGCCTCCTCAAGAAGAGGAAAAATAATCTAAAAACCATCTATTATGAATCTTAAAGGAAGAAGAATCAGCACCAACGTGGATGACCGCCGCGGCAAGAAGGCGGGCGTCGGCCTTGGTATCGGCGGTGCCGTCATCGTCGCCCTCTTGGCACTGTTTTTAGGAAAGGACCCGTCATCGGCCCTGCAAAGCATCAATCTTGGCGGCGGTGGCACCGAAACCACCTACACTCCCACGGCGGAAGAGGAAGAGCTGGCCACTTTCGCCAAGCAGATCCTGGCGGGCACCGAAGACGTTTGGACGGCGGAATTCAAGAAGATAGGGAAAACCTACGTCCCTCCGAAACTGGTTCTCTTCACCAACTCCGTTCAGTCGGGGTGCGGCGGTGCCAGTTCCTCCACAGGGCCGTTCTACTGCTCCGCTGACCAGAGTGTCTATATCGACCTTTCGTTCTTCAGCACGATGCAGAAGCAGTTTGGCAGCGCCGGTGACTTCGCCTACGCTTATGTCATCGCGCACGAGGTGGGCCACCACGTCCAGTACCTGCTCGGCACACTGCAAGAGGCACACAACCAGATGAGCCGTCTGAGCGAAAAAGAGAGCAACCAGATCAGTGTCCGTCTGGAACTGCAGGCCGACTTCTATGCCGGCGTGTGGGCACATCAGGACAACAAGATGTTCAACTCCTTGGAGGACGGCGACATAGAGGAAGGTCTCGCCATCGCCTCCCGCATTGGCGACGACTACCTGCAAAAGAGGGCAAAGGGTTACACTGTTCCTGAAAGTTTCAACCACGGAACTTCCGAACAGCGCTCCCGCTGGCTGAAGAAGGGCATCAATACCGGCGACATCAAGCAAGGGGACACCTTCTCTCCGGCATACAACAAACTATAATATAAGTTAATCAAACCTGTTTTATGGAAGATATATTACCCCCTTTCAAAAAGAAGACGCGGTTGAGATACAGGGTGGCAGTCATCGGAGGTGGCAGCTGGGCCACCGCCATCGTGAAGATACTTTCAGCAAACCTTGAACATATACACTGGTGGGTACGCGAAGAGGAAATTGTGGAGGGCGTCAGCAAGTACGGACATAACCCGAAGTACCTGAGTTCCACCTTCATCAATCCCAAGGATGTGAAAATCAGCAACGATCTGCGTCAAGTGGTCGCCAAGGCCGACTACGTAATCGTGGTCACGCCGTCGGCGTTCCTTCAGCGGACACTGGAGCCTCTTCACAAAAGCCGTCTCAACAGGAAGAAGATCATCACGGCGGTGAAGGGTATCATCCCCGAAACGCTGCAGTTCATCACCGATTACCTGCACACTGAGTTCGCCATCCCGATGAGCAGCATCGCCATGATCAGCGGGCCGTCGCACGCGGAGGAGATTGCGCAGGAGAAGTTCACCTTCCTCACTGCCGCCTCTGAAAACCAGGAACTGGCCGCTGACGTGGCCAAGATGTTCACCAACCGCTACGTCCGCGCCTCCGTCTCCAAGGACATCAAGGGCGCCGAACTGGCCGTCATCATGAAGAACATCTACGCCCTCGGTGCCGGCATTTACAGCGGCCTCGGCTACGGCGACAACTTCATCGCCGCCTACATCGCCAACGGTGTGAAGGAGATGAAGAACTTCGTGAACAAGGTGTTCCCCAGCGACCACTGCCTTGACGACTCCGTCTATCTCGGCGACCTGTTGGTGACCGCCTACTCGCGCTACAGCCGCAACCGGATGTTCGGAAACATGATTGGACACGGACTCTCGGTGCGGGTGGCACAGCTCGAAATGAGCATGGTGGCCGAAGGCTACTACGCCGTGAGGTGCATCCACGAAATGAACAAAATCTTCCAAGCTGACATCCCCATCGCCGAAACCATCTACGGCATCCTTTACGAAAACAACAACGTCAGCTCCGAAATGAAGCGGATCGCCGAATACTATATCTAGTGCAAAGTTAAAAGTAAAAAGTAAAAAGTTTCCAGCGCACAAGCCCTCTTCAATCTTCCAACTTTCCAACTTTCCAACTTTCTAACTTTCTAACTTTCCAACTTTCTAACTTTCCAACCTTCTACCTATCACTTATCACCTATTACCATATTAATTATAAGAGGAATCAACAAATAAACAAATCAACGATATGAAAACCCACACCATTTCATCCCAGTTTTTAGATTTAGACAAAGTAGAAAAAATCATCAAGTCGAAGGCGAAACTTGCCCTGTCGGACGAAGCAAAGGAGGCCGTTTTGAAGTGCCGCCGTTATTTGGACGAGAAGATGGAGAAGAGCGACGTGCCCGTTTACGGCGTGACCACCGGCTTCGGCTCGCTGTGCAACACCTCCGTCAACAAGACTGACCTCTCCACCCTTCAGAGCAACCTCGTGAAGTCGCACGCTTGCGGCATCGGTGACGAGGTTCCGCAGGAGATTGTCCGCCTGATGCTCCTGCTGAAGGTGCAGTCCCTCTCCTACGGCTACTCCGGTGTCCAGTTAGACACCATTGAGCGTCTTATCGACTTTTACAACAAGGGAGTATATCCCGTTGTGTATCAGCAGGGTTCACTGGGCGCTTCCGGCGACCTCGCACCGCTGGCCCACATGTGCCTCCCGCTCTTGAACGAAGGCGAAGTCTATTATCACAACAAGAAGTACCCCGCCGCCGAAATCAACGAGAAGTTCGGCTGGAAGCCCATCACGTTGCAGTCGAAAGAGGGGCTGGCCCTGCTCAACGGCACGCAGTTCATGAGTGCCTACGGCGTGTGGCTGCTGCTCAAGGCCCGCAAGCTATCGTGGCTGGCCGACATCATCGGCGCCGTCTCCCTCGAAGCTTTCGACGGCCGCATTGAGCCCTTCAACCTGTCGGTCCATTTCGCCCGCCCGCACGTCGGCCAGATTCTGACCGCCACGCACATCAACAGCCTGCTCACCGGCTCCGAAATCATCGCCCGTCCGAAGAAGCACGTCCAAGACCCGTACTCCTTCCGTTGCATGCCGCAGGTGCACGGTGCTACCAAGGACTCGCTGTCGCACATCACCAGCGTGGTGGAGACCGAAATCAACTCCGCCACCGACAACCCGACGGTATTCCCCGATGAAGACCTCATCATCTCCGCCGGCAACTTCCACGGACAGCCGCTCGCCCTCGTGCTCGACTTCCTGTCATTGGCGATGTCGGAACTTGGAAATATCTCTGAAAGAAGAATTTACCAGCTCATCAGCGGCAAACGAGAGCTTCCATCGTTCTTGGTCAAGAATCCGGGCCTCAATTCCGGCTTCATGATTCCGCAATACACGGCGGCCTCCATCGTCAACCAGAACAAGACCTTCACGATGCCTTCCTCCTCCGACTCCATTGAGTCGTCGCAGGGCCAGGAGGACCACGTGAGCATGGGCGCCAACGCCGCCACCAAGGCTTACAAAGTGGTCGAGAACGTGGAGAAGATCCTCGCCATCGAGCTGCTGAACGCCGCCCAAGCCCTCGAATTCCGCCGTCCGCTCAAATCGTCGGAGTTCATCGAGGATTTCGTCGCCCAGTACCGCAAGCACGTCCCCTTCGTGGAGAACGACACCATCATGTACAAGCTGATGGCCGCCAGCCGCGAATTCATCCGTAACGTGGACGTGGTAATGGAGGAGATCTAGTTACGATACATTATGTAGAAGGTATGAAGTAGGAGGTATGAGGTATCCTCCCACAATCCTCTCTTCAGACCTTCTACTTATTACCTATTACCTTTCACCTATTACCTATTACTTTTTACCTATTACCTTTCACCTATTACCTATTACGTTTCTAAACTAACAAGATGAATCGATTGGTATTGCTTTTGTTGTTATCGCTGTTGTTGCTGGCGGGATGCCATCGGGAGGAGAAGTTCCCTGTGGAGCCGGCCATCACGTTCGTGAGTCTGGAGAAGATTGACGAAGGCACCGGCATTGACAACAAGGCAACGCTGACTTTGCATTTTCAGGACGGAGACGGTGACCTCGGGCTGAACACGGAAGATATATATTCGCCGTTCGACACCGCCTCCGTCTATTATTACAATCTTTTTATCGATTATTATAAAAAGATAAACGGGCAGTTCCAGAAAATTGAGTTCGAGGCGGTCACCTTCAACCAGCGGTTTCCGAGGCTGAGCAACGACGTGCCGGAGTCCATCGAAGGTGACCTGTACGTGGACCTGCCCATCAACAGTTTCGACCTGAGCACGCAGTACGACACCATCAAATTCAGCTGTTACATCGTGGACCGCGCCCTGCACATGAGCAACACGGTGGAGACCACGCCGTTGGTGGTGAAAAAGAGGTGATGGTTACTCCAAACGGTGGCACTGCCACGAACCTTGACAAAAAATTTTCACTCACTTATTTTTTGAACAAAAAAAGTTGTATTTTTGCACCCCGAAAAATAGACGATAGAAAAATAAATTAAAGTAAAGGAAATTATGTACTTAACATCTGAAGTAAAGAAGGAAATCTTCGCACAAAACGGCGCTTCCGCTACCGATACCGGTTCTCCGGAAAGCCAGATCGCTCTTTTCACGTACCGGATCAAGCACCTTACCGAACACGTGAAAGAAAACCATAAAGACTTAAGCACCAAGCGTTCTCTGATGGCTCTGGTCGGCAAAAGAAGAAAAATGCTTGCCTACCTCAAGGAGCAGGACATTGAAAGATACAGAGCAATCGTCAAGAAACTTGGTTTAAGAAAATAATCATTTGGCTAGAAAAGGCAATTCACAAATTGCCTTTTTTTCATACTATCATTTCATTACAAACCTGCTCAATCGCCAGAATCCCACGGGAGGAAGGCATTGGGCATATTGTAGTATAAGGCATTTAGAATAATACAATATAATATGTTAGGAATTAGTCAGACTTTTACATTGGGTGACGGAAGAGAAGTCACCATTGAGACCGGCAAGTTGGCCAAGCAGGCCGACGGCTCCGCGGTCGTAAAAATGGGCGACACCATGCTGCTCGCCACCGTCTGCTGCAAGAAAGATGCAGTGGAAAACACAGATTTTATGCCATTACAGGTTGAATATCAGGAGAAATATGGCGCCGTGGGACGCTTCCCCGGCGGTTTCTTCAAACGCGAAGGCCGTCCCTCCGAGTACGAGATCCTCATTGCCCGTCTCGTTGACCGCGCCCTCCGCCCCCTCTTCCCCGATAACTTCCACGCCGAGACACAGGTCCTCGTGACCCTCATCTCCGGCGACCGCAACAACCTGCCTGACGCTTACGCAGGCCTCGCCGCCTCCGCCGCACTCTCCGTCTCCAACATCCCGTGGAACGGCCCCATCTCCGAAGTGCGCGTCGGCCGCATCGACGGCAAAATGGTCATCAACCCCACCGTCGAGGAAATGCAGAACTCCGACATCGACATGATCGTCGCCGCCACCATGGACAACATCATGATGGTGGAAGGTGAGATGAACGAAATCTCCGAAGCCGATATGGTGGAGGCCCTCAACACCGCCCACGCCGCCATCAAGGTGCAGTGCCAGGCGCAGCTCGACCTCGCCGCAAAAGTGGAGAAGGCCAACCCGAAACGCGAATACTGCCACGAAACCAACGATGACGAACTCCGCGAGCGCGTCAACAAGGAGACCTACGACAAGGTCTATGCCATCGCCAAGTCTTTCATGGGCAAGCAGGAGCGCAACGACGCTTTCGACAAGGTTCTGGAAGAATTTATGGAAACTATTCCCGAAGAGGAACGCGAAGAGAAGAAATACATGGTGGCCCGCTACTACCATGACGTGCAGTACCACGCCATGCGCAATATGATCCTCAACGAGCGTATCCGTCTGGACGGACGTAAGTTGGACGAGATCCGTCCCATCTGGATCGAGACCGGCTACCTCCCGTCCGCACACGGCTCCGCCATCTTCACCCGTGGTGAGACGCAGTCGCTGATGTCCTGCACGCTCGGCACCAAGCTCGACGAGCAGACCATCGACGGCGCCATCGTGGAAGGCAGCAGCCGCTTCATCCTCCACTACAACTTCCCGCCGTTCTCCGTCGGTGAGGTGAAGCCCATCCGCAGCACCGGCCGCCGCGAGATCGGTCACGGCAACCTGGCGCACCGCGCCCTCAAGCCGATGATCCCGTTCGACGACCCGTCGTTCCCCTACACGGTCCGCTTGGTTTCCGACATCCTCGAATCCAACGGAAGTTCCTCCATGGCCACCGTCTGTGCCGGCACCCTCGCCCTGTACGACTGCGGCGTGAAGATGAAAAAGCCCGTTTCCGGTATCGCCATGGGTTTGATCACCGACGAAAAAACTGGCAACTACGCCATCCTTTCCGATATTCTGGGTGATGAAGACCACCTCGGCGACATGGACTTCAAGGTCTGCGGTACCGCCGACGGTATCACCGCCTGCCAGATGGACATCAAGATCAACGGTCTCTCCGCCGAAACGATGGCCGAGGCTCTCGAACAGGCACGCAAGGGCCGTATGTACATCTTGGGCAAGATGCACGAGGCCATCCCAGAACCGCGCGAAGACTACCGTCCGTTCGTCCCGCGCATCGTCCAGATTCAGATCCCGCGCGACTTCATCGGCGCGGTCATCGGACCTGGCGGCAAGGTCATCCAGGAGATGCAGCGTGAAACCAACACCGTCATCAACATCGAGGAGGTGGGCGACTTCGGCATCATTGACATCGCCGCTCCCAATCTGGACAACATCAACGCTGCCATCGAGCGCATCAACCGCATCACCGAAGTGCCGGAACTCGACAAGGTTTACGACGGCGTGGTGAAGACCATCCAGCCTTTCGGCGCTTTCGTAGAGATCATCCCCGGCACCGACGGACTGCTCCATATCTCCGAAATCAGTTGGAAGCGTCTTGACACGATGGAAGAATCCGGTATCAATGTCGGCGACCACATCCAGGTGAAGCTCATCGAGATTGACGACAAGGGCAAGTTGCGTCTGTCGCACCGCGTGCTTGAGGAGAAGCCCGAAGGTTACAAGGAACCGGCGGCCCGTCCGCGTCCGCCCCGCAGAGAAGGCGGCAATGGCAACGGTAACGGCCACGGCCCGCGCCATGAAGGCGGTCCCCGTCGCGACGGAGCCCCGCGCGGCGGCGCACCCCGCGGACGCAGATAAAGCGCTGTCCGTTTAAATGAACCTGATTCAAAAAGAGAGCCGTGGCGTGCCGTGGCTCTCTTTTAAAATACAGAATCTATTAACAACTGAAGAATCTATAGGAGAGAAAGATAACCCGTGAGCAGGAAGAGACTGATTTGGAAAATACCATGCATCATTCTCGGTGTCATCTTGGGAGTAGTGCTGCTCCTGTTAACTACTGTAACGGTTATTCTGGTGACGCCCGGAGCACGCACGGCTGTCCTGCATAAATGCGTAGAGGAAGTCAATAAGCGAACCGACCTGGATGTGGATCTGGGACGCCTCTACCTGTCCCCCTTCCATCATTCTCCGATGATTCTCTATCGCGCCTATAAGGGCGAAAGCGACCTGCCGCTACGCATAGAAATCGACAGCATCTATATCGGTCATCGCGGACAGGATACGTTGCTCTACGTGCATGGCTTGCGTCTGCAAGGTTGTATGAAAAAACCCGGGAGTGGTGTGCCCAAAGATGATTTTCTGGCCCGTACCATTGTAGTAGATCAATTGCTACTGGATCAAACAACTGTCCACTCTGACACGCTGATCGATGCAGTAGGCATCGACGTTATCGCAAGGCATCTGTATGTAAAGAGTCCGGGGCTCATCATCCCGAAAGGACAGTACCCGCTGCACGGCTTGAAGCTGTCGGATGCGTACGTGGGAATTACCCTGCGTGACACCGAGGACGATACCGAGGACACCACCTCCACACCAATGGCCTTTGATGTGATAGACGGTGAGTTGCACAATGTGCAGTTCGTACTCAATCCGATGGGGCTGGATTTGCGTGCCCGCACCCTGTCCACAAATGTGTTGGCGGATGTAGGGGGCAACATCTACGATGCACACCGCCTGAATATCGGGAATGCTTCGCTTACGCTCGAGGACCTGTACCTGCCATTTGATACGATTTATGGAGATGCCCGATTGGATCTGAACACAGATTCGATCACGTCAAACCGGCTATATGTCCGATCTGACGAGTTTGGGGCGAAAGCAAATTTGAAGTCCACGACGATGAATCTGGAGACCATGCGGGTGGACTTGTCAGGCATTGCCGATTATCAAGGCAATAAGGCGAACTTGAAAGGTTTCTATGATATTGATGATGAGGTGTATGACATGCAGGCGAATGTTATGCAAGTGAACCTGAGCCCTTTCATCCAAGACAGTGTCCACGTGGAATTGGCCGGCGAAATACATGCGAAGGGAAAGGGTCTGGATCCCCATTCACCCGCAATGAGGTGCAAAGTGTCTATGAACCTGACCGACTGCATCTATAATCAGATCAATGCTTCCGGCCTGATTCTCGACGCCGAACTGGCAAATAAGACCGTGTCCGGCAACCTGCATTTACCAGTTACAATGAAGAACAACGACCTACGGTTGAAGGCCGAAACGGAGCACCAGTTTTGGGTATCAAACTTTTTGACCCCAGAAAAGATGAGCGTGGACTACCATACACAGATGAAGCATGTGGTGGCACACGTGGCGGGCGAGAATTTTGATATCGACTCTCTGAACCTTGACTTTACCACAGATACCACAACATCGTTGTATCTAGCAACACAGGGGCTTACCATCAATGCACAAAGTCCGATGCAGGTGCTCCAGCTGGTGGATAGTGTACAACCGCTGCTAGGGCTCGTCACAGACACGGCGTTTGTCAAATCCGTCACCTCGCTACAAGACCTGACGATGCTGGACACGCTCCGACGGCTCATACCAGACCTGCAGGCGGATATACAACTGACAGAAGGCAGTCCCATTCAGGCCATCATCGAGCGAAATGGGTTGGATATAAATGAGCTGACTTTGTCGCTAACGTCTGATTCCCTACAATCGGAACTGACATTGGACGCTTCCATCCCCTATATTGACTATGCGGATGACAGTACGGGGCTGCGCCTGCCCGCTGCTTTGGCGGCGATACGGGTAAACATGACGGAAGGCAGGACCACCGCCACGGTCACGGCCAACACCAGCATTACCGATGGCGTGATGGATGTGCGTGATCTCTGCACCGATGCCGCACTACAGCTTGATCTGGAACGAAATGGGCGCGAACTGAAGGGAACAGGACATCTTGCCTTGGACAGTCTCATCTACGATGAAATGGATCTCGGAAACCGGACGGCGGACATCCTAATTTCACCATCGGAGATGTATGAAAATGCCATCCGTGCCGATGTGCGTTTGGATGACATCCCGCTTGAGATAGTGAACAGTATCGTTCATTTAGAAGACATTGACATAGATGGTGCCATTCGGGCCAAAGCCACCGCAGACGGTCTGCCTGCAGAAATGGACCTCTCCGCTGAAGTGCTGCCGCTGGATATAAGTGCCCTATACAAGCCCTACGATGTGAAGTTGAATCTAGGAGAAACGCCTATCGTAATGGAACATAACAATGTGAAATTAAACGATGTGCGCATCTACAGCACCGATGGATCCTTTCTGGCTTTGAACGGGGGATTGGACCTCAACACGATGCTCTTGGATGTGGATTTGGCTGCCGATAATTTCTCTCCGGTGAAACTGGAGAAGAACGGACCTTTCCCTGTCTATGGCGACTTGGCAACCGACATACGGGGACGGGTGTCTGGTCCGATAGACAGTATCCTTGCAGACGTGGATGTCACAATCCTGCCCACCACGGATATCACCTATCCGATAGATAAAAAGAATCTGGCACAAGTCAAACCGCATGGTACGGTCAACATACAGTACAGCACCACTGACGGAGAACTTAACTGGGGCGGGACAATCAATGTGGATGACGGATTGGTCCGCTATTCGCCCAATTTATATCCGATGATGCCCTTCCATGTGGATTCGGGAAGTAACATCACCTTTAACGGTCCCTTAGGACAGACGATGCTGAATGTCTCTGCTTCGCAACAGGTGAAAGCAGATGTGCAATCGGAGGGCGAAGAAACACGCCGTGTGGCTTTCAATACTGGCGTGCGAGTAACGGGTGTACTTGATTCGGTAGGTCTTAACGCCATAGGCTTTTTCCTTGAAGCGCCGGATGACGAAACCATCACACAGGAACTCGCTTCGTTGGATGAAGACAACCGTGAAGGCATAGCGGCTGTATTGCTCACCACCGGAATGTATATGGGTGAAAGCAATGTGGCTGCGCAAAAGAGCGGATATGCCCTGAACAGCATCATCAACAGCCGTATCAATGCCGCGATGGCCAATTCCAAGATAGGGAATAAAATAGATATTGATATCAGCAGTGGACAGACCAACCATGCGTCCGGCAAGACCAATGACATGAATATTGCCATCAGCAAATCCCTGTTCCATGATAAAATGCGCATCACGGTCGGATCCACCATCTCCGACAATCCGGAGGTCAATAAAGCCAATGGTTTGCTCAGTCTTATATCCGCAGACTTCAAACTGACCCCATCAGGCAATGTTTTTCTGCGCGCGTTTTCGCAGCGCGATTATGACAATATCTTTGAAGGCGAGCTCACCAAGTCCGGCATAGGTGTGGCGGCCACCAAGCAATGGCGCCTCAACCGGTTCGCGCCTTCATTGGGTGATTCCATCATACGCATACACAATTTATCGGCGGAGGCGGATGTCACCTATCGTTCCAACAACAGTCTCGGCCCTAACATTACCCTTGCCCATTCCATAAAGAATCTTTTGGGACGGGGAGAAACATTCACGGTCAAGGCATACGGGGCATATTATTGGTCGCTGCGCGAACGACAGCCGGGAGATCCAAAAACGACCAACACCTACAAATTCGGTGTGGATGCCGCATTTGTCTTTCCTTATCTGCACTGGGTGGGGAACAACAACCCCGACGGCGATACCCGCTACCGAATAGGATACAAGTACGAGAACATAGCAGGCGGATACGGTGTTCACAAGCTCTCCGGAGCCTTTTCGTATTTCATCCGCTCGTCTCGTTATGTCACGCATGTCTTCACACCCGCCTCGCTTTCAATAGTCAGAGTGAAGGCCGAGTCACAAGATGTGCTTCGAGAAGCGATCGACCATCCAGAACTCCTCAAACTGCTTTCAGGAAACGAGTTCATCCCCTCCATCGGCTATGGAATCACCTATAGTGACTACCGCACCAAACGAGCCGTCAATACCATGATTGACGTTGAGGTCAAAGAAGCCGGCAACCTGACAAACGCCATCTATTGCATCTTCGGGCGCAAGTGGAGCGAGCAAGACAAAGAGATTGTCCGTATGCCCTTCGACCAGTTTGTCAAGGTGACGGCCGAACTGTGGAACCGATTCAACCTGACAGAACGGGTATGTATCGCAACGCGTCTGTATGCCGGCGCTAATGTGCCGTTTGGCAACTCCTCCTTTGAATCCTCTCCGCTCTCCGAAGTATTCTATGCCGGCGGTTCCAACAGTTTGCGGGCGGCGGCTCCATATACTTACGGACCGGGGAATTTCCATAGCACCAAATACAACCAGAACTTTTTCCATTCCGGGGATATAAAACTCGAAGCGAACTTCGAACTGCGCTTTCCCATCGTTTGGAAACTTCATGGCGCCGTATTCCTCGATGCCGGCAACGTATGGAACTGGCATAGCGTTTCCGACTACACGACTAGTGAAGAGTATGCGTTGCTCGTCGATAGAATGGGGATAAATGAGGACTTGCAGGATGGAATTATCGGAAATCCCAATATCATGAAGCAGATTGCGCTGGGCACTGGTCTGGGACTCCGCCTCGACATCGACGGACTTGTTATCCGTCTGGACCTGGGTATCGGCATCCACGCGCCATATCAGACCTACAAATATACCAAGGAAGGCACGCCGGATCTCACACGACCGATCAAAACCTACTATAATATGCCTTCGGTTCTGGATGGCTTGCGCCTCAATTTCAGTATAGGCTATCCGTTCTGATGGGATTGGGTGACATAATTCCGCATCTCTACCCTCTCTCTTTTTGTTGATAAAATGGGAGTAGCCGATTTCTGTCACTTGCCGAAAATGAGTACTTTTGCACCCTCAAACCAAATTGGAACTATGGCAGATTTCAGCATCTGGGAAGTCCTCTTCCTGCTCTGTTTCGCGGTCAGCTGGCCGGTATCCATCGCCAAATCGTTGCGCACAAAGGTGGTAATCGGCAAAAGTCCGTTTTTTATGTCTTTAGTGATATTGGGCTATATCTTCGGCATCATCCATAAGGCGCTATACAGCCACGACATTGTGATATGGCTCTATGTTTTCAATGCCGTTCTGGTAGCCACCGACCTGATCCTGTATTTTACCTATATCGGGCGGAATCGTAGGGAGTTGCAACAAAAGAATCAATAACGACTCCGATATTTACTCCATCACGTACGTCCGCGGTACCCGCTTCGAAATCGCGGTGAGCAAGTGGTACGGAATCTTACCGATGGAAGCGGCGATGTCGTCAATGCGGTTCCCCGCACCATACACCACCACCTCATCCCCTTCGGACGCGTCCGTGCCCGTCAGGTCGATCATTGTCATGTCCATACAAACCTTGCCGATGATGGGCACGCGCCGGCCCTTCACGACCACACTGCCGACCCCGCGCCCCAGCTCCGGCGGAAAGCCATCCGCATAACCGATCGGGATGATGCCCACCTTCGTCGGCTTGTCGGCAGCGTAGGTGCGGTTGTAACCGACCGTCTCGCCTGCCCCGATGGTCCGCACGTGCGTGATGACCGTCCGCAACGTGGCCACATGCTGCAAATACGGACGGTCGGCGGGCACCGACGTGAAGCCGTACAGCCCGATGCCTAACCGCACCATATCGAAATGGGCCTGCGGGAATCGTGAAATCCCCGCCGTGTTGTCAATGTGGCGCAAAATCGGATAGTCGAAATGGCGCTGTATTTCTTCAGCAACTTCTTTGAAATAAGAAATTTGTGAAAGCGTGAAAGCATCCTCCGTCGGGTCGTCGGCCGCAGCCAAGTGCGAAAAGACAGAGGCCACCCGCAACTGCGGATTCTGTTGGATTCGGGCCACCAATTCAGGAATGTCCTCCTTGCGGAAGCCCAACCGGTGCATCCCCGTATCAATCTTCAAATGGATTTTAAAATCCTGTATTTCAGGATGATGGGATAACGCCTTTTCAAATTCGCCCAACGAATAGAAGTTGAAAATTTCGGGTTCGAGGTTGTAGCTGATCATCATCTCGAAACTTTCCCCCTCCGCGCCCAGCACAATGATGGGTAGCTTGATGTTCTTTTTCCTCAGATTAACTCCTTCATCGGTATAGGCAACTGCCAGATAATCAATGTTATGGTACTGCAGCTCGCTAATCAGTTCCACATCGCCAAGGCCGTAACACATGGCCTTCACCATCGCCACTACCTTCGTCTGCGGCGAAATGAGGCCCCGATAGTAGTTGAGGTTGTTGACCAGTGCCGGGAGACTGACATTCAGTATGGTACGGTGCGAACGGAGCTGCAAGGCATCCGTCACCCGCTCGAAACCGAAGTGACGTGCCCCCTTCACCAACACCACCTCGTCGTGGAAGTCGATGCTGCCGAGGTGGGCCAGCAACTCACCCGTGCTTCCGAAAAAGTACTGCTCGGGCAGGGTGAAGCAGCCGCGGTGAGTTTTCAGCTCGCTCCCGACGGCAATCAGCTTGGTGATGCCGTTGTTGGTGAGCAAGTCGTTGATTTCACGGTACGTTTCGTTGCTCAATGCACCCACTTGCGCGAAGTCGGACAGGATGACGGTCTTCCGTTCGTAGCGGATTTGCGCCTTGACGAAATCCAGTGCCACTCGTAATGAGTTGATATCCAGACTGTACGTGTCGTTGATAACCACCGACTGGTTGACGGCCTCACGGATTTCCATACGCATGGAAACGGGCGTAAGTAGGGCGAGCTTGCGGTTGATGTCCGGGGTGGTGAAGCCCAAGTGGAACAGCAGCACCGCCGTATGGAGGGCGTTCTCCACGGAGGCGTCGTCCACGAAGGGGATGACCAGCTCCTTGCCGTCCAACGTAACGAGCGTGTGGTTCCGTTCCACCTTTTTCTCTGTGATGCGGAAAACAGAATCGGGCTGCGTCCCCCACGAAAGCTGGGTTCTATTTTGAAAATCCTTTCTTTTAAAGATATTGTCAATCAAAGAATTGTCGTTGCAATAGATGACAACGGGGCAGTCTTTGAACAACCGGACCTTTTCTTCCAATTTTTCTTGTTCATCCTTGAAAAATTCGGCGTGGGCACTGCCGATGGTGGTGAGGATGCCGATGGTGGGGCGGATGATGTCGGCGAGCTGGTGCATTTCGTTGGGGCGGGAGATGCCGGCTTCGAAGATAGCCATTTCGTGCTGCGGTCCCATCTGCCAGACAGAGAAGGGAACACCAATTTGCGAATTGTAGCTGTTGGGGCTGGCCACAAGACGGTAGTCTTCGGAAAGCATCTGCACCAACCACTCTTTGACGATGGTTTTGCCGTTGCTGCCGGTGATGCCGATGACTGGGATGTCGAACTGCCTGCGGTGACGTTCCGCCACCTTCTGCAAGGCCGCCACGCTGTCGTCCACTCGGAGAAAATTGCACGCTCCGTAACTTTCCCACTGCCGGAAATTCTCGGTGACGACGAAGTTGCGCACCCCCTTCCGAATGAGTTCGGGAATGTAGGCGTGCCCGTCGTTCTTCTCGGTTTTGATGGCAAAGAAGAGGGTTTTGGCGGGCAACAGCAATTTCCGGCTGTCAAATAGCAGCTCGCTGACGGCATCGTCGGGAAATGGGAGTTGCCGGCTGATGCAGGTTAGGAAGTTTGCTATTTCACTGATGGTAAACATCTTGCAAACAGGTCTTATTCGCCTTGACCGTGGCAGTTCTTGAATTTCTTGCCGCTTCCGCAGGGGCAGGGGTCGTTGCGGCCCACCTTTTTCTCCACGCGGATGGGGGCGGCTCCCTTGGTGCCGGGTTTCGCGCCGCCTTCGGTACGGCTGGTCTGCAGCTTCTTGGCATCCGACTCGGGCAGCTGCATCGGGCGCAGGTGCGACAGATCGAGTTCGGGCAGCGTGCAGTTGTTCAGGAAGGAGACGATTTCGCGGTTGATGCGGTCCAACAGCTGGTCGAACAGGTTGAAAGACTCCAGTTTGTAGATAAGAAGCGGATCCTTCTGTTCGTAAGAGGCATTCTGTACCGACTGTTTCAGGTCGTCGAGTTCGCGGAGGTGCTCTTTCCACGCGTTGTCAATCACAGCGATGGTGATGCCTTTTTCCACAGCAAGGGCAATTTCCTGCTTGTTCTCATAGCATTTCTTGAATGGGATGGCCACGCCAAGCTGACGATTTTTACAGATGAAGGGCAAGCCCATGGTGCGGTCGCCGACGGCCATATAGATGGTCTCTACAGCGGGGAAGGCTTTCTCCGCCAACTGTTCCATCTTCATCTTATAATTGCTGTAAACGTACTCGTACAGTTTGTCGGTGAGCGGGCCGGGACGGCCTTCAAGGAACTCATTTTCGGTGAAGGGGGAGTCGCAGCCGAACAAGGTGATGAGGTCGGTAACGAAGTCGTCGTAACTCTTGGCATTCCAGTTGTCATCGACTACACCGGCGCACACGTCCTCAATCATCTGCGAAAGGTCGATGGAGAGGCGGTCGCCAAAGAGGGCGTTGCGGCGTTTGCGGTAGATGGTATCACGCTGCGAGTTCATCACGTCGTCGTATTCGAGAAGGTGCTTACGGATGCCAAAATGGTTCTCCTCCACCTTCTTCTGGGCGCGTTCGATGGACTTGGTGATCATGCTGTGCTGGATGACTTCGCCCTCCTTCAGTCCAATGCTATCCATAATCTTGGCGATACGGTCGGAGCCGAACAGACGCATCAGGTTGTCTTCGAGGGAGACGTAGAACTGGGAACTGCCGGGGTCGCCCTGACGTCCGGCACGACCACGCAACTGGCGGTCCACACGGCGGCTCTCGTGGCGCTCGGTGCCGATGATGGCCAAACCACCCATCTCTTTCACGCCGGGTCCGAGCTTGATATCGGTACCACGACCGGCCATGTTGGTGGAGATGGTGACGGTTCCGGGCTGACCGGCGGCGGCCACAATGTCGGCCTCCTTCTTGTGCAACTTGGCGTTCAACACGTTATGGACAATGTGGCGGCGCGTGAGAATCGTCGAAAGGAGTTCGGAGTCCTCCACGGAGGTAGTACCGACCAGAACCGGGCGGCCCTGTTCGTGGAGTTCCAGAATCTTATCGACCACCGCAGCCAGCTTCTCGCGTTTGGTCTTATAGACCATATCTTCCGCGTCTATACGGGCAATGGGACGGTTGGTCGGGATGACCACCACGTCCAACTTGTAGATATTCCAGAACTCGCCCGCTTCCGTCTCAGCGGTACCGGTCATACCGGCCAGCTTTTTGTACATACGGAAGTAGTTCTGCAAAGTGATGGTGGCGTAGGTCTGCGTGGCGGCTTCCACCTTCACGCCCTCCTTCGCCTCAATGGCCTGATGGAGACCCTCAGAGTAACGACGGCCCTCCATAATACGGCCCGTCTGCTCATCCACAATCTTCACCTTGTTGTCGATGATGACGTACTCGTCATCCTTGCGGAACATGGTGTAGGCACGCAGCAGCTGCTGTACGGTATGGATACGCTCGGAAGCGACAGAAAAGTTGCGGTAAATCTCGGCTTTGCGCTCGGCTTTCTCCTTCGGGTCGAGGTTCTCGTGTTCCAGAATGCTCAGTTCCGTGCCAATTTCGGGCATGATGAACAGCTTGGCCTCTTCGGCATTGGCGGAAACGGCTTCGATACCTTTCTCCATGATATTGACGGAGTTGAGCTTCTCCTCAATGACGAAATGAAGGCCGTACTTACCGTAGTTCACGTCGTTCATCTCGGTCAGGCGGAAGTCGTCACCGACGGCGACGAAAGACTCCTGAAGTTTTTTCAACATGCTGTTGAAGATGCCTTTGGACTCGCTGCCGTTGGCATTATTGGCCTTGTCGGTGAGCGTGGCGGCCATCATATCGCGGTAATCGGCAAACGGTTTCGGCGCGTGTTCGGGCTCGTTGCCCGCCATCTTGTTCAGATATTCAAGGTCGTTATAACCGAGGATGAGATTCGCTAACGACTTAGCAAACTTGATGTTATCTTCGGCAATGACCTCTTCGCTAATCTGCTGTTGGATGCTTTCGAGAAGCGAAATCAGCTCCTTGCGGACGTTGGCCGCATCCTTGCGGAGATTCTCGTTCTCCTTGCGCTGATGCTCTTCATCCAAAGTGGGGATGCGGTCGAGGGCGGTATTGAAGTCCTCGACTTTTTTGCTGAAATGATGGATTTTCTCGTTGATTTCGTCATCGAACGGCGTTAAGTCGTTGTCGATGATGTACATGTTACGGTTCTGCTCGGCCATATAGAAGGCCTCGGTGCGGAGCAGAATGTTCTTGATGCCGGGTTCACTGAGAAACTTGATGAGGCGCTGGTTCTTGGGAAGACCACGGTGACAGCGGAGCAACAGCTGGGCACCGAACTCCTGCGGCTTGATTTCGGGATCCTTGCTCACTAATTCGCGGGCCATCGGGAGCATCTTGCTGACCAGTTCCTCCTGTGCTTTATAGAGGCGTTCCACGTTGGGTTTGTACTTGTCGAACTCCTGCTGGTCGCCGCGCGGGGTGGGACCAGAAATGATGAGGGGGGTACGGGCGTCGTCAATCAAGACGGAGTCCACCTCATCGACAATGGCGTAGTTGTGGGGGCGCTGCACCAGTTCCTCCACGTTGCGGGCCATATTGTCACGCAGGTAGTCGAAACCAAATTCGTTGTTGGTGCCGTAGGTGATATCGGCGAGGTAGGCGCGGCGGCGCTCCTCCGAATTGGGTTCGTGCTTGTCGATACAGTCGGTGGTGAGGCCGTGGAACTCGTACAGGAGCCCCATCCACTCGCTATCACGCTTGGCGAGGTAGTCGTTCACCGTGACCACATGGACGCCTTTGCCCGGCAGGGCGTTGAGATAGACGGGCAGGGTGGCGACGAGGGTCTTACCTTCACCAGTCGCCATCTCCGCGATTTTTCCCTGATGGAGCACGGTGCCGCCGATGAGCTGCACATCGTAGTGGCACATGTCCCAGGTGATCATGTTGCCGCCGGCGGACCAAGTGTGCTGGTAGATGGCTTTGTCACCCTCCACGGTGACGCACTCGCGGCGTGCGGCGAGGTCACGGTCATGCTGGTTGGCGGTCACCACCACCGTCTCGTTGTCCTTGAAACGGCGTGCGGTCTCCTTCATCACGGCAAAAGCCTCAGGCAGAATCTGGTCCAGCACCTTTTGGGTACGGTCGTAAGACTCCTTCTCCAGATTTTCCATCTCCTTGTAAAGCTTCTCTTTTTCGGAGATTTCCATACCGTAGTTCTCGTCCAGCTCCTTCTTGATTTCGGCGATGCGTGCCTCGTCATCCTTGACGGCTTCGTGAATGAGCTGCTTGAACTCGTCGGTCTTGCCGCGTAGTTCGTCGTTGGAAAGATTTTTGATGGTTTCGTATGCTTCTAAAACGAGGTCCTTGATGGGACCCAACTGTTTCAAATCTCTATCTGATTTTGTACCAAATAGTTTCGTTAAGAAATTTGCCATATAATATTATTGTAATATTGGTAAAAAATAAGTTTGCAAAGGTACGACAAAAAAGGACACGGAATTGTTCATTTTTAATGGTAATGTTGCCTCAGCAAATTCATTGGGGATGACCCTTTTCTTTTCTGATAAAAGAGGCTGAATCCGCCACTTGACTTAGGACGGATTATAGCCGAATCTCTTCATTATCAGGTCATTATTTCGCCAATCTTTCAACACCTTGACTGAAAGGTCGAGATAAATGTGCTTGTCGAGGAATTCCTCCAAGGCGGCACGGGACTCAATTCCTAACCGCTTGATGGCGCTGCCCTTGCTGCCGATGATGATACCCTTTTGCGTGTCACGCTCCACATACAAGGTGGCCATAATGCGGATGATATCATCCTCCTCTTTGTATTCATCCACCACAACTTCCACACTATAAGGGATTTCCTTTTTATATAATAATAGGATTTTTTCACGGATGATTTCCGAAACAAAAAAGCGCATCGGACGGTCTGTGAGCTGGTCTTTCGGAAAATACGGCGGACTTACGGGCAGTTTTTCAATGATTTTTTGCAAAAGGACATCCAGATTTAATCCTTGCAATGCTGAGATACGGATCGTTTCGGCTTGCGGAAGCAGAGCCGTCCAATGACGTTCCGTCTGCTCCACCTGCTCGGATGTAACCTTATCTATTTTGTTAAAAACCAACAAGATTGGTGTATCAATTTTTTGAAGCTTGGCGATTACCTGCTCATTGTATTTGGTTTCACCGCACTCCACAAGATAGAGGATGAGGTCAGCATCCTGCAGCGACTCCCCGACGAACTTCATCATCATCTCCTGCATTTTGTAGGCAGGTGTGAGGATTCCCGGCAAGTCAGAATAGATAATCTGGAAGTTCTCGCCATCGACGATGCCCTTGATGCGGTGGCGGGTAGTCTGTGCCTTGGCCGTGATGATGGACAGCCTTTCGCCCACCAGCTGGTTCATCAGGGTACTTTTTCCCACGTTGGGATTGCCAATCAGGTTCACAAAACCGGCGCGATGTTCAATGGTCTCTTGATTCATTTCCAATATTCATTTTAACTTTTAATGACTCTGCATTCGGACACTTGTCCACTACCCTATGTAAACCTCCAGCATTTTCGTTTGGCCCTCAGGCACCATCGCCAGTTCGGTGGCGATGGCCGGCACTAGCATCACCTCGCCCTTCGTCAGCCGCTGCGCCTCGCCTTCGTAAATCACATTGGCACTTCCCTCCAAACAGACATAAATGACGAACGAGTCAATCTTGGCATACACCTTTTCAAGGGTTTTGTCAAATTCTACCACATTGACATTAAACTGGTTGCAGTTAATCACAGGGACGGTTTTGTTCACCGCCTTTTCATAATCGACTTTGTAGGCCGTCTTGTCTTCGAAGTGGAGCGCATCCTCCGCTTCGAGGGTGTGGAGCTGACGTCCTTTCCCGTCGCTGCCGACACGGTTCCAGTCGAAAATGCGGTAGGTCACGTCCGACGACTGCTGTATTTCCGCCACCATCACGCCTTTGCCGAGGGCGTGGACCGTACCCGACGGGATGAAGAACACATCACCGGGCTTCGCGGCATAGAAGACCAGCAGGCTATCCACCGTACCGTCGGCCACTGCCTGAAGGTACTGCTGCTTCGTAACGCCCTCTTTGAAACCGACATAGAGTCCGCTGCCCGCGTCCGCGTCCAGCACGTACCACATTTCGGTCTTGCCGTTCGTGCCGTGCCGCAATGCCGCTAACTTGTCGTCGGGGTGCACCTGCACCGAGAGGTCGTCCTGCGCGTCAATGAACTTGACCAGCAGCGGGAAATCGTTGCCGTAGCGGTCGAACACCTTCTCCCCTACCAGGTCGCCCATATATACCTCGACCAGCTCCGGCAGGGTGTTGTCCGCAAGGTAGCCGTTGGTCACCACCGACTCTTTGCCATCGATGCCCGACAGTTCCCAGCTTTCGCCGCAGTTGGCCAACTTTCCGATATTTTTTCCAAGAAGTTTCTCAATTTTGTGCCCGCCCCAGATTTTCTCAAAGAACAGCGGACGGAATTTCAACGGGTATAACATAGGGAACAGGTTTCAGGTTACAGTGTTCAGGGGACAGGAATATTCCCCTTCTTTTTGAAGAAGGGGTGCACGTAGTGCAGGGTAATTGTATAAACATTGAAAAAGTCCTTATGAAAAGAGTCATTACATTTCCAGTTAGTTACATTTCACCACCCTCCTACTTCATCCCCAGCAGCATCCGAATTTCTTCCGCCCACAGGCTTTCGTCGGGCGTTTCGAGGATGAACGGGATGTGGTCGAAGCGGGTGTCGCGGGCAATGCGCTCGAAGAACGCCATCCCCAACAGCCCCTTGCCGATGCTGTCGTGACGGTCCACACGGCTGCCAAGTTCCTTCTTGGTGTCGTTCAAATGCACAGCCTTCAGATAGTTGAGGCCGATGGTTTCGTCAAATTCCTTCCACGTGGCTTCGTACCCTTCGGGCGTTTTCAAATCATAGCCCGCCGAATAGGTATGGCAGGTGTCGATGCAGACACCGACACGGCTTTTATCTTCTATCTTGCTGATGATGTGGGCGATATGCTGGAAGCTGAAACCGACGTTACTCCCCTGCCCCGCCGTATTCTCGATTACGGCCGTCACCCCGTGGGTTTTGTCCAACGCAAGGTTGATGCTTTCGGCAATGCGGTCCAAGCACTGCTCAATCGTGATCATTTTCAGATGGCTGCCCGGATGGAAATTCAGCATTGTAAGTCCCAGTTGCTCACAGCGTTGCATCTCGTCCAAGAAAGCCTCCCGCGACTTCGGCAGCAATTCGTCATCGGGCTGGCCGAGGTTGATGAGATAACTGTCGTGCGGCAGAATCACCTCCGGCGCGAAGCCGTACTTTTCGCAACGTTCCTTGAAGAGCCGGATGCTCTGTTCGGTGAGGGGTGCGGACTTCCACTGCCGCTGGTTCTTGGTGAAAAGGGCAAAGGCAGTGGCGCCCAACTGGTGGGCTTGTTCCGGCGCGTTCTCCACACCGCCGCTGGCACTTACGTGAGGACCTACATATTTCATACTGAATGATTTAGTTATTTTCTTGTTTGCCTACAATTTTCTCGTAAAGGTCGGGGCGGCGGGCCTTCGTACGCTCCAACTGCTTCTCCAATTTCCAATCCTTGATGAGACGCTCGTTGCCCGAAAGCAGAATCTCCGGCACGAGATGTCCCTCATAGTCCGCAGGGCGCGTATAGACCGGCGGCGACAACAGCCCGTCCTGGAACGAGTCGGAAAGGGCGGAAGTCTCGTCATTGAGCACACCAGGGATGACGCGGGCGATGGCATCCACCACCGCCATGGCCGCAATCTCGCCACCCGACAGCACGTAGTCGCCAATGCTGATCTCTTCCGTTACGAACAATTCGCGCACCCGTTCGTCCACCCCTTTGTAATGGCCGCAAAGGATGATAATATTCTCGTACAGAGATAGTTCGTTCGCCTTCGACTGGTTGAACGTATGCCCGTCGGGAGCCATGAACAGCACCGCGTCATAGTTCCGCTCCGACTTCAACTTGGCGATACAGTCGGCGATGGGCTGCACCATCATCACCATACCAGCACCGCCACCGAACGGATAGTCATCCACCTTGCGGTGCTTGTCCTTCGTATAGTCGCGGATATCGTGCGTGTACAGCTCCAGATGTCCCTTTGCGACCGCACGTTTCAGTATGGACTGCGAAAAGACCCCATCGAACATTTCGGGGAAAAGTGTGAGTATGTCAATACGCATAGTATCAATCAGTTCTGTTCGATAATCTTATTGACTTCAGCTTCGGTGCGTCCCAGCACCTCCTTGCAAATCTTGATTAATTGCGAGGCACGTTCAATATTCTGTGTCAGCTCATCGACCGAAATGTCCGCGTTTTCCATCTTTTTCACTATCGCCTGAAGCTCCTCGAAAGCTTCAGTATAGGTCATCTTCTTCTCTTCCATAATTATCTGGCTTTGATGATTTTTTCAGTCTGCACAAAATCGCCATTGACAATTCGCAGGATGTAGCATCCGTTCGGGTAGTTATTCATATCCACCTGGCTCACTCCCTGATGAAGAGTGATGCGCTGGAGCAGACGGCCGTTCAGATCGTAAAGGGTAGCTTCTGCTTTCCCTGTGCTGTTAGGCGTGGAAATGAAAACGACGTCGGAAGCGGGGTTCGGGAAAACCGTATATTGATCAGAAAAACTCACAAAATCCTGTGTACCTGCACGATATAAAGCAGCAAGGATCGCCTGATAAGCATTCACCTTACCATGTCCGAAGCGGGTCATACCACTGGCTTCGGTGAATTGGTCGTGCGTAGCTGTGTAGATGAGGCACCCTTTGAGTTCTTCGGACGTAAGGGTCGGATTAGCCTGCAAAAGCAGTGCCGCCACGCCTGCTGTCATCGGCGAAGACATAGACGTACCCGATAGTTTGCCAAACTTGTAGGTACGTCCGTTATACTCAACAGTTTGCACCGCGCTCAACGACTCATCAGCATAACTGCTGAAAGCAGAGCAGACTTCATACCCCGGCGCAGAAATGTCGGGTTTGTCACGTCCGTCAATGGTGGGGCCGATGCTGGAGAAGTCGCAAATAGCACCACCCGCGTAGGTAGTGTCAGAGGTAGCGTAACGCGACTTGTGCGCCGCAACCGTGATAGCACACGGCACCAAAGCCGGTGCACCGCAACCGTAGTTGGCATCACCGTAAATCCATGTGTCTGGTGCGTAACCTTGGAAGCGCGCCCCCCAGTTGCCGACACCCGTCGTCAGTTCGGCAAGATTCCAAGCATGGAACTCACCTCCCGCAGCAGCCACCGTCAGACAGAACCGCCACCCCGACCGGGTCACCTTCTTCGTCCGCAAACGGGCCTGCGGCCGTCCAGCCTCGTTACTGGCAATTATATCCACAATATAAGGAATCGTATCCCCGTCAATAACGAGGTAATTCTCCTCGTGAAGGTCGGAAGCCGTGCTGAAAAACGGAGAAACGGCAAGAAGTGCCAAATTGTTGGTACGCACGCTCAGACAGAACGAAAACGGCTTCCCCGGACTGTTCGTCATTGAAATAGAACTTCCCCAGTAATAAGGACTTCCATATTCTTCTGGAAAATAGAATCGTGAACGGATGGTGTCGTTATCAAACGTGTGCCCCAGATGGAACTTCTCGTCCCCATTGTTACCACCGCTGGTCACAAACACAACTCCGAGGTCACTCAGTTCCTGCATTTTTTGCCCGACAATGCCCGTACCTACCAAATTATCCATCCAGTAGATACCCCAGCTCATATTGATAACCAGACGCTTATGTTCCTGCTGGGCAACATCATACATCCACTGGAAAGCATCAATGGCCGACTGCTCATCCGCACGGAACGAACAGAAGAGGAGTTCCGCATTCGGAGCCACACCACGGTAAATCGTACCCGCTCCGCTACCAGCCGCGATACCAGCTACATGCGTCCCGTGATAGTGATGTCCATAAATGTTCGACGTATCACACTGGGCGGCAAGAAGTTGCTCCTGCCCTATCAGCTCCGTACCATAGTCGAAGCCTTCAGGAGCCGGCCCAGCATTACGAAACTGGTCCCACGCCCGCAACACACGGTAACGAGTCATTGTCGTGTCATAAAAAGTGGGGTGCGTGTAATCAAAGCCCCAGTCCGTCACGCCGATAATCACGCTGTCGCCTTGGAAGGCCTCCGGCAGGTCGAGACCAAAATAAACACTGTCCGCATTGACGTCGGGACGGGCACGGTACAAATCCTGAGCATTGGCACACAACACGGCGATTGTCAAGCTAATAACAAAAATTATCTTTTTCATAATTCAGGAATTTTATCTATAAAAAACTATATTTTCTTGTCCGAAAATTTCTGGCATATATAATTCAACTTGTACAAATCAAAACACCGCATATTCGGCTTGTTCGATTTCAAGTTTTTCATTATCAATGATTTAAAAAGAGAATAAAAACGAAGGTATAATTTCACCATTCTCTTCTGCTGCAATTTCTGGAACGTACCCAGCAATTTGGTCCCTTCCACAAACTGCTGCTTGTTTTTCACCTTTTCATACACGACAAAAAGATTATCAATGGCATTTTCCGTCTGTTTCAGGAATTTGTCGTTGGTAGCCACGACCTCGTGCCGCAAGGGATTGTCAATATGACGGACCATGATACCGTGGTCCTGTAATTCCAGACCAAAAAGCGTGTCCTCATGCCCATATCCAGAAAGGGTCTCGTCAAATTCTATGGTTTTAAATATCTCTTTTTCTATCAAGAAGTTAAAAGTAGAAAAAGACATATTCGGATGCTGGTTCCGGATTTCCGCCGGCACCATCTCGCGCTGCCGTCCGTACGCCCAGCGAAGCACATAATTCTTTTTCGGCTTGCGATCCTTGTACTCATAACCGCCGGAAATCACCCGCGCCGTCGGTGCCGCCTCCACATATTTTTTCAAATAGTCCGGATGCGACACCTTCGTGTCACAATCCATAAAAAGAAGGTACGGATATTTCGCCTTGCTGGCCAAGGTGTTACGAATTACCGAACGACCCACATTCCGATAATTCTGCAAATAAGTGACATGCGGAAGAAAGTCCAGTTTGGCGTTCTTCATCAAAAAGTCGTGCTTCGACGCATCGTCAAGCAAAAGGACTTCATACTCAATACCCAATTTGTCGGCTTGTTTGCAAAGGTCCTTCACAAGCTGGTTGACATCGTAATTGTAAATACCTATGCAAATCGACAGCATTATACGAGGGAGTCGATGATGTTACCGTCTTCAATACAGATGGTGCGGGACGCGAACTTATTGATCATCGGGAAGTTGTGAGTAGCCATAATGACGGTGGTGCCATCTTGGTTAATGTCGTGCATGATTTTGAAAATCTCCTCGGCGGTGATGGGATCGAGACTGCCGGTGGGCTCGTCGGCAAGGATCACCTCCGGCTTGTTGATGAGGGCGCGGGCGATGCAGACGCGCTGCTGCTCACCACCCGACAGTTGGTGCGGATACTTGAAATCCTTGGTCTCCAGATGAACCAGCCGAAGCACTTCCTGCACACGGGTCTTCATCGCTTTCTCGTCCTTCCAGCCAGTGGCCTTCATCGCAAATATCAGATTTTCTTCAACCGTCTTATTACTAAGAAGTTGATAGTCCTGGAAAACAATACCCAACTTGCGACGCAACTGCGGAATATGCTTGGTCTTGAGATTCTTCAAATCAAAGCCGACACATTTCGCCTCCTCGCCCACTGCCGGCACATCGGCAAAAAGCACCTTCAGGATAGAGGATTTTCCGCTACCCGTCTTTCCAATCAGATAGACGAATTCACCCTTATTGACGGTGATGTTGACTTTGGAAAGAATCAATATTTTCTTCTGGAAAATATCAATATTCTTCAGAATGACTATTGGTTCCTGCGCAAGCTCTTGCACCGGTTCTTGCACAGTTTCCGGCATCTGCGTCATTTCTTCTGGCTGGGGAATGTTTTCTTCTTCCATAAAAGGGGCTTGTTAAATGTCAATATTGGCGTAACGTGCGTTCTTTTCGATGAATTCGCGGCGCGGGGGCACTTCATCACCCATCAGCATGGAAAAGATGTAGTCGGCCTCCATGGCGTTCTCGATGGTGACTTGACGGAGGGTGCGGCGGGCGGGATCCATGGTGGTGGACCAGAGCTGGTCATCGTTCATTTCACCCAGACCTTTGTAGCGCTGGATGTGCAGGCCGCTTTCGTTGGCGCCGTTGTTGGTGTATTCGGCGGCGATGGCGTCGCGCTCCTCGTCCGTCCATGCATAGCGTTCCTGACTACCCTTCTTCACAAGATAAAGCGGCGGCGTGGCGATATAGACGTGGCCGTTTTCGATGAGGGAACGCATGTGGCGGAAGAAGAAGGTGAGGATCAAAGTGGCGATGTGGCTTCCGTCCACATCAGCATCGGTCATGATGATGACTTTGTGGTAACGCAGTTTCTCAAGGTTGAGAGCGTGGCTGTCCTCCGCCGTCCCGACGGTGACACCCAGTGCCGTATAGATGTTCTTGATTTCCTCGCTGTCGAGGACGCGGTGTTCGGGCGCTTTTTCCACATTCAGAATCTTACCACGCAACGGGAGGATGGCCTGGAAGTGGCTGTCACGGCCCTGCTTGGCGGTGCCGCCTGCGGAGTCACCCTCCACGAGGTAGAGTTCGCACTCTTCCGCCACCTTCGACGAGCAGTCGGAAAGCTTGCCGGGGAGGCCGCCGCCGCTGAAAGCGGACTTGCGCTGCACCTGCTCACGGGCCTTGCGGGCGGCATGACGCGCCGTGGCCGCCAGAACCACCTTGCCCACAATCTCCTTCGCATCCCGCGGATGCTCCTCAAGGTAGTTTTCGAGCATGTCGCTCACCGCCTGACTGACAACGCCCTCAATCTCGCTGTTGCCTAACTTCGTCTTGGTCTGTCCCTCAAACTGTGGCTCCGCCACTTTCACAGAGATGATGGCGGTAAGTCCCTGACGGAAGTCATCACCCGAAATCTCAATTTTGTCCTTTTCGAGCTTGTCGAGCATCTTGTTGTTACTGGCGTAGCGCTTCAGGGTGTTGGTGAGGGCACGGCGGAAACCCGTGAGGTGCGTACCACCCTCTATCGTATTGATATTGTTGACGTAAGAATGGATATTTTCGTTCCAGCCGTCGTTATACTGCATCACCACCTCAATAGGAACACCCGTCTTTTCGGTTTCGATATAGATTGGAGTCTCCATAATCTTGGTGCGGCCGCTGTCGAGGAAGCGGATGAAGTCTTTCAAGCCCTCTTCAGAATAGAAAGTCTCGCTCTTGTACTCCCCGTTGTCCTCCTTTTCGCGGCGGTCGGTGAGCTGGATGCGGATTTTCTTGTTCAGGAAGGCCAATTCCTTCAGACGGCCCGCCAGAATGTCGTACTTGTATTCGGACACATTGAAAATGCTGTCGTCGGGGGTGAAGGTGATTTTCGTGCCACGGTAGTCGGTCGTGCCGTCCTCTTTTACAGAGTAGAGCGGCTTTCCGTAGGCAAACTCCTGCACATAATGTTTACCGTTACGATAGACATCCGCGCGGAGGTGCTTGGAAAGGGCATTGACGCAGGATACGCCCACGCCGTGCAGACCGCCCGAAACCTTGTAGGAATCCTTGTTGAACTTGCCGCCCGCATGCAGCACAGTAAGAACGACCTCCAAGGCGGAACGGTGCTCCTTTTCGTGCATATCGGTCGGGATACCACGACCGTTGTCTAACACAGATATGCTGTTGTCTTCATAAATCGTCACCTCAATGTGATTGCAGTGTCCGGCGAGGGCTTCGTCGATGGAATTGTCCACCACCTCATAGACCAGATGGTGCAGTCCGCGCTCCCCAATATCGCCGATATACATAGCCGGACGCTTCCGCACCGCCTCCAGACCCTCCAACACTTGGATATTGTCCGCATTGTAGTCTTCCACGTGCAATTTCTTTTCTTCTAAATCACTCATAATCAATAGAATAAAATAACTTTAAAACATTGCAAATATACAAAAAAAACTTGCAATTTGAAAGGGAAAATTCCAATAAAATTGCAAGTTTTTTTACTTCGGAAAAAGGGCCTGCTAATTGCCCATATCCGAGAGGAATTTGATGCGCATGATGCGGATTTCCTCCATCGTATATTCGTCCTCGCCTAGCTCCTCAAGCGCGTCATCCACCGAATCAGACTCAGCGTTGGCGAAGTAGTCCAAAATCTCCTCCTGATGGTCGGGATCAATGGTCTCTTCGATGTAATAGTCGATGTTGAGCTTCATTCCGGACGACACGATGCTTTCTATCTGCGTGAGCAGTTCGTCCATGTCAAGGTTCTTGCCCATCGCGATGTCCTCGAAAGCAATCATACGGTCGATATTCTGAATGATATAGACATTGATGGCGGACAGGTTTGTCGGCGACTTGACGACAAAATCCTGCGGGCGGATAATGTCGTTCTCCTCCACGTACTGCTTGATGAGTTCCACAAAGGGCTTTCCGTACTTCTGCGCCTTCCCGACACCCACGCCGCTGATGTGCGACATCTCGTCGATGGTGGTGGGGTACTGGATGCACATGTCCTCAAGAGAAACATCCTGAAAGATGACGTAGGTCGGCAGATTCTCCTTCTGCGAAATCTCCTTCCGCAAGTCCTTCAACATCCCATAAAGCGGATTGTCGTCCATGGCCTCGCCTTTGGGGATGAACACTTCATCGCTCTCGTCGTCATCGTCGTCAGTTTTTGGCTTGGCGACAAAGATGCTGTACGGATTGGTGACGTACTTCTCCCCTTTCGGGGTGATTTTCAGCAGCCCGTAAGTTTCCACATCCTTGTAAACAAGCCCTTCGAAGATGGCGAGCCGGATGACGTTGGACCAGAACTTGGCGTCGTAGTTCTGCCCTTCTCCGAACTGGCTGAGCTGGTGGTGCTTAAATTTGGTGATGGTGGTCGTTTTCTCCCCTGTGATGATGTCAATGATGTGGTCTTCCTTGAACTGCTGCTTGATGGTCTGGATGATGTCAAGTACCAGCTGGATCTGATCCTGCGCATCCATTTTCGGCTTGGGATGCAGACAGTTGTCGCAGTTGCCGCAATTCTCCTCCGGATAGCTTTCACCGAAATAGTGCAGAAGATGCTTGCGACGGCACGAGGTGGACTCGGCATACGAGGCGGTTTCCGCCAGCAGCTGCTTCACAATCTCCTGCTCCGCCACCGACTTCTTGGTGGAGAACTTCTCCAACTTGTTCAAATCTTTATAGTCGTAAAAGGCGACACACAACCCTTCGCCGTCGTCACGGCCGGCACGGCCGGTCTCCTGGTAGTATCCTTCCAGGCTCTTCGGCATGTCGTAGTGGATAACGAACCGCACATCAGGCTTGTCAATACCCATGCCGAAAGCGATGGTGGCGACAATCACGTCGGCCTTTTCCATCAGGAAAGCGTCCTGATTCTCGACGCGGGTTTTGGAATCGAGGCCGGCATGATAAGGCAAAGCCCGTATCTTGTTAGCTTGCAAGAACTCCGCAAACTCCTCCACCTTCTTGCGACTGAGGCAATACACAATACCCGCTTTCCCGGGATGGCTCTTGATGAACTTGACGATATCCTTGTCAATATCCTTGGTCTTTTCGCGGATTTCGTAGTAGAGGTTGGGACGGTTGAAAGAGGAGATGAAGGTCTCCGCCTTGTCCATACAGAGGTTCTTCTGGATGTCGGCACTCACCTTGGGTGTGGCCGTGGCGGTGAGAGCGATGACCGGCACCTGCTTGCCGATGGCCGAGATGATGGAACGGATACGGCGGTACTCCGGACGGAAGTCGTGCCCCCACTCGGAGATACAGTGCGCCTCATCAATGGCATAGAACGAGATGTTGATGGCCTTGAAGAAGTCCACGTTCTCCTCCTTCGTCAGCGACTCAGGGGCAACGTAGAGTAGTTTGGTCTTCCCGCTCAGTAGATCCTCCCGGACTTCGTTGATTTCGGCCTTTGACAGCGAGGAGTTGAGGAAGTGCGCCACGCCACCTTCCGAGCTATAGGTACGGAGCGCGTCCACCTGATTTTTCATCAGTGCAATCAGCGGCGAAATGATGATGGCGGTTCCCTCGCACATCAGTGCCGGCAGCTGGTAGCACAGCGACTTTCCGCCGCCCGTCGGCATAATGACGAAACAGTCCTTGCCGTCCAGCAACGCCTTGATGATTTCCAACTGTCTTCCTTTGAACTGGGTGAATCCGAAGAACTTCTTCAACATCTTCAGAATCTCCTTTTCCGTAAACTTATGCATAGTCAGTGTTAGTTTGATAACCTGTTATGTAATAATCCGAAAATATGAACTCCCGCTGCTGGTTTTGCTTACCGAACAACGGGAGTACAAAAGTATAAATATTTCTCTAATGGAGACCTTTTTTCAGAAAAAAATTCAATATTTTTTCTAATAGGTCCTGTCTTTCATTAAATATTTTGATACATAATCAGTTACACCCATTTCCAAAGAAGAAAACGTATTCGCATACCCCGCCGTACGGAGCTTATGCATATCGGCTTCAGTGAAATACTGGTATTTGTCACGGATGTCGGCGGGAATGTCAATATAGTCAATGGCAGGGGATTTGCCCATCGCGCGGAACGTGGCGGTGGCCAGATCATGGAAGGTGCGGGCGCAGCCGGTGCCGAGGTTGTAGATACCATCGGGATATTTCCGCTCCGTGAAGCTGTGCAGCACGTTCACCACGTCCTTCACATACACGAAGTCACGTTTCTGCTCCCCGTCGGCGAAGTCGGGGCGGTGCGAGCGGAACAGTTTCACCCGACCGGTTTCATTGATCTGGTTGAAGGAGTGAAAAATCACCGAGGCCATCCGTCCCTTATGGTATTCGTTCGGGCCGAACACGTTGAAGAACTTGAAACCAGCCCATTGCGGCGGCGTTTCCGTCTGCTTCAGAATCCATTTGTCAATCTCGTTCTTTGATTTCCCGTATGGGTTCAGCGGTTGCAAGTTCGGAATGTCGCTTTCGTCATCGCGGTAGCCGCGCCCGCCCGCCCCGTAAGTTGCAGCGGAAGAGGCATACAGTAGGGGCACGCAGTGGCGGGTGCAGAACTCCCACATCCGTTGCGTATAAGACACGTTCAGTTCTTCAAAGACGGCCCAGTCCATCTCAGTAGTGTCGGTGCGGGCACCGAGGTGGACGACGAAGTCGATGTGGCGGGCGTTGGCCTCCGCCCACGCGAAAAAGTCGTTACGGGCGATTTTGTCCGCATACTGCTTGTCCGCCCAGTTCCGTTTTTTCTGTTCCTTGGTAAAATCGTCCACGAGGATGAGGTCTGTGCGACCCGACTCGTTCATTTTCTGTGCCATACAGCTGCCGATGAAGCCGGCAGCGCCCGTAATTACAATCATTGGTCCTTTTTTGCAATAAAAAAATGGACGGGAAGAACCCGTCCGATACATATTTATATAATTATAGGATTATCTTGTCACGCTGCCGCCGGAAGGTGTACCCAAACGGGCCATTGCGCAACGGAAGCCGATGTTCTTGGCCGATTCGTCCTCTTCCATCCAGCGTCTCTGGCCGGGAGCGGCATAGTACTGCGGGTCAATCCATGAACCTCCTTTGTAAACGCGGGCGTGGTCACCGACCATAGAGTAGCTGTAGTTCTCGCCTGTTTTCTTCGGATACATGGTGGAGGTGGCATCATCGGAACCGTTCTTCCAGAGTTCTTCATCAATGAGGGAAGCCCAGTCACCGTCAAGGTAGTTCTTATTGTCGGCCTGACGGTAGTTGCGTCTGCGGTCGTTCTTGAAATCGGAGACGGGTACCATCGGGATCTGGCCCACGCTGTCGCGGTCTTCCACCGTACCATCTTCGAGAAGTTTCTTGGTTTCGTAGTAGTTGCCACGGAACGGGTTGAACTCATAGACATCGTCGTGGGATTTCTGTCTGTAAACGTCCATCACCCACTCGGCAACATTACCGCCCATATTGTACAAGCCGTAGTCATTGGGCCAGTAGGAGTTGACGGGAGCTGGTATATCGGAAGCGTCGTTGAGGTAGCCGGCGACACCCATCAGGTCACCGCGGCCGCGGCGGGTGTTGGCGACAAAGTCACCATAATATTTCTTGTCATCCGTACGGGTGTAGTGGCCGTTCCACGGGTAGAGCTTACGTTCAAGGATACGTTCGTTCAGCGTATTACCGATAAGGGCGTAGGCGGCGTACTCCCATTCAGCCTCGGTGGGGAGGCGGTATTTCGGAAGGAGGATACCGTCTTCCATAATCACGTTGCGGTAGTCGCCGGTGGAGATATTCTGAAGACGATGGTCGGTCTCCATCTCGTATGTCTCGTAAGTGAGGTAGGCATCGGTGGTGAAGTAGAGTTCCGGTGACGGGTCGGGGTTCCAGTCGATGAAGCCCATATCCACAAGGATCTGCTCATTCACGCGGTCGGTACGCCATGCGGCGTAGTTGGTGGCCTGCAGCCAGCTCACGCCCACAACCGGATAGTGGTTGTATGCGGGATATTTGAAATAATATTCGACTTGGGTTTCGGCGAAGGAGAGTTTCTCGCGCCATACGTTCTCGTCCGGATAGGCATTGTCGTAAACGGTCTTCAGGTCAGCGGGGATGAACACTCTCTCAAGCCAGTGGAGGTATTCGCGGTAGTCGAGGTTGCTGATTTCGGTCTCGTCCATATAGAAGGAGGAGATGGTAACGCGGTGCGGGGTGTTGTCCCAGTCGTACATCACATCCTGCTCCATACGTCCGAAGACGAAAGTACCGCCTTCAATGAGCACAAGGCCGGGGCCGGTTGCCTGTTCCACAAAGGGATAGACTTCAAAGCCGCCATTCTCCGCATTGTTGTACTCCCAACCGGTAGTGTGGGAATACTCTTTTTTGCAGGAGCTGAACAAAAGTGCGACTGCGGCAATCAGCATCAAACCTGAAAATCTTCCAATCTTATTCATTGTATTTTTGATTTTAATCTTGAGTAAACGATGATTTTTCAATATTATTATGTAGTAACGTTTAGAAAGTCGGGCAGTTGAGGTCTTTTTTCACGATACGGCGTTCCGGGCAGGGGAAAAGGAACTGCAGTGACACCTCGTGACCGCCGCCGGAGAGGTTGGCGAGCTTGGAGACCGTGAGGTCGTAGGAGTAGGCCAGACGGATCATTTCGTGCTGCAAACCGAACATAAAGATAACGGCGTCGGGGTTACGGAAGCTCTGGCGGTACCAAATACCCACCACGAAGGGGTAGTAATTGACGTACAGGCCGTAGTTCAGCTGATGGAACTCCATCTGGTGCTGGTAGATGATGTTCGGGCTGATGGAGACATCGCCGAAGGAGCGGCTTTTGCGGCTGCGGCGTTTGAGGTCGAAATAGCCACCGACATGGGCGGTCCACTTGACGGGCAGACGGCTCGTGGAGATGAACCCTTCGTAGGGGCGGGTGACGTGGTTGACGGCCAGTCCGAAGTAGAAGTTCTTGGTGTAGCCGATAAAGCCGGCGGAGAAGTCAGCGATGGCCTTCGACTGCTTCTTCGGTGCGGTTTCATTGGTCTCATAGACAAAGCCGTACTTGGGGTCGATCATATCGCCGAAAGTGAGGCGGTTCCAGTCGAGACTTTTCTGCTGGTAGGTCGCCTGCAAGGCAAAACGCATATTGAACTTACGGGAAATTTTCAGTTTGTAGGAATAAATGAAACTTGCTGAATAGGTGTTGATGACGCCCTGACCTTGGTGGTCGCCCATAAACAAGACTCCGATACCGCCTGCTATTTTATCGAAGTGCTGGTCGTAGGATGCCGAATAGGTGATGTACGTGCCGTGGATGTTGGGCCACTGGTCGCGGAAGTGGGCCGTGACGCGCGGACACACATTCGCCCCCGCAAAAGCGGGATTCAGGTACAGCGGATTGGCAAAGAACTGGGAGAAGTGCGGATCCTGGGCCGACAGCCGGAAACTTCCCAGCACCAGCACAATGATTCCACACAAACAGGCGATTCGTTTATTCATGGTTTCAGTTTTTATTCCTAATTTAACACAGGGTGCAAAAGTAACAATTTATAGCCAGCTTTTACGAATAATTTTATAAAAAGTTATCAACATTCGATATTTTCTGCAATTTTACTTTGGCTCCTACGTTTATTTTTGGCTTTTATACAAACATCCAAACGAAATATGAAAAAAAATTCTTGGGTATTTTTTTTGTTTTTTTTTCTAACATTTACCCAATCCACTGATATTCAGGCACAAAATATTAAAAAAAATATTTCTTTCCTGTGGAAAACTCCATTGGAATACACACTTTCTGATGGGTCCACCCTTCGCCTCCTCTATTTCGACGGGGCCGTTACAGCGGACGGATTTGAGACTTTGCCGCAATATTTCGGACGTTTTGAGGCAGATGCCTTTTATGATGAATATGAAGTGACCCTTTCCGACATCCGGACTGCCCGTGTGACGGAAGAGGAGGCTTCATTGATACCCAATAACTTCCAAGAGAGCGATTTCCGCACTACCGCCCGCACCCTTGTGGACCGGAAACGGAACTATACCTCGCTTTCCATACTTCCCATCCGGAAAATCGGAAACGGCTACGAGAAACTGCTGAGTGCCAGTGTATCCATACGGGCGATACCCACCTCCTGGAAGGAAGTAAAAAGCCATTCCTACGCCGCAAGTTCGGTGCTGCGGAGCGGAAGCTGGTACAAAATCTCCGTCTCGAAGACGGGGGTGCATAAAGTCACCTACGCCGATCTTGCCGCTTTGGGCATGTCCGTCAGCGGACTCGCTTCGGCACGGATTGCATTGTTCGGCAACGGCGGCACGATGCTGCCCGAAGCCAACAGCGCCGACCGCTACGACGACCTTCAGGAACTGCCCATCGAGATGCACGACGGCGGCGACGGCAGCTTCAACGAGGGCGACTACTTCCTGTTCTATGCCGAAGGGCCACACGGCTGGAACTTCAACGCCACAGAGCAGCGCTTCACCCATACGTTCAACCTGTACGACAACGCCGCCTACTATTTCATCAACGCAGACGCGGGCGTGGGGAGCAAACGGCGCATTGAGGTAACAGACCACAGCGCGCTCACACCGACTGAAACCGCCACCACCTATACCCATTACGGATTTTACGAAACTGACGAGCACTGCCTCGGCGAGGCGGGACGGGGCTGGTACGGCGACCGCTACGACGTGACCACCAGTTATACTTACACGCTGCCGCTTCCATCCGTTGCGGCGGGCACCGGACGGCTCACGGTGGATGTGGCCGCCGCCGCCGGCGTCTTCTCCCATTTCTCCGTAAAAGTGAACGGAAACGAGGGTTCCATCTCCATCAGTTCTGTTAGCGGTCAGGATTTTGCCCAAACAGCCTCCCGCGATTTCACCTTCCTGACAGCACAAGGGAACACCCCTGTCACACTCACCTACAGCAAGCCCAACTCCTCCGCCAGCGGCTACCTCAACTATTTAGAGTGGCAACTTCCGAGCCGCCTCCGCCTTGAGAGCTGGCAGACCCCCTTCTGCCGCCCCGAAAGCGTGGGTGAAAACGCCGTCACGCAGTTCCAGGTTGACAACATGTCCGCCAGCGCAAAAGTGTGGGATGTGACCGAACTGACCTCTGTCAGCCAAATGGCGGGGACACTCTCCGGCACTACCTACTCCTTCATCACCCCTACCGAACGACTGCGCAAGTTCGTGGCTTTCACCGACAACCAGTGCTATTCCGTCACGCCAGTCGGAAGCGTGCCCAATCAAGACCTCCACAGCTCCAGCCAAGTGGATATGGTCATCGTGGCGCACCCCGACTTTCTGACACAAGCGGAACGGTTAGCGGAATTCCGCCGCACCAACGACGGACTGACGGTCAAGGTGGTGACAACCCAGCAGGTTTACAACGAATTCTCCAGCGGCGGGCAGGACATCACCGCCATCCGCGACTATATGAAGATGATTTACGAAAAATCACAGGGGAGCCAACCCCGCTATCTGCTGCTGTTCGGACGGCCCTCCTACGACTATCGGGGAATTGAGGG
>CAMVOL010000007.1 GCA_947169105.1 uncultured Bacteroidales bacterium | reverse complement strand
CCTTGCAGATGCGTTTCGCGCCGTGGGCGGTCATCAGGCTGCAGCCCATACAGATACCGAAGCCGCACCCCATCCGTTCCTCCAAACTCAGCTGGCCGTCGGTAGCGATTGCCGCCGTGACCGCCTTTAGCATCGGGGTCGGGCCGCAGGCGTAAAAGTAGTCGTAGTCGCACTCCGGTAAAAGTTCCGTCACCAGGCCGTGATGCCCAAAGCTGCCGTCCATTGTGGCGTAATATGTTTTATCACAGATATTTTCAAACTCTTTCTGATAGAAGATTTCCGACTGGTTGGCGAAACCGGCGATAAGAGTGGTGAAAACACCTTTCTTACGGAGTTCCACGGCCAGCTGGTAGAGCGGCGCGGTGCCGATACCGCCGCCGACCAACAGGGCCTTGCGGCTGCTTTCGGGAATTTGGAAGCCGTTGCCGAGCTGCAGCAGGCAGTTGACCACGTTGTTTCTGACGAGCTTCGTCATCTGGGCCGTCCCCTTCCCTACCACTTTATATACCAAGGTGACTTTTCCGGGTGTGGACTCGCAGACGGAGATGGGGCGGCGCAGGTACATCCCTCCGACCGACACTTCGACGAAGGAACCGGCAGCCAGCTGCGGAATCTCCCCGGCAAGTTCCAGCCGGAAGATTTTCGAGGCCACCTCCTCATTTCGCATCACTACCAGATTTCGTTCTATCATCTTTTCTGACAAAAAAAAAGTGACTTAAAAACAAGTCACTTAAACAATTAAAAAAAACGGAAATCCTTGCAGCAGAGTGCTGTTACAGGAATTTCCGGTATTCTTTCTCTTTGGAGCATACTGGCGGCAAAAATACTATTTTTTTCGGATAATATTTCGCCCTGTTCATATCTTTTGAAAAGTGTTGAAAAATACCCCTTCGTCACAAAGAAGAAGGGGTAAATCTTTATTCTTTCGAGAACTGGTCCTTGCCGACGCCGCACATCGGGCATTCGAAATCGGCGGGAAGTTCCTCCCACGGGGTTCCGGGCGCGATGCCTGCTTCAGGCACACCAACTGCGGGGTCATAAACCCAGCCGCACAAATCACATACATACTTTTCCATAGTCTTTGCTTTTAAAGGTTTGTAATAATTTATAAAGTAATGAATAACGGTGGCAAAGATAATCAATTATCTGGTTGGTTTTTCATGCATGCACAAAAAAAAGCAGCCAGAGCGATGTTGTTCCGGCTGCTTTTTGTGGCGGGATCGAGAGTTGAACTCGAGACCTCCGGGTTATGAATCCGACGCTCTAACCAACTGAGCTACCCCGCCGCATTTTGAGGTTGCAAAAATAGAAAAATTTCTCTTTGAAAACCATAATTCCAAAATTTTTATTTTTCAATATAACAACCTCATTTTAAATCATATAATAAATTTCAAAATTAAAAAAGTGAAACCTTTACTGCTTTACTACCTTGGCCACCGCAACTTTCCCCGTCATTTTATCGCAAAAACGAATAAAATAGATGCCGTTCTCAAGCCCCGACACCGATATGGTGTTTTCCCCATCGGAAAGATTGCCACTAAAGGCGGCACGTCCGGTCGCATCATACACCGTGTACTGACAAGTGCCATCCCATGCTACCGTAAGAAGGTCATTTACAGGATTCGGATAGAGGAGCATGGATACTTCCGAAATTTCCACGATTCCTGTGACGGGCTGTTGTGTGACTAATAGTTCTGCACTGAAATTCAGTGTGTAACGGAAACGGACAACCGCCGTCCGCTCGGTGCTTTCCGAATTACTAGAGAGCGCCCGCAACGTGAGGGTGGTATTTCCTACGCCCGTCATCGGAGATACAGACAACCATTCAGGAACAGTGGAAGTGACCGCATTCCATGAACCACTGCACTGCACTTCAGCCGTCGCCGTACTTCCCTGGGTAGTGCCGAGTGTTACCGAAGGGACGGAGAGCGACAGATAGCCAGCAGGTTGTGTTACAACAATTTGCACCTGACTGTTGGCACGCCCGCAAATATCAGAAATAATCACCGTACCCGTGCGGGACGAGGTGGAGCTGTTGGTCTCCGTCACGGTCAGCGTAAGCTGTTGGTTGCTGGAGCTGCCCTCTTCCGGTGTCACGGAAAGCCAGCTCGGCTTGCTGAGGATACTCCACGCATCAGTGGCAGAGATTGTCAGCTGTGCCATAGAATTCAAATAGTTGCCGATTGTAAAAGTTGTCGGAGTGACCGACAATGATCCGTTGGTGGTGTTGGACTGCATCACCTGAAGTTCGACACGCTGTCCGTAACCGTTCACCACGGACAGCGTGGCGTAACGGGGCACGCAAGTTGGATTTTCAGTTAGGGCGATAGCGGTGATGGAGGCATTTCCCTCCCCCTCTGCCTGCGAAAAGCCGACCCACTCTGCATCCGACGAAATGGACCACGGCACATTGGCAGTAATCTCAATATTGCAGGTGGAATTTGCATGTTCAAGGACTCCCGTTGTCCCGGAAACGGGATTGGTAATCACTGCTTCCAAGATAGTTTCCTGTCCCAACTGCACCACTGTGACCGTCTTCTGCGTACCATTGGACGCAGTGACTGTCAGCACACAGCTGCGATTCTCAAAAGTTTCATTTTCAGACAAGGCGGCAACCACCACGCAAACAGTCCCGCTGTCGGCAGAGGGCATGTAGGTTAGCCAGTCGCAATCACTGGAAATGTTCCAACTGCTGTCGGAAATTATCCGGACATTTCCGGTGGCTCCCGAATCCGCAGCAAGCACGACTCTGTCGGGTACAACTTGGAGATACCCTTCCTTACAGAAGGTGAAGGAGATGGAGTCGCCACCTTCTTCTGTGACATCACGGATAGTGAATGTTTCCATATCAAGGACCGTGCCGTCCGTCAGGAACGGTTGGGAATTGGTGTTCGCACTCATCTCCGTCCGCCCTGCATTGGCAGAAAAGGCGGCATTCCAAATATTACCGTCCTCCGTTGTCGTACCGTACGGCCTGTACACATAGACTTCGTCAAAGGAATCCACACCATTATAGTTGGCATTCCCTGAGAAATTCGTATTGATTCGATAGACAAGCAGTCCCGTTTGCTCCGGAAGGGTTCCTTCGAACAGGTCATCATTATTGCGGTACTCCAGAACAAAAAACTCATCCGGATTAGGCGATGCGATGCGGTAACAATTGTTGGTCGCCGAAGACCCAAGGGAGCGCAGGGAGTAGGTTCCGCATTCCGTGATTTCAGGGATTTCATCAATCCATTTCCCGTATTTGTACTTCATATAAGCACCCATGTGCTGCGGCGTGTTGAACTCCAGCCCCATCAAGTCCCAATAATAGACAGGTGACAAGTACTCCGTCCCTTCATTATAATGGTACAGATCCGGTGCGCCGAGGCTGTGGTTCATCTCATGGCACAGGACCCCTGTGGTAAAATAATTCTCATTGTCAGAAAGCTGGAAATTGTAATCCCATACCCTCAATCCATTGATAAAGACCGGATCCGTATAAGCCAATGATGAGCGATGAGGCCACAGAAGGTCACTCCAGTCCCCTACATCACCACGCACCACAAAAACAATATTGTCCACCCTCCAGTCATTGTTGTAGTCAAGATTGAGATCCGTGGGCACCATATTCGCAATGTAGTTCACGGCCCGTGCCAGCAGCTCATCCTCCCGCTGGACACGTTCATACGCATTGTCAGGATCATATCCGTTCTGATTGTAGTAGCTTTGCGGTTGGTAATAGCTCCGGTTATACGTATCCTGATAGGACAGAATAGTGGAGCCTGAAGGCGCTGGATAGAACGTGGAGGTTATGGCGAGCTGTCCGTATGATGCGGACTTAAAGTAATTATACATAGAAGAATAGCCGGCCGTGGAGTCGTTGAACATCCGATCCACATCGTTGAACGAATTGGTGAAGGGGGCATCATCCGCAAAACGGATGAAAACGACGATGTTGTTAATGTGTCCGTGATTAGAACCTGTGGCACGCATGCCAGAACCCGCTGGCTGGAACGCCTCCATCTGCGTACGGCGCAAGCGCCACTGTTCAGCCGAAATGCTCAGATTCGGAACGAGACCCACTTCAGCAGGGTTTGTGCGGCCCGCTATATAACGGGTGGGCACAAGCGCGTCCCCGACCTTGTCGGCATAGACATAATACCCTGTAGCCCTGTCCAAGACAATGGTATATCCGTTGGCATCGTGCAAACGATGGAAATATTCGTCACCTGTTGCAAAACAGTGGAGCGTGTCCCCGTCAGGCTGCACCCGTGTCTGAGGGACATTCATAAGATAAGCACCGAAGGTCATCGGCAAAAAAGCCAACAACCCTAATAAGGCAATAAAAAATTTTCTCATAAAATTCTAAATATCTGTGTATTAATTATCTGAACAACCGATTACACGTTTTCAATTTCCCGTTTTCAATTTTCCATTTTAGATAATTAGCATTGCATCGCCGAAAGTGAGGAAGCGGTACTTTTCCTCGACTGCCACTTTGTAGGCGTGCATGATGAATTCGTAACCGCCGAAAGCGGCAACCATCATCAGCATCGGGCTTTGCGGAGCATGGAAGTTCGTCACCATCGCATTGGGAACCATAAAGTTATAAGGGGGGAAGATGAACTTGTTGGTCCAACCATCATACGGTTTCACGTGTCCGTTGGTATAGGTGGAGGACTCCAACGCCTTTGTGGTGGTGGTGCCGATGGCCACAATCTTGTGTCCGGCATCCTTGGCGTCGTTGATGGTTTTCGCGCACTCTTCCGAGATAATCATGGATTCGGAGTCGGTCTTGTGCTTGGTGAGGTCTTCTACATCAATGTCACGGAAATTACCCAGACCGGCGTGCAAGGTCAGTTCGGCGAACTCAACGCCTTTCAGCTCAAGGCGTTTCAGCAGTATCTTGCTGAAATGGAAACCGGCACTTGGCGCGGCGACGGCCCCCTCTTCCTTTGCATAGATGGTCTGGTAGTCCTCTTCGTCCTCGGGAACGATTTCGCGCAGACGGCGGATGTCTTCAGGGATCGGCGTGGCACCCAACTGACGAAGTTTCAGTTTGAAGGCGTCGTGGTCATCATCGAAAAGGAAGCGGAGCGTGCGGCCGCGGGAGGTGGTGTTGTCAATCACCTCGGCCACGAGGTCGCTGTTTTCTCCGAAATAGAGTTTGTTGCCGATGCGGATCTTGCGGGCAGGATCCACCAGCACATCCCAAAGACGGCTCTCTTCGTCCAATTCCCGGAGCAAAGTGACGCAAATCTTCGCACCTGTCTTCTCCTTTTCACCACTTAGCAATGAAGGGAAAACCTTGGTGTTGTTCATCACAAAGACATCCCCTTCGTCAAAGTACTCAAGAATATCTTTAAAAACCTTATGCTCAATAGTTTGAGTCTTTCTGTTTACCACCATAAGGCGGGCTTCGTCACGCTCTTCACAGGGGTGAAGGGCAATCAATTCCTGTGGTAAAAAATACTTGAATTGGGATAACTTCATACGCTATTTCTCCTCCTAAATTTGGGGCGGCAAAAATACAACATCAAAAACCGTTTGTCAAGGGTTTTTGTTCAAAAATAAAGAAAAAAATGCAGATTTCCTAAAAAAAACTACAATTCCGAAAATGGATCGGGAATGTGAATCTTAAAATCCTTTGTAACAAAGAAATAGAACTGGTCAATATTGTTTCCAGCATAATAGTTGGCGGTAATCAGGTAAAAACGCACCTCCTTCGGCGCATTTTCGGTAGCTTCCACCTCCCTGTCCCACTGTTCGCCCGCCGCCGCGACCTCGTCAATCTGAATCTCCAGATCCCTTGCCGCCACCGTGTCGTCCGACAGCAGCGCCGCCTGATATTCGTACAATATTTCCGCATCCATCTGATGGAGCAGATCCACCATAATTTGGGCATACTCATAGTTGTCCACCGTATCGACCTTCACTACACGGACGGAGTCCAGCCCCTCAATCTGCAACTCATCAGTGACATACTGCTGCGTAAGTTCCGCAAATTTTGCCACCGAAGCATCCGTTTTCTCCCGATGACAGGCAAAAAAGGCCAGAACGATTCCGGCCATACACATCATAAGAAAAGATAATCTTTTCATTCCTAATAGATTACTACAAATTTTGTAATATCAAAATCGTCATTCCCCGCAGGAAGGGCCTCAATCTTGCCGAGCTGGAAAATATTGCATGTGCCCACTGCACAGACGGTTTCATGCCCGTGGTTGAGGACGACATCGCAGGGCACGGCACAGCGGATACGATAGCCCGAAGGCTCCACATACTTCTTGCCGCTCTTCCGTTCCCTGTTGAACACACTGACCGGCTCAAGACTATATTGCGGAACGACGACCATATAGTAGGTTTCCTCCGTAGTGCCGGCTTTTTCTGAAAAACCATTAGCTGCCGAAAATGAGAAAGCGGGAGTGATATTCGCCTGTTCGGGCATCACCACCACCTGATAGTGCAACTCGTCACTGACGGTGAACCCTGCAAACAAACCGATATAGTTCTTTTCCAGTTCGTTAAGTTCTGCAATCATTCTACTGAGTGCTTCCGGCTGATAGGCCACCTCCTGCTCCCCTGTAAGGAGGGCATAGCGGTCTTTTCGGATTTTGTCAACCATGTCGGCAGCTTCCTGTGCTTTCTGCTCACTGGTCTTGGTCACTTTCTGCACACGGCTGGCCGGCACTTGCCGAACCACACCGTCCACAATCTGCGTCTCCACATAACTGTTCTCCTGCTCCATATAGGCCAAATCGCTGTAGTAGCGGAAGAAATCGGGAATGGGCTGGAGACCGAAATCGTGCGGAGGATATTCGTTACTCTTTACTGCATCAATCTGAGTTTCGTATAGTTTGTTTAGAAAATGGTTCTTTTTCTGTGCGGATGAAAGCTCCACTGCATAGACATAATCCTCGTCTGGAACAATGATGGGGGTTACGGCAACACTCTTCAGTACATAAGTAGTCCTATTCTGTGTGACAATATTGTTCAGTCCCAACAATTTGGAAGCATAATCGGAATAGATGCCTTTCACTTCCCTATTCTGTGTCACCACCACATCAATCTGGAAGGCGGTTTGCGGCAGTGCATAGATGAAATACTCACTACCAAAAACATAATCTGAATCCACAGGCAGTTTTACCACGGATTTTTGCGCAGCGGCAGTGAAAACCGAAACTGCGGCCAAGCACAAGAATACCAGCTTCTTTCTCATTGTATCCAATACAATATATATTATACAAGATTGGCGAAGCCCATAAAGGCCATGGCAAGGATACCCGCCGTGACGAGGGCAATCGGAACGCCCTGCATTGCTTTCGGAACTCTCGAAATCTCCAGCTGCTCACGCATACCGGCGAAAATCAGGATGGCCACGGCAAAACCGAGAGCGGAAGCGACAGTATAGACAAGGCTGTCAAGCATATAGCTACCGGCGGCAATGTCGAACTTCTGCGTTACAGAAATGGCGACACCCAGAACGGCACAATTGGTTGTGATCAGCGGGAGGAAGATACCCAACGCCTGATAAAGCGGCGGGCTCATCTTTTTCAGGATGATTTCCACCATCTGCACGAGGGCGGCGATAACCAGAATGAAAGCGATGGTCTGCAAAAACTGAAGTCCCGTCGGCACTAAAACATACACGTGAATGAGCGAGGTGACAAGCGTGGCCAATGTCATTACGAAGATGACGGCAACGCCCATACCGAGCGCGGTGCTCAATTTATTGGAAACACCCAAGAAGGGACAGATGCCCAAAAACTGCGATAGAACAATATTGTTTACAAATACGCAGGCGATAATCATCAAAACATATTCCATAACTCAGTCGTTTTAATGTTCGTTACTTTTTTGAAGATGACGGATAAAGGCCATCACGAAGCCGAGGACGAAGAAGGCGCCCGGGGCGAGGACGAAGACCAAGATGTTGGCCGACGCCGGCAGGAAGGTATATCCAAAGATGGAACCGCTGCCCAGAATTTCACGGATGGCACCGATAACCGTCAAGCTGAGGGTAAAACCCAGCCCCATCCCGATACCGTCGAGCATACTATCGAACACGGTGTTCTTGGAGGCAAAGGCCTCGGCGCGGCCCAACACGATGCAGTTGACCACAATCAACGGGATGAACAGACCCAAGCTTTCGCCCAACGCCGGCACAAAGCCCTGTATCAGCAGGTCAACGATGGAGACGAAAGTGGCGATGACCACGATAAAGGCCGGAATACGCACTTTGTCGGGGATGAAGTTCTTGAGCAGGGAAATCAGCGCATTGGACATCAGCAGCACGAACGTGGTGGCGACGCCCATACCGAACCCGTTGAAGGCGGAGGTGGTGACACCCAGCGTGGGACACATACCCAAAACCAGTACAAAGGTCGGGTTCTCTTTCAGTATTCCGTTAAAGAGTATTTTCAACTTATTCATTGTCAGCTCCTTTCTCCTCGGCTTCAGTTTCTGCCGCGGTATTGTTCGTATTTATCTTGAGACTGGGCATCATCTTGGGGAGGGACAATGTTCTGATTCCCCAATAGGCCTTTGCCGCACGGTTCACGGCATCGCAGTAAGCACGGGAGGAGATAGTGGCTGCGGTGATGGCATCCACCTCACCGCCGTCCTTCTTCACCTTCAGGTCACATTCATGGGCTTCCGGGTTCATCGAAACGAACTGTTCTGCGAAATTACTCTTGTTCTTGTTGATTTTGTCACCGAGGCCGGGCGTTTCAGCGGCTTTAATCACCTCTGTGCCGAGAATGTTGCCGTCGGCATCAAAGCCCACCATCAGGGTGAAGGTACCGCCAAAGGCCTTGTTGGTGTAGGTCTCGACCGCTGCACCGAACAGCGTATTGTCCTTCGTCACCGCCACATTCACCGTCACGGGATCCTTGTCGCCAGGAACAACAATAGGAACAGCGACAATGTCCCCGTCAAAGCCAGGCAATACGGCGTTTAATGCGCTCTGTTTTTTCTGGGCCTGCACATTGTCTATCGAATCCTTGGTCAGGAGATAGACACCGGCGAGGGCCGCCGCCGCCAGCACCGCAATCAATGCCAGCGACACGATCATATTGGTTAATGTAGATTCTTTCTTGCTCATTTTCGACTTGTTTTTTGAAAACTATTTACCTGCGAAAGTTTTGGGTTTGAACGCCTTGTCAATAAGCGGGACGACGGAGTTCATGATCAGGATGGCGAAGGATACGCCTTCGGGGTATGCACCGAACATACGGATAATCATCGTGAGGAGGCCGCAGCCCACACCGAAGACGATCATTCCCCACGGCGAGGTGGGCGAAGTGACCATATCGGTAGCCATGAAGCAGGCGCCGAGCAGCATACCGCCAGTGATGATATGGAAAAACGGATTGGCGTATTGTGTCGGGTCCACCAGCCAGAAGATGCCGGCGAACACGAAAGCGGTCAGCAGGAAGGAAACGGGGATGTGCCAGCTGATGACGCGGCGTATCAGCAGGAAGATGGCGCCGATGAGGATGGCGATAGCGCTCACTTCACCGAAGCTGCCGCCCATCTGGCCAAGCAGCATCTGGATGTTGTTCGGCATGTCGGGCGAACCCATCAGCGACTCGACCGTGCCGCCGTTCTTCACACCTTCCTTGATGATGCCCAGCGGCGTGGGACCGGTGACCACGTCGGCGCCGAAACTCCACAGCGGGGTGGCTTTCGGCCAAGAGGTCATCTGCACGGGGAAGGAAATCAGCAGGAACACACGCGCCGTGAGTGCCGGGTTGAAGAGGTTCTTGCCCAGTCCGCCGAAGGCCATTTTGGCAATACCGATGGCGACCAACGCGCCCAAGATGATGAGCGGAATCGGAAGATCCGGCGGGACACAGAAGGCGAGCAGAAGTCCCGTGATGACCGCGGATCCGTCACCGATGGAACATTTCCCCTTCAGCAGGAAACGCTGGATCAGCCACTCGAAGAGCACGCAACTCAGAACCGAGACGGCAGTAAGGATGATTACGGGAAGGCCGAAGTAGAAAACGGCCACGAAAAAGGCCGGCATTAGCGCGATAACCACCGACCACATAATCTTTTTCACAGACTCGTCACCATGTACGTGTGGGGAGCCTGCAACGTGAAGAAGTCTATCACTCATTTTTCTAAAATTTGAGAGTGCAAAGGTACATCAAATATCAATAAGTGAAATAATTTTTTTTAGGATTTTTTCAAACAAATTCTAACTATATTTGCAGCCGTTTTCAGAAAAAAAGAAAGAACAATTATCAACCTTTAAATTAATACATTATGAAGAAAATCAATTTTTCCATCGTCACCCTTCTGGTGATTGCTCTGACGCTTGTATTCGCATCCTGCACCAAGGACGGTGTTTACAAACCGAAAAAGAAAATTTCCAAAATCTATGAAACTGTCCAAACCGACCCCAGCCCTGCAAAGATCCTGAAAGAGGAGTGGACATGGGACGGCAAACTGCTCTCCAAGATTGCCTACCACGATGGTGGTGTAGCGAACTTCACTTACGACAAGAAACAGCTCAGTTCCATCACCAACGGTGACGACCGTGTGGATCTGACCTACGACGGCAACTTTATTGAAAACATAAAAGTTTATCACAAAGGCGACCTTGAAATGACCTATACCTTTGAGCACGCAAAGAAGCTCATCTCCGGCTATACTGTCGAATACAACGCCGCCATCCTTAACAGCGATGCCGAAAAATGCGCCCGCCTCGTGGAGAATGTGTTCCGCTTCATCCTCCCCGAAGTGTCCACGGATGCCGCCACAGAATATATGAAAGTCGCAACCAGCAACCTTAAAGGTGGTAGCAAATACACCGTAAGCATGGTGTACGACGGCAAAAATGTCTCCAGCAAGACCATCAAGTATGGCGACGGAACCATGGAGTACACCTACACTTACACCGACTACCGGAACCCCTACTTCGGCCTGCTGTTGGATATGGACGAATCGACCTCCAAGAATGCTGTCGCCACATGCGTGAGAACTGCACCCAATACGCCCGACTACAACTACACCTACACCTATAAGGCCGACGGCAAAGTCCCGACCCAAGTTACTGAAAATGTGACTTGGACCCTCAGCTTGGGAAACACCACCACCACCCACACCGAGACCATCGTCACCGACTATGAATTTGTCAAATAAGTCACTTTTATGACGCACGAAAAGGAGGTGACGGGCACGGAACCGCCACCTCCTTTCTTTTTACATAATAACATGGAAGAAAACCGTCCTGTCCTTCTGCATTGCTGTTGCGCCCCCTGTTCGGCAGCCATCCTCGAATGGATGCTGGCCAACGGCTGGCAGCCAACCCTCTACTATTTCAACCCCAACATCTTTCCGGAGGAGGAGTATCTCATCCGGAAAAACGAATGTACCAAGTATGCCGCGAAATTGGGCGTTCCCATCATTGACGGGGACTATGACCATGCGGCGTGGCTACACGATGTGCGGGGACTTGAGAACGAGCCGGAGCGCGGACGGAGATGCCTGCAATGCTTCCGGATTCGGATGGCGGCGGCGGCAAAGAAGGCGCATGAGCTCGGCTTCACCGTCTTCGCCACCACGCTGGCTTCCTCGCGGTGGAAGAACCTTGAACAAATCAATGCGGCGGGATTGGAGGCCGCCGCCGCATACCCCGGACTGCGCTTCTGGGATAACAACTGGCGCAAAGGAGGCCTGCAGGAACGCCGGAGCGCCCTCCTCAAAGAGAACGGCTTCTACAACCAGCTGTACTGCGGCTGTGAATTCGCCATGCGGACGAAAACAACGGAAGAATAAGGCTACTGGCCTTCTGTTTCAGGGAAGAAGGAATCCACAAATTCCTGACGGTTAAATACCTGAAGCTGGTTGATCTTCTCCCCCACCCCTATGTACTTGACCGGAATTTTGAACTGGTCGGAGATGCCGATGACCACGCCGCCTTTGGCCGTGCCGTCGAGCTTGGTGATGGCCATGGCCGTGACCTGCGTGGCTGCGGTGAATTGGCGGGCCTGCTCCACGGCGTTCTGCCCTGTGGAGCCGTCAAGCACCAGCAGCACCTCGTCGGGCGTGTCAGGAATCAGTTTGCTTGTGACGTTCCGTATCTTGGTGAGCTCTCGCATCAGGTTGGCCTTGTTGTGCAACCGTCCGGCAGTGTCGATGATGACAATGTCGCATTTTTGGGCGATGGCCGACTTGACGGTGTCGAAAGCGACGGAGGCGGGATCGGCCCCCATTTTCTGGGTCACGATGGGTACTCCGGCACGTTCGGCCCACGCCTCCAGCTGTTCGATGGCAGCGGCGCGGAAGGTGTCGGCGGCCCCCAGCATCACAGAATACCCTTTCTGCTTGAACTGATAGGCCAGCTTGCCGATGGTGGTGGTCTTTCCGGCGCCGTTCACCCCGACCACCATCATCACATACGGGCGGTCGAGCTTCGGGATTTCAAAATCGGCAAGATCCTGCGTGTTGTTCTCCATCAGCAGGCCACCGATCTCCTCCCTGAGAATCATGTTCAGCTGTCCTGTGCCCAAATATTTGTCGCGGGAGACGCGGCTTTCGATGCGGCTGATGATCTTCAGGGTGGTCTCCACACCGACATCCGACGTGACCAAAACCTCCTCCAGATTGTCGAGCACCTCGTCATCCACCTTCGACTTCCCTATCACGGTCTTGGCCAACTTCGCGAAGAAACTCTGCTTCGATTTCTCCAGCCCGTTATTCAAATCCTCCTTTTTTTCCTTGGAAAAAATAGACAAAAATCCCATAGAATGTCCTTTTTGAAAATCAGCGGCAAAGATACAAAACAATCCGCAACGGGCAACTGTTTTTGCCGTAAATTATTTTAAACACAAAATAAGAGGCGAAAGGTGTCCCATTAGAAAAAATTTATTATTTTTGCGCTCGTATTTTTTTCAGATAAACCTAACCATTTTTACATAATGAAAAAGTATTTTTCCCTCCTCATTTTGAGTATTGTAATGCTCTGCCTCGGCGGATGCTCCAAATTTGAACCTGCTACCGTTGACCTGACCGTCACACCGATGCCGGTGAACGAAGAAACCATCTGGTTTGACTGCAAGGGTAATGTCACCAACAACGGCGGCTGCAAGTATTTCAACGAGATGGGCTTTCTGTTCAGTTTCACCGACGAGCCGATGTACAAGGCCGACGACGTAATCACTGTCGCTGTGGAGGAGAACATTCAGACGACCACTTTCGACTACACCCACACCACCGTTATGACCGACACCGTCTATTTCGTGCGGGCTTACGTCTGCACCAACGCCGGCACCGGCTACAGCGAAACCAAGACCGTTTCCACCTATATCAATCCAGCCAAGTAATCATTAACCCTAACATAACTTATTTATGAGAAAGTACATTCTTGCCATCAATCCGGGGGCAACCTCCACGAAAATTGCCGTCTTTGAAGGCGAACAGAACATTTTTACCACCAACATCAAGCACTCCACTGAAGAGCTTTCGAAATTTGCCGTCCTTGCCGACCAGTACGACTACCGCAAAAATTTCGTTCTGGAGGAATTGAAGAACCAGAACATCAACTTGGACGAAATCGCCATCGTGATGGGTCGCGGCGGCCTCATCAAACCGCTCACTTCCGGTGTCTATCGTGTCAATGACCTGATGAAAAAGCACCTCCTTGAAGGTTACAATGGCGTACACGCCTGCAACCTCGGCGGCCTCATCGCCGACAGCGTGGCTAAGATGATTGGCTTGAAGGAGGCTTACATTGCCGACCCCGTCATCGTGGATGAGATGGAGGACATCGCCCGCATTTCCGGCCACAAGGACTTTGAACGCCTCTCTATCTTCCATGCGTTGAACCAGAAAGCCATCGCCCGCATCTATGCCAAATCCATCGGCAAAAAATATGAAGACTTAAACCTGATTGTTGCACACATGGGCGGCGGTATCAGCGTGGGCGCACACCGCAAAGGCCGCGTCATTGACGTGAACCAGGCCCTTGAAGGCGAAGGCCCGTTCTCACCCGAGCGTTCCGGTACTCTCCCGATGGACCAGGTCATCAAGGCTTGCTACAGCGGCAAATACACCTACGAAGAGATGCGCAAGGTCATCGTCGGAAAAGGCGGCCTCGTCTCCTACCTCGGCACCAACGACGCCTACGAAGTGGAGAAACGCGCCCTCGCCGGCGACAAGTACGCTGACCTCATTGAACGCGCCATGGCCTACCAGATCGGCAAGCAGATTGCCGGCAACGCCGCCGTCCTTGAAGGAAAAGTCGATGCCATCCTGCTCACCGGCGGCATCGCCTACGGCAAGCCCATCGTCGGTCACATCAAGCGTCATGTGGAATGGATCGCGCCCGTCGCCGTCTATCCCGGCGAGGACGAGATGGCTTCCATGGCCATGAACGCCCGTATGATCCTCGACGGCAGCGTGGAGGTGAAAAACTACGAATAAGCATACCTAATGCTGTATATGGGAGAATGGTGCTGACAAAGCCCGTTCTCCTTTTTTTAATAAAACCGCTGGATCTATGAAAATCGCGCTTTACAGCAAGTCCCCCACCAACGATGGGAAGGCGTTCATCGCCGAGGTCATCCATTTCCTGACAGACAAGGGTGTCACCACCCACGAAGTGACAGGAACCCCCACCGATCGTCAGAAGCTTTCTACCTTCCGTCCCGACTTCCTTTTCTCCATCGGCGGCGACGGCACCTTCATTGATGCCGCCAACCTTGTGGGCGACAGCGGCATCCCCATCTTGGGCATCAACACCGGCCGCATCGGCTTCCTCACCAATGTGAACCGCAACAATTTTCAAGAAGCTTTTGGCTTTTTGCAAAATTCTGATTATCAAATTGAAAAAAGAAGTCTTCTGCAAATCAGCAGCGATAACGGAGAGCTACTTCCCGCTACATTTGCTTTGAACGATATCTCCATCCACCCGCACGGGGAGTCCATCAATGCCGTGAAGGTGCTGGCCAACGGTGAGAAGTTGAACACCTACTGGGGCGACGGGCTGATTGTGGCCACCCCCACCGGTTCCACCGCCTACTCGCTCAGCTGCGGCGGTCCCATCCTCGTGCCCTCCGCCAACGTGATGGTGCTCACCCCCATCGCCTCCCACAGTCTCACCGTACGTCCCATCGTCCTTCCCACTGACAACGAATTGAAAATCAAGGTAGAAAGTCGTTCGCACCGGTTCATCCTTTCGGTGGATTCGCACAGGCTAACGATAAATGACGAGGTGACCCTCACCGTCAGCCGCGCCCCTTACACCATCCAAACCATCCGTCTCCCCAACGCCGACTTCTATTCCGTCATCCGTGAAAAGCTGCTGTGGGGGCTCGACAAACGCAATTTTCTTGACCATGAATAGGAAGAACGAAAACCACACTCCAAATATCCGTAAATCGCCGAAACGTCAGTTGAAGGCCGGCAATATGCTCAATCCCGCACCCGTGGTGATGGTGAGCTGCGGCGAAACGCCCGACGAGTACAACATCATCACCGTGGCATGGTGCGGCACCGTGTGCAGCGACCCGCCGATGTGCTACATCTCTGTGCGGCCTGAGCGTCACTCCTACCCCATCATCAAAGAACGGCAGGAGTTCGTCATCAACCTTGTTTCAGCGGAGCTTGCGGAACGGACCGACTGGTGCGGGGTGCGCTCTGGGAAAAAATACAACAAGTTTTTGGAGACCGACCTCACGCCCGTCCACGGCAGCAAGGTGAAAGCCCCGTTGATCTATGAAGCCCCCGTCAATCTGGAGTGTGTGGTGAGACAGGTCATCCCGCTTGGCTCGCACGACATGTTCCTTGCCGAAATCGTGGCGGTTCACGCCAATGAGGTCCTGTTTGACAAAAAAAGCGGCGCAATGCACTTGGAGCGCGCCAACCTCGTGAGCTACTCCAACGGACATTACTACCAACTGGGAAAAATCATCGGAAAGTTTGGGTTTTCGGTAGAGAAAAAATAATTATAGTCCAAATATTTACATATATTTATTAAATTAATTATTTAATATGACAAAGAAAAAATGCCTTCTCTGTACTTTTGGTATCATGCTCATACTCACGGTCTTCACTTCGACATTGTATGCGCAGTTATCGAAACAGACTTTCCAATGGCAAGGGCAGGAAAGGGAATACTATGTCTATATACCTGCCTCCTACAACAGCAGTGACAGGCTGCCAGTAATGGTGTTCCTGCACGGCTTCGACGGTGGCATTGACTCCTATAACAGCAGCATCAACTTCCAGCAGGCTGCCGACCAGTTCCACTGGATGATTGTCCTGCCGCAGGCCCTGTCCGCACAATTCTCATTACTTGGTATGAGCATTCCCGTCGGAAATGCGTGGAATTCGGGAATTGTAATGACCCTTATGGGCAACGCGTTCACCCCGAACAGCGATGTGGATGACGCGGGATTCCTGCTGGCATTAGTGGATGAACTCGGCACATCCTACAACATAGACTCTGACAGTCTTTTCTTTACGGGATTCTCCATGGGAGCATTCATGACCCATCGTATGGCCATTGAGCATGCCGACCGCATCAACGCTGTCGCGGCCGCCAGTGGCCTGATTCCGGTCTGTTTTGCCGAAAGCACCCCTTCGCGGCACATCAGCGTACTGCATATCCACGGCACTTCCGACACTTTCATTTGTCCCGACGGCACGGCAAACCCCATCCCCGGAATGGGACAGATGACGCTGGGACTCAGCGTGGACAGCACCATCAGCTACTGGCGCCATGTAAACCAATGCGACCTTGATGCCGTTACCACCGACTTCCCCAACACCGTAAACGACGGGATGACATTCGCGCTCCACACTTACGGGAGCAGCACCGACGACACACGTGTGGCACTGCTTAGCGTAGAAGGCGGCAAACACAAGTGGTACGAAGACGGGCACGACATCAAATACCTGACCGAAATATATAACTTCTTCACCAGAAGACAACCCCATAACACGGATGGCATCAATGCTGCAACACCCCAAATTCCTTTTAATGTCTATCCTAACCCTGCGCACAATACCATCACCGTGGAATCGCCCTGTGAAGCCGAGCTTTTTGTCTATGATGCCATGGGACGCCTTTTGTCTGAAATGCACATTACCAATGGAAGCCATATTCTTGACATTTCCTCCTACCCTGCCGGCATGTACCTGTTACGCACCTCCCTTGGGCAGTCTTCGCAACTGATTATCAAATAAATAAACGACATCTTTTCTACCTATTCTGCACAGTTTACAAAGAAAATACGACATCAGAAAAAATTAGCACAATGAAAATCAAAACTTTACTATTCGCCACATTATGTATTTTCGCCTTCTACAACCTGAAGGCGCAGGAACAGGAAGAGCTCGTTGGGGCGAACTGCACCTCTATTATGGTGGGGTGCAAGGCCTCTGCCGATGGCTCCGTCATCACCTCGCACACCTGCGACAGCAAGTACCGCACGTGGGTAACCATGGAACCCGCCGCCGACCACAAGGAAGGCACGATGCACAAAGTATATAAGGGCACCATGCACACCTCCCGTCCCAACAGTATGGAAAACGTGACACTGGCTGGCGAGATTCCGGAAGCGCCCCATACCTACGCCTATATGAACACCGCCTACCCCTGCATGAACGAGAAACAGCTGGCGATGGGCGAAAGCACCTTCTCCGGTCCCGACACACTGATGAATGAAAAGGGAATGTTCCTGATTGAGGAGCTGCAGCGTATCGCCCTGCAACGGTGTGACAACGCCCGCGACGCCATCCGTCTCATCGGGCAGCTGATCAAGGAGTACGGTTACGGCGACGGCGGCGAATGCATCACCATCGCCGACAAGAAAGAGGTGTGGCAGATGGAGATTCTGGGCGAAGGTCCGGACAAAATCGGCGGCATCTGGGCCGCCCAGCGCGTGCCCGACGACGAAGTGGCCGTCAGCTGCAACGTCGCCCGCATCGGCAAGCTCGACCGCAAGAACAAGAACTATTTCCTCTGTTCCGACAACATCGAGGAGGTGGCAAAAAAATACGGCCTCTGGGACGGCAATGGTGATTTCATCTGGTGGAAGGCCTTCCCCTCCAGCTATTCCGGCAACAAGAACTTTAAGGAACGCGAATGGTACATCTTCAGCCAGCTGGCCCCCAGCCGCCATTTCGACCTCAATGCCGACGAGCTCCCCTTCTCCATCAAACCCGACGAGAAGGTGGATGTGCGCAAGGTGATGGAGCTGTTCCGCGCCAACTACGAGGGCTCGCCCGAACTCGACCAGATCCAGAACCTGTTGTACGAGCGCAAACGCCGTGACAAGGACGGCAACATCGTGATTGACACCACCGTATGCCCCGTCGCCAACCCGTGGATGGGCGGTGCCGAACGGGCCATGTTCAACATGCTGAAGCCTGGCGCGGTGACATTCTACCGTGGCGTGGCGATGTCGTGGTGTTCCTACTCCACCATCATCCAGTGCCGTGAATGGCTTCCCGACGAAGTGGGCGGTCTCTGCTGGTTCTCCTTCGAGAACCCCGGCCAAAGCCCGCGCATCCCCGTGTTCGCCGGACAGACGAAAATGCCCGCCGGCTTCGACATCTGCGGTCATTTCGGCTACAACGAGAACGCCGCCCTCTGGCACTACCGCAAGGCCAACAAACTGTCGCAAATCCAGTGGGGCAACACCAAAGATTTGATGCTCAAAAATATAAAACGGTACGAAGACCGTGGTTTCGAGGAAGTTCCAGGCATCGAAAGTAAAGTACAGAATTTATTGAAAGAGGACAAGAAAAAAGAAGCGCAGACGGTGATGAACCAATACTGCGCTGATTTTGCCGCCTCCACCCGCCAGACTTGGAACGAGATGGAGAAACAATTCTGGGAAAGGTTCTGGACTGGATTCTAACAAAAAAGGACGCGATTTGTCGCGTCCTTTTTTGTTAACCGTTCATCGACAACAGAAATTCTTCGTTCGATTTGTACATTGCCATCTGGCCCTTCACGAACTCCATCGCCTCGGTGGTGGTCATATCGGCGAGGTGGCTGCGAAGTGCCCACACGCGCTGCAGGATGGCCTGCGGCTGCAGGAGGTCGTCACGGCGGGTGCTGGACGCCACCAAATCTACAGCAGGATAGACGCGCTTGTTGGAGAGCTTGCGGTCGAGCTGCAGCTCCATGTTGCCAGTACCCTTGAATTCCTCGAAGATGACTTCATCCATACGGGAACCCGTATCAATGAGGGCGGTGGAGATGATGGTAAGGGAGCCGCCGTTCTCGATGCTGCGCGCCGCGCCGAAGAACCGTTTGGGCTTCTGCAAAGCGTTGGCCTCGACACCGCCCGACAGCACCTTGCCCGACGCGGGCGAGACGGTGTTGTAGGCGCGGGCCAGACGGGTGATGGAATCCAGCAGGATGCAGACATCACGGCCGCATTCCACTAAGCGTTTGGCCTTTTCCAAGACAATTCCGGCGATTTTCACGTGGCGCTCGGCGGGCTCGTCGAATGTGGAAGAGATTACCTCGGCGTTCACGCTACGCTGCATATCCGTCACCTCTTCCGGACGCTCGTCAATGAGCAGAATTATCAAATAGATTTCGGGATGATTTTCGGAGATGGCGTTGGCTACCTCTTTCAGCAGCACCGTCTTACCGGTTTTTGGCTGTGCCACAATCAATCCACGCTGTCCTTTGCCGATGGGGGCAAACAGGTCGATGACGCGGGTGGAGATGGTCTCTTGCGAGTGTCCCGTCAGGCGGATTTTCTCCGTCGGGAACATTGGCGTGAGAAAGTCGAATGGGACACGGTCGCGGATAATTTCGGGCGACAGGCCATTGATTTTTTCAATCTGGGTCAGCGGGAAATACTTCTCCCCTTCCTTTGGCGGACGGATCTGGCCGGTGACGGTGTCGCCGGTTTTCAGTCCGTAGGTCTTTATCTGGGCGGGCGACACATAGATGTCGTCAGGGGAAGCGAGGTAGTTGTAGTCGGACGAGCGAAGGAAGCCGCACGACTCGTTGGTGATTTCGAGCACGCCCTCAGCAGTGACATAGCCTTCGTAGCGGGCATCGGCGACGAGGTCCCAGTTCGGGTCTCGGTCAGTGTTTTCCTGCTTTGGCAAGTTGTCATTGCGGCGGGGCTGCTGTTGCTGCTGCGGTTTGGGATGGCTCGATTTCTCCGCATCCGGCTGGTTTTCAGCCGGCGTTTCCGTCTGTTTCGGTTTTCCAGGCTTCCGTCCGCGCTTGACTGGTTTATCAGGTTGCTCCTCTGGCTCAGCCGTCTGGCGCACCTCATCCTCCACCACTTCCTCCACTTTGGAGGCCAAGTACTCTTCCGGATTGTCAAGCTGCACCTCTATCGGGATGGCAAAAAGGTCTGTTTCGGGAGCGGGTTTCGCCTTGGGCTTACGGCCGCGACGCTTGGGCAGCACCTGTGGGTCGGAAATCGGCAGTTCTTCCATCGGTTCTTCAATCGTCTCCTCCCCTTTTGGGGCTGAATCGTCCAAAATTATATCGGGAACCGGACGGACTTCCGGCTCATTTTTCGGAGAAAAAGCAGGTTCGGGGCGCGCAACCGCCTCCTTCTCTGCACGGGCGTTCTGGATCTCGGCAACCTGCCGTTCCAAATCCTGTTTTGTGCTTTCAAGAGCCGCACGCTCCTCTTCCATCAGCTGGGCCTGCGCCTTCGCCACTTCATCAGCGACTGACACCAACGAGCTGACTTTCTTTGAATTGGATGTTGCAACTGGTACATGATTGCTGCTAAGAATACGCTTTCTTTTCGGTTTCTTCTCGTCAGAATTAATCATAGAAAATTAAAGTAAATGAGGGGAATTTGTTTTTCAGATAAAAATGCTGTAGGGTGAAAAAACGGTTTCCTGTACGGCAAAAGCAGCCTTAAAAAACCGGCGGCAAAAATACTACTATTTTTTCAAATGCAAAAAATTTTTTTTGCTTTTCAGCAAATTTTATAAAAATCACTTTGCAAACATCGCGTCGCTGAGCACAAGACGGATGTAGGCACCGTAATTGACATGAAAATCCTTATAATCGTTAAGGCCGACTTTACCGAAATTTACATAGAAGCAGGGATCTACGGAAACGCTTTTGCTGAAGGCGAATTTCACCCCAACCACGCCTGTTACGGCAAAGCCGGGACCTCCGTAATTGGGCTTGTACTCCGTCATTCCCGGCACGTATGACGCCCCGCCATAACGATCCATCAACGTGAAATTACGGTCTTCAATAATGGCATCCAGACTCTTGACTTTCACATAGTTGAATTGTGCACCAAATTCAATGAAAGGCTTGACAATCCGATTGAATTGAAAGGTGTAACTTCCTGTAAGATCAAAGAAAGAGCGGTTTTCCTTACCGACCAGAAGGTACGAAAGGAACTCCGGACGGTCATTCCCCGGCACACGGTTGTCGTAATTCACATTGAAAATCGACTTCACCGTCAGTCTCGCGAAAGTGTAGTAGATATTGATGCGCCAATGTTCGTCGAAGCGGTAGGAAGCGCCGATGCACACCGACATCGCCGGCTGGTAGTGTACTTTGTCGGGATAGTCGCGGATGCCGATAGTAGTATCGGTGGAGGACACAAAGTTGTAATGATCCGTTATCAGCTTGAGAATCTCCTTTTTCCAATACTCGTTCCGGAATACGTAGTTGAGGTTAAGCTCATTCTGGGGATAGCCCCCATAGTAGCCCGCCGGTTTGGCACCGCCCATATAGATTCCGCACCCAATGACGAAATCGACACCAGGATTTGCAATATTCAATTCGTTTTTCTGTTCTTCACTAAATTCCTGTCCAAAAGACAGTTGCACAAAAGAAAGCAAAAACAATAACCATAAAAGGAAATATCTCTTCATCGCTAAAAATTGGGGTGCAAAGATACAATTTTAGTTTATAAAGTTTGTAAAGTTACAAGTTCATAAAGTTTGTAAAGTTGCAAGTTCATAAAATTTATTCCGAATTTTAAATTTTTCATTTTTGATTAAGCAAAAGAAGTAATTTTGCCCCCTTATTTACATTCCGATAATGAGCAGGATTTTCCGAATTATTTTATTGATTATCAGTATTATAGTGTTTTTTAGTGCAACAGTTTCAGCCGACACTATCCGCCAGATGCAATACAATTTATTATATTATACAGCTGGGAATGAGTCGCCGGACGACTGTACTGATGCCAACAACAATCTCGACCAGAAAGACGCGGCCTTCAAAATCATCGTGAAAGAGGTCATGCCGGACATCCTCTGTGTCAATGAGATCGGCAAGACGGACGTTTATGCCAACCGCATTTTGAACAACGTGCTCAACACGGACGGTATCCATTATTACGGCACACTTCCTGCTTACAGCATTTCGGGGAATCGCAGCATCGGCAACCGCCTCTTCTACGATACCCGCAAGTTCGTGCTGAAGGAGTCGGCCTACGTTACCACCTACTACGGCGGCACTGTCATCAACCTGTACAAGATGTACTACAAGTCGCAAAGTCTGGCGCAGGGCGATACTGCCTTCATTACGTTCATTATTTGGCATTTGGCGGCGGGAAGCAGCGATTACAACGAGACGACCCGCGCCCAACAGTCGCGTACCCTGACCAACTATATGGAGTCGGCGCCGTCGGTGCTGGCAAACAACTTCGTCCTCAGCGGCGACTTCAACGTCTATACCAGCAGCGAGGAGGCCTACGACAACCTCGTCAACAACCCGAACTACCTCGTGCGCTTTCATGACCCCATCGGGCGCAGCGGCAGTTGGAACAACAATTCCCAGTTTGCCGATATTTTCACCCAGTCCACGCACACCGGTGCAGCCGATTGTGCCTCCAACGGTGGTATGGACGACCGCTTTGACTTCATCCTTGTCTCCAACAAGGTAAAGAACGGCACGGACAAAGTGAAGTGCCTGCCAGAGACCTACCACGCTTTCGGGCAGGACGGTCGGCGGTTCAATGGGTCCATTGTGTCACCGGCCAATACAGCGGTTTCGGAGCAGGTGGCGCAGGCGCTCTACACTATGTCCGACCATCTGCCTGTGGTGATGGACTACACCATCAGCCAGACGCTGGCGGTTCACGACGCACCTGCGGAACTGCCCGTCAGCATCGTCAACCCCGTCAGTAATATGCTGGAGGTGACGACGAACCTCCTGACCCCCGACCACCTGACGTTTGAAATCCTCACCATCGACGGGAAGCGGTTACATCAAGAAACCGCCACCCTTCCCGCCAGCCCGCAACACCTGACCTTCGATTTCCCCTACAACCCCGCCATCTACCTGCTGAAAATCACGGATGGGAAAGGGAATACGACGGTTCGGAAATTAGTAAAAATGTAATTTATGAACCGAATGGTAGAGACGCACGGCCGTGCGTCTCTACATATGAAACCTGCCCCCTGTAACCTGATAATGAACCAATTCAATCTACATTCTGACTTTGCCCCCTCGGGTGACCAACCGACCGCAATTGCACAGCTGGTGGAGGGGCTGAACCGCGGCGACCAGGCGCAGGTACTGCTCGGCGTGACCGGCTCGGGCAAGACCTTCACCATCGCCAATGTGGTGAGCCAAGTCAGCCGTCCGACACTGGTGCTGAGCCACAACAAGACCCTCGCCGCCCAGCTCTATACCGAATTCAAGCAGTTTTTCCCCGATAATGCGGTGGAATACTACGTCTCCTACTACGACTACTACCAGCCGGAGGCGTATCTGCCCGCCAGCAACACCTATATTGAAAAGGACCTTTCCATCAATGACGAGATCGAAAAACTGCGGCTGCGTACCACTAGCGCCCTGTTGTCAGGCCGCCGCGACGTGATTGTCGTCGCCTCCGTCTCCTGCATATACGGTATCGGCAACCCCGATGATTTTGCAAAGAACGTCATCCACCTCCACAAAGGGATGAACATCAATCGCGACCAACTCCTGTTAGCTTTCGTCGGCAGCTTATACAACCGCACAGAGACGATGCTTGAACCGGCCCGTTTCCGCGTGAAGGGCGACACCGTCGATATTTTCCCGCCCTACAACGACAACGCTTTCCGTATCGTTTTTTGGGAGAATGAGATTGAAGAAATCTTTGAAATAGAACCCGTTAGCGGAGGGAAATTGGGCAAATTGGACAGCGTCACCATCTATCCCGCCAGCATCTTTGTCACTTCGCAGGATTCGATGAACGACGCACTGATACATATCCAGATGGATCTTGGCGAACAGGTCGCCTACTTCAAGTCCATCGGGAAACATCTGGAAGCCAAAAGGTTGGAAGACCGCGTCACCTACGACGTAGAGATGATGAAGGAGCTGGGCTATTGCTCTGGCATTGAGAATTATTCCCGCTATTTCGACAAACGTAAGCCCGGTGAACGGCCGTTCTGTATCCTCGACTTCTTCCCCGACGATTTCCTTTTGGTGATAGACGAGAGCCATGTCACCGTGCCGCAGATTGGGGCGATGTTCGGTGGCGACCGTTCCCGCAAGCAGAATCTGGTGAATTACGGATTCCGCCTCCCCGCCGCCCTTGACAACCGGCCTCTGCGTTTCAACGAGTTCGAGGCGCTGACGGGCCAGACGATTTACATGAGCGCCACGCCAGCCCACTACGAGCTGGAGCGTTCGGAGGGCGTGATCGTGGAGCAGGTGGTGCGTCCCACTGGCCTGCTTGACCCTGTGATTGAGGTGCGTCCGGCGGATAATCAGGTAGATGATCTTCTGGAGGAGATCGAAAATACGGTGGGCAAGCACGAGCGCGTCCTCGTCACCACGCTGACAAAGCGGATGGCGGAGGAGCTGACGGCCTATCTCATCAACATCGGCATCAGCACGCAGTACATCCACTCGGATGTGGATACGATGGAGCGTGTGGAGATTTTGCAGAACCTGCGGGCGGGCGCAATTGACGTGCTGGTGGGTGTCAACCTGCTGCGTGAGGGGCTGGACCTTCCGGAGGTGTCGTTGGTGGCCATCCTTGATGCCGACAAGGAGGGGTTCCTGCGGTGCGAGCGGTCGCTGACGCAGACGGCGGGGCGGGCGGCGCGCCACGTCAACGGGCACGTCATCTTCTACGCCAATACTATCACCCAGTCGATGCAGGCCACGATGGACGAGACGGCGCGCCGCCGTGCCAAACAGCTGGCGTACAACGAGAAGCACGGTATTACACCCCGCAGCGTCAAGAAAGCCGGCGTCACCGACATCCGTCCCGACCAGTATATCAGCTACCGCGGTGATTTCGTCCAACGCAAGGAAGCGGAGGCGATTGCGGCCGAAGCATGTGACATCAAGTACCTGAACAAAGAGCAATTACAGAACCGCATCAAGCAGCTGCGCAAGCAGATGGAAACGGCCGTCAAAGAGACGGAATTCCTGAAAGCGGCCGAAATCCGCGACCAGATCTTGGCCGCCGAAAAGATGCTAAAAGAATTATGATTCGCTACGCTCACATTTGATGCTCACTGCGTTCGCATTCGCAGATTTGACGTTCACTGCGTTCGCATTCGCAGATTTGACGTTCACTGCGTTCGCATTCGCAGATTTGACGCTCACTGCGTTCGCATTCACAGATTTGGACTCACTGCGTTCGCATTTGAAAATTTACAGATTCAATAACAAAACCTGAACCCTGTACCCTATTCCCTATTTCGCCAGAGCCTCCTCTATCAGCTGTGAATAAACCTCGGTGAGGTTCAGGCCGAGGGTTTCGACCTGGCTGGGGACGATACTCATGGACGTTTGCCCCGGTATCGTATTGACTTCAAGGAAGTACGGGATTCCGTCGGCAGTGACGATGAAATCGACACGGACGATGCCGCCGCAGCCGAGTTCACGGAACACCTTCACCGCATATTGGTTGATCCGCTCGGTGACATCGGCGGGGAAGTCGGCGGGCGTGATCAGATCGTGCAGACCGTCGCTATACTTGCAGGTGTAGTCGTAAAATTCTGTCTTCGTGACGATTTCGGTGATGGCAAGGGGCTTGATTTCCCCTTGGAGACGCACCACACCACAGGCGATTTCACGTCCGTGGATCATCTTTTCTATCAGAATCTGGTCGTCATACTTGAAGGCTTCATCAATGGCAGCGGCTAGTTCGTTCTCACCGTGCACTTTCGTCACCCCGACGCTGGAGCCGGAGTTGCAGGACTTGACGAAGCAGGGGTAACCGCAGACTTCTCCTACCTTTGGGAAATCAATCTTGTCGCCCTTGAAAAAGTGCAGCGACGGCGAGACGGGCACCCCCAGCGCCTTCACCACGATATTGCAATAGAACTTGTTGAATGTCAATGCGGATGAAAGCATATCACATCCCGTATAGGGGATGCCGACCATATCAAAATAGCTTTGGAGACGACCGTTTTCGCCCGGATTCCCGTGGATGGCGATGAACACCGCATCAAATAAAATTTTCTTTCCATTCAACGTGAGGGAAAAATCGTTGCGATCGACCTCAGTTGAATGGCCGGTCTCATCGGTATAGGTCCAGTTATTGCCCTTTAACAGAATCATATAGGGTTCGTACTTGGACTTGTCGAGGCGGTTGAAAATGTTCTGGGCACTCAGCAGGGAGATTTCGTATTCGCCGGAATTGCCGCCGGTCATCAAGGCTATCTTTTTCATTGCACAAAATTTTAAAACGTTTGCAAATTTACGGCCAAATTCAGTTGGATAGTTCATAAAGCTCATAAAGTTTATCAGGTGGGGAAAGTTCATAAAGTGTGGATAGGATAGGACGTGCCATTTTTTCAGAAAGCCGTTTCCAATCCGAAAAAAAACTGTACTTTTGCAAACTTGATTCAGCGCATTATATTATCGCTATATCATTCGTTTATAATAATTTACAAAAGGGTAAGACAGCGCAGGGATGAGCAATCTGCTGGCATTTCTGAAACGGTATTTTCACGTCCTGACATTCATCGGGCTACAGATATTGTGCATGGTGATGATTTCGCATACAATGAATTACTCCGGTTTTGCCATTGCGCGTGCCACGAAAGTGCTCACTTCGCCTGTCAATCGGATGTGTTACAGCATCATCCGCCATTTCAACTACAGCAAGGAGAACCAGTACCTCACGCAACAGAACTTGGAGCTGCTGAATGCGCAAGAGGGAAACTTCCTCATCAGCAATGACTCGGTTATGGGCGTGGAGGGAAACTATACCGATTCCCTCGGGCGTACCAAGCGGGTGCGGCTTTACGAGTACACCTCCGCCAACGTCATCTACAACACCATCCACAAGAAAAATAACTACCTGATGATTGACAAAGGCTCCGAAGACGGCATTGAACCCGATATGTCGGTGCTGTCTGCGGAAGGGGTTGTGGGCGTTGTCAGCGACGTGTCGAAGCACTTCTCCACTGTGATTTCCCTGCTCCATCCCGACTGCCAGATCAGTGCGAAAGTACAACCTGCCAATCAGTTGGGGACAATATCATGGAGGTACGGTGACCCGGCGTCGGTCTATCTGGAAGATATTCCCGAACACCTCAATATCAACGAAGGCGACTCGGTACTCACCAGTGGCTACTCCAACATTTTTCCCAGCGGCATCCTTGTCGGCACCATTTCTGAAAAGAGCAAAAAGCCCACCGCCAGCTTCCTGACCCTGAAGGTTAAACTTGCCACCGACTTTAACCATATCAACACCGTATATGTGGTCCGAAACCTCTACCGCGAGGAGTTGGAGACCCTGAAATCAAACATGAAAGAAGATGAATAGGGCCACTGTAAATATTGTTCGCTTTTTTGTTCTGCTGGCACTACAGGTGCTCATCTTCAACCATATACACCTTTTTGGGTTCATTAACCCAAACGTATATCTGCTGGCGCTATTCTTGTTGCCACTCGACATCCCCCGATCGGCAGAATACGCCATCGCCTTCGCCACCGGTCTCGTAGTGGATATCTTTCAACTCACATACGGAATCCACGCCTCCGCCTGCATGGTTTTCATCCTGCTCCGTCCCTATCTGATGTATGCCTTGAATGTCAACAAGAAAAAGAATGATACGGAGGTGCCCATCCCCGGTAAAAAGGATTTCCGCTGGATGCTGGTTTACACCCTACTGATGAGTCTTTCCCACCAGATAATCATGACCATGCTGGAAGTTTTCTCTTTCCGCCAATTCCATCATACCCTCCTTGTTATTTTTGCCAACACGCTGTTTACCACACTATTAATACTTTGTCTTGAATATATTTTCATTCCCACAAAAAAACAAAATCTATAGATATGAAATCAAAATTAGTTATCGGAAACTGGAAGATGAACCTCACATTTGAGGAGGCTGACGATTTGTTGAATGCCCTCCAAGAGGGTCTTGCCGACTACAACCTTCAGACGGAGGTGGTCGTTTGCCCCCCCTACCCTTATCTGGAACTGGCCACGGACCTTGCTGAAGAGTCGAATTTTTATGCCGGAGCGCAGAATTGCAGCCAGTTCAACAACGGGGCCTATACGGGTGAAGTGTCCGCACCGATGCTGTCCGCACTTGGTGTGGAGTTCTGCATCGTCGGGCATTCCGAACGCCGCAAATATTTTAACGAGAGCAACGAGGTCATTGCCCAGAAGGTGGACCGTCTGATGGAGCAGCAGCTGATTCCCGTGGTGTGCTGCGGCGAGACGCTGGAGGAACGCAAAGCCGACAAACATTTTGAAGTGGTTGAAAAACAGATAAAAGAGACATTGTTCCATCTGAAAAAGGAGGATTTCGAGCATGTGGTCATCGCCTACGAGCCCGTCTGGGCCATCGGCACCGGCGAAACCGCCACGCCCGCCCAAGCCGTGGAGATGCACAAGTTCATCCGCAGCCTCGTCGAAAAGAAGTACGGCACCGAAATCGCCTACAACACCTACATCTTATATGGTGGCAGCTGCAACGCCAAGAACGCCATCGACCTGTTCGCCAACGAGGACATCGACGGCGGCCTCATCGGCGGTGCCTCCCTCAAAAGCGGCGATTTCATCACCATCATCGAAGCCGCCGAAACCACAACAAAAGAAAACTGAAAACGGAAAAATGAAAATTGAAAATTAAAAAAATGAAAAGAACACGAATTATTGATGCAATCAAGCATTACAATGAAATTGGCATTGGCACAGACATTTGTGTCAAGGGATGGGTACGCACGAAGCGCGGTAACAACGCCGTGGCGTTCATTGCGTTGAACGACGGTTCCATCGTCCATAATTTGCAGATTGTGGCCGACCTCGCCAATTTTGACGACGAAATGATGAAGAAAATCACCACGGGATCATGCCTGCGCGTGGTGGGTACGCTCGTCGAGTCACAGGGAAAAGGCCAGGTGGTGGAAGTCCAGGCCAAAGAGATTGAGGTTTACGGCACCGCCGACCCCGAAAGCTACCCGTTGCAGAAGAAAGGCCACAGCATGGAGTTCCTCCGTGAAATCGGTCACCTCCGTCCGAGAACCAACTACTTTGGTTGCGTGCTCCGTCTGCGTCACGCGATGGCCTATGCCATCCACAAGTATTTCAACGACAGAGGGTTCTTCTATTTCCACACGCCGTTGATCACCGCATCGGATGCGGAGGGCGCCGGCGAGATGTTCACGGTATCGACCCTTGATCCCAACAACCTGCCGAAAACGCCCGAAGGGAAGGTCGATTACAGCAAAGACTTCTTCGGCAAGCACGTCAGTCTCACCGTCTCCGGCCAGCTGGAGGGCGAGCTCGGTGCTTTGTCGTTGGGCAACATCTACACCTTCGGTCCCACTTTCCGCGCCGAGAACAGCAACACCCCGCGCCATCTCGCGGAGTTCTGGATGATCGAGCCCGAAGTCGCCTTCAATGACATCACCGACAACATGGACCTCGCCGAGGACTTCATCAAGTACCTCGTGCAGTACGCCCTCGACCACAACATGGATGACCTCCAGTTCCTCAACGACATGTTTGACAAGGAACTGATTGAACGGATGAAGTTCGTCATCAGCCACGACTTCGTGCGTCTGGGCTACACCGAGGCCATCGAAATCTTGGAAAAATCGGGCAAGAAGTTCGACTTCCCCGTGAAGTGGGGCATTGACCTCCAGTCGGAACACGAGCGTTATCTTGTGGAGAACCATTTCAAGAAGCCCGTCATCCTGACCGACTATCCGAAGGAGATCAAGGCGTTCTACATGAAGCAGAACGACGACGGCAAGACGGTCCGTGCCATGGACGTGCTTTTCCCGAAAATCGGTGAGATCATCGGCGGTTCGGAGCGTGAGGAGAACTACGACAAGCTGATGCAACGAGTGCAGGAGCTGCACATTCCCGAAAAGGATGTGTGGTGGTACTTGGAGACCCGCAAGTTCGGCACCGCGCCGCACTCCGGTTTCGGTCTCGGCTTCGAGCGTCTGCTGCTTTTCGTCACCGGAATGACCAACATCCGCGACGTCATCCCGTTCCCGCGCACTCCGCTCAACGCTGAATTCTAACCACGCAGTAGCTTGTTAAACATCTGATAACAAGCTACTTCTTTTTTTCTTTTCCTATAAAAATCGAACAAGAAAAAAGTTATCCTGCGCAAATCGGGCATAAAGAAAAAAATTGTATTTTTGCAGCCCGAAAAAAACGGGATATAGTACAGTTGGTAGTATGCTTGCTTTGGGAGCAAGAGGTCGTCAGTTCGAGTCTGGCTATCCCGACACAAGCAAACGGTTCCGTAGCTCAGTTGGATAGAGCAACTGCCTTCTAAGCAGTAGGTCCCGCGTTCGAATCGCGGCGGAATCACGAAGAGAGAGCGGCCTTACGGTGGCTCTTTTTCTTTTTATGGACTAAATGTTACCCTATGTACATCACCGCCCACGAATGGCACATCATCGCCAACCCGACCCTACTGAACGGACACCGTGCCGAAACGGCAAAGGCCATCCTTACTGAGCTGGGAAACAGGAACATCCGCCACACACTGCACGCCGCTGATGGCGGCGAATGGAGCGGGCAGACGGCCGAACGGCTCTGCCGAGAGGGACAGCGCCACCTGATGCTGGTCGGCGGCGACGGAAGCATCAACAACGTCATCAACGGGATTTACCAGTCGGGAGTGGATACGGAGGAGGTCAACCTCGCCATCATCCCGCTCGGCACCGGCAACGACTTCTGCCGCACGCTCGGCTACCCGAAAGCAGAAGCGTTCCCCGACTTCCTGCAAAACGGCGAGTTCCGTCCGACGGACGTAGGTCTCGTGGAGACCATCGTCAATGGCGCGGTGACGGCACAGCGCCGGTTCATCAACATCGCCGGCTTCGCCTTCGACGCGGCGGTCATCAACGAGACCGTCCATGGCAAGCCGAAGCTGTTCCCCGATGCGGTCTATCTCCTGAAATTAGTGAAAGTGCTGTTCAGCTACAAGGCCACCCGCGTGAACGTCACCACGGCGGAGGGCAGCTACAGCGACGACATCTTCACCATCGCGTGCGGCAACGCGCAATACAACGGCAACGGGATGCGTCAGGTGCCGATGGCCGACCCGCACGACGGGATGCTCGACCTCGTCACCATCCGCAACCTCAGTCGGCTGAAAGTGGTAGCCAATGTCAAGAACTTGTTCTCCGGAAAGCACATCGCCATGCCGGAGGTGAAAGTGACCCGCACACCCTTCGTGGAGCTCGCTTCCGAACAGCCCCTGTTAGGCGAAGTCGAGGGCGAAATGCTCGCCACCGGCAACTATCGGATACGGATGGAGGAGAGGCGGATTAACCTGCTACAGAAACGGGAGGATTAATGCAAAATCCTGTAAACCATTTCTTTGTACAAATCTTCTTCGGATGCTTCGTTGTCAATACCCTTGGATCGGGCATCGAACTCCCGTAGTACTGAGATGATTTTGATAAGCGATGTCTGACTGAAACCGGAGGCGATACCGGCCTCGCGCCGCAGCTGCGCCTCCGACTTGTTGTACCCGAAGATGGCCTTTTGCGTCATCGTGGATTTATCGGGTGACAACAAAAAGAGTAACAAGCTGTTATAATAGTAAAAAAGGTTCGCCACCGTCACTAACAGCGGGTTGGTTTTCAGGTTCTGGCAGAAGGCGTTGACGATGCGGTATGCCTTTGCCTCGTCACGGTTGACGAGAGCGTCGCGGAGCTCGTAAACATTGTACTGCTTGCTGATACCGATGTATTTTTCGATGATTTCTGGTGTAACGGCACTGCCTTCGGGCAACACCAGCTTCATTTTCAGGAACTCGTTGTCGATGCGGGAGAGGTCGTTGCCGATGTGTTCGGAGATGAGGGCGGCGCCACGCGGGTCGATGGAGAAGCCATGTTCAGCAGCACAGGTCGTGACCCACTCCGACAGTTTGTAGTCGGGCACTTTCTTGGACTCCATCACGGTGGCGTACTTGTCGAAAACCTTGCTGTCGGCGGCTTTCAGCTTGCCGTACTTGTAGCAAATCACCAGGATGGTGGCGGGTGACGGGGCTTCGACGTAGCTGCGGAAAGCTTCGAGCGAAGGCCAGTCCTGCGCCTCCTTGACGATCACCACGCGGTAGTCCACGCCAAACGGATACTGCCGCGCACTGGCGACCACATCCGCCGGCTGCGTGTCCTTTGCATAATACATTACCTGATTGAAATCGCGGTCGGCCTCGTCCATCACATTTTCCTCGATGTAGTCGGCAATACGGTCGATATAGAGCGGTTCTTCGCCACAAAGCAGATAGACGGGGTCGAAGTTCCGCTTCTGCAACTGGGTCATCACTTCCTTATAGGTCTTCATCTTTCTTTAAATTTCAGATTATCAATTTCTTGCAGCAGAATACGGGGCTGCATGGATGGTGGAGAAGTCGCCCTGCCGGTACTTGAAGTAACCGCAGACGGCAATCATGGCGGCGTTGTCGGTGGTCAGGTCGATAGTGGGGACGAACAGGCGGCGGTGGTACTTGGATGCAAGCCGTTGCGCCTCGGCCCGCAGGCCGCTGTTGGCAGAAACGCCGCCCGCAATCACAAAGTCCTTGCAGTCGCACTCCTTCATCGCCCGTTCCACCTTGACAGACAGCGACTTGATGATAGCGTACTGCATGGAGGCGGCAAGGTCGGCCTTGTTCTCCTCAATGAAATTCTCGTTGGTTTTGAGCTGGTCACGCACAAAATAGAGAAACGACGTTTTCAGGCCACTGAAGCTGTAGTCGAGCCCGGGAATGTGGGCGATGGAGAACGCGAAACGCTTCGGGTCGCCCTCCTTGGCCAGTTTGTCAATGACGGGACCGCCGGGGTACGGAAGTCCGAGAATCTTTGCGGTTTTGTCGAAGGCTTCCCCGGCGGCATCATCGATGGTGCGTCCGAGGATCTGCATATCGAAATAGTCGTTGACTTTCAGTAGCAACGTGTGGCCTCCGGAGACCGTCAGACAGAGGAACGGAAAGTCCGGAACTTCCTTTTTTTCTTCCTGTTTCTGCAAAAAATTGGCCAAGACGTGTGCCTGTAGGTGGTCAACTTCAATGAGCGGAAGGTCCAAACTGAAGGCCATAGCCTTTGCAAATGAACTCCCTACCAACAAAGAGCCCAACAATCCGGGGCCGTTTGTATAAGCGATTGCAGATAACTGATTTTTATGTATTTTTGCACGCTTTAGTGCAGTGTCGATAACCGGGATGATATTCTGCTGGTGAGCACGGGATGCCAGCTCCGGAACCACGCCCCCATATTCGGCGTGAACTTTCTGAGAGGCAATGACATTGGAGAGAATCGTCGTGTCTTCGATGACCGACGCGGAGGTATCATCGCAGGAGGACTCTACACCAAGAATATAGACTGACATAATCGAAGAATTTTGAGCCGCAAAATTACGAAAAAAATATTACGAATCGCCCTGATTGTCATCGGCGCCCTCATCGCCCTTGACCTTTTGGTGGTTGCGCTCATCTTCGTGCCGCCCATCCAGCAGAAAGTCGTCGATATTGTCACCGAAAAGCTGTCGGACAAGCTCCAGAGCCGCATCAGCGTGGACAAGATTTACCTCTCCCCCACCCTCAAGCTCCATGCGGAAGGCTTCACCATCTACGACCACCGCGATGAACCGATGATTGCCGCCGGAAAACTACAGTCGAGACTTATTGGTCTGAAAACCAAACCGATGACCGTATCGCTCGATGACACCAAAGGAGAAAAGGTGCAAGTGATTCTGCACAAATATTTCGGCGATGCCGCCATCAACATTTCCATGTGGGCACAGAAACTGAAAAAAGACAAAAAGGAGAAGAAACCTTTCATCTTGAAAATCAAGTCTATAGATTTAACTGACACCTATTTTGTCCTTATTGACGACAAAAAAAGGATTCCCAACAATAAGACCGATATTGACTACGCTTTCTTTGAGTTTAAGGACATCAGTTGGCACTTGGATGATTTTCTGCTGAACGGCAGCGACATTTCGGCGCATTTCGACCGCATGTCGTACAACCAATACACCGGTTTCCAACTGCTGAACCTGACGGGCGACTTCAAAATCGGGGCGCAGGGTATGGAACTGAAGGATGCGGTCATCGTCACGCCGTCGTCGCACCTCTTTCTCGACCTTGCCTTTGACTATGAGGAATGGAAGGACTACGGCGAATTCTTGGACAGCATCCGTTTCCGCGCCGACCTCCGTCCTTCCACTTTCGACTTAGGGACGATACAGTATTTTGCCAGCGCCACCCGTGGGATGGACGACACCCTCGTGGTGAGCTGCAAAGTGAACGGTCCCGTCAACGACCTGCACATCACGGATTTAAAAGCCAATTTCAAGGAAAATACACTGCTTGCCGGGGATGTTTCCTTTAAAAATATCCCCGATTTCTTCAATGCAGAAATCCACATGCACCTTCCTGAAAATCAGGTTGATATGAAAGAGCTGGCCGAATTTCGGCTTCCTAAAGGGAAAACCATCCCCATACCCGCTGTATTACAGAAAATGGAAACGGCCGTCGTGGATATTGACTTTGACGGTTTCGTAAAAGACGGATTTGACGCGAACATCACCCTGAAAAGCGGAAAAGAAAATGTGGCGGCGCGGTTAGTCACCCAGATGAACGAGGCCTCCGGAAGGCTCGGCTATTCGGCAAAAATTGCCTCTTCCGGAATCAATCTCGGACAGCTCATCAACCAACGGGACTTATTCGGGCAAGTAGTGATGAATTCCACTGCCGATGGTTCCGTGGATATGGCCAATTTCAAGAAAACTTTGAATGCGAAGGTAAACGCTGACATCCAACGTATTGATTTCAAACGATATCCATTACGAAACATCCATATTAATGGAGATTATTCCGCCCAACGCATTAACGGTAGCATTTCGGTGAAAGACCCTGCTTGCCGTATGCAGGCAAAAGCGAGGATGAATTTGTCCCATTCCATGCCGGAGTACTGGCTGTCGGCACGTATCGACAGCCTTTCCGCCACCCGCATTTTCGGGAATCTCGCCACTGTGGACAGCGCAACGGCGAAAGGGCTTGACAAGTTCGTCTATTACGTGCAGCAGCACCCGGAAATGGCCGTCCGTGCCGACTCCATCGGCTGCGACCTGTACGGCAATAGTCTGAAAGAACTTTCTGGCAACGTGTTCATTGATAAGCTTTCCTATAGTCAGGACGATTATACTTTGGCGGCGGACCGCGTGCGTTTGGTGGTGCTGAACGACGGCAGTTCGCAGATTTACCGTTTCACCTCCGACCTGCTGAACGCGGGCATCGCCACCAACTACGATGCTTCGGAGATTCCAGACGCGCTCATCGACATCGCTTACAACTATTGCGGCAACCTCCTCCCCGACCGGAAGGAGAAATCCGAACGTGCCAGAGACCCAGACCAGATGAAGTACCTTGACCTTGACCTGTCGGTCAATGAGTTACAGCCCATTTTGCAGATTTTTGTCCCCGCCATCCACATTTCGGACGGAACCACCGCCAAGATTTCCACCACCTCGGTCCATGATAACGACAAGATTGATCTCCGCATCCCGCATCTTTCGGTGAAAGACAAAGTGATGATTGACCAGATTATGGTGGACGGCGAGCAGCAGGATTCCGGTATCATGCAGGTGATGGCGAGTGTGGAGCGCGTTGCCGTCGGCAAGGAGGACGAGCTGAGCATCACCGACATCTCCTTAAACTCACTAGTGGGCAATAACGAACTGGGAGCGCAGCTGTCGTGGCAGAACCCGCAGGGAATCTCCAACCAGCGGTCACAAATCGGCGGCATCGTGGATTTCCCGTCGCGCCAGCACATCACCGTACAGGTCAAAACCTCCGACATCTACTTCAAAGACTACCTGTTCCATTTCAACGACCAGAACTTCATTGAAATTGCAGGGAACAAAGTCTCCTTTGACAATCTTGTCCTCGGTGATAATGAGCGGAGCATTGCCATCAACGGGCGGATCCAAGAGGGCGATGACAGCCTCGTCTGCATTGCCGAGAACGTCGATCTGGATGTGGTGAACCAACTGTTGAAATCCCAAAAGATGACACTGCTCGGCGACTTGTCGGCCAATGTGCAGATGCGCACCATCCGCGGCAACCGCGTCATATTCGGTGCCACCCTGATCCATGACTTTACGTTCAACGAGGAGCAATTCGGCGACCTGTTCGCCTCCGCTGCCGTCCCGACGGGCGATAACGTCCTTTTCCAAGGCGGCTTTGTAAATCCCGAATATTTTCCGGAAGGAGCCACCATCCACAACTATACGTTCCGCGACTTCCAGAAGCAGGAGAATGTACATATCCACCTGAACGGGAACTACGGGATCAAAGAGAAGGAGCTGCGTGTCACTGCCGACATCGACACGCTGAAGCTTGGCTTCCTTGCCCCCTTCCTCAGCTCGTTCAGCCATGTGATGGAAGGTGACGCCTCCGGCAGAATCGACTTTGTGATGAACCCCGACTCCCTCTATTTCGACGGCAAGGCCTTCGTGCGGCAGGCAAAATTGGGCATCAAGCCGCTTAATACAGTCTATACCCTTGAGGGGCAAACCATCAACTTCACGCGGGAGGGCTTTGAATTCAACGATGTGGTGATGAAAGACAAATTCGGGAACGCTGGCACGCTGAAGGGCTATATCCACCATGAGAAATTCAACAATTTCGATCTGAATCTCGCTATCAAGACGGGGCGGCTGTTGGTGCTGAACACCGTCCAGAAGACTGACAGCCCCTTCTACGGCGATGCCTACGTGTCGGGCGACGTGGCCATTTTTGGCAATATGGACAAACTCTATTTCGCTGGCAACAACCTGCGAACGGAGCGAGGCACCCGGTTCGGGCTGCCCATCAGCTTTGCCGACAAGGTATCGGATTCTGACGTCATCACCTTCAAAACTGCGGAACGGACTGGCCTCGACGACGAAGAGGAAGAGGTGGCACCCAAGTCGAAAATGGAGATGGACTTCAACTTCATTTTGGACGTGACACCCGTGGCAGACATCCTGCTGGACCTCGACCTGTCGGCATTCGGCGGCTCCATCAAGACCTCCGGTGACGGCAAACTTCATTTCACCTACAACACCAAATCTGACATCAACCTCACGGGCGATGTACGTCTGCATTCCGGCACTTTCATGATGAACTTCATGGGGCTGGTATCCAAAAAGTTCGAGCTGGTGGAAGGCGGCACCGTCACCTTCCCCGGACCCATTGACGACATCCGTATTGATGTCAAGGCGGCATACTCCACTACGGCCTCTCTCTCAGACCTTTTCACTGCGGAAAACACGACGCTACGCCGTATGCCCGTCAAAGCTTACCTGAACTTCAACGGCACTCTGAATGACCCCGCCGCCATCGACTTCTCCTTTGACCTTCCCAATGCCACTTCCGACATGAGAACGCTCTTCTATAGTGCCATCGACACCAACAACATTCAAAATCGGACGGAACAATTTTTCTCATTGGTGATGCTTGGCAAATTTTCCTCCAGTATGACAACAGAAAATGCCAGTAGTATTTCCCTTGAAAATACAGGTATCAATCTGCTAACCAACACCTTGAGCAATTTTATCTCCCGACAGCTCAAGTATGTTGATTTGAATTTCAAATACCAGAATGCCAGCGAAGTGCAGGCGGCGCAATACAGCGTTTCCGCCTCCACCTCCCTCTTCAACGACCGCACCGTCATCGAAGGTTATTTCGGCTATGTGGATGACAAGAATATGGCCAGTACCAGTCCTCAGTTCATCGGAGACTTCAGCATCGAGCAGAAGCTGAACGAGCAGGGCAACTGGCGGGTGAAGGTGTTCAATGTCACCAATCAGGACGAGTTACGTAACGCCACACACAACAACCCTTACGCACAGGGTGTGGCCGTCATCTACAAGCAGGATTTCAACAACCGTCAGGATCTGGCGGACTCGTTCAAACGGAACAAAGAGAAAAAGTTGGAGAAAAAGCAGGATAACAACAAAGAGAAAAAACAGGACAAAAAGAAAGAAAAAAAGCAAAAAGCCAATGGAAAATAGCAGCATCCGAAGAATTATCCTTATCGTTGCCGTACTGGTGGCGTTCTGTGCCGCACTCTGGTATTTCACGGACATTTTCGTCTATATGTTCATTGCGCTGATCCTGTCGATTATCGGCAGTCCGTTGGTACGACTGTTGCAAAAGGTACGTATTGGCACTCACCATCTCCCCGACTCTGTGGCCGCCGGCATCACGCTCGTCGCCATTGTGGCCGTATTAGGGACACTCGTCAATATGATTATTCCTCTCATCTCATACGAAATCAAACAGTTACAGAACATTGACCTGACGGCGATGCTCGACAATCTCGAAAAAGCCAGCCGACAGGCGGACCACTGGCTGCGCCACAAGCACCTCGTCAGCCGCAATTTCAATCTTGCCAAGCTGCTCACCAACCGTGCAAGTGAGTTCGTCGGTTCCCTCCACATCTCCTCCATTTTCGGGGATGTCATCGGTGTGGTCGGCTCCATCTTCATCTGCATCTTCTCCGTCCTGTTCATGACCTTTTTCGCCTTGAAGGACGACACTGTCTTCTGGACGATGATCAAGAAGTACATTCCGACCTCGCTCCGCGACAACTTCGACAACATCCTTTCGGAAACCAAGAAACAGCTCCGCCGCTACTTTTTAGGGGTTCTCATAGAGATGATTTTCGTCGGCGTTCTTGACGGCCTCATCTGCTGGGCATTGGGAATCCCCAACGCGCTGCTCATCGGTGTCATCGGCGGCTTATTGAACATCATCCCCTACGTTGGCCCGCTCCTCGCGTGCATCACTTCCGTCGGTATCGGCGTATATGCCACCCTCACTACGGGCGATGCGGCGGTGACACCCGTCATCATCAAGATTGTCGCTGCTTTCGGGGCTGTGAAGCTGATTGACGACTTCGTGCTGCAGCCCAACATTTATGGCAAAAGTGTCAATGCGCACCCGCTGGAAATCTTCATCGTGATCCTGGTTGCCGGCAAGGTTGGGGGCGTGTGGGGCATGCTGTTCGGTGTCCCCGCTTATACCGTCCTCCGCATCGTGGCCCGCGAGTTCTTCGCCCAATACTTTGTTCCTACAGAAGAGGCGAAAGAACCTGTGGAGGAAAGTCAAGTGACAGCAGAACCGGAACAGCAGGACGAATCAAATTGAAAATTGAAAATTGAGAATTGAAAACTGAAAATTGAAAATTATGGAATATTTTAAGGAAACTCCGATTTCGATTACCGTTTGTGACAAAGACGGCACTATTTTGGACATGAATGACAAATCCATCAGCACATTCACAAAGGATGGGAAGTCGATGGCGGGACAGTCGCTGTTGGACTGCCATCCCGAGCCGGCCCGCACCAAACTGCTGGGCTTGCTTCAAAACCACAATGTCAACGCCTACACCATCGAAAAAAACGGCATCAAGAAGCTGATTTACCAGATGCCGTGGTACAACAACGGCGAATTCGGCGGTTACATTGAACTGTCGATGGAAATTCCTTTTGAAATGCCGCACTATGTTAGGAAACCGAAAACGGAAAAATTATGAAGTAATAAGTAGTAGGTAAAAAGTAAAAGGTTGCCAACGCACAACCCTCTTCATACCTATTACCTTTTAACTTTTAACTTTTAACTAAAATGATGAAGATCAACAGCAAAAGCGATATAATACAAGCCCCTGACGCAAAGATTTTTGTGATGGTGACCGATTTAAAAAAGTTCGGGGAGTTTCTGCCACCGCAGGTGCAGGACTGGAATGCGGAGGAGAATTTCTGCGAATTCAGTGTAGCGGGAATGGTCAAGGCACGGGTGGAGATTGTCGAAAAGGTGGAATTCAGCAAGGTCGTTTATGAAATCAAAAACGACAAGAATCTGCCAGTGCGGTTCCAGATTGACATTTCCGGAAACGGGGCGGCAAACTCCGCAGTGGATGTGGGTATTGAAGCCGATGTTCCTTTCTTTCTGCAAGGTATGGTAAAAGAACCTTTGCAGAAGGTGGCGGACGTAATGGCAACGAAAATAAAAGAATTAGCTGAAAGACAATAATTTATTATGGAATCACATATCATCCGAACAGAGGAATTGGTCAAGATTTACAAATCGAGGACCGTGGTCAACAAGGCCTCCCTTGAGGTGCATCAGGGCGAGATTGTGGGATTACTAGGACCGAACGGGGCGGGCAAAACCACCTCGTTCTATATGATTGTAGGACTCATCCGCCCCGTATCGGGCAGCATCTACCTTGACGATGAGAACATCACCGAATTCCCGATGTACAAACGGGCGCAGATGGGTATCTCTTACCTGCCGCAGGAGGCCTCCGTTTTCCGCGACATGAGTGTCGAGGATAACATTCTGGCCATTTTGCAGTTCAATTACCATAGTCGCGCCGAACAGAAGGAGAAATTGGAGGAACTGATTGACGAATTCAACCTCCACAAGGTGCGCAAGAACAAGGGGAAGAACCTTTCCGGCGGGGAACGTCGCCGTACCGAAATTGCCCGCTGCCTCGCTTCCGACCCGAAATTCATCCTGCTCGACGAGCCCTTCGCAGGCGTCGATCCGATTGCCGTGGAGGACATCCAAGGGATTGTGGCCAAACTGAAGAACCGCAACATTGGTATCCTTATCACCGACCACAACGTACACGAAACTTTAGCCATCACCGACCGCGCCTACATTCTGCACGAAGGCACCGTACTGCGTACCGGCACGGCCGAGGAGCTCGCCGCCGACGACTATGTCAAGACCGTCTATCTCGGGAAAAATTTCGAACTCCGGAAAGGATAGCATATATTATATTATTGTATGGAAATCCCTTTGGGGTACTCTGTTGAAAAGTTGAAAAAAAACGAAAAAAAGTAGATTTCACCTTTTTTTCAAAATCAAAAAAAGTGTAATTTTGCCGCATCAAAATTCAAAGCCTTATGATTAAAAAACAAGTTTACACGGGCAAGACAAAAAATGTCTTCGAGCTCGAGAATGGCAATTATTTGCTCAAATTCAAAGATGACTGCACCGGGAAAGATGGTGTTTTCGATCCCGGCGAAAATTCAGTTGGACTTACAATAGACGGAGTCGGTAGGGTGAACCTCAAGATGTCCGTCTATTTTTTTGAGAAGATAAATGCCGCAGGTATCCGCACCCACTATGTGAGCGCAGACCTTGATGACACCACGATGGAAGTTCTCCCCGCCAAGGTGTTCGGCAAGGGTCTGGAAGTGATCTGCCGCTACAAAGCCGTCGGCAGCTTCTTCCGCCGCTACGGTGAATACATCACCGAAGGCGCAGACCTCCCCGAATATGTGGAGATGACCTTCAAGAACGACGCCAAAGGCGATCCGCTGGTAACGAAGGACGGCCTCGTGGCTCTCAACATCATGAGCGAAAAGCAGTATGATGACATCAAGGAGATGACCCGCAAAGTCACCCGCATCGTGGCTGACGCCATGAAGGACAGAGGCCTCGACCTCTACGACATCAAGTTCGAGTTCGGTTACGACAAGGACGGCAGCGTGATGCTGATCGACGAAATCGCCTCCGGCAACATGCGCGTTTACAAGGACGGCAAGTACATCGAACCGATGACCCTGTCCAAACTCTTTTTTGAATAAACCACTTATTCAAAGTTTCGTATGAAAGTAGCCATCATTATGGGAAGTGCCAGTGACAAGGATGTCATGGCCCCTGCATGGGAGACGCTCGAGGAATTCGGAATCCCGTATGAAAAGAAGGTGCTGAGCGCGCACCGCAACCCCGGCCCCTTGGCCGACTACGTGCGTGCCGCCCGCGACAACGGTTTTGACATCATCATCGCAGGAGCCGGCGGAGCCGCCCACCTGCCGGGTGTCATCGCCGCCTACACCACCCTTCCCGTCATCGGCGTGCCAGTGAAGTCGAAGGCACTCAACGGCCTCGACTCCCTCCTCTCCATCGTGCAGATGCCGTCAGGAATCCCCGTGGCCACCATGGCCATCGACGGGGCCAAGAACGCGGCCCTAATGGCCGTCACCATCCTCGCCCTCGGCAACCCCACACTTACGGAACGTATCGAGGAGTTCCGCAGAAAGCAAAGCGAAAAAATCCTCAATACAACCATATAAACCGTAGTTTGATGCCCACTTCACAACCAAGTGGGCATCAAACTTTTAAACCACCTCATTATGAAAGCCAGACGAATTTTTGTTGAAAAGAAGGAACAGTTCCGCGTGGAAGCCCAAAGCCTCCTCGCCGAACTCAACGAGAACCTTTCCCTTAACTTGAAAGAACTACGGCTCATCAACGTCTATGACCTTTTCGGCTTCGATGACGAGTTGGTCGAGAAGTGCCGCTACCGCGTTTTCGGTGAGACCGTTACAGATAACGTTTCGGAGGAGAACCCGCTCCACGGGCAGAAATTCCTCGCCGTGGAGTTCATTCCGGGACAGTTTGATCAGCGGGCCGCCTCCGCCGTCGATTGCGCCCATCTTATCGACCCCGCCGCGCAAATCCAAATCCGCAGCTCCCGTCTGTTAATATTTGACGAAAGCCTCTCCGAAACGGATCTTGGCCGTATCCGCCACTATATTATCAATCCGGTGGAATGCCGCGCCAAAAACATGGACATTCTGGCCCTGAACGACAGCGCCGAAGTGAAACCCCTTGAAGACCTTTCCGGCTTCACCAAAATGACCCCGTCCGACTATGCCGGATTCTGCCGCTCGCACGGCCTCGCCATGAACGAGGACGATCTGAACGAGGTGGTGCTCTATTTCCGCAAGCAGGGCCGCGACCCGCTCGAAACCGAGCTTCGCATCCTCGACACCTACTGGAGCGACCACTGCCGTCACACCACCTTCACCACCGAGCTGACGGACATTGAAATTGAAGATTCTTTTATCAAAAATGATATAGAGAAATCATTGCAGGACTTCTACGCCATCCGCAAGGAACTCGGCCGCGACAACAAGAGCCTCTGCATGATGGAATTGGCCACCATCGGCGCCCGCTACCTCCGCGCCAAAGGTCTTCTCGACGATATGGAACGCAGCGAAGAGAACAACGCGTGCAGCATCTTCGTGGATGTGGCTGTGGACGGAAAAACCGAAAAATGGCTTCTGCAATTCAAAAACGAAACACACAACCATCCCACTGAAATAGAGCCGTTTGGCGGTGCAGCCACCTGCCTCGGCGGCGCCATCCGTGACCCGCTCTCCGGACGTTCCTATGTCTATCAGGCGATGCGTGTGACGGGCGCGGGCGACATCTGCAAGCCCGTCGCGGAGACGATGCCCGGCAAGCTGCCGCAGCGCGTCATCAGCCGCAAAGCCGCCGCCGGTTACTCCAGCTACGGCAACCAGATCGCCCTCGTCCGCGAGATCTACGCCCCCGGTTACACGGCCAAGCGCATGGAAATCGGCGCAGTGGTCGGTGCTGTGAAGGCCGAGAACGTGCGTCGTGAGAGCCCTGCCGCCGGTGATGTCATCCTGCTGCTCGGCGGCCGCACCGGTCGCGACGGTGTCGGCGGTGCCACCGGTTCCTCCAAGAAACACACCGAAAGCTCCCTCGAGACCTGCGGGAGCGAGGTGCAGAAAGGCAACGCGCCCGAAGAGCGCAAGCTGCAGCGTCTTTTCCGCCGTCCGGAAGTGACGCGCCTGATCAAGAAATCCAACGACTTCGGCGCGGGCGGCGTGAGCGTCGCCATCGGCGAGCTGGCCGACGGGCTCGACATCTACATCGACCGCGTGCCCGTCAAGTACGCCGGCCTCAACGCCACCGAGCTCTCCATCAGCGAGTCGCAGGAGCGTATGGCGGTGGTCATCCAAGCTTCCGACCGTGCCGAATTTGAGAAATACTGCAGCCGCGACAACATCGAAGTGACCTACGTCGCCGATGTGACCGACACCGGCAGAATGCGTATCTTCAACGGCAAAAAGGTCGTCTGCGACTTGGAACGCGAGTTTATTGACAGTGCCGGCGCCAAGCACTACACCACCGTCAAAGTATCTCCAGTAGATAATTCAAATCCCTTCCATACAAACAATTACAAAGGTTCGTTAAAGGAGAAGATGATGTCTGTGATGGCCGATGAGAACGTCGCTTCGCAGAAAGGGATGGTCGAAATGTTTGACTCCACCATCGGTCGTTCCACCGTACTGATGCCTTACGGCGGACGTCGCCAAGCCACCGAGACGCAGGTGTCAGTGCAGAAACTGCCCGTGGACGGCTATACCGACACGGCCAGCATTATGGCTTTCGGCTACAATCCCGACCTAACCAGCTGGAGTCCGTACCACGGAGCCGCCTATTCTGTCGTAGAAGCCTGTAACAAAGTGGTTTCCGCCGGCGGCGACTACGCCAAAATGCGTTTTTCCTATCAGGAGTATTTTGAAAAGATGACGCACGATCCGCACACATGGGGCAAGCCTTTCTCCGCTTTGCTCGGCACATTGCGGATGCAGGCCGAACTGGGGCTTCCCTCTATTGGCGGCAAGGACTCCATGAGCGGTTCCTTCGAAGATCTGAAGGTGCCCCCTACCCTCGTCGCTTTCGGTATCACCACGGTGGATGCCAAGACGGTGATTTCCCCCGAGTTCAAGAAAGCGGGCAACCGCATCTATCTCATCCAACACACACCGCACGCTAACTTCTTCCCTGACACGGACTTACTGAAACGGAACTGGAATTTTGTCCGCCAAAATATCGAGGCGAGCCACATCGTTTCGGGCTGGTCGGTCGCGTTCGGCGGCGTGGCGGAAGGCATCTGCAAGATGTGTTTCGGCAATGCATTAGGTGCTAAGGTAAACTATGATGAAAACCAGCTTTTCGACCTTAATTACGGCTCCATTATCGTAGAAAGCGACTGCGAACTTCATTACGAAAACGCCGTTCTTTTGGGCAAGGTAATTTCCGAACCTTCCGTCGAAATCAACGGAACGGTGATAGCCCTTTCCGAATTGGAAGAGGCCAACAGCGGTCGCTACGAGAAAATTTACCCCACAAAAGCCCAGCCGGAATATCACGAAGAGGTTTGCCAAAAACAGTCTGATACACTGAATGACAGCGAATTGAAATATAAAGGCACTGTGCCAGAAAATGGCCCGGTCGTCTGTCTGCCAGTCTTCCCCGGTTCCAACTGCGACTACGATACCGAGAAGGCGTTCCGCAGGGCGGGTGCACAGGTCAAGAAGTTCATTTTCAGAAATTTGACGGAGGAAGATGTCAACCGTTCCATTGACGAGCTGGCCGCCCGCATCGACGAATGTCACATTCTGGCATTCTGCGGCGGTTTCTCCTGCGGTGACGAGCCCGACGGTAGCGGCAAGTTCATTGCCAGTGTCATCTGCAACGAGAAGATTGCCAAGTCGATCGGTGGCCTCCAAGAGCGTGGCGGCCTGATTTTGGGCATCTGCAACGGCTTCCAGGCGTTGGTCAAGAGTGGCCTTCTCCCCTACGGGAAAATCGGCAGCGTGACCACCGACTCCCCGACCTTGTTCCGCAACGACATCAACCGCCATATCTCACAAATATCAGTAACCGAGGTGGTTTCGACGCACTCCCCGTGGCTGTCCAGCTTCAAGACGGGCGAACGTCACTCCATCGCACTGAGCCACGGCGAGGGTAAATTCGTGGTCAATCCGCAGCTGGCCCGGAAGCTGTTTGAGGCGGGCCAGGTGGCTTTCCGCTACACCGACAACCCCAACGGCTCCTATTATGATATTGAAGGCATCGTCAGCCCCGACGGGCACATCCTCGGCAAGATGGGCCACAGCGAGCGTTACGAGGAGAACCTCTTCAAGAACATTGACGGAAACCGTTGGCAACCAATTTTTGATAACGCAGTACGTTATTTCACAAAATAATAAAAATCAATTAATTAACCATGGGATTACTCGGAGTTTACAATGTACCCAACGCATCGGCAGCCCTTTATTACGGACTGCATAACCTTCAACACCGCGGTCAGGAAGGAGCCGGAATGGTCACCTTCGACGACAACGGAAAATGCCACCGTCATCGTGGTATGGGACTGGTTGACAGTATTTTCTGTCCTACCATCATCAACGAATTGAAGGGAAGTATCGGAATGGCTTCCGTTCGTTACGGAAATGTCAGCAGCAGCGGGCTCGACAACGTGCAGCCGCTGTTCTTCCACCACACCAGCGGTGACTTCGTCGTCGCCGGTGACGGAAACATCGTGAACAAGCAGGAAATCTACGACTATCTCGAACAAACTGGCACCATCTTCCAAACCGCGCTTGACAGCGAATTGTTGGCCCATCTTATCAAGAAGAAAAATAACGAGGACCGTATCGAAAACATTATCAACAGCTTACGAATGATTGAAGGCGGTTTCACCTTCCTTATTATGACCCAGAAGCGCCTCTATGCCTGCCGCGACAAAAACGGCATCAAACCTTTGGTCTTAGGAAAGTTAGGTGAAGGTTATGTAATCAGCAGTGAATCTTGCGCCTTCGAGATTATCGGTGCGACATTCGTCAGGGACATTGAGCCCGGTGAAATCATCTGCATTGATAACAAGGGCATCCGTTCCAACCGCTATTCCGACTGTAAAGAGTTCAATATGTGCGGGATGGAATACATCTACCTCGCCCGTCCCGACAGTGACATTGACGGTTGCAACGTCCACGCATACCGCAAAGAGGCGGGCCGTCGGCTCTATCGTGAATGTCCCGTCGAAGCCGATATCGTGGTCGGTGTTCCCGAATCAAGTCTCAGTGCTGCAATGGGTTACAGCGAAGAAAGCGGTATCCCGTACGAGATGGGGTTGGTGAAGCACAAATATATGGGCCGTACCTTCATCCAGCCGGTACAAAGCGAGCGTGAATTGGGTGTGAAGCTGAAACTCAGTCCGGTACACAGCATTGTGCGTGGCAAGCGCGTGGTTCTGGTGGACGACTCCATCGTGCGCGGCACCACCTCACTGAAAATCGTGAAGCTGCTGCGCGAGGCTGGCGCCTCCGAAGTGCACGTCCGTATCGCCAGCCCGATGATGAAATACACCTGCCACTATGGCGTGGACACCTCGACACCGGAAGAGCTGCTCTGCTCCAACCGCACACTGGAGGAAGCCTGTGCCGTCCTCGGTGCCGATTCACTCGGCTATCTCAGTCCAGAATCCACCACGGCATCCACCTTCGGCTGCGCCAAACCGTGCTTGGCCTGCTTTACCGGACATTATCCTGTGGCTATTCCCGAAGAGAAGAAATAAATGATTACTAACCAATATTTTACATAGAAAGTAATGGCAAAAACCTACGAAAACGCAGGCGTAAACCTCGAAGCTGGCTACGAAGTGGTACGCCGAATCAAACAACACGTTTCTTCAACAAACCGCAAAGGGTCGATGGGTAACATCGGCTCTTTTGGTGGTATGTTCGACCTTAACAGCCTGAATATCAAGGAGCCTATTCTGGTCAGTGGCACCGACGGCGTGGGCACCAAACTGAAGATTGCCTTCGCGATGGACAAGCACGACACTATCGGCATTGATGCCGTGGCGATGTGCGTGAACGATGTCTTGGCGCAGGGTGCGGAACCGCTCTTCTTCCTTGATTATGTGGCACTTGGCCATAACATCCCCGAAAAGGTGGAAGCCATCGTGGCGGGCGTGGCCGACGGTTGCCGTCAGGCCGGCTGTGCTTTGGTGGGCGGCGAAACGGCCGAAATGCCCGGCATGTATTCCGACGGCGAGTACGACATTGCCGGATTCACCACGGGCGTGGTCGAAAAGTCGAAGCTGATTGACGGCAGCAAGGTCGCTGTCGGCGACGTCCTTGTGGGTGTTCCCTCCACGGGTGTCCACTCCAACGGTTTCAGCTTGGTGCGTAAAATCGTTGAAGACAACGGTTTCAGCTACCATTCCACCATTGCAGAGTGTGATGGAGAACTGGCTGCGCAGCTTCCCGAAAGTTACCGCAACCGCAAGCTCGGAGAGGTGCTCCTCACCCCTACCCGCATCTATGTCAAGCAGATGCTGGAGGTGATCCGCCAGTGCGATGTCCACGGCATCTGCCACATCACCGGCGGCGGCTTCGACGAGAACATCCCGCGCGTGCTGCACGAGGGACAAGGTTTGGAAATCCACGAGGGAACGTGGGAGATCCTGCCCGTCTTCAAGATGCTGGAAAAATGGGGCAAAGTTCCTCACAGAGAAATGTTTAACATCTTCAATATGGGTATCGGAATGATTGCCGTGATGAGTGCAGAGGAGGCCAAGAAAGCCATCGACATCCTGTACGCCAACGGCGAGAAGGCCACAGTCATCGGGCGTGTCACCGACGTGCTGGGCGTGAATATCCTGTGTGACTAAACAAACGGAAAACGGAAAACTGAAAATTGAAAACTGAAAACTATAATGTAATAAGTAATAGGTATTAAGTAGGAGGTTACCCACGCACCACCCCTCTTTACACTTCCTACCTGTCACCTGTCACCTTTTACCAAACACGACAAACAAATAAATGACTCAAAAGAAGAAACTTGCAGTTTTTGCCAGCGGTTCTGGCACCAATTTTGAGGCGATTGCCGCGGCTTGTGCCGACGGCCGATTGGATGCCGAAGTGGTGCTGATGGTGTGCGACAAGCCTGGCGCCCTCGTCATCGAACGTGCACAACGGTTTGGAATAGAGAGCTTTGTGTTCAGCCCGAAATCCTACGCCAGTAAAGCCGACTACGAAAAGGAAATCGTGGAAATGCTGCAAGCCCGCCAGGTGGACCTCGTCTGCCTCGCCGGCTATATGCGCATCGTGTCAGGCGTGCTGCTGAACGCCTACCGTGGGAAAATCATCAACATCCACCCGTCGCTGCTGCCCGCCTTCAAAGGGGCGCACGCTGTGGAAGACGCTGTCGCCTACGGCGTTAAGGTCTATGGCATCACCGTCCATTTCGTGGATGAGACACTGGACGGCGGCAAGATCATCGCCCAACGCGCCTTCCCCTACGAGGGCAACGACCCCGCCGAAGTCCACCGCCTCGGTCAGAAAATCGAACACGAGATTTATGTGGATACGATAAGGGAACTGCTGATTTGATCTACTACCCCGGCCTTCGGCCACCCCTTCTATATAGAAGGGGAACTTTCACTTCCTACCTATCACCTCATACCGAAAATGACAGTCAGACGCACGGCTGTGCGTCTCTACAACCTGAAAAACTTGTAACTTTATAAACTTTAAACAAAAAATGAGAGCATTAGTAAGCGTAAGCGACAAAACGAATCTGGTTCCTTTTGTGCAGCAGCTGCAGGAACTGGGCTGGGAAATCATTGCCACCGGTGGCACGCAGACCCTTCTGGAAGATAACGGTGTACGCACCATCAACATCAGCGACGTGACCGGATTTCCGGAGATCCTGGACGGGCGCGTAAAGACCCTCCATCCGAACGTTCACGGCGGTATCCTCGCCCGCCGCGATGTGCCTGAACACATGCAAATTTTGAAAGAGCAGCAAATCGAGACTATTGATCTCGTTTGCGTGAACCTGTATCCTTTTAAGCAAACCATTGCAAAAGAAGGCGTTACCTTAGAGGAAGCCATCGAAAAAATCGACATCGGCGGACCGTCCATGGTGCGCAGTGCTGCCAAAAACTGGCACGATGTCACCATCGTCTGCGACCCCGCCGACTACGACACCGTGATTGCCGAAATCCGCGCCAACGGAAACACTTCCCGCGAAACCCGCCTCAAACTGTCGGCCAAAGCCTACACGCACACCGCCGAATACGACTGCTGCATCGCCACATATATGCGCAAACAGGCCGGTTTGAACGAGAAGCTTTTCTTGGAATACGATCTCAAACAGCCCCTGCGCTACGGCGAGAACCCGCACCAGACGGCCAACTTCTACGCTGCCGCTACGCCCGTCCCCTACTCCCTCGCTTTCGGCAAGCAACTGCAAGGCAAGGAGTTATCCTACAACAATATCCAGGACGCTAACGCCGCTTTGAACGTGGTCCGCGATTTTGACGAACCGTTCTGCGTGGCTCTCAAGCACATGAACCCGTGCGGTGCGGCCGTGGCCCCCACCATCGAAGAGGCATGGCAGGCCGCGTACGAAGCCGACAAGGTAAGCATTTACGGCGGTATCGTCGCCATGAACCGCCCGCTGACCAAGACGATTGCAGAAGGGATGAAACCGATCTTCCTCGAAATCGTCATCGCGCCGTCGTTCACCCCGGAAGCAATGGAAATCCTCAGCACCAAGAAGAACCTCCGCGTGATGGAAGTCGATATGACCAAAACCAACGCCCCCGTGCCGCAATATGTCGGCGTAGTTGGCGGACTTCTGGCGCAACAACTTGACACACAGATTGAAAACGTCACTACCGATATGTGTGTCACCGACGTGAAACCGAACGACAAGCAGATGGCGGATATGGCCTTCGGCTGGAGAATCGTCAAACACGTGAAATCCAATGCCATTGCGGTGGTGAAAGACAACCACACGCTCGGTATCGGTGCCGGCCAGACCAACCGTGTCGGCTCCGCAGAAATCGCTCTGAAACAGGCACACGCCGCTGGCTACACCGAAGGTCTGGTGCTGGCTTCCGACGGCTTCCTCCCCTTCGACGACACCGTCGTGCTTGCCCACCAGTATGGCGTGACAGCCATTGTGCAGCCCGGCGGCAGCATCCGCGACGAAGACGCCATCAAGAAAGCCAATGAACTCGGCATCACAATGCTGTTCACCGGCGTTCGTCACTTCAAACATTAAAAAGATTCAAAAGATTTAAAAAATTCAAAAAATTCAAAGATTCGCGCATTCACAAATCTCTCAAATCTTCAAATCATCAAATCTTTCAAATCTCTCAAATCTTCAAATCTTTCAAATCTTTCAAATCATCAAATCTCTCAAATCTCTCAAATCTTTCAAATCATCAAATCTCTCAAATCCCTATGAATAAAGTATTGGTCATTGGTTCCGGCGGACGCGAGCATGCCATTGCGGATGCCCTCCACCGTTCGCCGCAGGTGACGGAAATTTTCTGTGCCCCTGGAAATGCAGGCACCGCTGCTATCGCCACGAATGTAGCTATTAAGGATACGGATGTCGCTGGTCTTCTGCAATTTGCAAAAGATCAGAAGGTTGACTTGACCGTAGTGGGTCCGGAAGCCGCCCTCGCTGTCGGCATCGTTGATGCGTTCCGTGCCGAAGGGCTGAAAATTTTCGGTCACACCCAAGCGGCCACGCAGATCGAAAGCAGCAAAGAGTTTGCCAAGAAGCTGATGCTGAAATATGGGATTCCGTCGGCAGCGTACGAGAGCTTCGAGGACTACGACGCCGCATTGGCCTACGTGAGTACCCGTCCGTTCCCCGCCGTCCTCAAGTACGACGGACTTGCCGCTGGAAAAGGGGTGGTGATAGCCGAAACGTTGGACGAAGCCCGCGACGCACTGAAATCCATGCTGTTGGATACGACCTATGGCAAAGGCAAGGTGATTGTCGAAGATTTCCTCACCGGTCCCGAATTTTCGTTCATGTGTTTTGTGGACAGGGACAACGTCTATCCGATGCCGCTGGCGCAAGACCACAAACGTGCCTTCGACGGTGACAAGGGTCCGAACACGGGCGGGATGGGTGCCTACACCTCTCTGCCGTTCATTACAGAAGAAGACCGTAAATTCGCATACGACAATATTTTGTGCAAGACTGCTAAAGCAATGAATGAAGAGGGTACTCCCCTATCGGGTGTGCTGTACGGCGGACTGATGAAGACCCCCACGGGCATCAAGGTCATCGAGTTCAACGCCCGCTTTGGCGATCCCGAAACCGAGGTGGTACTTCCTTTGTTGGAAAGCGACATTTACGATATCTTTATGGCAGTGGCCACGGGGACGACACCGTCGCAGACGCCGAAATGGTCGGACGAAGTGACGATGGGTGTGGTGCTCGCCTCGAAAGGTTACCCGGGAAGCTACGAGAAAGGTCACGTAATCAGCGGATTGGAGAACGTCGAAGACACCGTTTTCCACATGGGCACCGTCCGTAAGGAGGGTACGCTGATGACCAATGGCGGCCGCGTGCTGATGGTGGTGAGCAAAGGCGCGAACCACACGGAAGCAAAAGCCCGCGTCTATTCGGAAATCGACAAAATCCACTGCGACAATCTCTTCCACCGGAACGACATCGCCCACTGGGCATTATAGAATCTTCAAATCTCTCAAATCTCTCAAATCTCTCAAATCTCTCAAATCTCTCAAATCTTTTGAATCTCTCAAATCCCAAATAATTATGGCTCAAATCATTGATGGAAAAGCACTTGCCACTCGTATTAAGGAGAAAATGAGTACCCAGATGCCCAACTTGGAAGCCAAGTACGGGCGTCGTCCCTCCCTTTACATTATTCTGGTCGGTAATGATGAGGGCAGCCAACGTTACGTGAAGCACAAACTGGCCGCCGCTGCCTCCGTCGGGATGGACTCCCGTCTCATCGCGTTGGAGCCGACCATCACGGAGAAGGAACTTTTGGACCTGATTCACGTGCTGAACGAAGACCCGCTCGTGGACGGCATTTTGGTACAACTTCCTATCCCAAAGCACCTTAACGAGTACCACATCATCCAAGCCATTGACAAAGGCAAGGATGTGGATGGGTTCCACCCGCTGAATGTAGGTGAACTGTGGCAGGGAATGCACGGCATTGTGCCCTGCACGCCTAAAGGCATCGTGCAACTCATTATGAGTACGGGCGTTACGATTGACGGTAAGACCGCTGTAGTGGTCGGGCGCAGCAACATCGTCGGCAAGCCGGTGGCCAAGATTCTGTTGGACGAGAACGCCACCGTCATTATGACGCACACCCATACAAAGGACTTGAAGGCGATGACGTTACTGGCTGATATTCTAGTAGTTGCCGTCGGAAAAGAGAAACTGATTACGGCCGATATGATCAAGCCGGGGGCGGTGGTCATTGATGTGGGCATCACCCGTAATGCTGAGGGCAAGCTGGTGGGCGACGTAGATTTCGATGCGGCCTGCGAAGTGGCGGGATACATCACGCCGGTTCCGGGCGGCGTAGGTCCGCTGACCATCGCAATGCTGCTGAAGAACACGATGGAGTGCTTCCTCAACCACGCCGAAGCCAGCACCAATGTTTCAAAACTCTGGTCAAAGATTATCGAGTCCCGTATCGGGACGGACAAGTAGTTCAGAGTTTCAGAAAAAGCATCTCTTCAGGCATAATGACACCAACCGAACAGACAAAAGCCGCCGCTGCATTTACCGAATTTTGGGCGGGTAAAGGCGATGAGAAACAGGAGACCTCACGTTTCTGGATTGACTTGCTACAAAATGTTTTAGGCATCGACGATCCTGCCAAATACATTGAATTTGAAAAACGCGTGAAGCTCTCGCACACGTCGTTTATCGATGCGTATATTCCTGATACAAAGGTTCTTATTGAACAGAAAGGTGCAAAGGTTGACCTGCACCGCGCCTACGAGCAGAGCGACGGCAGCGTGCTCACGCCCTACGAGCAGGCCAAACGCTATGCCGATGAGATGCCGAACTCGCTGCGGCCACGCTGGATTGTGGTCTGCAACTTCCAAGAATTTCTGGTTTACGACCTTGAAAAACCGGGCAGCGCGCCAGAACAAATCTTCCTGAAAGACCTCCGGAAAGAGCATTATCGGCTGCAATTCCTGGCCGATGCGCGCCACGACTATCTGCGCCGCGAGGAGGAACTCTCGTTGCATGCGGGCGTGCTGGTTGGCAAACTCTACGACGCGCTTATCAAGCAGTACATCAACCCTAACGACGAGCAGAGCCTTCGCTCGCTCAACATTCTGTGCGTGCGGCTGGTGTTCTGCCTTTATGCCGAAGATGCGGGGCTTTTTGCCACACGCACGGCTTTCGAGGACTACATCCGTTCTTTCTCCATTGAAAACACGCGCGATGCAATTATAAAGTTATTCAAGGCATTAGATACCAAAATTGAGAATCGCGACCGCTACGACCTGAAACTGCAACCGTTCCCCTACGTGAACGGCGGACTCTTTGCGGCGGAAAATATTGAAATACCGAATTTTACCGACGAGATTGTGGATGTTCTTTGCGACCATTGCGCCCCGTTCAACTGGTCAGAGATCTCGCCCACCATTTTCGGCGCGGTGTTTGAGAGCACACTGAATCCGGAAACACGCCGCAAGGGAGGAATGCACTACACGAGCGTGCAGAACATACACAAGGTGATTGACCCGCTGTTTATGGATGGGTTGACTGCTGAATTTCAATCTATTGTAGAGACGCACGGCCGTGCGTCTCTACGCGAACGCAACCAAAAATTGTTCGATTTCCAACAAAAATTGGGTGCATTGCGGTTTCTTGACCCTGCCTGTGGCAGCGGCAACTTCCTGACAGAGACCTATTTGTCGCTGCGGCGGTTGGAAAACCGTGTGATTTCGGCCTTGAACCGAGGCGAGCGCCTGTTGGGGTTCGACGATTTCATCCACGTGAAAATCAGCCAGTTCTATGGCATCGAGATCAACGATTTTGCCGTGACCGTGGCCAAAACCGCGCTGTGGATTGCCGAAAGCCAGATGATTCGCGAAACCGAAGCCATTCTGAGCCAAAATATTGATTTCCTTCCGCTAACCACCAACGCTTTCATTGTTGAGGGCAACGCCCTGCGGATGGACTGGGCAACTTTGAAACCCCTTGGCGACGGCGCCGCGCCCACAAGCGGACTGTTCAGCGGCTTCACTACCGAAACCGACGGTGAAGCGCACCATTACGACTATATCATTGGCAACCCGCCGTTTGTGGGGTATTCTTTCCAAACGAAAGAACAAAAAGATGATTTACAATTGATTATGCCTGATTTTGGTAGCAATATTGATTATGTTGGGGCGTGGTACAAAAAGGCCGCGGAATTGATAAACGGCACAAATACACGCTGCGCCCTTGTTTCTACCAACTCGATAACGCAAGGCGAGCAGGTCGCCGCATTGTGGAAACCGTTGTTTGAAAAATGCAATTTGCAGATTGATTTTGCGTGGCGCACGTTCAGGTGGGACAGCGAATCGAACCAAAAGGCGCATGTGCATTGCGTGATTGTGGGTTTCAGCGATAAAAACAACCTACAAAAAGACAAAATCATTTTCGATGAAAACGGCGAAAAACACGTTGCTCGCAATATAAATCCGTATTTGCTCGATGCGCCGACGGTGTTTATAGAGAATAGGAAAGAACCTTTATGTACGGGCGTTTCCATAATGAACAAAGGAAGTCAAGGCACAGATGATGGTGCTTTCTATTTTACTGAAGAAGAGTATAATAGCATTGTGAAGAAAACCCCAGATGCCGCAAAATTCTTACGTGAGACAGCAAATGGTCAGACCTTTTTACATGGCATAAAACGTTATTGTCTTTGGTGTGCTGACTTGAATCCTACAGAACTACGGAAAATACCAGAACTTGCACGCCGTGTAGAACAAGTGAAACAATTTCGATTGGCAAGCCCTAAAGCGGCCACAAGAAAATGGGCTGCTTATCCATATCTTTTCACAGAAAACCGACAACCAGAAAGTGGCAAATACCTGCTTCTTCCATTAACGTCAGGAGAAAGTCGCGAATACGTTCCTATTGATTATCTGCCATATACAGTGATTGCTAACAATTCTGTGCAAATGATACCCAATGCATCATTGTACGATTTCGGTGTCCTAACTTCGACCATTTTTATGTCGTGGATGAGAGCCGTTTGTGGTCGATTGAAAAGCGATTACCGCATTACTGTAACAAACGTTTACAACAATTTCCCGTGGTGCAGTCCGACCGATGAGCAACGCAAGAAAATCGAGCAAACCGCGCAAGCCATTCTCGATGCCCGCGCGCTGTACCCCGACAGCAGTCTCGCCGACCTTTACGACGCCACGCTGATGCCAATTGAATTACGCCGCGCCCACCGCGCCAACGACGAGGCCGTGCTCGCCGCCTACGGCTGGCCAAAAGATTTGCAGGAATCGGAAATCGTGGAGCGGCTGTTCAGTCTATATGAGGAAATGACAAAACCCCGCCCGTAACCGGCAACTCCCCCACCCTGCTTTCCAACTTCTAATCCCGAGGCGCGGTACACTGAGGCGCGGCATGCCACGCCTCTACAACTCTCAACTTTTAACTTTGTCCGTCACGCGCACTTTTTTCCCGGGTACAACAGCGCGCAACGGTCGATGATGGCGTTGGCGTACTCGAAACCTTCATCACATAATTTTTTGCCTTTCGCTCCATCGTAACCCATATACAAGTGCATCGTATTGTAGCCGGCCACGATGGCGGCCAGCAGCTTTTTGTCACGCTCTCCTGCAGCCGCCTTATATTTGTCGATGGACGGGCGGCCTTTGCCTTTGCGTATGTTCAAAACCGCGTCCAGTGCGACAAGGCAGCCATTCCACAAAGTGTTCCCTGCTATCTTTATATATTTTCCATCCGTATAGATTTTCAACTCAGGATCATAACAGGCATTCTCGATAATTGCTTCCGCATTGGCCACATATCGGCGTGCCTCTTCAATTGGATTCTTCTTCTCCATAATTTAACGTTTTAAATTTCATTTATACGGCTGCAAAGATAAAGCAGATATTTCTATTTTTCAATGTATTTGGAAAAATATTTTCCTGTTGAAAATAAAATAGTTATTAAATTTTCCATAAAATTAAAATTTGAAATATAGAATTATTTGGGATATTTTAGCAAAAAAGAAAGAACTTCTTCTACCACCTTTTAATGCAAAATAATTTTGATAAAACTGGTTTCATCAAAGCTACTATATTTTATTGAAAAACAAAATATTACAAAGATTTCGCCAACTACTTTTGGCTAATATACCGCTTTCTTTTTTTCCTCCCAAAACTCCAATACGGCACCACTAAAGTCCGTATGGTGATTCAGGTTGCTCTGTTCTACATACTGCTCCAGTTTCCAGCGCTGAGACTCACAAGCAGGGTATTGTTTCACTACTTCATTCACGATTTTTGTGTGCCTTTCACGACTATACGGGGGCGTTCTGTCCAGCGACTCACGGAGAATGGCGTACGCTTTTGCCGAATCAATCCCTGAATCATCAGCGGTGACGGCGCGGAACCACTTCCAAGCAGGACTGTAAACCGAATCCAACTTCGTATCTATGAGCCTCATAGCATCTTCAGGTATGTCTGATACAACAGCAACAACCGTATCCTTGACATTGACAGGCTGCAGCGGTTTTTGCGCCACTGAGTCGGCAGTCTCAGACTGCGTCTCATTTTTGCTGACACTCTGAATATGCGGAACAAGGAAAGCCATTATACCGACAACAGCCACTATCCCTACCGCAGCAGTAATGCCTGGAACAAGGACGCGCCGCCGTTGCAGGCGCTGCAAAATCTCACCCGCATTACGGAAACGTTGTTCGCGGTCGGAGCGGGTGCATTTGCGGGCAATGGCTCTGTAACGGTGCGGGAAGATTTGCGGCAGGATGACCCCGAAGGCATACAGGTCGGCACGCAGGTCGATGGGAACATCGCCGGCCACTTGCTCCGGCGCGGCATAACGGTTGCTTCCCGCCGGCTGCTTCAAAATGCCGTGATAGTCGCTGTCGGCCAATCCGAAGTCAATGAGCTTGACGTTGTGCCCGTTGCGCGTAATCAGGATGTTGTCGGGCTTGAGGTCGCGGTGAATGATCTGCAAACTGTGGTAGTACACCATCGCCGACAGCAGCTCCCGCACAATCTTCAGACGGGTTCTGGCATCCGGTTTCTCTGCCAAGAACTCACGGAGCGTCATCCCGTCCACATACTCCATCACGATGCAGGGACCTGCCACTGGGTCGTTCTCCTTGCTGAAAGTATGGGCTATATGGGGATGTTCCATCTTCACCCCCAACTCAAACTCCTTGGTCAGCAATTCCAAATAGAAAGTCTGGTTACGGTATTCGGGCTTCAATCCCTTCAAAACGAACCACTTGCCATATCGTTGCGCCTTGTACAAGCAGTTGAATCCCTCTGAAGGAATCTCCGAATAGGAAGTGAAGACGTCAGAGATGTTCTCAAACGACGAGTTGATAGCCCCAGAAGAAGAAGATTCCTGATTCATTTATTGAACATTTCCGACTGTTATCACCGTATAATCCTCCGGTCGGAACAGCCGCTGCGCCAAGTTTTGCACGTCGGTGGCTGTAATCTGCCGGATTTCCTGCAGAAAATCGCTAAAACGGGTGCTGTCGCAGCCGAAGTCGTCCCACGGCATATAGGTCTGCATGTAGGCCACGGTGCCGTCGATGGACCGCAAGGAATTGCCCACCAGATAGTTCCGTACCAGCGCCAGCTCTTCGTCGCCCACCTGCTCGTCACAAATGCGCCGCATCTCCTTGAAACACTCGTCCAGCGCCACCCCCACCTTGTCGTTGTTTACTTCGCTTTCGATGGAAAAGAGAGAGCCGGCGGAATAATAGAGGGTGGAACCCGACACCCCATAGGTGCAGCCGTTGGTTTCACGGAGGTTCTGCATCAATCTGGAGCCGAAGTAGTTGCAGAAAAGGGTAGTCAGAAAACGGTATTTGTGCGTGTCTTCGTCAAGATACGGCAGCGACGGGCGGCACAGCACCATCGACGTTTGCAGGGCGTTCTCCCACGTTTCGGCAATGCGGCACGGCTCGAAGTGCACGCCTGCGTCGGGCAGTGACGGCGCCTTCTCCCCTGCCGGCAGCGTCTCAAAATTCTTCGCCACCATCGAAAGCTCGTCGTCCGCAAGGTTGCCCGTTACAAACAGACGGATGTTTCCAGCGTGGCATGTGCTTTTGTGGTACGCTACCATCTGCTCCAACGTGACCGCCTCAATATCAGAACGTTCCAAAATCTTTCCATACGGAAAATCTTGGCCGAAATAGGCATTCAGCATCCGCTGGGAAGCCCGATAATCGGTCTTTTGGGCGTAATACTCAAAATCTTGGATGCTCTTTCCCCGGTAACGTTCCAGATTGTCGGACTGGAAACGGGGAGTGCGCAGCAAATCGGCCAGCACGGGGAGAATCTTGTCCAGATTCTTTTTCGGAACCTGGACGTTGAGGCTCATATACTCGAAGTTGCACACCGTGGTGACGGTCGCGCCGTAGTAGTCGAAAAAATCGTCGATTTCAGCGGAAGTCATCGTGGGATGGCTCTCCTTGAGGAGTTCGTAGGTGAAGGCGGCGACGCGCTTCTGCGGCTCGTAAAGGATTCCCGCTTTGATTCTTACCACCAGATGTATCAGGTCGAGGCAGCGGTTCTCGAAGAAGCTGAGAACCACGCCGTTGGTGAGGGAGATGCGGCGCGGAGGCTGCGGGGTGAAACCCTCCAGTTGCTGTACGGGCGGCTGCTGCGAGCGGTCAGGCATGGCTTAGTTGAGTTCGTAGGTCGTGCCCTCTTTCGTGTCCTTCAAGGTGATGCCCATCTCCGTCAGCTTGTCGCGGATGAGGTCGGCGACCGTCCAGTTCTTGTTGGCCTTGGCGTCTTTGCGGATGTCGATGATGAGGTCCATCAGTTTGTCGGTGTATTCGGAGTTGCCGCGGCCTTCCTCCGCTTTCATTCCCAAAATGTCATAGAAGAAGATGCCGAAGTACTTCGTCAGGTCGTCCAAATCCTCCTGCGTAAGGGCAATGCGGCCGTCTTTCACGGAGTTGATGATGCGGGCGGCCTCAAACAGCTCGGCGATGAGACGCGGCGTGTTGAGGTCATCGTTCATCGTATCGTAGCAGCGGCCCACCCACGCGGTGATGTCCTCATCGGAGTGGTCGGAGGCCTTGAGTTTCGGCAGGAGTGCGGCGGCGGCGTAGAGCTTCGCCATACCCTTTTCGGCGGCCTGTAACGCCTCGTTCGAGAAGTCGAGGGTGCCGCGATAATGCGCCTGCAGGACGAAGAAGCGGATGGTCATCGGCGAGTATGCCTGCTCCAGTAGCTGGTGTTTTCCAGTGAAGAACTCATTGAGGGTAATGAAGTTACCCAACGATTTACCCATCTTCTGCCCGTTGATGGTAATCATATTGTTGTGCATCCAGTACTTGACGGAGGCCACGCCGTTAGCGACGGTGCTTTGGCACACTTCCGACTCGTGGTGCGGGAAAAGGAGGTCCATTCCGCCGCCGTGGATGTCAAACTGTTCACCCAAGTACTTGGTGCTCATTGCGGTACATTCGATATGCCAGCCTGGGAAGCCGTCGCTCCACGGGGATCTCCAACGCATGATGTGTTCGGGGGCGGCCTTCTTCCACAAGGCGAAGTCGGCGGGGTTGTGTTTTTCCTCCTGCCCGTCGAGGGTGCGGGTGTTGGCCAAAAGTTCGTCGAGTTTGCGGCCCGACAACTTCCCGTAGCCGAACTCCTTGTCGAACTTGGCCACGTCGAAATAGACGGAGCCCTCCGAAATATAGGCGAAGCCGGCGTCGAGGATGCGCTGCACCATGTCAATCTGTTCCATAATATGGCCAGAGGCGCGGGGTTCGATGGAGGGGCGTTTCACGTTGAGTGCGTCCATCGCGCGGTGGTAGCTGTCGATGTAGAACTGCGCCACTTCCATCGGCTCCAGCTGTTCGAGGCGGGCCTTTTTGGCGATCTTGTCCTCACCGGAGTCGGCATCGTGCTCCAGATGGCCTACATCAGTGATGTTGCGGACGTAGCGCACTTTATAACCGATATGCTGGAGGTAGCGGAAGACAAGGTCGAAGGTGACGGCGGGGCGTGCGTGGCCGAGGTGCGGCTCGCCATAGACGGTCGGTCCGCATACATAGAGGCCGACATGGCCGGGATTCAGCGGAACAAAATGTTCCTTCTGCTTCGTTAACGTATTGAAAATCTCAAGTTTGGACTGGTTGTCAAATTCCTTCATATATTTTTAAATTTGGGGTGCAAAGGTACGACTTATTTTTCAATAAATAATTGTACCTTTGCGGCGTTGTTCATACGCACACCACCCCCCATTTAACCATTTTATTATGAGTAACTTTTCCCACCTGCACGTTCACACGCAGTACTCCATCCTTGACGGATTGGCCACCATACCCGAACTCATCAAGAAAGCCTACGCCGACGGACAGCGCGCCATGGCCGTCACCGACCACGGCAACATGTACGGCATCTACGCCTTCGTGAGCGAGGTGGAGAAGTTCAACAAGGAACACAAGGAAGACCCGTTCAAGGCCATCATCGGGTGCGAGGTGTATGTGGCCCGCGAAAGCCGCCTGCTGAAACGCAAGGATGTGAAAAGTGACCGCAGCGGTGACCACCTCATTCTTTTGGCCAAAGACATGGAGGGCTACCGCAACCTCAGTCACCTCGTCTCCCTCGGCTGGATTGAAGGCGAGTACTACAAACCCCGTGTCGATAAGGAGATTATGCGGCAGTACTCCAAAGGCATCATCGCCTGCTCCGCCTGCCTCGGCGGCGAACTGCCCCAAGCCATCATGCGGGCCAACCCGTCGCTGCACGACGGCACCGTGCCCGTCAATTTCGACCTCAAGGAGGCCGACCGTATCGTGGAGGAATTCAAGGACATCTATGGCAGCGATTACTACATTGAGCTGCAACGCAACGGGCACAAGGAGCAGCTGTTAGTAAACGAGGCCCTTTTGCAACTAGCTGAAAAACACAACGTCCGCTGCATTGCCACCAATGATGTGCATTTTGTGGATAAAGAGGATTTTGAAGCCCACAAGATGCTCATCTGCATCAATACAGGAAAAAAGTACGTCACGGGGGCCATTGCCACTGACGAGGAGGCAGACAACGGGATGGCCTACTCCGGAGAGGAGTACTTCCGCACCCGCGCCGAAATGGAGGAGCTGTTCTCCGACCATCCCGAAGTGCTGGCAAACACCCAGCATATCGTGGACAAGATCAGCGTCATCTCATTGAAGCACGACCCCACCCTGCCCCGCTTCGAAGTGCCCGCCAGCTTCCGTGACGAGCCCGACTACGCCCCCTACTCCGAGGATTTCGCCGCACCCTTGCGGCAGATCAAGGAGTTGCAGTTCACCGACGAGTTCGACTACCTCGGCTACCTCACATGGGTGGGCGCACGCAAACGGTGGGGCAACGACTACAGCCCCGAAATCAAGGAACGGCTCCTGTTCGAGCTGGAGACTGTCGGCAAGATGGGATACCCCGGCTACTTCCTGATTGTGCTGGACTTCATTGAAGCGGGCCGCAAAAACGGCATCCGTTTCGGGCCGGGACGTGGCAGCGCCGCCGGTTCCGCCATCGCCTACTGCCTGAACATCACCAACATAGACCCCATCAAGTACGACCTTCTGTTCGAGCGCTTCCTTAACCCCGACCGTATCTCCCTGCCTGATATGGATATCGACATGGACGGCAGCGGCCGCGAAAAGACCATCGAGTACGTCAGCCAGAAGTACGGCAAGGAGAAGGTGGCGGTCATCGTGACCCTGATGGAGATGAAGGGCAAGACGGCCATCCGCGACTGCGCCCGCGCCCTCGACCTGCCCCTCAACCAAAGCGACACCCTCGCCAAACTGATTCCCGAAGGCGGAAAAGTCGATATCGAGGAGGCCATCAAGACCATCCCCGAAATGAAGAACTACCTCGAGCACGGCGACGAAAAAACGCGCCTCACGCTGCAGTTCGCCCGCAAGCTCGACGGCACCCTGCGCGGTACCGGCGTCCACGCCTGCGGCGTCATCATCGGTCGCGACAACCTCTTCGACTGCATCCCCCTCGCCACCTCCAAGAACTCCGACACGATGGTGGTGCAGTACGAAGGCTCCCTCGTGGAGGAGGCCGGCCTCCTGAAGATGGACTTCCTCGGGCTCAAGACCCTCGACATCATCACCGCCACCCTCAACAACATCAAGAAGCGGCACGGCATCGACATCGACATCGACGGGATTTCGCTCGAAGACGAGCCCACCTACAAGCTTTTCCAGAACGGCGACACCACCGCCATCTTCCAGTTTGAAAGTGCCGGAATGCGCAAATACCTCCGCGAGCTGAAGCCCACCCGTTTCGAGGACATCATCGCTATGGTAGCGCTCTACCGTCCCGGCCCGATGGACAACATTCCCTCCTTCATCGCCCGAAAGCACGGTCGCGAAAAGATCAAGTACCCCATCCCCGAAATGGGCAAAATCCTTGACGAGACCTACGGCATCACCGTCTATCAGGAGCAGGTGATGCTGCTGTCGCGCCTCCTCGCCGACTTCACCCGCGGTCAGGCCGATACGTTGCGTAAAGCCATGGGTAAAAAGAAGTTGAAACTGATGGAGGAGTTGCAGACCAAGTTCATCTACGGCGGCACGCAGAAAGACTACCGCAAGGAAGACTTGGACCAGATTTGGGAGGAGTGGAAGAAGTTCGCCTCCTACGCCTTCAACAAGTCGCACGCCACCTGCTACGCTTTTGTCTCATACCAGACGGCATGGCTGAAAGCCAACTATATGGCTGAATTCCTCGCCGCCAACATGACCACTGAAATCAACGACCTGAAGAAGGTCACCGAACTGATAGAGGAGGCCGCGGCGCAAGGCATCGCCGTCCTACCGCCTGATATCAACGAATCGGAGCTGGAATTCACGGTAAACAAGGAAGGTGCCATCCGTTTCGGGCTGGCCGCGCTCAAGGGCGTCGGAGCATCCGCCGTGAGCGAAATCATAGAAGAACGCAACCGCAATGGCAACTTCACCAGCGTGTTCAACTTCGTGGAAAGGATAAACCTCCGTTCCTGTAACCGGAGGATGATTGAAAGCATGGCCGCCGTCGGCGCGTTCGACAGCTTCAGTGGTCTGCACCGCGCCCAGTTCTTTGCCGCCGACAAAGACGGCAAGACCTTCACCGAAAAACTGATTGCCTACGGCAACAAGATGCAGAACCAAGGCGAGCAGGTGCAGTTCTCCATCTTCGACGACATGCCGGCGGGAGAAGCCGACCCAGGCGCCTCCCCCACCGCTCCCGAATGTGAACGGTGGACGGCCTACGAGCAGCTCCAGCGCGAGCGCGAAATCGCCGGCTTCTACATCTCCGGCCACCCGCTCGACCAGTTCCGCCTCATCATCAAGAGCTTCACCAACACCACCCTGACCACCATCGAGAACCGCAGCGAATGGGGCAAGTACGCTAACAAAAAACTCTCCTTCGCCGCCCTCGTCACCAAACGGCAGGACAAGATCACCAAAACCAACAAACCTTACGGCATCATCACGTTGGAAGACTACGACACCTCCTTCGAGTGGATGCTGTTCAGCGAGGACTTTTCTCGGTACGACCACCTCTTCAAGCCGGGACAGTTCCTGTTGGTGACGGCGCAGGTGGTGGAGCGTTTCACCAAAGAAGGCATGGAAAAGCAGTATGGACTCAAGCCGTTGAACATCATCTATCTGAGTGACGCATTCACCAAAATATGCAATCGTGTGCGGGTCAGCATCGGCATCAAGGACGTTTCCGAAAATCTCGCCAACATCATCAAAGAGACGGTGGAGAAGTCACACGCCGCCGGCAAGAAGGCGCAGCGCGGTACAGGACGCACCCCCATCGTCTTCACGGTCGTCGCCGACGGACAGGAGTTCACGATGGACCTCTATGACTACCAGATGCGGGTGGACGCCGAATCGTTCGTAGAACTTTTCCCGAAGCACCTCCCCTGCAAGCTGACATTAGAAGGGAATTAGACTGACCCTGTAGTTTTTCCCTCCGCCGCCCGTCTAATGGGAAAATTCATTTCTTGAACATTTAAATACCCTCGGTTATGAAAAAGATATTGATTTTCCTCCTTGCCTTCGCCTCCGTGCAGCTGTACGCACAGGATTTGAACCATTACAAACAGATTGTCAAGGAGTTGAGTTCCGCAAAATACCAAGGACGCGGCTATGCGTATGGTGGAGCCAACAAAGCTGGTAAATATCTGAAAAAGGAGTTTGAGAAGACCGGTGCCGATGAGGTGATATGTCAGCCCTTCAAACTGAACATCAACACTTTTCCGAAGAAAATGGAGATGTCGGTGGACGGCCGTACATTGACTCCGGGGGTGGATTTCTCCATGCGCGAGTATTCGCCGGGCGTGCACGGCACCTACAAACTTTATTACGTAGATACCAACCATTACGATGCTGCCAAGATGTTCAGCGATCTCGCCAAACCCGAGTACAAGGACTGCTTCGTGGTGTGCGACTTTTGGTTCTCGTACAAGCACTATGAGGATTTTCAGAAAATATGGGGCGGGACAAGCTGTAACAATGCCGGGATGATACAGACGTGGCCGCCGCTGCTGAAGTTCTACAAGGCTTACGGCGAGCGGGTGATGGGCAAGCCCGTCATCTGGGCCACCTCCGATTTCCCGAAGGATGCCAAAACCATCACGGTCAATATCGACAACAAGTTCTTGAAAGACTACGAGTGTTTCAACGTCATCGCCAAGGTGCAAGGCCGCCGACACGACAGCTGCTACGTTTTCACGGCGCACTACGACCACCTCGGCAATCTCGGCAAAGATGTGTTTTATGCCGGAGCCAACGACAATGCCTCCGGCACGGCGGCGATTGTGACCTTGGCCGCCTATTATGTCCAAAACCGTCCCGAATACGACATGTACTTCATCGCTTTCTCGGGCGAGGATGCCAACCTGCGCGGCTCGGAGTGGTACGCCGAACACCCCATCGTGCCGCTGGCGCAAATCAAGTATCTGTTCAATATTGACATGATCGGCGATAACAATCCCGTGCAATACTGCGAAGTGAGCGATGAGGGGATGAGCGGTTTTGCCCTATTTGAAAAAATCAATGACGAACAGCACCATTTCAAGTCACTGAACCGTGGCGAGTTGGCCGGCAACAGCGACCATTATCCGTTCGCCGTCCGGCACGTGCCGTGCATCTTCTTTGAGAATGAGGAAGGCGACGCCTTCAAGTACTACCACACGGTTCACGACACCTACGAAAACGCCTTGTTCGACACGTACGAGCCGATATTCCGGATAGTTCGGGAGTTCGTGGGAAGATACAATTAAAATGGAAAATGGAAAATGGAAAGTTGAGAGTTACAAATCAATAAATTATAAATCAGATTATTATGAAAAACATCCTTTTTATTGTGGGTTCTTTGAGAAAAGATTCATTCAACCGTCTGCTTGCCAAGGAGGCGGAAAAGTATTTGGCTGGCAAAGCCGAAATCACCTATCTTGACTACACGGACGTGCCGTTGCTCAACCAGGACATCGAGTATCCCGCACCTGCGGCGGTGGTCCAACTGCGTGAGACGGTGGCCAAGGCCGACGGCCTCTGGATTTTCACGCCCGAGTACAACTTCAGCTATCCGGGGCATCTGAAGAACGTGCTGGACTGGCTTTCGCGCCCGGTGGTGGCCTACGACTTCGCCACACCGACGGTCATCAACAGCAAAAAGGTGGCGTTGAGCGGCGCGGGCGGCCAGATGGCGACGGGCAAGTGCCGCGAGAAGCTCACTGAACTGCTCACCTTCATCAAAGCCGACGTGATGGCCGCCCCGCAGACGGGCGTCATCCTCAACGCGGAGGCTTGGACGGAGGGCCGGATGATCCTCACCGACGACCAGCGCGCCGCCCTGAAAGAGCAAGCCGATGCCTTCGTGAAATATCTGGGGTAACGTATTCTCCCGCCAGTTGTTTTCCCGCAGAAATTGCTGATTCTCGCAGAAAAAGACCTGCGTGTTTATGTGCAGTCTGCGGGAAAAATTAGTTTTATCTTCCATAAAAGATAAAATTTGTATTTTTGCAGAAAATTTCTTTTGTAAAAGATAAAAATATGAAAACAATTGTTCGGCAAAGCTATATTGATAAAATAGAGCGGTATCTTGGCAAGGATACCATCATTATTCTGGCGGGGCAGCGCAGAATTGGCAAAAGCTATATTTTGCGGATGTTTCGGGATAAAATAAGCGAAGACGAAAACGCCAATATTATTTTCATTGATAAAGAAAAAAAAGAATTTGACAACATTGTCACATACAGAGACTTAAACAACTTCATTGATGCAAAGAGGAACAGGAGCAAGCTGAATTTCATCCTCATAGATGAGATTCAAGATATTAAGGAGTTCGAAAAGAGCGTGCGCAGCTATTACGAAGAACCTGACATTGAAATCATCGTCACAGGTTCAAATTCGAAAATGCTCAGCAGCGACTTGAGCACCCTGATTGGCGGCCGATACAAGGAGATTTACGTGCAAGCGTTGAGCTACGAAGAGTTCATGCTGTTCCATCAGTTGCCAGATTCCGATGACACCTTATCGCAATATATCCAGTTTGGCGGACTGCCGGGCTTGTTGAAAATGGGACTTGACGAGCAGGATTCGCGTGAATATCAGATGGACGTTTATCACACTGTGTTGCTGAAAGATGTAATCATGAGAAATCAGATTCGCAATGTGCCGTTCATTGAAAACCTCGTGCGCTTTTTGGCCGATAATGCCGGGAAAATCATTTCGGCAAACAGCATCGCCAAATATATGAAATCGCAAGGCGAAAGCATCACCTCTACGGCCATCATCAACTACACGAAGGCACTTTGTGATGCATACCTGATTCATCGGGTGAACCGTTACGACATTCACGGCAAGAAACTATTCGAAAACAATGACAAATTCTATTTCGAAGACAACGGCTTGCGCAATTCATTGGCTGGCGGTTCGCGCGAGGGCGACATTGAGAAGGTGATTGAGAATATCGTTTACAACCATCTTGTCCGATTAGGATACAAAGTAACTGTGGGACAACTACATGCTGGTGAGATTGATTTTGTATGCACCAAGCCAGAAGGCCATCGAGTATATGTGCAGGCTTCGTATATCATCGCTGATGAGAGTACGCGAGAGCGCGAGTTCGGAAACTTGCAAACCATTAAGGACAACTACCCGAAGTACGTCATCTCTATGACTCCGTTGGTCAGCCGGCAGGACTCGGACGGCATCACGCACCTCAGTTTGAGACGTTTCCTACGGGAAGGACTATCTGTAGATTAACGCTCAACGAGTTTCTGCGCTGTCTGAGAGAAACCCAAAAACAATAAATTATGAGAATAACAAGAAAAACATTCGCCATACTCGCCACTATCGCCTTCATTGTCATAGTGGTTGCAGAAATTCTGATGTACACCAACGCAATGCTTGATGGCAAATATTGTATGACAGAATCCAATTATTACCTGCACGTCAACAGTCTCGCCATCTGCCTTTTGATCAGCAATTTGGTTATGGTGCTTTTGTTTATTCTATTGATAAGATCAAAGCGTGACTTAGGAAATATGTCTCATGAATAACGTTCCCAAAGGGAGCCATTTTCAATAACCCCACATGCAATGTGGGGTGGAAGCAGGGCGTACAGACAATGGCGTGCCAGAGGCACGCGCTCTCAAAAAGCATCAATCTTTTAGAAAATACTCCTCATTAGTGGTGTCTGTAGAAAATATTTTCCCCAACCCCTCTTCCATAAAGGATAAATTGCGATTTTTGCAAAAAAAATATGAAACACGAAATCAACCCACAAGAGACCAACCGAGCGTTCGCCTTCGAGATGTGGCTGAACGCGCCGATGCCGATGGTGACATTGGTGAAAACGATGAATGTCAGCCACTTGCTGAAGCTCAGCAAAAGGCAACACATCAAATTCAACACGCTGATGTGCTGGTGCATCGGCAAGGCGGCCAACGAAACCGAAGAGCTCTACCTGCTGCCAGAGGGCGGCAAGCTGTTCCGTTACGACCAGATGGCCATCAACGTGGTGGTGCGCAACCGCAAAGGCGGCATCAACTCGTGCGACATCCCCTATTCCGCCGACCTCCAGCAATTCAACCGCGACTATCTGGAACTGACCACCCGGGTGGCGGAGGAGTGCCAAAGCAGCTTCCTCGAAGGATACATGATTGTCGGCACCTCCGCCATGATCCAGACCGAGCTCGACTGCGTGGTGAATCAATATACCGACAAGTTCCTCAACCCGATGGTAATGTGGGGCAAGTACCACAAGAGCTGGTTCAAGGCCACGCTGCCCGTGTCGTTCCAGTTCCACCACGTGCAGATGGACGGCGGCGACGCGGCTCGGTTTTTGGAACGGCTGCAGCAAACGATAGTGACCCTATAAAAAGCAGTACTATGAATGAAGATATAGGAAGAACAATCAAACATTTTCTGTTTTGGTGTCTATTGTTTCTTGCGCCAATCATAATGGGCGGTATTCTATGTGATATTTTTTCAGACCATTTAGATTATGACATTATGGGTTGGTCGAGTCTGATGGGAAGTTTGCTTATTGTCACCGTTTTATAGGCGTATGATTTGGTTAGTGTTGGGAATATCTGTCCTGATTTCCGTAGCCAACCTGCTTGCCTTAATGTCGTTTTTCGAATTGATTAATTATGACCTGCTTTTCTCGGAGGCAACTGAACAAATGAAAGAGCGCAGTCAAGAGATTTTTTCTGGAATAGCCGCCATACTTTATGGCAGTATTTTCGGTCCCATAGCGGAAGAGATAGGTTTTCGTGGTGTATTGCTTGGCGGCCTGCTAAATGCACGCTGCCGCCTGTGGTTGAGCATTCTCATTTCTGCTTTTGTTTTTGGTTTGTTTCATGGATTTATAGGTTTTTTCGGGGCCATGACATTCGGCATAATCCTTGGCTGGCTCTATTGGCGCACCCAAAGCATCATCCCTTGCATTATTATTCATATTGTCAACAATTCCCTCTCTTTCATTGATTTAAGTGGTCAAACCAATGTCATTTGCCTGCTTATCCTTCTTGCCAGCCTCTTGTCGCTGGGCTTGGGAATTTGGTGGTTTTGGAAGAATTGTACCTTTGAAGATGAACTTCATCAATAATATTGTTTGATGAAGTGTACTGCCACTGTTATTCTATAGAGCCGTTTCCTTGACGGCTATATGATTGTCGGCACCTCCGCCATGATCCAGACCGAACTCGACTGCGTAGTGAACCAATACACCGACAAGTTCCTCAACCCGATGGTGATGTGGGGCAAGTACCGCAAGCGCTGGTTCAAGGCCACGTTGCCCGTGTCGTTCCAATTCCACCACGTGCAGATGGACGGCGGCGATGCAGCCCGGTTTTGGAGCGGTTACAGAGAACAATCACCAAAGCGGAATGCTGAAATGAAGCTGCAAAATTACCGTTTCGGCTTCGACTTTTGGGGGCTTCTCCTTTTCCTGTTGGTGATGCTCCCGAACTTCATCTGGTTTGCCGTTCCCGCGCCGGATGACATCCTGCGTACGGAGTCCGTCACACCGGTGGTGGACATCATCGGCTCGGTTTTTCAGGTGCTGACCGTGGCGAGCCTCTGCTTTGTCATCCACAAAGAACGGAGCGAGTTCCGTTTCTCCCCGTTGGTGGTTGCAACTATCGCCTGTTTAGCAGCGTATTACATCGGATGGCTGTTGTACTATGCCGGCATCACCGCTCCGTGGGTGATTCTTCTGCTGACCCTCCCGCCCTGTTTGGCATTCATCCTTTTTGCCATCGACCGCAAGAACCTGCCGGCCGTAGTATCAGCCGTCGGCTTCACGGTGTGCCACTGTGTGTTCGGGGTGGTGAATTATCTATAGAAAACAACTGCCGGAAAACATTTTTTCTCTTTTCATATTGATATTATCCCAAAAAAATGTATTTTTGCAACTGCTAATATTTTAGTTGTTTCTATATGAATACAAACAATACAGACAATATATTGTCAGTTCTTGAGGGCTATTTGCACGATAATGCCGATGCCATCAGCATGCAGATAGCGGCTGATTTCCGCCACCGCAGGGTGGAGAAGGGTTTGACACGCGAGCAAGTGGCCGAGCAAGCCAGTGTCGCCGTAAGCAACGTGGCACGGTTCGAACAAAAAGGTCTCATCTCACTGAAAAACCTGATCATGCTGGCAATGGCATTGGGCTACACCGCTGAAATCAAAAGCGTTTTCGCCACCCCAAAATACTCAACTATGGAAGAACTGACGCAAATACGCCATAATTCCGGCAAGACAAAAGCGTATAGGAAATGAACATAGACAAATTAACCATCAAATATCACGATAATATTGTCGGGATGCTTTCCCTCACCCCCGACGACCGCCTCTGTGCCTTTGAGTATGACCGCACATGGCTGGCTGACGGGTTCAGCATTTCGCCCTTGGAGCTCCCATTAAAAACGGGCTTGTTTATTGCCAAGCCCCAGCCTTTTCATGGTAATTTTGGCATCTTTGAAGACAGTCTTCCCGATGGCTATGGCCGCTACCTGCTTCACAAGGCCTTGCTGCGAGAAGGCATCAATGATGCCGACCTTTCTGCCATTGACAGATTGAGCATCGTGGGCGATGGGGGTATGGGTGCTTTAATCTATCATCCTGAAACAGTGGTTGTTAAAGAGAATAACATAACTGATTTTGACTTGCTTCAACAGAAAGCTCTAGAGGTGTTGAAAGAACAACAAGACACCGATGCCGGATTGCTTCTTTACAAAAGTGGAAATAGCGGCGGGGCACGTCCCAAGGCCGTTTTCAGCGATAGTGAGGGACATTGGCTTATCAAGTTCCGTCACTATTATGATCCTGTGGACATCGGGCAGCAGGAGCTACACTATAACGAGGTGGCCAAACAATGCGGTATTGATGTCCCCGATTGCAAACTGACCAACGGACGCTATTTTACGACACGTCGTTTCGACATTGCGCCCAACGGCGATCGCATCCATACCGCCACGGCAGGCGGATTGCTGTGTCTGTCGTTAAACACACCGTTTCTCGACTACAACAACCTTCTTGCGCTGACAGGCTTCCTCACCCAAAATGCCAAAGAGGTGGAGGAGATGTACCGTCGAATGGTTTTTAACTATCTGACTGACAACAAGGACGACCACTGCAAGAATTTCAGTTTCATGGTTTCGGAAGTCAGAAAAGGACAATACACTTGGCATCTTGCTCCCGCATACGACTTGACGCTCTGCACGGAGGGTTATAATGGCGAACACGCCACTTCCGTCAACGGCACAGGCCACCCTACCTTGAAAGACATGATGGAAGTGGGAACGAAAAACAGGATGAGCGCGCAACGATGCAGGGAAATCTTCGAAGAGGTCCATGCGAACTGCGGCGACCTGCTTCTGTGCGAAGTCAAAGAGGCATAAGGAATAAAGCATCCTGTTCGCGTTCCAGACAGCAGCCTTTCCATCCTTCTACAATTTAATATTCCATGATATGCAATTCAATGCGCCGCCTTTGCGTACGGCTTCCCCTGCCGGTACACCAACGACTTTGCACTGCGGCATTGCTTCCGCAATCTGTTGAAGGGCTTGATCATCCTCCGGGATGCCCAGTTGCGGGACGAGCACCAGATTGCCTACTTGTAAAAAGTTGATGTAGGCCCAACTGTTTTTGTCTGTTTTCTCCACGTTGTATTTCAGTGTTTTAACATCGAAATGCTTCTCCAAAATCCGGAGAAAATCTTGTGCAAAACTTTTATCGAAATCGTCGTAGTTGGTCAGCAGCACGCGGTTGCCGCCCACATAGTGGATGATGCCGTCGCTGTGACCGCACTTCTCGTTCTCGTCCCACGGCAAGAAAACGATGTCGCACCGAAAGGCATCTTCCAAAAGCCGTTGCACCTCGTTGCGCGACCGGTCGTTGTTTTCCACAAACACCTTTTCCGTCATCACCACTTTGTTGCCGCATTTCACCACGTTGCCGCCGTCGAGCACCAAGTCCAAAGGCACCACTTCAGTCCGATGAAGAAAATACACGTTTCCCACATCCCTGACATTTGTGATATATTGCTCTTGATGTTTATCCACCAGATAGTTGGGATAGTATTTGTAAGACACAAAACGCTTTTCATCCGTTTGTATGGGCATGTAGTCGCGGCACCAGATGTCGTTGGTGTTGCCCAAAATCCGAAAATCCACGGCATTGTCCCGAAGTGTCTTCGTAAGACTCTGATACAGTATAGAACACTCCTTTGAAAGCCAATCGGAGAGGAAAACGGTGTTGGTAAGGTGGTCGGTTAGCATATTTCTAATTTCTTTCTTTTGCAAAATCAGGTTTTAATCTACTTGAATAATACGAAGATCTCGCATAATTCCATTCTTTTTCCTGTATATTAGAATCATAGAAAGCCAATTCAAGGGTACCATCTCTGTTCTTCTGTTCTGCTATAGAATCAAAATCTGTTTTTCCTAAATAACGATATGCATTAGAAGGTGTGATGTTGCGTTGTCGTGATGCAGGCTCAAGGCTTGGCATTTCTTTTCCTTCACAAGAATTTAAAATCACGTCTTTGCATGTCAAAGGCCCAACAATGAGTTTTTTGGGGTTGTTTGCATCTACGATAGCTCGAATCAATATTCCACCACCATAGCCAACCAGTCCTCTTTTATCTTTTTTCAAATCACTTTTAAAACAGATGTCTATACCACTTAAATGAAAAAATAAATCCCCTGCATTAGTCTTTCGAGGATAAGTGATTTCTTCCCAATTCTTCTTTCCTTCTTCAAAACAATCCTTGTCTTTTTCTCTATAGTAATAGAATTCTATTTCAGCCAAGTAGTATTCATTATTCCCGCATTTGATACAATAATTGTTTATCAACTTTTCAGCAATCGTTTTAAATGTTTCCACAGGCGTCAGCGGTTTTAAACTTTTTAATGGCACTTGTAGTAAATCTTCGATTTCTTTTTTTTCCATAACTTTAATTTTTAATAGTTTAATAGTTTGATTTTTAATAACTTTCGAATGCAAAGGTAAAAGGAAAGAATGGACTCACCAAACTTTTTTTGTTAAACCTTGTTAAACTTTTTTAAAAAGTTATTTTTATAAATAACTATAAATCATAATTTTATATATGATTTTTTAGTACTTTTGCAGTCGAAAAAAAAAAGACGACACAGATATGAAACGAGTATTTATCATGCTATTTATATGCATTTTATTCGTTGGATGCACGAAAGACTGGGGGCGCCCTACGACCCGCGACTATCCCATCGACGGCATATACAACGGCCTTGATGTCAGCGACGCTTTCCAAGTGACAATGAGCGACCAAGTGAATAATGTGGTTGTTACGGTGAACGAACGTGCCCACGAAAGAGTTTTGGTGGAGGTGAAGAACGGCAAGCTGCACATCGGATTCAAACCGAACACGAGATACGATGATCCAGCAACGGCCGTCATCCCTGCAAATACGATTTTAGAACTCAATCTAAGTGGAGCGTCTTCGTTCACCGGGAATCTCGAGGGTGATCAACTTGACATTAACCTTTCTGGAGCCTCTATCTACAGCGGCAATATCTCCGCCGAAAAAGTTCATCTTAATCTTTCCGGTGCATCCACATACACAGGATCAATGGATGCTTATAAGATTTTCACCAATCTTTCTGGGGCTTCCACCATCACAACGAATGGTATCGGTCACACTTTTATGGAGATTGACCTTAGCGGTGCCAGCCATCTGAATGCCGTCGACCTTAACGCTCCGATGATATTTGGCGGCATGAGTGGCGGCAGCTTTGCCGATGTTACCTGCTGTTCCAGTTTGGAAGTGGAACTCAGTGGAGGCAGCACACTCACGTACGGGACTGTTTCTGACGATTGTCATCCTGTTATCAATTGTCGCTGCACCGGCGGCTCAACGGTCGGCCCACGTCGATAGTTAATGTAATTCAAAACCCAGAATCATAGTACTTTTGCCAACCCCAAAAAAACAGCGAATATGAATATTTTCAAGAAAAGAAATTGGACGTTTTATCTCATCGAATTTATCGCTGTTACGATTGCCTTCTTTCTGGTGGATTGGCTGTGCTCGGGCCTCAGTTTGCGCCGCTCCATCATTGGCGGACTGGTGAGCGGTGTGTTATTTACGGTTATATTTTGGTTCTTTGACCAAGGGTTTGAACAGATTAAGAAATCGAACAAAGAGGATAAATCTGAGGAATAATTTTGAAATTTCAGGGTGGCGAATTTGGGGTAGAAATCGGAATTAGCGACGATTTTTATCTACCTATAATATTGATAATCAATAAAATGACATTAAATGCAATATCTCGCCAATCTTGTAATAAAATGATTACTAATAAATTTATTACTAATTTCTTTGTTACAAGATAATTTTGTATTTTTGCCAATGCCAAGCAGGATTTGCTGCAAAAAAATCTATTTTTCCGATCCTGTCTTCCCGCATTGGCTCCGACAAAATTGCAATCTATTTTTATAACCTCACATCAATTATTATGACAGAATACAACATTTTGAAAGGCCTCCGCCACAGCGAGCAGCTGGTGGTGGAGCACAAGGACACCGCCGCGGTCTATGGCTCCGGCGCATTGGAGGTGTTTGCCACCCCCGCCATGATTGCCCTGATGGAGAAAACCTGCCTGATGGCCGTTTGCGATAAGGTCGGTGAGGGCAACACCACCGTCGGCATCGCCGTCAATATCAAGCACTTGAAAGCCAGTCCCGTGGGCGCCACCATCCGGTGCGAGGCCGAACTGGTGGAGGTGGACCGCCGCCGTCTGGTGTTCGCCGTGAAGTGCTTCGAGGGCGACACCCTCATCGGCGAGGGCATCCACGAGCGGTTCGTGGTGGAGAGCGCGAAGTTCATGGCGAAACTGTAATCCCGCGGATGTTTTCCCGCAGATCTCGCAGAAACTCGCAGAAAAAGTCTGCGGAATTCGGCGGTGGCAGCGGGACAGATGCTACCTCTCCCCTTTCTTGGTGAAAACGTTGAAGTCGTAAGTGATGCCCATGTTGATGGTGAAGGGCATATAGATGGCGTTGGTGCCGGCAAAGGCTTCCCGGTCGGGTCCGGTGCCCCACAGCTGGCTGTAGCCGAGATTGAAAGTCCACTTCAGGTGCTTGCCGCCGGCACGGAAAAAGAGCTGCGGCTCCAGCAGGGCCACGGGGACAGTGGAGCGCACGATGCTCTCGGGATGGTTTTCGGTGGCGGGCTTACGGTCAACGAGGTTCGGGAACAGGCAACCGCCTTTCACGCCCAAGCCGATGTCGATATGGCCGTTTGCGATGCCAGCCCAGCCGAATTCGAGCTGTGCGAACGGCAGATGGTAGCGGGAGGTGAATTCGCGTCCCGTGTTTTCGTTTTTCCATTTGTTGCCGCCGAAGCCGTAACCGATGTATCCTTCCAAAACAGCATGGTTCCATGCCTTGAACGCACCGACCGCCGCGTGTCCGTAACCGCCTTTGTAGCCGTTCCAGTTGACGTGGGCCTGCACCGCCAGCCAGTCGGTGGCACCGTAGGAAGTTGTCGTACCGATATACGCATCACCGAGGGGTGCTGAGAGCCCGACGCTTCCGTTCAGCTGAAGTTCTCCCTTTTCGTGAATGAGCGGCATCTCCGCCACCTGCGGACGGTAGGCGATGCAGGAGGTCATCATGACGGAGGCCATCAGAATCATGACCAATTTGAAATATCTTGCTATTGACATAATGTGGTTTGATTAACTCCGCAAAAGTACGACATTTTTCCCTATTTTTGCGGCTTGAATGTTTTCCCGCAGATCTCGCTGATACGCGCAGAGAATGGTCTGCAGAAGTCAGCGCAGTCGCGGGACTAAATTATTTTTTTTGGAACCATGAAACTATTGCGTGAAATCATCGGTTATGTATTGGGCGGCGTGCTCTTTGTGGCCTTGATGCCGACCGTGATGTGGCTGGCCTCCGGAATGCCGGAGCTGGAGCACATCGGTGCCGTGAGGGCCTCCATCACCGGTGTGCTGATGCTGGGCGGACTGTCGCTGAGTGTGTGGACCATCGTCTATATGAAGCGGCGGGGCAAGGGCAACCCGATGGACGCTTTCGGGCACGAGGTGGCGCCCCGCACGCAGCACCTGATGACCGACGGTCCCTACCGCCTCAACCGCAACCCCATGCTCACCGGTACGCTCACCTACCTCGCCGGCGCCGTCGTGTGGCTGTGGACCTGGCAGGCCGCACTCGTGTGGGCACTCTTCTTCGCCGTCATGATGACGCAGGTCATCAGCGAGGAACGCCGCCTCCGCCGCGACTTCGGTGAAGAGTACGAGGCGTACTGCCGGCGGACAAGGAGGTTTTAAATTTTCCCGCAGATTTTGCTGATACTCGCAGAAAAAAAGGACTACGGAACTAAAAAAAACTACAATATGCTGCAAACCGATCGAATTATCTTGCGCCCCTGGCGCGACGACGATGCAGAAGCCCTCTTCCGGTACGCTTCCGACCCCGATGTTGGTCCCCGTGCAGGTTGGCCGCCCCACCAAAGTGTGGACGAAAGCCTCGAAATCATCCGAACCATCTTCCATAGCGACCACATCTGGGCCATCGAGCTGAAGAAGACGGGCGAAGCCATCGGCTGCATCGGCTACTACGCCCACGGTGAGAGCAACATTGACATCGGCGAGAACGACGTCGAGGCGGGCTACTGGGTTGCCAAGCCTTATTGGAACCGCGGCATCTGCACCGAGGCGCTTCAATTGCTGATTGACTACTGCTTCAAAACGAAAGGCTTCCGCACCATCTGGAGCGACTTCTTTGTGGACAATCCCGCTTCGGGCCGCGTGATGGAAAAGTGCGGCTTTCGCGACACTGGCGAGATTAACTACTGCAGCCGCCTGCAACACGGCAACGACAAACCTGTAAAAGTGATGAGGTTGGACAACAGATTAAAATGACAACAACACACCCCTTCTATACCACGCCTTCGAGGGCAACCTCGACTATATGCAAATCCAAATGGCTTTAGCAGGCGATAATTCTATTCCCACTCTATCGTCGCGGGCGGCTTGGAGCTGATGTCGTAAACCACACGGTTGATACCTTTCACCTTATTGATGATTTCATTGGAGATGACGCGCAGGAAGTCATTTGGGAGGTCGGCCCAGTCGGCGGTCATACCGTCGGTGGAGCAGACGGCGCGAAGGGCCACAGCGTTCTCGTAGGTGCGTTCGTCGCCCATCACACCCACCGACTGCACGGGGAGCAGGATGGCGCCGGCTTGCCATACATTGTCGTAAAGGTCATGTTTGCGAAGCCCTTCAATGAAGATGTGGTCGGCTTCTTGGAGGATGCGCACCTTTTCAGGGGTGATGTCACCGAGAATGCGGACACCGAGTCCAGGACCCGGGAATGGGTGGCGCTGGATGAGCAATTCGGGGATTCCGAGCGCACGTCCCACGCGACGGACCTCGTCCTTGAACAGCAGCTTCAGCGGTTCCACCACTTTCATCTTCATCCGTTCGGGCAGGCCGCCCACGTTGTGGTGCGACTTGATAACCATGCCCGTGATGGAAAGCGACTCGATGCGGTCGGGATATATGGTGCCTTGGGCGAGCCATTTCACATTATCGAGTTTATTCGCCTCTGCCTCAAATACTTCGATAAATCCCTTGCCGATGATTTTCCGCTTCTTTTCGGGATCCTTCTCCCCTTTCAATGCCTCGTAGAAATGCTGTGAAGCATCCACACCTTTCACATTGAGTCCCAACGACTTGTAGTTTTCAAGGACGGAAGAGAACTCATGATAGCGGAGCAGGCCATTATCGACGAAGATGCAATGGAGGTTCTTGCCAATGGCTTTGTTGAGGAGGACGGCGGCAACGGTGGAATCGACGCCACCGGAAAGTCCCAGAACCACCTGATCATTACCGAGTTGCTCGCGCAATTCTGCAACGGTGGTTTCGATGAAGGAGGCGGGAGTCCAGTCGGCCTTGCAGCCGCAAAGCCCGTGGACGAAGTTACGGAGGATGGCGGTACCGTCTTCAGAGTGATAAACTTCCGGATGGAACTGGACGGCCCACGTGGGTTCGCCCTCAATGCGATAGGCGGCGACACGCACCTCGGGTGTGCTGGCGATAACGCGGAAGTTTTCTGGAATCTCCAAAATGCTGTCACCGTGCGACATCCACACCTGTGAGTTGGGGCGGACGCCGTTCATCAGGGGCTCGGTGCTGTCAACGGTGGCGTGGTGGGCACGGCCGTACTCGCGGGTATGGCTGCTCCCCACTTTTCCTCCCGAAACCTGCGCCAGATATTGGGCACCGTAGCAAATCCCCAGAAGCGGGAAGTGTCCGCGGATCGGGGTGAGGTCCGGCTTGAACGCCTCGGGCTGATTGACGGAGAAGGGGCTTCCGGAGAGGACGACCCCTTTCACGTCCGTCGTGTCGGACGGGAACTTGTTGTACGGAAGGATTTCGCAGTAGGTGTTCAGTTCGCGGACACGGCGTGCGATCAACTGCGTGTATTGCGAACCGAAGTCTAAAATGATGATTTTTTCCATCAGAAGGGCAATTTTTGTTTTAAAAAGAATGTAACAGACTTTAAATCAAACGATAGCATTCAAAGTCTGCGGAGGCAAATATACAACATAAAGCGTGAAAAATATCCCGTTGGAACAAAAAAAGTCCGATGATTTCTCATCGGACTTTTTTAAGAACGTCGGGGTGAGAAGACTCGAACTTCCGACCCCTTGCACCCCATGCAAGTACGCTAGCCAACTGCGCCACACCCCGTTCTTTTTTGAGGCTGCAAAAGTACAAAAATTTCCTTTCGCTATACCTTTTTTCAAAAAAAAATTATTATTTGCCGAAAGCCTCTTCCGAAAGCCATTTCCGATACATAAAAGTCATCAAGAACGCGCTACAACTCCCTACTATAAAACCACATAGGATATCTGTTGGATAATGCACTCCCAAATACAGACGGGTATAAGCCATCAGTAGTGACCATGCCATTGCCAGCACTATCACCCATTTTTTGCCTTTGGAAAGGAAGAAAAACACTAGAAAAGCCAGCGCCATCGAGTTGGCAGCGTGCGCTGACGGAAATCCGTATTTTCCTCCGTAATACATATTTCCATCTGGCTTCTGCACCAAATGAATATCTCCCGCAAGGGCTTCCGTATGCGACGGACGCAACCGCTGCACACTATTCTTCAACAAATTGCAAGCTTGGTCGGAAAGGGTAATGGTAAGGATAAATACAAGAAGTACCTTCCATCCTTTTTTTCTGTAAAATTTAAAAACCAGAAAGATAAGCAAAAGATAGAGGGGGATCCAGAACCAAATCTGCGAAAGGAGATAGACGAAACGGTCGGCCCACGGCGTGTGTAGGCCGTTGAAGAACAGGAATAGTTCCGTGTCGAGCTGAAGAATCCTCTCCATCATTCAAAATCGGGATAAAGCAAGTACTTTTTCCTCATCTGCTTGAATTCATCAAGCTGAGACTGCCACGAGGCGCGGATCTCGGCTTCGGTGCGGTGTGAAAAAATCTGCTTGCGCAACTGGTCCGTACCGGCCAGCTTGTCGAAAAAGGCACTATTGGTGAAAAATTCCGTTTGGTTCTGCGGGAAGTTCTCGAAAGCGGTTAACAGATAGCTAATATTAAAGCTATTGATGGAATCCCGCATTTGACGGGCATAGTCAGTGAGGTCGAAGCCACGGCACTCAAGACCTTTCTGGGGCGGGTTTTCGGAAACGCCCTTGATGGGGCGCGGCGTGAAGTAGAAGTCTCCGGTTTTCAACGACGGATGCCCGTAAACTTGAAACGGGGTCTGGGTGCCGCGCCCCACGCTCACGGCCGTACCCTCGAACAGACACAGCGACGGATAGAGATAGATGGCCTCGTCCGTCTGCAGATTCGGTGACGGCGCCACTGGCAGCGAATAGCGCGTGCGGTGCGTGTAGTCCATCATCGGCACCACCGTCAGCTCACAGGAGGCACCGTTGGACAGCCAGCCCTCGCCGTTCACCATACGAGCGTACTCCCCTATCGTCATCCCATGTACGACAGGGACAGGGTGCATTCCCACAAATGACTTAAATTTCAGGTCAAGAACGGGGCCATCGACAAAGTAACCGTTGGGGTTCGGACGGTCCAGAACGATGACAGAAACGCCGTTTTCCGCCGCTGCCTCCATCACATAACTCAATGTCGAGATATAAGTATAAAACCGGCAACCCACATCCTGAATGTCAAAGACCACGACATCCAGGCCTTTCATCTGTTCTGGTGTCGGCTTTTTGTTTTTGCCGTAAAGCGATACTATCGGAACACCTGTCTTTGCATCCACCGACGAGCTGATGGACGCGCCCGCCTCCGCCTCGCCGCGGAAGCCATGTTCGGGACAGAAAATGGAAACCACGTTCACCTTGCGGACAATTAGCGTATCCACAAGATGCGTCATACCTACCATGGAGGTCTGGTTGGCGCATACCGCCACCCTCTTCCCCTCCAGCATCGGAAGATAACCCTCCATATATGCCGCTCCCACAACAGGCTGGCCTATCGTGGGAGTGACAATTGTGATTAGAAGTGCAATTAAAAAAATTCTATTTTTCAAAGATAATGGCTTTTTGTGCTTTGTCAACAGTGAAGTTGCCGAACTGTTTTCTAAGGAAGTCCTCACCGACGAGGAACGGGGAAGTAAGACCCTTTCTCACGATGACTTTCACATTCTTGGCTTCATTGTCACCGAGGTTGAAATCATGAAGAACCAGAACTGCGTCATCAACGATGGAGCCGTCCTCGGGGTCAATTGCTGCGCTGCCGGCCTCAAAGTCCTTGACAAGGATAATGTGGTCCTTCAAGAAACGGGTTGCATCGGCATGATTCATATAGACATCCGCTCCAGGAGCCATCTCAAAGTTGAAAGTCTTACTATTGGCAAAGCATGTACCCTTCACAATACCCTTGGAAATGGTGACCGGGATGGATTTCTGCTTATAGACGTTAATCTGACCTGCATCAGCCACGGGCGCGATACTATCACTGCCGGGCACATAGTCGTCACGCAAAATGTACAATTCGGTACGACGGTTAAGCTGGTGGGCAGCCTCTTTCTCGTCCTTGGAACCAAGTTTTTCAATATAGTTCTCCGTCAATTTCGTACCTTTCTTGAAGGTAAATTGTTTCTTGTTATAAGTGACGGTCATATCACGGTCAAGAACACGCGGCATATACTCACCATAGCCCTTCGGCACGATACGTGCGGGATCAATACCTTTCTTGTTCACAAGGAAGTCCACGCACGACTGGGCACGTTTCTGGGAAAGTTCCTCATTGTACTTGTCATCCGCACGGGCATCGGTATGGGAACGGAGTTCCACCACCAACGTCGGGTTTTTGGTCATAATGTCATATACGAACATCAAGGAGTCTTCATACTGCTTTTTCAAATCCCATTTTGCAAGATCATAGAGGATTTCAGGCAACACAATAGGCTCCTTCGGAATCGGGGTGAGCTGGAAATCCTGCTTGAGATCGGTATTCTCGGTCAGACCCACCGTGGTCTGGGTGGCAGTATTGTCGTCAGCAAAATACTTGGGCTTGGTGACGGTCATAGTAAAGGTGGTGTTACCCTTAATCTTGTCCTTATCGAATTTGTAATGGCCTTTGACGTCGGTTTTGGTCTTATAGGTGGAGCCGTCGGAGCCAACAATCTCCACTTCCGCGCCATCGATGGCCTGGAGGTTGGCTGCATCTTTCACGAAACCGGCGATAGTGAATACCAAAGGACGGAGGAGGAAGTAATAGATGTCGTCACCACCCTTTCCGCCAGCACGATTGGAGGAGAAATAACCTTTATCTATATAGGGGCTCTTCGATTTGGGGTCAAGCGAAGGACTATCATCAAACATAATGCCAATTTCATCCGCTTCTGAATTGATAGGTGAAAGCAGATTTTCGGGACTCTGGTATCTACCGTTCACAAATTCGGAACAATAGATGTCCAGGCCGCCCAGTCCATAATGTCCATCGGAGGAGAAATAGAGTAGGCTGTCGCCTCGGAGGGCGGGAAAGACCTCATTGCCAGCGGTATTGACAGACTTGCCGAGATTTTCAATCTTGTCGAAGGGTTTGTTCTTTTTGGCGCGGGTAGCCTTGTACAGATCGTAGCCGCCGTACCCGCCGGGCTTGTTGGAAGCGAAGAAAAGGGTCAGCTCATCACCAGAAATGAACGGATGGAC
>CAMVOL010000006.1 GCA_947169105.1 uncultured Bacteroidales bacterium | reverse complement strand
CTGCCTGTGGCATAAACACGTAGGGATTCCCTTCGTTGGATCTCCCGAAACGCAGCGTGCTTTTCATCAGGTGCCATTGCGTGTTCACGGCGGCATCGTTCAATACTTGGTTCTTGGAAAAATAGGCGCTGCTCTGCGAAATCGGTATTCCGCCGATATGGCCGCGCATCCCGACGAAATTGAGCGGTAAAACAAAGATTATCAATACAAACGGAAGCCAACGGAAGCGAGGTAGTGCCGGAATATCCGGACGGGCGAACCAGTGGCGGTAGAGCCAGAAGTAGAGGATGGTCAGTCCTGCGCCCGCCAGCAGCCCCACGGTGAGCTGGAGCCACGTCGCCGTACGCACCACCTCCATCGGATTGTGCAGGTACGCCCAAATCTTGTAGTTCAGCTTTGTATCCCACTCTTTGTAGAGGATGATGTTCCCTAATGCGGTGAAAACAAGCACGATAACGACCAGCAACGTGTAGCCGTCCAAAATCCGTTCGGGCCATTTTTTCTTGAAAAAAAGTTGCAACGAAAGGAATATCAGCGGCAATACAAGCATATAGCACGCAGCGGAAAGGTCCAGATGGAAAGCGTGGAAATAGGTGGCGAAAACCTCCGTGAAGGAACTTTTTGCTGCGGCGGAAAAGTTTACCAGCAGAAAAGCCGTCCGTTCAAGGACGAAGGCAAGGAAAAGAAAAAGCAGGTATCGGCCAATCCGTCGGGCGTAGCTGATGAGGGAGGTTTTCATGGCAGTTTCGGCTTATTCGGAAAGGCGGGTAAATTCCGCATTTTCGGGGATGGGGTAGGCGTGTCCGTTGTAAAGGAGGCGGTATTCGTCCTTCCATTCGATTTCTATGGAATTGATACTCACACCTTTGATTTTCAGAATATTTCCTTTCCGCTGGTAGGAATGGCGGTTCTTGACAGGCTCGCTCCACTCCTCCACATCGAAGAAGTCGAAATCGGGTTCGGTTCCAGTCCCCTCGTTGTTGCTAATGACTCGGACGCGGCGGCTGGCAATCCCTTTGGTCTTGACCACAGGCTTCGTTCCCTCATCCATATCCAGCATCAGGTCGTCGGTGTCGTACGCCACGAAATCATCCGTTACCTCGGTGTCGGTGGTATCAGCGGGCACTTCGGTGACGTTCGGGGCGAGCGTGTCGCTTTTGACCGCCGCTTTCTTCGTGCGGACGGGCGTCTCCACAATTTGCACGACCGTGTCAGTGGCGGCTGTTTCGGTGTTTGCACGCTGGAAACGGAGCATCTCCAAAGAGGTGTATTTGTCCAGAAAATAGAAGCCGCAGGCAAGCAGGATGCCGATCAGCAGCCCTACGGAGAGCCCCAACCAAAAATGTCCTTTTCGTGCCTGCGTTTTCTCTTCCATGTTAATACTCGATTTGGTATTCGAGGGCGGAAACGGTACGAAGAACCGACGGATCCACCTCGTCGCGGCTGTGGTTCTCGATACGGACCACATCGCCGTTGTCGTTGTATTCGTAAACGGAGTAGGAGAGTGCCATTCGGTCTTTGTCGAACTGGGTGATTTTCACGCAGTTGTCGCCGTCGTAGGTGTATTGGGTCAGACGGAAGATGTCGAGGTTTTCCTCCTCCATCTCCACATTATGCCCCTGTTCGTCGTAGCGGTAGTAGGCCTTGGCAATCAGCTTCCCGTCGAAGTTGTACATCAGCTCCTTGGTCTTGTTGCCCTGTTCGTCGTAGGCATAGACGAAGGTGCGGCTGTCGTGCTCCTGCGGTTCTTCGCGGAGACGTTTGGCAAGGCGGCCGTTCTCGTCGTACTCGTCGGTGGTGCGGTAGAGCACGTTGCCGTCCTCATCGTACTCGGTCGTTTTGGTGACATGGCCGGCGCCGTCGTATTCGTAATCTTTTTCGGTGCAGACGAACTCCTCTTCGTCGTAGGCGTCCTCGCGGACGAGGCGGCCGTCCTCATAGACATAGACGGTGGCGTACTCGGGCGAACCTTCGCCGTAGAAACAGCCCTTGCGGTCCAGACGGCCGTTTTCGCCGTAGTAGAAGACGTTCTTCTGGCAGAGTTCGTCGAAATTGTCGAACTGCGCCGATTCGGTGGGACGGCCTTCGTTGTCGTAGCTGTTCGCCACCCGCGACTCCAGTTCACCGTTGGAATTGAAGTGCCTTTCGGTCAATATGTTGCCGTTGTCATCATAGGTCACTTCCGCTTCGGTGAACAGCTCCTGCGTGATGTCGTTTTCGCCGTAGCCGGAGCGGAGGTGGTTGGTGTGAAGGATGCGTACGGACTTCGGTTTCGCTTTTCCCATAATAATAGATTGATTAGAGGGAGGGACCGGCAGCGATGAGGGCCTTGCCCTGTTCGGTGTCGGAGAAATTCTCGAAATTCTTGATGAAGAAGGAGGCCAGCTGGTCGGCGCTCTCCTTGTAGGCTTTCTTGTCGGCCCAAGCGTTCTCGGGGTTCAACAGGCTGTCGTCGAGGCCGTTAATATGCTTCGGAACGAACAGGTTGAACGGTTTCACGAGGGTGGTCTCGCAGTTCACGAGTTCGTTGTTGAGGATGGCCGAGATGATGGTGCGGGTATCTTTCAGGGAGAAGCGTTTGCCCACGCCGTAGCCGCCGCCGGTCCAGCCGGTGTTCACGAGGTAGGCGGTGGCGTTGTGCTCGGTGAGTTTCTTGGCGAGCTCCTCGGCGTATTTGGTTGGGTGAAGCATCAGGAAGGCTGCGCCGAAGCAGGACGAGAAGGTGGGTTGCGGGGTGATGATGCCGCGTTCGGTGCCGGCGAGCTTGGCGGTGTAGCCGCTCAGGAAGTAGTACATCGTCTGTTCGCGGTTGAGCACGGAGACGGGCGGCAGCACGCCGAAAGCGTCGGCGGACAGGAAGATGACCTTGCTCGGGTGGGTGCCGCGGGAGACGGGCTTCACGATGTTGTTGATGTGGTAGATCGGGTAGGAGACGCGGGTGTTCTCAGTCTTGGCGGCGGAGTCGAAGTCGATGTTGCCTTCGCTGTCGATCACGAGGTTCTCCAAGAGGGCGTCACGTTTGATGGCGTTATAGATGTCGGGTTCTTTTTCGGCACTGAGGTTGATGCACTTGGCGTAGCAGCCGCCCTCAAAGTTGAAGACGCCGTTGTCGTCCCAACCGTGTTCGTCGTCGCCGATGAGGGCGCGGTTCGGGTCGGTGGAGAGGGTGGTCTTGCCAGTGCCGGAGAGACCGAAGAAGATGGCGGTGTCGCCGTTCTTGCCTTGGTTGGCGGAGCAGTGCATGGCGGCCATTCCGCGCAGCGGCAGGAAGTAGTTCATCACGGAGAAGATACCCTTCTTCATCTCGCCGCCGTACCAGGTGCCGCCGATGAGGCCCATGCGTTCGGTGAGATTGAAGGCGACGTACACCTCGCTGTTCAGACCCTGCTCTTTCCAGTTGGGGTTGGTGGTCTTGCAGCTGTTCAGCACCACGAAGTCGGGGGTGAAGTCCTTGAGTTCCTCTTCGCTGGGGCGGATGAACATATTTTTGATGAAGTGGGCCTGCCACGCCACCTCGGTCACGAAGCGGATTTTGAGGCGGGAGTTCTCGTTGGCGCCTGCGTAGCCATCCATCACATAGACTGCCTTGCCGCTAAGTTGTTTCTCGCTGAGCTGTTTGAGGTGGTTCCAGATCTCGGGGGTGATGGGGTGGTTGTCGGAGCCCTTCTTGCCAGGGGCGGCCCACCACACGTTGTCCTTCGTCTCGTCGTCATAGACCACATATTTGTCTTTGGGCGAGCGGCCGGTGAAGATGCCGGTATCGACGGAAAGTGCGCCATTTTTGGTGTAAAATGCGCGATCGAAGCCAGTCAGGCCGGGCTTGGTTTCGTGCTCATAGAGCTCGTCGTAGGAAAGGTTGTAGTAAATTTCGGTCGGATTGACGACTCCGATTTCTGCTAATTGTTCGCGGATGGTTTTCATATAAATACTTGTTTATTAATTAATTGCGAATAAATTAAGGGGTTGCAAAGCAACGTGCAAAGGTAAGATAAAAAGTCATACAAAGGGGTGGGTAAAAATTTTTTTGGAAGGGCGGGGAGGGGAGGGGAAAAAGTCGTATTTTTGCCGCCGGAGAGATGGCGGAGTGGTCGATCGCGGCGGTCTTGAAAACCGTTGACCTTAACGGGTCCGGGGGTTCGAATCCCTCTCTCTCCGCAGTCCATCAATCAAAGGAGTGAAGCACGGCTTCACTCCTTTTTTTGATTAGAAGGACATTCGGCGACAGCTTGCTGTCGCAAGAATGGACGGATAATCAAAAAAAAGACCTGCTATGCTGGGCTTTGATTGATGGACTGCAGGGCCGCCCGCGGCAGCGAAGGGATCTGCAATCCCTCAATTAGTTAAAAGTTATTTCAATTTCCACCCTGTTATCATCAATATTGAAAGCCTCCACGCAAGTCCCTCCAGCAATCTTTGGCGCCTCGGTGCCCGCCCCCCACATCTGGTTGCCGGTCAGTACCCGCGCCTCGTCCCAGAGGCCGCTGCTTATGTAGCGATCCAGCGTTTTTCGTCCGCCTTCGATAATCACCGACTGCATCTTGTCGTCGTAAAGCCGCTGCAATGCCGCTTCCGGCTCTTCAGGGACTAAGGTGAAACCTTCGACAGGTTCTGTGTTTTCAGGATTCTGGCACGCGATGTAGCGGGCGGGGCTTTTCCCAGGCCAAAGCCGCGTGGTGAGCTGCGGACGGTCGTTCACGTAAGTGTTGTACCCGATGAGGATGGCCTGTTCCTCGCTGCGCCAGCGGTGGGTCAGTATCTTCACTTTTTCGTTGGTGATCCAGTATTTTCCGTTTGGGTTGGCGGTGCGGTCGATATCCATGTAGCCGTCGGCGGTTTGCGCCCATTTGAGAATCACGTAAGGCCTTTTTTTCAGATGGTAGGTGAAAAAACGTTTGTTGAGTTCGTCGCACTCCTCTTTCAGCACGCCGACCGTCACGTCGATGCCGGCGGCACGTAATTTGGCAATCCCTTTGCCGTTCACCTTCTCGTTGGGGTCGGTGGAGCCGATAACCACGCGCGGGAACCCCATCTCAATCAATTTGTCGGCACACGGCGGGGTCTTGCCGTAGTGCGAGCAGGGTTCGAGACTTACGTAAATGGTGGATTTCCGCAGTAGCGACTTGTCTTCCACAGAATTGATGGCATTGACTTCAGCGTGCGGCTCTCCATATTTCTGATGATAGCCCTCACCGATAATCTGTCCGTCGCACACGATCACTGCACCCACCATCGGATTGGGCTGAACATTGCCCAATCCGTTTCGGGCCAGTTCGATACAACGCCGGATATAGCGTTCGTCGGTGTCCATAGGCCACTAAAGTGTGCGGTTATTTTGCAGCACCCACTTCATATAGAGGAGGGCGGCCACGCTCCATGCCTGCGAGATGCAGCCGTTGGGACGGTGCGGCGGGGCCCCGTCGAAAATTTCACCGACAGTGGAGATGCCATAATCGCGAATGTCATCCTCAAATTCGAAAAGAATCTTGTCCAAGACAGGGATGGCCTTCTTGCCATAGACAGAGAACATACCATTGGTGAACGGGATAAGCAGCCACGGCCAGCAGGTGCCTTGGTGGTAGGCGGCATCGCGGGTGGCCTGGTCGCCGGCATAATACCCCTTGTAGTCCGGATCATTTGGGGAAAGGGTGCGGATGCCCTTGCTGGTCAGCAGCTCTTCACGGCATTTCTTGAGGATCAGCTGCCGTATTTTCTCGCTGATGGCGGTGTAGGGGAGAGAGGCGGCAATCAGCATATTGGGCCGCACTTGGAAATTCTTGTAGTCTCCATCCACATAATCAGCGAGATAGCCCAGGTCCTTTGACCAGAAAGTCTCTTTGAAAACCGTCGGGAAGTTCTTGATGATGTCCTTCCACTCCTCTTCAAAGTTTTTGTCTTTGGCTAAACGCGCCATTTCAGTGGCAAAGCATAAAGCATTGTACCAAAGGGCATTGATTTCCACTTGGCAGCCAGTACGGGGTGTGACGGGCTTTCCGTTCACGATGGCGTCCATCCACGTCAGCGCCTTCCCTTCGCAACCGGCATAGATGAGGCCGTTGTCCAACATCCGGATATTGTACAAAGCTCCGTTCCTGTAAGCGTTGAGTATGGACTTGACGGCGGTGCCGTATTCGTCCCAGATGTGTTTTTCGGTATTGGTGAAGGTGGCGTACTGCTGAAGGGTGCGGATGAACCAGAGCGGGGCATCGACCGAGTTGTAGGCGCAGTCGCTGCCGCTGCCGATATTGGGGAAGAGTCCGCCTTGAAGCTCCGTCAGCATCGAATCCATGATTTCCTTGCAGAGTTCGGGCTTGTTGAGAGCCAGCGTCAGTCCCGGCAGGGAGATGAAGGTGTCGCGGCCCCACCGTCCGAACCACGGGTAACCGGCAATGATTTCGGTCTTGCCATTGCGCTTCACGATGAACTGCTCCGCCGCATTCTGAAGGCAGTTGAAATAGGTACTTCGGTTTGTATGCCCCTGTAACTCACTATTGTACAAATCTTCTAATGTGCTGGGGTCAAGCGGTTCTGTACCGAGGGTGATATAAAGCACCTGGTTTTTCAGTTTCACGTTGATTTTTCCGGGATTCAGCAAATCCTCAATCCCTTCGTATCCGCGCTTGATTTCCTCCTCATATTCGAAATTCTCGTACCATACAGGATGGTGTTCATAGTAAATTTCTTCTGAACATTGGATATAGACTGGAGTGTAATTTTCGTAAAGACAATATTTTACGCCATTTGCACAAGATTCATAGCCAGTGTTGGCGACATCGTTCTTGTGGGTGAGACGGTGAATCTGGCGGAAAGCCAGCAGCGGCTGGAATTGGAAGGAGACATGCTCCACATCGTCAAGGATGGTGTATTTGATGATCATCCGGTCGGCGTTGTTGAGGAAAAGGATTTCGCTCTTGAAGTTGAACTTCCCGACGCGGAAGTAGTAAGTGGGCACCGGCTCGGCGACAAAGCGTTGCATGTATTTGTTGCCTTTCGGGTCGATGACACCGCCCTTGTACTGGTGTATGCCGAGGCGGAACTCCATGTCATTCATGATGACGCTCTCGTTGAGATTGGAGACGAGCACGTGCCTTTCGTGGTCGATGGCGTCCTGCGGCACGATGAACAGCCCGTGGTATTTGCGTGTGTTCAGCCGAAGGAGGGTGGTGGTGGCAAAGGAGCCGGTGCGGCTGCATCGCAGCAGTTCGCGGCATTTGGCGTATTCGATATTAACGAGCTTTTCCTTGTCAAATTCAATGTAATTCATCGGATTAAGAATTTCACATAAAGGCTGCAAATATACACTATTTCCGTTATGCTCCAACGGCTTTGGCAAAAAAAAGTGGCGGATTGTTCATCCGCCACCGCTGATCTTGCCGTTATAGGTCGTTGGCGATGATTTCGCCTCTCGGATTCCTTACGGTGTATTTGGTGAAACGCTCGTCGGCATCGAAGCCGTCGCCGATATTGACGGTGCCGTCGGCGCGGATTTGCCGCACCTCTACATCCGAGTAGATGCGCTGGCTCGCTTTGTCCCAGATGATTTTTTCGGTTTTCAGGGTGTCGCCGTTCTTCACGTTGGTGATGACCACGTGCGTCCGCGCCTCCATCCGTTGGGTGGCTTCCTCGCTGATGGCATATTCCGATGTGAGGATGGCCTCCTGTTCGCCGTTGGCATCATAAGAGATAATTTTAATACCTTCAGGGCAGTCCATATAAGGTTCATCTCCGTTGTACTTGTTGAGCAGTGGCGCGAAGATCTCAAGGTTCAACCGACCTGACTCGCTGAAGGTGATGGCTACGTCGTTGGCCGACTCATCGGGAAACTTGCCGTCATACTCCAGCAGTTGGTTCTTTGAGAACTCCTGTGTTCCGCAGGAAATGAAAAGCACCCCGCTCACAAGGAGCAGGGTGCTTTTGGTTATTTTGTTCAGCAGGAACATCTTATCTTACGGTTGTATTCTCGTTGATCCAGCAGCCCACATGGTAGGACTGACCTGCGCTGAGGCCTCTCTTGAAGGTCTCTTCGAGCGGCACTTTCGGCAGACGGGCGCGTTTGGCATTGGCGTCGGCAGCCACGGTTGCATCAACGGCTGCGGCCTTGGCGTACTTGTCAGCAGCTGCCCAATAGGCGGCATTCGGCACCACATTCGGGTCATCGGAGTTGCAGCGGCCGGCGGAAGCGGCGTAGAGGTCGCCAATCAGGATGTAGGCCTTTCCGTAGTTGGGACGGATCTTCAGGGCGTTGTAGGCCATGTTGCGAGCTTCGGAGTAATTGCCCTTCTTCAGATTGATAGTGCCAAGCAAGTAGTAAGGCTCCACTTTCTGCTCATTGGTCGGATACAGGCTGATGGCCTCATTAATATAATTGGCAGCTTGGTCGTAGTCGTTCAGCTGTGAGATGCTGAGTACGCCCATCATAAAGGCGGTTTCGGCGCTCGGCTGGGCCTTGTGCACGATTTCAAGGGCCTTGCGGAAGGTTTCGGAACTATGGCAACCGCGTTTGTGCATCGTGCCCACAATCTTCATCAAAGCAGGAATATCATCTTTGTAGGCCTCCACTTTGCTGCTGTAAACTTTCTCTAAGATGTCGCATTCGGCGTAGGGGACGAACATGGCCTCAATCTTGCCGATGGTCTTCTCGTAGTTACGTACCAGTGCCATTTGGCGGGTGGTGTCCTGATTGAGTTTTTTCATCTCTTTGTCGTAGGCGATTTTGTCGATTTCGCCATTGTCGAACTTCTTCTGGAGGGCTTCGAATTGCGGCAGATCCTCTTCGTATTTCTTCCACGCGTTGATGATGGCCTCGTCGATGTACTCGGTGGCTCTTTCGTAGGCATCAATCACGATGTTGGTGTCCTTTCTCACGATGACGAACTGGGTGGCAAGACGGAAGTAGCAGTCCCAAACCACCGGCTGTGTGGCGGCCTTTTCCATTTCTACTGACTGGATGCATTTGTCAAAAGCATCCTCCACCTTAGCCATATCCTTGTTGCGGTACATCATCGTGTAATAGGCTTGATAACCAATACCTTGTCCTTTGGAGAAATTCTTCGGGAAGGAGGCAGGGTAGATGTCGTAGGTCCACAGCAGCGTATCAATGAGGCGTTCGCGGCGTGCGGAGTCTTTTTCAACTTTGATCATGGCTTGGAGCATCTTCGGGGCGTTCTGATACATGCCGCTCCATGCGCAGGGACAGTTGTTGACCACCTTCTGCCATGCGCTGTAGGCATCCTCCCAGTGCTGGGCCTTGAAGTGCATGTTGAATGCGGTGACGTTGCCCAAACAGGCAATGGAATCTTCTTCATTTGCTCCGTACTGGAAACTGCATTGTGCATTGACGGCCCAAGTGCAGAAAAATACGGCAACGGCTAAAAGTAACTTTTTCATTTTTACTAGTTTTTTAATGATTTATGATTTTAATCCAATTTGACACGCTGGTACCACTTCTCCTGCAAGGTGAAATGCAGCGAGAAACGGAAATAACTTTCTTTTATAAGGTTGTTTCGATGGGTTCCCATCTGGCCATACTCGAACAGAATCCCGATGGAAGAGTTGGAGGTAAAGAGTTTGAGCGGAAGTCCGACACCCGCAGAAATGCTGAAGTCAGAAATAGTGGTGGTCGTCTGACCAATGGTGGCATTGATGTAGCCGGTGGAGTATCTCGCCCCGATGCGCAACCGCAGCTTCTTCGCGTAATTTGACGAGGAAGCGTCGGGGATGAACTGGACGCCGACAGAATAACTCATGGAATTGCTGAGATCTTCACGCATGGTTTCAGTGGAAAGGTGTAACTTTTTCCAATTCTGCCATGAGACATCGGCGGTTATCCAAAGTTTATCCTTGTACTGGTAAGAAAAACCACCACCGATGGTTTGGGGCATCTGCAAGTTGCCTTTTTTTGTTTCGTATTTAACTGTATCACTGGGTGATGAGGCAGAAATAGTGTACGTGTAGGCAAAGTCTGTCTGTTTCGCCCAGATGTAGGCGCTGTTCTCATAGACGATACCAAAGCCGAGGGTATGCTTTCCTTTGACGTTCACAAAGTACTGTATTCCAGCCGATAGGTAGATACCGTCCAAATCAATGATACGGCTGTTCATGGCGTTGAAGAAATTCTCGCCGTCAAAACTGGCCGACTCGGAATAGGCGAGGTTCCCGAACAGGTAAGAAGCGTTGAGCCCAATGGAAAGCCCCTTGCATATCTTGAATGCATTTCCCCAGCAAACCTGAAACAAGCCGCCACTACCGCTGTAAAGATACGATACGGCTCCTATATTTTCCACCATACGGTTGTCGCTGATGCTGTAGCCGAGGTTGCTGAAGGGCATCACGCTGACACAGGTGCGCCAGTGACTCGTCACGGGCAGCCCAAAGGCAAAATAGTCAGGACGGGCGTAAGTTGCTTTCTGGGTGATTACATCGGTGGAAAGGGTGCTGGAAAGAATGCTGAATGCTACATCCCCGATAAACGACAGGGAGTCAAAAGCCACGTAGGAGGCGGGGTTCTTGAAATTGATAAGATAGGGATTTTGCATGGCGTACCCCACTTTCCCCATCGCGTCGTAAGCACCCGATGTGACGTTGCTCAATAATCCGATCCCATACATCGAATAGGGTGAGCTGATATCGTTCTGCGCGGGCGCAATCAGGAGGGAGAGCAGGACGGCAGCGACAGCAACGACTTTCTTATAGGTGTGCTTTAGCATTAAATGTCAATATTTTATGAAGTCCGTTAAGAACCAGATTTGGGGCGGCAAATATCGTGCTTTTTATTGAGTTTTCCAAATCGTTTTTGTTGCCCCCAGTAAGGATGATTTTTAATTCGCCGAACTGTTCCCGATAACGTTCGATAGCCCCGTTGATTTCGTCTGCAATACCGTTGAGAACGCCGCTACGGATGGATTCTTCCGTGGTCTTGCCAATAAAATAGTTGATTTTCTGTTTTTTCACCAGCGGCAACCGTTTCGTGAAGTGGTGCAGTGCCGAAAACCGCATCTCCAAGCCGGGTGCAATCGAACCACCCAGATATTCCGCATCCTTCGTCACAAAGTCCATTACCAAGCAGGTGCCGGCCTGTATCGACAGCACGTTCTCATTGGGAAACAGGGCGTTGGCCGCCACCGCATTGGCAATCCGGTCCAAGCCGAGCGTCTCTGGCGTTTTGTATTTGATACAAATGGGTAGGGAAGTCTTATGGCTGAAAACCAATAAATTGGTCGTTTTTTTTAGGAAATTTGCCAATATTTCCGCACTTTCACCGACGCTGGAAAGGATGGAATGAGTGACGGAAAATTCCTCAATGACAGGGAGCAGATACTCTTCGGTAAGATGCTCTTTGTCACAGAAAAACAGCATTTTGCCGTCTTCCGAAAAGACCGCCGCCTTTTGTAGCGTGTTGCCGATGTCGATGGTGAGGCCGTTTTTCATATCGCTTAAAGAAAAGGTTCCAGCACCTTTTTTGCTTCCGATAGTTTGGCATCCAACATCGCTTTCGTTTTGGCTTCCATCAGAAGACGGAGGTAAGGTTCTGTGTTGGAGGGCCTTACGTTAAACCACCAGTCAGCGAACTCGATGCGGTAGCCATCGAAGTCCATATACTTGACGGCAGTTTCCTGTGCCATAAAGTGGCTCTTCATCGCTTCCATCGCCTCCTTCTTTTTCTCAATCTTGAAGTTGATTTCGCCAGAGTTGGCGTAGGTGGCGATTTGGGCGATGAGTTCGGAAACGGACACGCCTTTTTTCTTTATCTCGCTGACAATGTGAAGGATAACCTGTGCGGCAATCATCGCGGAGTCGGAGTAGTAGAAGTCGCGGAAGTAGTAGTGTCCGGCGAACTCGCCTCCGAAGGCGCCGTCGATTTCGCGGAGCTTGAGGGCCGCGTACGCACGCCCCACGCGCCAGATATACACCTCACGCCCCAGCTTGCTGATGTACTCCGTGACGGACTTGGAGGTGCGGATGTCCTGTATCACCTTGCCCTCCACGCCTTTTTCGTTGATGAAGTAGAGTCCGAGCACGGCAATCATCAGGTCGGGCGGAATGAAGGTGCCTTTTTCGTCCACGAACATCACACGGTCGGCATCGCCGTCGAAGATGACCCCGATGTCGGCCTTCTCCTTCAATACAAGCTGCTGTAAATCACGTACATTTTCCGGCTCCAACGGGTTGGCCTCGTGGTGCGGGAAAGTGCCGTCAAGTTCGTCATACAGATAGACGGGCGCGGTGCCGAACAGCTCCTTGACGAGGATGGAGGCCATCCCGTTGGAGCAGTCCATCGCAATCCGCAAATTGCTGATGTCGTAGCTGTACTGCCGTTGGAAGGCGAGGTATTCCTCTTTTACATCGTGGGGGATGATTTCCCCTTTGGTGGGGGCAGGCTGGGGTGTTTGCTTGATCATCTGCTCCAGTTGGCCGAGGCCGGTGTCGTAGCCGACTGGCAGGGCGTTGGTACGTGACACTTTCAATCCGTTGTGTTCCTTCGGGTTATGCGAGGCCGTAATCATCACCGAGGCATCGAAACCGTGCTTGGCGGTGAAGTAATAGACCATCGGTGTGGTCGTCAGCCCCATGTCGTAAACGTTACAGCCGGCATCGGTGATGCCCTTGGTCAGCGCCTCGAACATGGCGGGGGAGGAGAGACGCATGTCGCGTCCGACCAAAACCTTTTTAACATTCAGTAATTCAGGAAGAAAGAAACCGATGCGGTAAATGTCATCCAAGGTGTAGTCTTTTCCGAAGACCCCTCTGAAGTCGTAAGCTTTGAATGCGGACATATTCTTTATTTTTTTATGTTAGACATTTATAACGAGTGGTTTTACGAGACTTTCCCACCTATAGTAGGCATAGCTCCTGATGTCATAAAGGATATTGTAAAATATTCTGCCCCAGTAGTTTTTTGTTCCAAAACCGCTGGGCACCTTTAGGAATTTCTCGCAAAGGACGGGCTCGTGTGAGACGGTGTCGAACAACCCCACCCATACGGCGCCAGTCTTGCAGGAAGCGTCGAAGGACTCCACAATGAAGATGAGGGCGAATCGGTGCTGTTGTGGGGTGGACAGCTGGCGCAGGTACTCGCAAATGCCCTCGTCGGTGTGTACGGCTTCAATCGTGATGTTCTCACAAAGGATGTTGCTGATTCTGACCGACTTGTTGGCTTTGGTGACGGCCGAAAGGTCGTAGCTCATGATGGGTTTGCGGAAGCTCATGCGGATGTCGTACTTCTTCTGGTCGGCGATGACGAGCTGGTTCCATTCGTTGAAGTAGGTGCGCAGTTGCTCCTGAGTGATTTCAAACCCTTTGCGGGTGAACTTTGAAAGTGAGAAGTCAATCCCTAACCACAATATTTCCTTGGAGTGGATGAATTCGGTGAAGAGGGTAGGATTGATGTACATTTTCGGTGACGATTACCGGGCGAGCCAGTTGCTGGGATTGAGGTGGGTGGTGTTTTTCCAAAGTTCGAAGTGGAGCTCGTAAGTGTTTGATGATGTGTTTTTTGCAACGGTTCCGATGGCCTGTTTGGTCGTCACCTTGTCTCCCTTCTTTACGGAAACAGTCCCAAGGTTTTGATAGACAGTCATATACTCGCCGTGCTTGATGATGACGATTTTGGTGCCGACATATTCGAGCACGCTCGACACTTCGCCTTGGAACACGGCACGCACGGTGGCGCCCGCCTCGGTGGCGAGGTCGATACCGTTGTTCTGCATGGTCACGGACGGCACGTCGGGGTGTGCGTAAGTGCCGAAATCCCTGATTTTGGCACACTTGGCCACGGGCCACGGCAACTTGCCCTGATTGCCGGCAAAGCTGCTACTGAGGGCTTTTTCTTCCTTTGTCAAAAGCAGTTCCGTCGAAGAACTGGACTTGCCACCCGAAGTGGTGGCTCCGGAATTGGTCTTCTTGTTGCGGGTGTTGGCCGCTTTGATTTCGTCTTCAATCGCCTTTTTGATGGCCTTGTCGAGCCGCTGCTGCTCCTGCTGTTTCTTGCGGATTTCTGCGGCTAATTGTTTCTCCTTCTTTTTCAGGTCGTTAGTGAGCTGATCTTTCTCTTTTTTCTCTTTTTCAAGGGCAGAAAGCTGCTGCTCATGCCCAGATAGCAAGGCGGCTTTCTCATCCTTAATCATTTGGATTTCAAGCTCTTTTATCTGGATTTCCTTTTGCGCCGCCTGAATCTGCTCTACCTGCGTTTTCACGTTGTTGGCAAAGGAAGTGTAATATTTGAGGCAACGGAACATCTGCCCGAAATTTTCGGCGGAAAGCAAAAACACTAACTTGTTGGTCTGCCGGCGGTTCTTGTATGCGTTATAGACGACGGTGGAATAGTCGGACTTCATGTAGGTGAGTTTCCTGTCAAGGTTTTTGGAGAGCTTGACATTGAGGGCCATCTCCTCCTCAAGCGCGGCGATTTCGCTGTTGAGGGCGAGAATGAACTGCTCGCGGTTCGAAATTTGCCGGCGCAGTACGGAAAGCTGCTGCAAGGAGGCGTTCTTGTTCTGGCGGGTCTGGTTCAAAATGGCCTGAGTATTACTGATTTCCTTCTCCAGTTTCTGCTTGTTCTGTTTCAGCTGGTCGCTTTTCTTTTGTGCACCCGCGTCAAAGGCGGTGAGGGCGAAAAGGGCAGCAAGCAGGAGGAGGACACTTGTGGTTTTTGCAGATATTTTCACTGTTGGAATAAGGGTTTTCGGTTATTTTATTTCAATCTGCAAATGTACTTTATTAAATAAGTGTAAGGCATCGCTCTTTTGTTGAAATTATGCACAAAAAAATGTGAAAAAAAAAGCGTACTTTTGCCGCCAAATTCCGATGATGAGAAAGAATATTCCGAACCTGATCACGTGCTGCAACCTGATTTGCGGCTGCCTCTCCATTTTGTGCGCTACGGCGGGAAATCTGCAACTCGCTTCCTACCTGATTCTCGCTTCCGCCTTCTTTGACTTTTTCGACGGTTTTGCCGCCCGGATGCTGAAAGTCAGCTCCCCGATGGGCGTGGATATGGACTCGCTCTCCGACATTGTGTCGTTTGCGGTGGCGCCCACCATCATCCTGTTCGTTTTTCTGAATCAGCTTCTGCAAGAGTTGGCTCCGGACGTGCGTGAAGGGTTCGCCGCTTATTTGCCCTATCTTGTCTTTGTGATTCCCGCCTTTTCCGCATTCCGCCTCGCCAAGTTCAACCACGACGAGCGGCAGCACACGGAATTTCGCGGGCTTGCCACCCCCGCCAATGCCATGTTCATCGGCTTCCTCCACTTTTCAGCGCAACGGATCGCCGTCCTTAACAACTTCTGGCTCGTCCTTGCACTGTCCCTCTGCTTCGCCGTGCTTTTGGTTACCGACATCCCGATGTTCTCTCTGAAATTCAAGAACTTGAAATTCAAGGAGAATATGATCCGCTATATCTTCCTCGCTGTTTCGCTGGTACTGTTCATACTCTTCCGTTTTGGCGCTTTCCCCATCATTATTTTGGCCTATATCCTTACTTCATTGGCACGTCTTCCTTTTAAAAATTCTTTGTATGCAGCTTAATATCAAATCGTTGTCTCTTTTTTGCGGTTCCCAAGAAGGAAAGGATATGCGTTATGTCCAGCTGGCCGCCGACTTCGGTGCCCGCTGTGCCGAACTGGGACTGACACTCTATTACGGCGGTGCCCGTCTTGGACTGATGCGGGCGGCAGCCGAGGCCTCGATGCAGCATGGCGGCCGTGTGGTCGGCATCATGCCGCAGATTTTCACCGACAGCGTGGTCGTCGCCGACAACATCACGGAGATGGTGCGGGTGAAAAACATGAGCGAACGGAAACAGATGATGGAGCGTGTGGCCGATGCCTTCGTCGCCCTGCCTGGCTCTTTCGGCACGATGGACGAGCTGTTTGAAATTTTGACGGACGCCCAGCTCGGACTGCATAAGAAACCTGTCGTAATTCTCAATGTTTTTGGATATTACGATGGTTTGTTAAATCAATTAAAGAAGTTTGAAGAGGAGGGCTTTCTCCGTCCGTTCCATCATGGACTGCTATTGTCGGCAACTTCAGTGGACGAGGTTTTTGAAAAAATCGCCGCGTACGAGAACCCCAACGATGAGGCGTGGTTGGCGAAACATTTGGTGCGGTAATTTGATAGGAAGCCTACGGCTGGATACAAAAAAAAGCGGAAGAAACCTTCCGCTTTTTTTTGTGTGAACCGCAATATTATGCGTAAAGTTCTTCGAAGATCTTGCGGAGCTCGGGGCTTTCGCGGAGTTCCTGAAGGGTGAATTCGGCGTGGCCTTTGGTGTAGCCGTTACCCATGATCATGTTCACATCGCTGCCGATACCTTCCGCACCGAGGGAAGCTTTCGTGAAGCTGGTGGCCATGCTGAAGAAGTAGACGATACCGTCATCCTTCGTGCAGAGCACGGCGGTCATTTCCTGATCCGGAACGTTGACGCAGTTGATGGTCACATCGGCCATCTTGCCGTCGGTGAGTCTTTCCACCATTTCGTAAACCTGAACGGGAGTCATGCCGGCGGCGGATTCCACCACGTCGCAGAAACCGAGGTCCTTGATACGCTGGGTGCTCTTCGGGCTGTTGGCGATACCGATGACCTTACCGGTCACGCCGACGCGCTTTTTGGCTTCGTAGCAGCAGAGCATACCGCTCTTACCGCCGGCACCGAGGATGAGGACAGTCTGGCCATACTGGCACAATTTGGCAGTCTGTGCGGGAGCACCGGCCACGTCGAGGGCGCTCAGAGCGAGCTTTTCGGGCATGTCGGTCGGGATCTTGGCGTAAATGCCGCTCTCGAACAGGATAGCCTTACCCTTGATGTCCACCTGATCCACTTCGGGACGGATTTCGAGAATCTCGTCGATGCGGAGCGGGGTGAGGGAGAGGGAAACGAGGGTAGCGATACGGTCGCCTTCTTTAAGGTCGATTTTGCCTTTCAGAGCGTCACCGATCTTTTCCACCTTGCCGAGGAGCATACCGCCGGAACCGGTACGACGGTTGCGGTGCTTGCCCTGCAGTTCCACATTGAGGAGCATCTCCTTCTTGACCTCTTCCATGATCTTCTCGACGGAAGCGCCTTCGCCAGCCTGCTGCTTGGCGTAGTTGTGGATGTCGGTGAAAGAAGCGGAGTCGATATTCAGGGTCTGGACATCAATGAGGATTTCGTTGTCGTAAATCTCGTCCATGTTGTTGTCCAACTTGTTGGCCGGCTGCGGAAGAACTCCCTTCGGCTCAATGACACGGTGGGTACCGTATTTGTTACCTTTTTTCTGCATAATTTGTTTATTTTTAAATGGTTATAGATAAACTCTGCCTTTTTTGAAAGCGAGTGCAAAAGTACGATATTTTTTTGAAAATGTCAAGATATTTCATGGTGGAATGTATGAGGTAAAAGGTAAAAGGTATGAGGTAAGAGGTAAGAGGTATGAGGTAAGAGGTAGGAGGTTTGAAGAGGGGCTTGTGCGAGGGCAACTTTATACTTTATACTTTTTACTTTATACTTTCTACGGTTTTTCCGTGCGGCAAAGGTACACCTTTTCCGTTTTCAATTTTCAATTCTCAATTTTCCGTTTATCGTAACGCCAGTACGTTTGCCGTGGTGACTTCCGCCACGTGCTCAATGGGGCACTCGAAGATGTCGGCCACCTTTTGGGCAATGATGGGGATGTAAGCGCTTTCGTTGCGGGTGCCGCGGTAGGGGACAGGCGCGAGAAACGGGCAGTCGGTTTCCAAGGCGATGTGTTCCAACCCTACTTCTTTGATGATGTCTTGTAATTTGTTGTTTTTAAATGTGACCACGCCGCCCACCCCGAGCAGATATCCTTCCTTCACAGCCCATTGCGCCTCTTGGATGCCGCCCGAAAAGCAGTGCAGGATTCCCTTCAGCCCGCTGCCCGAGAACCGTTTGAGGATTTCCAGCGCGTCGGGATAGGCGCTGCGGATGTGCATGGATACGGGCAGGTGCCGTTCACAGGCCCACTCCAGCTGGTGGGCAAACACGATTTTCTGCACATCCCGCGTCTCGGTGGTGTGGTACAGATCCATCCCGATCTCGCCGATGCCGACCACGCGCGGGTCGTCGAGCCACCCCTCCAGAACGGCCAGCTCCCGCTCGTAATCTTCGGGAATGTCTGTCGGATGCAGCCCTACCAAAGGAAAAAGATGCTGCGGGTATTTGTCCGCAGCATCGAATATATCTTTCAAACTTTGGGAAGTGACGCACGGCAGGATAACCTTTGTCACGCCGGCATTCACGGCACGGCTCACTACCTCATCGAAATCTTCGTAGTATTCCTTATAGAGATGTCCGTGCGAGTCGATGAATTCCATTACTTGACTCCTAATTTCGCCTTCACCTTGTCGGTAAGGTCGGTGGTGTCCCAGCCATAGGCCACAGTGGAGACATCGAACACGTAGGTGTAATTTTCGCCTTTGGCCACCTCTTTGATGGCATTGAGCACTTTTTCCTGCACGGGGGCGAGAAGTTCCTCCTGCTTGGCCTGCATCTGTGCTTGTGCGGCTTCGGCGAAGGCCTGCAAACGCTGGTACATGTCTTCCAGTTCCTTCTGCTTCACCTTGGCGACGGCCGGACTGTAGGTGGCCTGCTTTTGGGTGAATTCGTCATATTTGGTCTGGAACTCCTGCTGCATGATGCCGGCTTCGGCTTCTAAATCCGCCTTCAGCTGTTTGACCACGACCTGTGCACTGTCGGTTTCGGGCATCACGGAGATGATTCCGGCATAGTCCACATGGCCGAACTTGGCTTTCTGCGCATTCAGCTCATTGCAGAAAAGCACTGCAGCCAGAATGATGACGGTAAAAATGATCTTTTTCATTTTCATCAATTTTAGGGAACCGAACTATTTGATACCGAGTTTCTTCTTGACCAATGTGCTCACGTCGTCACCGCCTTCGGAATAGAGCAGCACTTGCGTGTCGAAAATGTAGGCATAGCCGTTTTCCTTGGCCACATCCTCAATGGCTTTGAGAATTTTGTCCTGGAAGGGCTGCATCAGCTCCAATTGTTTCTCCTGCATGTCGTTCTGCACACCTTCTTGGAATTCCATGATGCGTTGCTGGAGATCCACCAGCTCTTTTTCGCGGTATTGGCGGACCGTGGAGGACATGGTTCCGGCCTCTTGGTCGAATTTCTCTTTTTTGGTCTGGAATTCGCTGACCATTCCAGTATAGATGTCGGTCAGTTCGGTCTCAAACGCCTTCAGTTTGGTTTGCAAGGAGTCTGCACCGGGCATGGCGGAAAAAATCTCCTGCGTGTTCACATGGCCGTATTTCTGGGCGAAAGTGGTGGTGCATGTCAGTACAACGGCTGCAAGTAATAAAAGTCCTTTTTTCATTTTGTCTAAAATAATTATCAATAAATAGTTATGGGTTAGTCATCGTTCTCATCGCTCTTGTCGCGGGCGGTGACACCTAACTTCTGCATAATCTGGTCGTTGATGTCCCATTTGGGGTCGGCGTAGATGATGGTCATGGAGCCGGCAACGTCAAAAACGAAGGCATAGCCTTTTTCTTTGGCGTATTCGTCAATAGCGGTGAAAACTCTGTCTTGGATGGGCTTTACGAGCTCTTCTCTTTTCTTGAAGAGGTCGCCGTCGGTGCCGAAGCGTTTTTTCTGGAGGTCTTTCGCAGCCTTTTCAGCATTGATGATGGCTTCCTCACGTTTTTGCTTCATGTTGTCAGGAAGAGTGATGGCTTCCGTCTGGTACTTCTTGTACATGGCGTCGATTTCGGCGAACTTCTTTTCGATTTCGTTCTGCCATTCGGCGGCGAGGCGGTCCAATTCAGCCTGCGCCTCCGTATATTCGGGCATATTGTCCAAAATGTATTCAGAATCAATGTACGCGTACTTTTGTCCAAACATGGGGAGTGTCAGGAAAGCGACGATGATGGCGGTTAAGATGCTTTTTTTCATAGTATGTGATTTTTGAAATTGCGCGATATACAACGTAAAAACGTCGGTTTTATTATGTCTTAGTCGATGGATTGGTTGATGGAGATATGGAAGTGGCTGCCGCTGGCGACTTTCTCGCCGGGGAGGGCGTCGAAGCCGTAGGCCCAGTCGAAGCCGAGCAGACCGAACATCGGCAGGTAGATACGGATGCCGAGGCCGGCGGATTTGTAGAGGTTGAAGGGGGAGTATTTGCGAATGTCAATCCACGCCTTGCCTGCTTCCGCGAAAGCAAGGACATAGATGGTGGCGCTCGGGTTCAGGGTGATGGGGTAGCGTAGCTCAGCGGTGAATTTGTTGAAGATGGTGCCGCCCACCTCCGTGCCGTTCTCCATCGGGGTCAGCGAGCTGTCGTCATAACCGCGCATACCGATGATTTCGCGACCGTCGAGCGCCCAGCTGGAGAGTCCGTCGCCACCGAGGTAGAAACGCTCAAACGGGGGAGGCCCGATCTGCTTGTTGTACCAGCCGATGAAGCCGGTCTTCAGACGTATGTTCAGCACAAGGTTGTCAACAATCTTCGTGAACCACGAGATGTTGAACTTCCACTTGTGGAATTCCAAAAACTTGTACTTCTCCTGATCGGTGGCTTGGGTGTAGTCCTTGTTGGTGAAGAGGGAGTAGGGGGGCGTAAGCTGTACAGAGAAAGTGATCTCCGAGCCGTCACGCGGGTAAATCGGCGCACTGACAGAGTTTCGCGTGATCATGAATTTGTAACTGATGTTGTTCGCGTAACCGTCGGTGAAGACAAAGACGTTCTGGAAGTTCTTTACATTATAATATTGGTAGATAAAGCTGTGCGCCACTTGGAAGTAGTCGTCAGGCCATTTCAGCTTGCGGGCGATGGTGACATTTGCACCGACGACACGAAGTACGCCATAGAGGGCGTCTTTTCTGGTATAACCGTTGGTCTGCAGCTGGTAATAGACGTTGGCCGACAGCGTATTGGGCTTTTTTCCGCCTAACCACGGCTCCATAAAGGAGAAACTGTATGACTGGTACCATTTGGAGCTGATGGAGACACGCAGCGACACCTTCTGTCCGTTGCCGGACGGTATCGGCTTCCACGCCTCCTTCTTGAAGAATTTCTTGAAAGAGAAGTTGTTGAACGAGATGCCTGCGCTCAGCACCAGACCGGTGGCACCGTAACCGGCGGAAAGCTCCAGCTGGTCGGATGAAGTTTCCTCCACTACGTATTCGATATCGACAGTACCGTCCGCCTCGTTGGGAGTCGGACGAACATCCATCTTCTCCTGATTGAAATAACCAGTGGAGAGCAACATCTGTTGCGAGCGGATAATGTCGGCACGGTTGAACATCTGCCCCGGGATGGTCGTCACCTCACGCAAGATTACGTTGTCGTTGGTCTTCGTGTTCCCGCTGACGGTGATTTCGTTGTACCGGGCCTGCTGCCCCTCTCGGATGCGGATCTCGATGTCGATAGAATCGCCCTCAATCAGCACCTCTGTCGGGTTGGCGGAGAAAAAGAGGTAGCCGTCGTTCAGGTAGAGCGATCCGATGTCGTTGCCATCCTGGTTCATGCTGATATTCTCCATCATCCGCTTCTGGTTATAGACATCCCCCTTGCTTATGTTCAGTATTTTATGCAGGAATTCTGACGAATATTTGGTGTTGCCCACGAAGTCGATGTTGCGGAAATAGTAGCGCGGACCCTCATTGACGTGGATGTCGATGTAAGCATAGTTGCCTTCCACGTAAAACGTGTCCTTCTCGATGTAGGCGTCACGGTAGCCGAGTTCGTTGAACTTGTCAATCAGTGCCGACTTGTCAGTCTCATAGACCCCTTGTATGAACTTGGAGGCCTTGAAGATGCGCAGGTTGACACGGCCGGCGAAGTAGTCGCCCAGATGCTCAATGATGTCCTTCGAACGGTAGTATTCGGGGTGACGGAACATATAGCGGATGACGGTGTCAGCCTTGTAGAACGGCGTGAAGTGGAACCGTTCCTTGGTGCTCTTCATCGCCTTCAGCAGTTTGGCATCGGAGACGTTGTTGTTGCCATAGAAAGTGATGCGGTCAATCTTGATTTTCTTGCCTTTGTCGATGTGGAAGTAGAGGTTGACGGCCTTGCTGATTTTGTCATCGGCTTTTTCCTCCACGGTTACGTTGCAGTTGTAAAAACCTTTGTCAATGTAAAAATCCTTGATGATGTTGATGCAAGTGGTCTTGAGGTTGTCGTTGACGATGTTGCCCTGCGAAATTTTGAGTTTTTCCCGCAGGTCGGTCTCCTCGTTCTTTTTAGCCCCCACGAAGGCAAAAGCGAGCATACGCGACCTCGCTTCCAGATAGATGTCAAGGAAGGCGGTATTGCCGATGGTCTTTGTGACGGAAATGCGGATGTTTTCGTAAAGACCTGTGCTCCACAGCTTTTTGATGGTCTTTGAAATCTTCTCTCCAGGTATCTCCACCATATCGCCTACCTGAAAGAGGAGCATACGTTGGTCAAGATTACCTGTTCCCGAAGTGGTGATGCCGCCGATTTCGAAAGTGACTGGATTGGTGTAATCAATTTGAAAATGGGAAACGGTGTCATCGGAAGTGAGTACAACCTGCGCATGACCGATGATGCTGAATAGCATTATCGCTATGATTGTCAGTATATTGCGTAGGTATTTCGTCAATTTCTTTTATTTATAAATCGGGGTGCAAAGTTAATAAAAAAATGGCTTTGTTTTTTGCCAAGTTTCCGATTAGTTTTGCACCTGTTCACTAGTTTTGCCGAAGCGGCGTTCACGGGAGAGGAAGCAGTCGATGACCTCGCGGAGGTGCTTGCCGGTAAAGTCGGGCCACATGACAGGCAGGAAGAAGAGTTCGGTGTAGGCCAACTGCCACAGAAGGAAGTTGCTGATGCGCTGCTCTCCACCGGTGCGGATAAGGATGTCCGGATCGGGCATGTTGCTCGTATAGAGGCTGTTGCTGATAATCTCGTCGGTGACGGCTTCGGGCGAGAGGGTGCCTTCCGATACTTTGCGGGCGATTTCGCGGGTGGCGTGTGTCAGCTCTGCGCGTCCGCTGTAGCTGAGGGCAAGGGTGAGCGTGAGCCCCGTGCAGTGCGATGTCTGCGCGATGGCGTCCAACAGCTCCTTGCGGCACGCTTCCGGAAGATCGTCCAAGTTGCCGATGGCGTTGAGCCGCACGTTGTTTTTGATAAGGTTCGCCGTCTCATTGCGGATCGCACTGACTAACAGTGACATCAGTGCCGTCACCTCCGCTTCGGGACGATTCCAGTTCTCAGTGGAGAAAGTGTAGAGGGTGAGGTAGGGGATTTGCAGTTTCCCGGCCTCTTCCACCACCCGTCGGACGGCATTAGCCCCTTCTTTGTGTCCGAGAACACGTTCCAATCCATGCTGTTTCGCCCAACGCCCGTTGCCATCCATAATGATGGCAATGTGTTTGATGCTCTCTTTCTGCATAATTATGATATTGAAAAAGTTACAGACGGCTGTGGCCGTTTTGGGCCTTGCGTTTCACGTTGGTGCGGATGTCGCACGAACGGTCCATGTCGCCGAATTTGAACGTAACCGTCAGTCCGGCATAGGAATAAAGGTCTTTGGTCGTGCTGTTGCCGCGTTGAGTACCGCCTTGGTGAAGCACTTCCGAGCGGTCAGCAAGGTCGGCCACAATGTCGCCGCGCAAGTCACGCAGCGTTCGGTTGTCATAATAGTTTCCGCTCACATCGTCCAAGAAATCGGTGAACGTGTAGCGCATGCCCCATTCCGCCCCGATACAGAGGTACTTGGCCACATTGAAGCGGATGCCGATGCCAAACGGGATGGCAAAGTTGCAGAGGGAGTACATCTTGCGCTCCCCCTCAAGACCTTGTCCCTCCGTGCCGAGGTGCTGGAGGGCATAATAGGTGCCATTGAGTTCGGCCTGCGGATTGAACGAAAAGAAGGCAATACCGGCGAAAATATAGGGCGTGAAGAAGTTCTTGCCCCGTTCATTGTACAATTTGAAAAAGTTGAGCTCCGCCTGCACCGAAATCTCAGTGATGGGCGACTTGAAACTGAGGTTGCGCTCGTATTTCTTGTTGGTGACGGCATCGCTGGCGGCCACTTCGCAGAAGAGAACATCCGCCTTGATGGCCCATCGCGGCGTAAAATTGTAACGATAGACGATACCTCCTGCTAATCTCGGCATTTTGAAAACGCCGCGCGGATTGAGATCTCCGAGATAAAACGAAGTGCCGACCGTCCCGCCCAGTTCCGACCTTTGTGCAAATCCGGAAAATGAAAGGAACAACGCCAGCAAGATAAGGGATAACTTTTTCATAGATACAATTTTCGCAACTTTTGATAACGACTGTCTTTGTTTTTTATTGTGGAAGAAAGGGAGATTGTGGCTTATAAAGTTAAAAGTTGAGAGTTAAAAGTAAAAGTAAAAGGTAATAGGTATAAAGAGGGACTGTGCGAGGAATACCTCCTACTTTATACTTCATAATTTTCAATTTTCATTTTTCAATTTTTTCTTTCCACTGGAACCGCCACGGCAAAAGGGCGTCCTCGCCCGCGTAATCCACGCCGACCCGCGGGCCGCAGATGACTTCGCTGTCCGGCACGATGAGGCCGCGGTCTTCCACCCACAGCTGTTCCGAATTGAGCGGCGTTCCGTTCTGTTCCATCGTGATTCCCAATGCCTTGCACACTTTTCCGGGGCCACAGGTGATTTCTGGCACGCAACGTGGCTTCCCCGTGCGTTGCAGCATCAGCTCCTCTCCGTGGGTCGGCAAGATGGATCGGATTAGCACCGCATCGGCTATGTCTTTCCCGTTGGTGACGAAGTTGAGCATCCGGTGCATCCCGTAGCAGAGATAGACGTAAGCGACACCGCCGCGGGCGTACATCATCTCGTTGCGTTTCGTGCGCCGTCCGCCGAATGCGTGCGAGGCACGGTCAATCATGGCCTTGTACGCCTCTGTCTCGGTAATGATACCCCCCGAAATCTGCCCCCCAATCTGTGTAAAGACGTACTTCCCCAGCAAATCTTTTGCCAAGAAGACCACGTCGTCGTTCAGGAAATAGTCCAGCGAAATTGTGCCCATTGGTTTCTTTTAAAAGATTGAGCCGCAATTTGTTGCGGCTCAATCGGATGAAGGTTAGTCGTTCTGTTTGGCCATGTGGCTGATGAGTTCCAGCACCTTGTTGGAATAGCCCCATTCGTTGTCGTACCACGAAATGAGCTTCACGAAGTGCTCGTTCAGCATGATGCCGGCGGTGGCGTCGAAGATGGAGGTGTGCGGGTCGCTGATGAAGTCGGACGAAACTACCGGCTCTTCGGTGTATCCGAGGATGCCCTTCAGCTCGTTTTCGGAGGCGCGTTTCATCGCGGCCTTGATTTCGTCGTAGTTGGTGGCTTTTTCCAGACGGCAGGTGAGATCAACGACGGAGACGTCGAGGGTGGGGACGCGGAAGGCCATGCCGGTCAGCTTGCCCTTGAGGGACGGGATGACCTTGGTGACGGCTTTGGCGGCGCCGGTGGTGGATGGAATGATGTTGCCGTTGGCGGCACGTCCGCCGCGCCAGTCCTTCACGGAGGGGCCGTCCACAATCTTCTGGGTGGCCGTGGTGGCGTGCACCGTGGTCATCAAACCTTCCACCATACCGAAGTTCTCGTGGATGACCTTCACCAGCGGGGCAAGGCAGTTGGTGGTGCAGGAAGCGTTGGAAACGATGTCCTGTCCAGCATATTCGTGGTGGTTCACGCCCATCACAAACATCGGGGTGTCGTCCTTTGACGGGGCCGACATCACGACTTTTTTGCCGCCGGCTTGGATGTGCTTCACGGCATTCTCCTGCGTGAGGAACAAGCCCGTGGACTCGACGATGTATTCCGCACCGGCTTCGTCCCACTTCAAGTTCGCGGGATCCTTCTCGGCGGTGACACGGATGGGACGGCCGTTCACAATGAGGTTGTCGCCCTCGACCGAAACGGTGCCGTTGAAACGGCCATGTACGGAGTCGTGCTTCAGCAAGTAGGCCATATAGTCCACCTGCAACAGGTCGTTGATGGCGACCACTTCCAAATCTTCGTGCTCCACAGAGGCGCGCATGACCAGACGGCCGATACGGCCGAAACCATTGATACCAATCTTAACTTTTTCCATAATGTTTTGATTTTGATTATTTTAATTTGATTTATTGTTGTTAGAATGAATTTACTTCACTTCTTTAAATTCATAATTTTGTAGATGGATGAACCTTGCTTTCATATTCTCAAAGCCTCCCTTTTCAATCCGTTTGAACTGGAATTTGTAGGCAATAGGTTCGAAATCGGGTGTGCGATAGTCTTTGAGAATCAAGGAGATAAAAAACTTTGCAATGTCGTAACCCTGATAGGCGTAGTTGCGGACGGAGGGCAGGCAGTGGAACCGCTCCCCATATTTGTAGTTGAAGACCTGTGTGCGCTCCTCGGCATCATCGGCAAAATAGCTAGCGAAGTAGTTGACATCCAGTCCGTTCATATTGTCAATATTGAACTCCTCCATCAGCAGCCACTCTTCGGGAATTATCCATGTGAAATTTGGTAATTTGTTGGCTTGCAGCGTCTTTGTCATCCCATTGATATACGACTGCACGTTGTGGAAGCAGGCGATTACCACATTGTCTTTGGTGCGGGACAGGTGGTCGCCGAAGAAGGCGCTGTCGGGCACTTGATGGTAGGTGATGTTGTGTTCCGTGAAGTAGGTCTTGTACGCCTCGGCATCGGGTGTGGTTCGGTTATCGCTCGTCCATAGAATGAAGTTAGCGCCCGGATGGTGGTTGCAGAGGTACGCCGCCCGCGCCTCCAACGACGGATTTGCCTTATAGACGTAAGGATTTCCTTCGATGATGTCGTGACGGGAAGTGAATGGGTTCACAACAGGTATTTTGTGCTGGTGTCCGAACTCCGCCACTGTCGGGAACAGCTTGCCATAAAGAGGGGCAATGATAAGGTCAACTTTTTGGATGTCAGGTTCGTTGAGCACCCGTTCCAACTTGTTAGCGTCGGTCACATCGCGCATGATGACGTGAAAGTCGTTGCCTTCATCACCTAGTTCAGAAATTGCAATCTGTGCCCCTTCCCAAAAATGGATGAGCGTTCTTCCGAAAATGTTGTCAATATCTTGCTGTGAATTAAGGTTTTCTATATCGGTCTGCGCGGCTCTGTCCGCATCCAACGGCAGAAGGAAAAGGATGCTCTTCTGTGCCGAGACGGGGACGGCAGCAATTATAACAGCGATGACGATAATCAGTATTTTTTTCATAGTGTGTATATTAATCCAGTTTCAGTTTCCAACGGCGGTGACTCCAAAGCCAGTAGGCGGGTTCTCGTCGGATGGTAGCTTCAAGGTGACGCACATAAGCTTCCGTGATTTCACCATATTCTGTTTCCTTTGGATGTTCTGTAATAAGGTGGTTTACAATTTTATAGTGGCCGATTTTTTCGCGGATGACTTCGTAATAGAGGACGGGGATGTCGTACTTTTGGGCGAAATGTTCTGCTCCGTAGATCATTGCCGACGGCTGGTTGAGGAAGGTGGTGCGATAGCTCTTGTGGACGTTGTTGGGCGACTGGTCCGATAGCATCATATAGGCGGCGGGCGTGTGGCCAAGTTCGCACCGCTCAAAAACCTCACGCACGTGGTCGGCAAACACTACCTCGGTGCCGTTGCGGGTGCGGGCGCGGTTGATGAGCTTCTCGAAAGCCTTGTTGCTGTTGGCTTTCCCGACCCCAACGCCGTGGTGATGGTACTGCATCGGCAGGCTGAGGATCATCCATTCCCAGTTGTTGTAGTGCGCTGACATCAGGATGACGCTTTTGCCCTCTTCGTAAAACCGGTTGACCAGTTCCGGATTCTCACAGCGGTAACGGCGCATCACATTCCGGCGTGACATCGTCAGCATTTTCAGCATCTCCGCCGCGATGCGGGCGAGGTGGCGGTAGTAGGCGTTGCGCAGCTGCCGGATTTCTTTGTCGTTTTTTTCTGGAAAAGATTTTTTTAAATTATTGGTAATGATTGTTTTACGATAACCAATTACATATCGGACAACAAGATAGAACAAGAAGGCGATTCCGTAAAGCAGCGGCATCGGAAGGAGCGACAAGGGGTATAGTATAAAGTAGAACAGGAAGTGCATATTATGGGATTTGGCTCATATATTGATAGATGGAATCGACAATGTGGTCAGAATCGGCGAGGATGTCCGTGCGGTTCTCGTCAGTAACTTTGCCGATGAAGACGGTCTCCATCCCGCAGTTGCGTCCGAAGCGCATGTCACTGGCGCTGTCTCCGACCATTACCGAGCGGGCGAAGTCAATGTCGGGATAGTCGGTCTTGGCCTGCATTGCCAATCCCGTTTCGGGCTTGCGGCAAGTACAGCCGCTTCCGGCGAGGTGGGGACATATATATATATTAGTAATGTGTAACCCATGATATTCCAGAATATTCAGCAAATGACGATGCACTTCGTCCACATCCGCTTGTGTACACAGCCCCTTGGCGATACACTGCTGGTTTGTGACGATAAAAATTTTCCCGAAATTCTTGACAATGAACGGTATAGATTTCAGAAAATCCTCCCGTAACGCCAGCTCAGAGACTTTTTTAACGTAGTCGCCAACCAACTGAACGTTGATGACACCGTCGCGATCTAAAAATAATGTCCTGTCTGTCAGATTTTTCACGTCGTGAATTTGAGGGTGCAAAGTTACTAAACAATTACGAATCTGAACTGCCGTATCGTAAGTTTTTTATTAAGGCCAGCGAAACTCAGGCGCAGAGGACCAAATGTTCCAGCTCGCTTCGGCCTGATGCTGCAGCATGGACAAGCCGTTGCAGGTTTCAGCCCCACGCAGCCGTCCCCGCCGCAAAAATTCGGTCTCTTTCGGATTGTAGATCAGGTCGAACAGGAAGTGCTTGCTAGTAAGCACTTCGTAGGGGAAGTCGGGGCAACGGTCTGTGTTTGGGTACATTCCGAGCGGTGTGGCATTCACTACCAACAGATGCCTGCTGACGATTTCCGCCGTCAGATCACCGTAGGTAAGGTCTCCTTTTCCGATTGTGCGTGACACCATCGTGACATCGCAGTGCATCCCGGTGAGGGCGTACCGGACGGCACGGGCAGCGCCTCCGGTGCCCAGAATCAAGGCGCGTCGGGGCGTGCGGGACAGCGCCTCCATCAGGCTTTCGGCAAACCCGATGTAATCTGTGTTGTACCCGTGGAGTAGGGTTTCCCCGTTTTCGTGCGACACTTTCACCGTGTTCACCGCACCGATGGTGGATGCGGCAATGTCGGTGCGGGCGAGGAGGGGAAGGATGGCCTGCTTGTACGGCGAGGTGACATTAAACCCCGTCAGGTCGGGATTTTCCGCAACCAAACGGGGTAATTCTGCGATTTCTTTTAAAGGAAAAAGCTGATAATCAGTATCGTGGATATTCTCCTTCTCAAATTTCTTCTTGAAAAAATCAGGGGAAGCACTGTGTTCCAGCGGGTATCCGATGAGACCGTAGAGTTTCATTATGCTTCGGCAGGAGGATTTCCGTTGCTCTTTTTCTTCCTGTTCTTCAAGCCCTTATAAACGAGATAGACGACGAAGAGAACACCGAGTGTCAGCAGTATCCATGAAAGCTCATGACTGTATTTCGTAATTAAATCCTGCTGACCGTGCGCCACATAGCCGAGGATGGCGAGGATGATGTTCCACGTGAGGGCGCCGAGGGTGGTGTAGCCGACAAACGCGAACAGGTTCATCTTGGCAAGTCCCGCTGGAATGGAGATGAGCTGCCGGATGACCGGCACCAAACGTCCGATGAGGGTGGAGGCGTTGCCGTGTTCCACGAAGTATGCTTCGGCTTTCTCCACCTTTTCGCGATTAATAAGGCAAAGATGCCCCACTTTGCTGTCGGCGAACCAGTAGATGAACGGTCGTCCCAGAAAATAGGAGAGAGCGTAGTTGATGAGTGCGCCGATGAGTGCGCCCAACGTGGCGAACAGGATGACAAACAGCACATTAAGGAAGTGCGAGTCGGTGACTGCCATCGGAGAACCGTCGTTGCAGGCAGCGTAGGCAGCGGGTGGCACCACAATTTCGGACGGGAATGGGACAAAAGAACTTTCCAACGCCATAAGGGCGGTGACGTTGAAGTAGTTCAGGTTGCTGGTGTACCAGCTTCCGATGCGAGCCACAAAGCCGGCATCCTCTTCGGATGCCGGCTTCACGGTTTGTTCGTTCGTAGTGGCAGATTTCTCATTGGCCTCCGCCGTGGTCTTTGCCGGTGCACATCCCGCTAATAGGATGACAGACAGCAAAAAGATGGTTTTCTTCATAGAGCCTTATTCTTGGGGCTTAGTGTATTTTTCAATGACGGCGTTCAGTTCGGCAGGAACCTCTTTTCCGAGTTGCAACTTCAACTGTTTCAACATCTTGGCGTTCTGCAGATGGTCGGGGTCAATGTCAAAAGCTTTTTGTGCCCAGTCGTGTGCTGTGTTCATAAGGGCATCCTGCTGTTCTTTGTACTGGTTCGCAAGCTCGTACTGACGTTCACTGATAGCTTGGTTGCGCAGTTTGATGATGTCATTCACGCGGAGAAAAGTGCCGTATGCCATCATGTTGTTGAGAGAGAAATCGTTGGGCTTTTTCTCAAGACCTCTGTTCAGCACTTGCTCGGCTTTGTCAAACATGCCGGCATTCAGCAGATAGTTTGCGGCATTGGCCATGATGTCAGCCATTGTGTCGTTCTTGAATAGACGTTCAATGGCCTTATCTACTTTGGCAGTGTCTTTGGTTTCGGCATTGTAACTGAGGTCAAGAAGATGGATATAAACGATGTATCTTTCATTGACGTTCTTTTTGCCTTTTGAAACGATTTCTTTGCACTTTTCAAGATTCTTCTGTGTGCTGTAGATATCGTAGGCGATGGTGTAGATATCCACAAAGTTGGTGTTGGCCTTGATGGCTTCGTCAAGCACTTCAAGCTGTGCGGCTTCACCGCCCTTGTCGAAAGCGACGGAGGCAAGGTTGTAGTAGCTGATACCCGCCGATTGTTTGCTGCCGCTGGCTTCGTAGCACTTGATGGCGGCACGCAGGTACTTGTCGGCCTTGTCATAATCTTTGGCCTTCCAAGCGTCCATACCGATGGCCTTCAGCGGGTCAGCGCAGATGCGTTGTCCTTCTTTCGGGTCAATCACGCCGTCATCGTGCACGTTCACGTCAATCTGCATGGATTTGTAGAAGCTCTCGTAGGCAATCCACAAAGCATCGGGAGTTTTGGACACGTATGCGGGATTCTTTTTCAGGCGTTCGTTGTCTTGGTCGTAAACCCTCAGGTAAACGTTGCCTTTGTACAGCCAAGCCTTGGCACTTCCTTCGTTGCCAACCATACATTCGTCGATTTTTTTCTTGGCTTCCATGATTTTCTTGTTCTGCATGGACATCCAGACGTCTTGCAGACAGCTCTGTCCGTAGCTGGTGCCGATGAATGCGGCGATTACTGCGAATAAAATTACCTTTTTCATAGTTGTATGATTTAAAAAAATTAATTGCCTATAGATTCTCTTTTTTATCGTTGGTTTATTTTTTTGTCCATAGCGTCCGCTTTGTCGTTCTGTAGAAGACGCAAATATATCTCTTTGAGCTTGCGCATCAGCGTGAGATCATCGGGCTGTTGGGCAAGTGCCTTCTCGAAGTAGGTGGCGGCGCGGCTCAAATAATTGTCGGCTTCTCCTTTCAGCGCTTTTGCCCCCGATTTGTTGCCGTCAATATCCATTTTATTGGCTTCCATATATTTGGCATTGCCAATCTGGTCGCAGCAGACGCCAAGGTTATAGACCACCACATAGTTGTCGGGGGTGCGGTCGCAGGCCCTTTTCAGAAGGCTTTCCGCCTTGACATAATCCTCATCTTTAATATAGAGGTTAGCTGCATTTACCACTGCCTCAGGTACTTGATAGACGGAAGCAGGCATCTTGTCCAAAAGCTCGCGGCCCTTTTTCTTGTCATCAATCCAGAAATAGTAGTCGGCTTCGGCGACAAGGATGTTGGCATCATTCGGAGCTTTTGCCTTCGCTTTTCCAATGAGGTCAAGTACTTCGGCTTTCTGATTCTGTTTCTTGTAACTTTCAATTAATCTGACATATACATTGATGTTGTCCGACCCGTCGTCAATGGCCTTCTGGTAGTACTTTTGGGCGTTGGCCGCATCGTTCAGCATCTCAAACGAGTACGCATAATAGTAATAGAGTTCTCCGTTGAGCGGGTATTCCGGCTTCTGCATCTCATAGCTTTCGGCGGCCAAACCCAGAATGTCATTTGCTGCTTTGAAATTATTGTCAATCAGTTCATTGACACCTTCGATGAAAATCAGAGGATAAAGGCGCGGCAGGGCTTCGTAAGGGGCCATCATGTCAGTCGCCTCCACATTCTTGCTGAGTTCCTGCGCTTTCTTGAAAGCTTTGTAAGCCTCTTGCGGAGCGTCCGGATGTGCGATAGCGTAGGATTCATCCTTCTGTTTTGCCGAATATTCGCTGCTGGCAATCTGGTACTCAATATTGGCCTTGTAAAGCCACGTGGAAGCTTTCGAACCAAATTTTTCATCGGTGAGGCAGGCATCAATGCACTCTTTGGCTTTCACAAAGTCTTTGTCGTAATAAAGATTGTACGCGCGAGTAGGGGAGACTTTCTGTGCAAAAGACACTGCTATACAGAAAGTTATGATGGCTAAAGTGAAAATTCTCTTCATATATTATAATATGGTAAAAACGGGTGCAAAATTACATTAATTTTTTAATTGTCTGAATTTTCATTTTGGAGATTGCGAAAATCGCTGTTTTTGGTGCCTTTGTATAAATCGAAGCGCATGAATTTGCATTCCAACGCCCCGTTGTAGAGCGTGATGCGTTTGGAAGCATGTAACCCGATGTTTTTCAATGCCCCGATATTGGAACTGATGATGAAGGCGGTGCAGCCGGCGTAGTGCTGTTTCAGCGTGTCGCCGATTTCTTTGTAGGCAGTTTCAATGTCCTCCATATCAAGGCGTTCGCCGTAGGGCGGGTTGAAGATGACGAAGGACGGCGTGCGGACGGGGCGGCTTTCGTTCAACGGACTGCGACGCACGCGGATGAAGTCCGTCAGACGGGCCTCACGGATGTTGTCCTTGGCCATCCCGATGAAACGCCCCGAGATGTCGGAGCCGTAGAAGTTGACGGGCACATCATCTCGGATGTCGGCCTCGTCCTGGATCTGCTCCCACCGTTTCTGGTCGAAGGTTTTCCAGCGGTAGAAGCCGAAGCTGCGGCGGAAAAAGCCGGCGGGCACGTTGAGTGCCGCCAGTGCCGCCTCGATGAGGATGGTGCCGGAACCGCACATCGGGTCAATGAGGTCGCAGTCGTGCTGCCAGCCGCTGAGCTTGACCATCGCGGCGGCAATCACCTCGCTGATCTGCGCGGGATGCGAGGCCACGCGGTACCCGCGCCGGTACAACGGCTCTCCCGACGAATCCAAGAACAGCGTCGCGCGGTCGCCCATAATGTGGATATGGAACTGAACGTCAGGATTTTCCTTGCGCACCGACGGGCGTTCGTCGTACTTTTCACGGAAACGGTCGCACACCGCATCCTTGGCCAACTGTGCGGCAAATAACGGCGTGGCGAAGATGGCGTCCTTCATCGTCACGCTGAAGGCAAGGGTGCCGTCGGACTTCAGCACCTTTTCCGCAGGATATCTGTATATCTCTTCGTAAAACTGCTTGTTGTCGCGGAAACGGAATTCACCGACCTGCCACAGGATGCGTAAGGCATAGCGGCACAAGTAGTTGGCGCGGTACATTGTGTCCATGTCGCCCTCGAACAGGACGGCGCGGGTGCTGAGCTTGCAGTTCTCCGCCCCAAGCTGTTCCAGCTCCTCCAAAAGAATCTCCTCAAGCCCGGCGTACGTCTTTGCGACGAATTTCTCTCTCTTTTCCATACTTAAATCTTTTCAATGCTGTTTTGGGCAATCCAGCCCTTTTCGCCGTTGGGCAGGCGGATCTCCACCCATCCGTTCATCTCATTGGTAATCTGCACTTTCAGCCCTTCGTGAATCACAAATAGATTCTTACCAGCGGCATTGGGCGCATTCTTGGCGTCCACCACCAAGTCCATCACGATGGCTTCGGTGTGCTGCGTGGCTTTCTCTTTCTGTTTATGGGCAAAGATGACGGAGAAAACGATGACGATGATTGAAATCCAGAAGGTTACAAATCCCGTCGTGCGCAATCCGCCGCTGCGGGCAAACAGGTACGCCCCGATGGAGAGGAACAGCAGGAAGCTGCCGATGATGGAGAGGATGGCCCATTGCCGCTCGTTCATCAGGTTGGTGACTTTCTGCCACCACTGTGCAAACAGCGTTTCAGGCACGGCGTCGATCTTATCGATAATCTTCTGGTTTACAAAGGCAATGTTGTGCTGGATGTCCTCGTCGGTGGGGGCGAGCTTGAGGGCGCGCTCGTACCAGAGGAGCGCTTTCGCGTTGTCGCCGTTCTTGTAGTAGGCGTTTCCAAGATTGTAGAAAAGAATAGAACCCTCATTTCCGTTGGCGGCAATCTGTTCGTAAAGGGTGATGGCGTCGGCGTAGTTCTCCTGCTGATAGACGGAGTCGGCGCGGCGCAGGAGCTGTTCGTCCTCGTTGCCGTAACACGCGGTTACCGACAGGAACGACATCAGTGAAAAAAGCAGGAAGGTATATCGTATCGTTTTCATCTTCAATTATTTCTTTTCGATTTTGGTGATAAATTGGAGGGAGAGGTCGTAGAGTCGGTTCATCAGCTCGTGGCCGCTGTTGGGGGCAAAGCGGGCGAACTCGCACTCGTTGAGGGTGCTGACGAACTCTTCAATGTCTTCGTCGGCCACGCCTTTTTCACCGAGGCGGCTTCTAATGGTGTCCATCGAAAGGTCGGCGAGCGGGATGCGGAACTTGTCGCTCATATAGCCCCAGAGGGCGCGGGAGATTTCGATATAGAACTCCTCTTCCTTGCCGGCGGCCAAGAGGACTTTCGCTTTCTTGAGGCTCTTGCGGGCCACCTTGTTGGCACGGCGGTTGCGCAGCTGCGCCACATTTTCGCGGTTCTGGATGCGTTTGCGCCAGATGATCAGCATCAGGACGAACAGCACCAGCGGCAGGAACAGCAGGAGAAAGTAGGGGAGGGTGCTGAAGAAGTGGCGGCCAGCGGGCACGAAGGCGCGGTGGCCGCTCTTGATGTAGCGGATGTCCTTGCCCAAAATCTGGATGTCCTGCTTGAAACTGTTGCCCGACACGGTGGTTTCGTCGCCGGCGCCTTTGGCCACGGTGACGGTATATGGCTCAGTGGTGAGCGTCTTGTAGCTGTGGGTGGCGAGGTCGAAGTAGGAGAACTCTGCGGCGGGAATCGTGAAGGTGCCGGCCGCACGGGGGATGATGACGTACTCGAACGTCCGTGACCCGCTCACACTGCTACCGCCCGTCTGCAGCTTGTCGCTGATGGCCGGTTCGGTGACATCGAAGTCGGTGGGGAAGGGGATGTTCAGTTCCTCAATGTGCTGGATGTTGCCGCTGCCGCTGACCGTGATGACGAGGTTGGTGGCGTCGTTGGTGGCCAGCTCGCTCTTGGTGAGCGACGACTTGATAGTGAACTTGCCGACCAACCCGCTGAAGCCCATTGGTTTGCCTTGCGGCAGCGGCTTCACGTTGAGGGTGACGGAATTGGACTTGAGGTTCATCTTCTCCTGCCGTCCGAACCAGCCGGAGGGGATGGTGACGACGCCTTCCAGTTCGAGCGGCGTGATGGTGATTTCGCCGGTCTTTTGCGGATATACGGCGGTTTTACGCAATTCAAAGACATCGTATCGCTTGCCGTTGAGTGTTTCCACCGTGTGTTTTGGCTCTGCGTCGGGATTGCCGAGTGTGTAGGTCCATAGGTCGGGCTGCGACGGGAATTCGTTGCCCGTGGGCTGGAAGTTCTGGATGCTGCTGCCGAGGTAGAGCTTGTGGGTGATGATGACCTCCTCACCTTCGTAAGGATTTGTCTTTGAGGCCGATGCTTTCAGAATGAGGTCGTCCTTGCTGACCTGTCGTTGTTGCTGCGGTGCGGATGGCATATCCCAGTCATCCCACCACGAGCGGCGCTGTTGCTGCTGTTGCTGCCGCTGGTTTTCCTGTGTGACAGTCACGGTGACGGCGTTGCTCTTCACCTGCTTGCCGTTCACAAGGAAGGTGACACCCGGGATGGAGTTCTCGCCCAGCTTAGTTGGTTTCAGGGTGTAGGTGTAGCTGTACTCGGACTTTACGGAAGTTTGTCCGTTTACGATGCTCATAGAGGTGGAGGAACCTTGCGAAGGGCCGCCCGCCAAAGTGAAGGTGCCGAACTCCTGACTGACAATCTTGCTCGGTTTCTCGTTCAGCTTGACGGTATATTGGATAGCTTCATTGATGCCGACCTTTGCCGGAGCCGTGGCCGTGCAGGTCGTCTGCGAATAGGCGGAAACCGTCGCAAAGATAAGGAGGACGGTTGTTATGATGTTTCTTAAAGTTTTCATTACCAATCTTTTTCTTGGTTTTGTCTGTTGCGTTGGTCTTCGGGGACACGCTCCATGTTCACTTTCTTCTGGGTTTGGCGTTCGTTCTGCTGGAGGGCGTCGAGCTGGCGCATCATGGCGTCTTTCTGGCGCGCCTGCTGTTGCTGCTGTCCCTGTTGTCCTTGTTGTTGCTGTTGATGTTGTTTATCTTGCTGACTTTGACCTTGTTGCTGCTGTTGCTGCTGGTCTTTCTGTTGGTCGTTCTTGCCTTGGCCTTGCTGGTTCTGTTTCTGTTGGTCCTGCTGTTGCTGCTGGTTCTGGCCGCCACCGCCGCCGTCCCCGTGCGTTTCCGCCATCTTCTTGGCATACACGAGGTTGTACTTTGCATCCATATCCTTCGGATTGCGTTTCAGGGCTTCCTTGTAGGCTTGGATGGCCTGCCCGTACTGCTTCTGCTGCATATACGAATTGCCTTCGTTATAGTAGATGTCGGCGAGGAACTGCGGGTCACGGTCGCCGCTCATTTTGCGCAGGGAGTCCGCCATGTGCGGGATGGTGTCGAAGTTGTTGAGGCGGTAGTGTGCGTCTATTTGGTCGAAAAGGGTCTGGTTGGCGTTCACCAGTTCGTTGGCGGCTGTGGAGTCGTAGATCTCAAGGGCTTTGGTGTAGTGGCTTTCGCCGGTGGTGTCGAAGGGCATCAGGGAGTCGGGTTCGAAGAGGCTGTGGGCGCGTAGGCTGTCGCCGGCGGCGAACTCCACATTTCCGGCATTGAGGGCGGAGGGACGGGTATGGTCTCTCTTGCAGCTTGCGAGGAGGCAGCCGGCGACCAGCAGCAAAACCGCCATCATGTACTGTCGGCGCGTTTTCGTCAACAGCTGTTTGAATTGAAATTGTTGATTATCAGTATGAAACATAGGTTTTCTTCTTTCAAAAACAAGATGGCAAAGGTACGATTTTTTCCACATCGTAAACGTGGGATTCGTATAAATATTTTCCGTTTTCAATTCTCAAATTTCAGTTTATTTGTATTGTTGCTCCACAAAAGTCGCACAGTGTTTCATAAAACTAATGCTTATGGAGTTGAACAACATCCTTATGAGAATTTCACGGATTTTTTTATGTTTTTGAGAGAGGAAAATCAAGGGTAAAAAGGACCAAACCAATTAGTTACCCTCTTCGTTCCACGGTGGTGAGGCCTCCTTTGTTGCCCACCACGAACAGTGTGGGCGGGTTGTTGCCCCGTATGAAGTTATCGAGATAGAGCGGCTGTCCGATGATGAAGCAGGTGCAGTGGAAGCTGTCATCGGCTTTCAGTTTGGAGTTTTCGCTTTCAACCACTTTGAAGCGGCCTTCGCCGAGGTGCTGCAGCAGCACGCGTCGGTCGGGAGCCCACGTGATGGCGATGTGTCCGTTTTCGGGGATGTCGGTGGCGTAGAGGGCGCGGCCCAGTACCGTGTGGGAGGATTCTCCTTCGCGGTTGCGGTTGGCGGTGAAGTCGTCCCAGTCGCGGAAGCCCACGCAGCGGGCGAGGATGGAAAGGGTGGAGAAGCGGGTAATGTCGTAGCCATCGACATAGCCCCAGATGCGCTTGAGGGTGCTGACGCTGAGGGTTTCGTGGCACCGCTCCTGGATGACGCCGGTGAGGAACTGGAAATCGGCGGGCGCTTTCATCTTCCGCGCCACCGACTCTTCCACCATCTCACGGAGCATCAGAATATCGTTTTCGTTCGGGTTCATACGCTGATTGTTGAGGCTGCAAAAATAGCAAAAAAGAGGGGAGGGAAGTGGATTCTTTTTGGTCCTTTTCGGTGTGTTTTTCCCGACGAGGGGGTATCGTAGGACGTAGATTTGCGGGGAAAAAGAAGAGTTACTGTTTTGTTAGCGGTCCAACAGCGCACGGACCCTATCAATACTCAGGCCGGTAGCTTCAGACACATCATTAACCGATATACCTTTCGCAAGAAAATTTTTGGCGGTCTGGAGAAGAGCTTCTTCTCTACCTTCTTCCAGTCCTTTCTCCATCCCTTTCTCGAAGAATACCTTAGCAGCCGTCTCTCGTGCATACTCTACTGCACGTTTCACATCCTCGTATTCCAAAACGCTCTTCTGATAATTGTCTTTTTCCATAGCTGTCAATTTTGAGATTCTACATTCGTCCAGCAACTCTTGAAAAAAAGCAGGCTGCTTATCATAATCACTTTCGTCCATATCGGGCATGTTCTTCAGCACATTCAGCCAGTTCCGCATCTCTTCCGTCAAGTCGGACTGTCGGGCGGCAAAATTACACAATTTTATGAAAAATATCCCAACCTTCTGTGTCAAAATTTCATTGTTCTGGTCTTTCAAAAAAACGGCATGGAAAAACTGGTCTTTTTTTCGGTATTCCTGTAAGTTGAAATCGAGGATGTTAACCGAGTAACTCGGAAGAATTTGGTAATCCAACTGTCCCCTTTTCAAGCTGGCGCTGATGGCGCGACTGAGGTAGAAAATGCTCCTTTCGGCATAGTCCGGCTGCGGCGCTTTCTGCATTTCGATGATGAACTTCCTGTCCTCCGCATCTTTGCAAAGGAGGTCGAAAACCGCCTTCTTCTCTGTGTCAACCATGCCATAGTATTCTGTCGGCAAATAAGTTACATCCACGATTTCGCCCGTATATTTTGATACGAAGCAGTTGAGGAAACGGATGAGGAAGCGTTTGTTCTGCTCGGTTCCGAAAATTTTCTTGAAGGAAAAATCCGTCGTCGGGATTTGGAAAATGTTTTTGCGTTGGTTTGTCATATCAGAAAAATTTTTTTGATGAATTTTCTACAAAGATACAACATCAATTATCCATTTGTCAAGAGATCAAATTTCTGACAAACAAATAGTTGTAAAGTGGCAGATTTGCGCCCAAAAGTGGTAGGATTTCGGCGGTGAAATGTAAAAATACCGCCAATGAAAGGCTGTTGATAAATTGTTGAAAAAATTCAATGACCGCGAATTACGCTAATTACGCAAAAAAGGCCGCCACATGGTGACAGCCCTTTTGTAGGTGAAAAAAGTAAACGGATGATTTAATCTTCATCTGCAGCGACAACCTCTTCAACCTCTACTACCCACTCGCCCTTATCATCATTCTTGCAGAGCTCTTTCTCTTTTGCCTCATAGATTTTTTGGAGCTCTTTTTTCAGTTGCTCCAGCTTGATGTCCTCTTTTGCTGTGGTTGTCGAAATAGGATCATCCCACCGCCATTTATCATACAGATCCATGGCATCTTCCAACTCATCGCAGCTTTTTGCCGCTTCCACCTTCTTTATCGCATCCTTCATGATGGTGGATCCTTTTTGGTACTGTTCGCTCCCTCCGCAGGAGACGAGCATAAGCATTGTGGCGACCAGCGCTACCGGTAAAATAAATCTTTTTATAGTATTAGGTTTTGATTGAACATTCTGCCTACTCTCTTACGGATTTTCAGCTTCCTCCTGTGTTGCGTTTGCGCTGCAAAAGTACAACCTTCAGGAACAGGCTGTTAGGTTCTTTTTGGTTCTTATTGGTGTGCGGCGGTTTCGACAGGCTCAACCGTCGCCGTCTGGTAATTCAGTCCGGTGCCTGAGCTGGTCGAGGGCACCGCGAATTACGCGGATTGCGCGAAAAAGGCGCCCCATTCCGTTGCAATCGCAGCGCAGCAACGGAATGGGGGGGGGAATCATTTCGTGCCGCCTTCCAGAGGTATCGCTATTATCCTCCCGCATTTTGTGAATTCCACCTGTTTATAACTATTTCCGAAAGCGGCTGGCCGTCTCTGAAATCAGCCGTATCTTTGCACGTTTTAAACTTTTTAGATATGAAAAAGATTTTTACTGCTATTACGATTCTAATGCTTTCATTGTCAGTCTCTTTTGCTCAAACCCGTTACGACGACGCCGCCCCCTACGACAATGCCGTCGGTGCGACCATCGGCTTTATGAACAGCTTGAATTTCAAGACATTCCCGACCAATCGTTTCGCCCTGCAGTTCGACCTCGGCTACCGCTTTATGTGGGATTATTACAACGGTTACATACCGATAATTTTTTCGCTTAACCCCAATGCCATGTATGAGGCATCCGCTGGGAACGGCTTCTACTGGTTCGTCGGCGGCGGCCTGAACATCGGTGCCTCCCTTCCAAAATATTACAAATATTCTGAAATAGAAGGCCGTTATATCGGGCATCATGCCAACTTCGTCTTTGGCGTGAATGCCATCGGCGGCGTGGAGTACAAGTTCGCCAACATCCCGCTGTCCCTTCAGGCGGACATCCGTCCCGGATTCTTCCTCTTCGTCAACAATAAATGGCACGACCCCTACATTCTTTTCGATTTTAACTTTTTCAACGTGTCGGCCCGTTATACTTTTTAAATGATTGAAAATAAGGTGAAAACGAACTACCATACCCATTGCACCTATTGCGACGGCAAGGAACCGATTGAGAATTTTGTAAACAAAGCCGTTGAACTCGGTTACGACCAGCTCGGTTTCTCCTCGCACGCGCCCGTCCCTTTCGAGAACGACTTCGGCATCCGTGAGGAACAGATTCCCGAATATACGAAGGAGATTGACGGTTTCAAGGTGCGATGCCCGTCACTGCAACTGTTTTACGGCTTGGAATGCGACTTCATTCCCGGTATGACGAAGCCATTTGCGTTCTTCAAAAACCAGTTCGGCCTCGACTATATCATCGGCGGCGTGCATCTGGTGCGGCCCGAAAACAGCGACAACATCTGGTTCATCGACGGCTCCAAACGGGAAATCTATGATAACGGTCTTCGTGACTTTTTCGGCGGCAACGTGAAGAAAGCCGTCACTCGTTTCTGGGAACAGAGCTTTGAAATGATTGAAACCGAGCAGTTTGACGTCATCGCCCATTTTGATAAAATCAAGATGCACAACCAGAAACGCTACTTCACCGAGGAGGAGGAATGGTACAAGCTTCTGGTGGACCATTGCATTGAACTGATCCGCTGCAAGCAGCTGATTGTGGAGATCAACACCCGCGGCATCTATAAGGGGCGCTGCCCTGACTACTACCCGTCGGATTATGCCCTCGCGCAAATCGCCAAGCACCGCATCCCGATGGTGGTCAGCACCGACGCCCATAAGTCGGAGGAGCTGGCGGAGGGGCGCGATGCTGCCATTGAGCATCTCAAATCCATGGGAATCAAATTTTTAATGTACAGAAAAAACGACCAATGGGAAGAATACGCTATTGTCTGACGGCGCTGGCCGTCTTTTTTTGTGCCTTCTCGAACGGGATGGCGCAGGACTCCAATTACGTGCGGAAGAACATCGCCGCACTGACCTCCCACGACATGTACGGACGCGGCGGCCCCCACGACGGCGAGCTGAAGGCGGCGACCTACATCCGTGAGCAGCTGGCGGCTGTCGGTGCGATGCCGCTCGGCGAAAACGGTTTCCAGAAGTGGACGACCAAAGCCCACAAGATGGAAGGAAAAGTATCTATGTCGGTGAAAGGTAAGGAGTTGAGCCCGTTCTGGGACTACCGGATTGCGCCGTACTCCAACTCGCTCGACCGCGATAACATCCCCGTCGTCCGCGTCGATGCATCCCTGCTGGTGGACACGCCCGCGTTGGAAAATTTCATCGCAAATAACCTTTCCAAGCTGAAAGGCAGCCTCGTCTATATCGACGGGGTGAAGTGGAAGGGGATGAAGAAGATCCCCGCCGCCAAAATCCAAAGCGCCCTCCGCGCCCTGACGTTCAACAACCCGTTCCAAAGTGTGGGCATTCTGGTCGGGGTGGATAAAGACCTGCCCGTGTGGGGACTGAGTAATACCGACTTCCGTCGCAACTACGCCTATATCCACGTGATTCGCAGCAAGTTCCCGAAAAGTGCGAAGACGGCCTCCATCCATTTCCATAATGAATTTTACACCAAGCACACCCAGAATGTCTGCTTTGCCATTGAGGGGACGACGCACCCCGACGAATTCGTGGTTCTCACGGCCCATTACGACCACCTTGGCTGTATGGGCGATTCCGTCATCTTCTTCGGGGCGCACGACAATGCGGCAGGGACGAGTGCCGTTATGGACTTCGCCCGCCACTTCAGCAAGCAGCCGCTACGTTACACCACGGTGTTCTTGCTTTTCAGCGGGGAGGAGAGCGGTCTGAAGGGCTCTAAATATTTCGTCGAGCACCCGCTGGTGCCGTTGGAAAAGGTGAAGATGGTGGTCAATATTGACATGTTCTGCGGTGGCGACGAAGGTATTACCGTGGTCAATTCCGATAGCGAAGGGACGAAGGATCTTTATGCTAATATGGTGAAAATCAATGAGGAGAAGCACTATATCGCGCAGGTGAAGCCGCGCACGAACGCCGCTAACAGCGACCATTACTTCTTCTCGAAGCACTGTCCCGCCATCTTTATCTATACGATGGGTGGTCAATACGGTGGTTATCACCACTTTACCGACACGTGCGACCGTTGCGGCCTCGGCTGCTATAACAATTTGTTCTCGCTGATCAAGGAAGCATTGGAGCAATTATAAACTCCTTTAATCCAACCTACTTATTGCGGTTGTCGTGGCAGTCGCAGGTGGAGGTGACTTTGATGTCCGTGTGGGGCAGCTGCGCCTCCATCCGGTCCAGTTCGTCGTTATGGAGGTCGATTTGCCGCAAGTCAATGGTCTTGAGCGTGTTCTGTAACTCTGTGATGCTTTCGGGAAAGACGTACAGCGGATTTTCCCACGCATCAATGTAGGTCAGTTTTTTCAAGTTGCCGATACTTTCCGGCAGTGCCTCAATCAGGTTGCGGCAGATGACCAACGTTTTGAGGTTCACCAAGTTGCCGATGCTTTCGGGAAGTCGGACAAGCCGGTTTCCCATCACATTCAGATATTCGAGGTTCACCAGCTTCCCAATGTCCTGATTCAGCACGTCCAGTCTGCACCGGGCTGCGGTAAATTCTTGTAAATTAGTAAGTTGGAAAACTTCTTTAGGTAACGAATCCGCTTTGATTTTCAGCTTGAGACGATACACCTTCTCCGGATTCTGCAACGCCTCTTCTAACGATGTGAAGACGGGCTGCTGCTTCAGCGCCTCCTCCGAAAGCGGCTGCGCCTTCACGGCCAACATTGCCATCATCAAAAAAAATATCCAACCAATTCTTCGTATCATTATTGTTTAATAATTTACATTTTTTTCGCGGGCGTTCTACGCTTTTTTTCACGGGTGTTCCACACCCACCTATTATCTGTCACCCCTTCGGGGTTTTATTAAGGTATAACTTTTCACTTTTCACTTTTCATTTTTCACTTTTAACTACTCGTATTGAATTTTATTCAGGAAAAAAACGAACCGTTTGGCCTTGTTGCTTTTGGCTTTGTTTATAATATATTGGTATCCAGAAATGAGGTAATTGTCGTTGTACCAATGCTCCAGACGGGTATCAATGTTGTAATCGACCAGATCACGCGACTGGCTGGTCTCAATGGAGAAGTTGTTTGTCCTTTCGAGGATTTCATAGCCGTTCACCAGTGTGTAATATACGCGGTTGGCTTTCGGATAGTAAATAAGCGCATCCTCACCGATGTAGTGCACGCACACCCGTTTGTAGAGCTGCTGGATGATGATGTTGTTTAGTGGTAAATAATTATCCCACAGTAATTTGCCGTCTTTCCCAAAAGTGGTGATATATGCATTGACGAAACGGTAACCGGCAAACGTCTGTTGCGGCACGCTGGTGTAACCGCCGTAATAATCTTGGTATCCGGTGTAGGTGTAGTCGTATTCGGGATAGAAAACTTCCGTGATGAAGCTGAACTGGCTGTCGTTGTGTCCCGTGTTTCCGATTAGCAGCTGTAGGTTCAGGTTGCTGGCTGTGGCTGCTGTGGCGTTTTCATCTTTGGCCGCTTTCAGGTTCGTATAGTTGTAGAATCGGGCTGAATCCAAATCTAAATGGTGTTCCAGAATTGTGTAAACTCCTGAATGTAAACTTGTTGAACTTTTATCCTGCAGGGTGTTGAAGGTGCCCATAATCAAGGTGGTATCCTGATTCAGCACCACCGCGCGTGCCGAATTGTAGAGGTAGTCGCCTTTGGTGGGCGTGGCGGAAAGGAAGGAGCGGACATTTACCTTCTTGCTCAAATAATCGTACTGGCAGAGGAAAATTTCACCGTCGTTGTTCCCTTTGTACTCTTTCAGACCGAAAAGCCAGCGGTGGTTGAACGTGTCGGCTTCGCAGAATTCCACCTTGTAAGGGAAGATGTCGCCGAGACTCAGCGCGTCGGCATCCAAACAATGGTAGAAGAAAACGCTGTCCTGCCTATTGTCAGATGATGATATTGCAACAATAAGATTGTCAATGGCATACAGATTGTTGATACTGCCATTCTTGAAGTCATTGAGTGGCTCTGTTTTGTACAGATTGGTGTTCAGATCAACGGTGATGAGGAAGGTTTGGACGGGCTCTTTCTTGGGAAAATTCTTTTGCAATAAAAGATAGAGGTAATTGTCGGTGACGGCGCTGCCGGCGTAAGCCGTATAGACAGGCAGGGTGACGGTGAAGTGGTAGTCCTTGTAGAGGTTTGTGTCGTAATGGAGGCAGACCCACTCTGTGGAATCAGGGTTTTGCGACGAAGCCTCGTAAGCGACGAAAACGCCGTGCTCACCGGCGGCTTGGTAGTGGAAGTCCAGATGGTCTTTCATGGTCTCCAGCTCGATACGGATCGGCTTGTCCTGCTGTGCCGAAAGTCGCAGGATGAAGGATAAGATGGCGATTATTAGTGTAATATATCTTTTCATTGTTTAAGAAATCATGCCCCAGAACTTTTCCCGTTTCATCAGTTCTTGGAGGCGTGTGGCAATGATTTGGTTTTCGGGTTTGGTGAGGTTCGGATCCGCGTCAAGGATGGCCTTGGCGAGATTTCGGGTGTAAGCTACTAATTTTTCGTCTTTTACGATGTCAGCGATTTTGAAGTCGAGGATGCCGCTCTGGCGGGTGCCTTGCAGGTCGCCGGGGCCACGCAGCTTCAGGTCGAAGTTGGCGATCTCGAAGCCGTCGTTGGTGCTGACCATCGCGTGGAGCCGCTGCCGTCCTTCGGTCGAGAGCTTGTCGCCCGACATCAGGATGCAGTAGGACTGTTCGCCGCCGCGTCCCACGCGCCCGCGCAGCTGATGCAGCTGCGATAGCCCGAAACGCTCGGCATTCTCGATGACCATCATCGTGGCGTTGGGGATGTCAATGCCCACCTCAATCACTGTGGTGGAGACCAGAATGTTGGTCTCGCCCTTGCTGAAACGGTTCATTTCGTAGTCCTTCTCCTCCGGCTTCATCTGTCCGTGTACCATCCCTACGGCGTAGTGCGGCAGCGGGAAGGCGTGCGACATTGCCTCGAAACCGGCCTGCAAGTCAAGCAGATCCAGCGTTTCCGACTCCTTGATGAGAGGATAGACGACGAACACCTGCCGCCCGAGGTCGATCTGCTGCTTCATCAGTCCGAAAAGGTGGAGACGGTCGCGCTCGAACAGGTGCATCGTGATGATGGGCTTGCGGCCTTTTGGCAGCTCGTCAATCACCGAAACGTCCAGGTCGCCATAGACGGTCATGGCGAGGGTGCGGGGGATGGGGGTGGCGGTCATGACGAGGATGTGCGGGGGAGGGGAATTCTTCTTCCACAGCTTGGCCCGCTGCTCCACACCGAAACGGTGCTGCTCGTCGATGACGGCCAAGCCGAGGTTCAGGAACACCACGTCGTTCTCAATCAGAGCGTGGGTTCCGATGAGGATGCGGATGGTGCCGTTCTGGATGCCCTCGTGGATTTCGCGCCGCTCCGTCGTCTTGGTGGAACCGGTGAGCAACGCCACGCCGACGGGCATGTCACCCAGCATCTTGCGGATATTCTCATAGTGTTGGGTGGCCAGGATTTCCGTCGGGGCCATCAGGCACGACTGGAATCCGTTGTCGTTGGCAATCAGCATCACCAGCAGGGCGGTGATGGTTTTGCCGCTGCCGACATCGCCCTGCAGCAGGCGGTTCATCTGGCGGCCGCTGCCGAGGTCGGCATAAATCTCCTTGATGACCCGCTTCTGTGCGCCCGTCAGTTCAAATTTTAACCGGTTATGATAGAAATAGTTGAAACTACTTCCGATATGCGAAAAGATATGTCCCCGATATTTCCGCTCGGTCAATATCTTCAGTTTCAATAATTTGAGCTGGGTATAAAAAAGTTCGTCAAATTTCAGACGAAGCGTGGCCGCAGACAATTTCTCCTGATTTTCCGGAAAATGGATATTGAAAAGAGCTTCTTTTAGCGATAAAAGATGATGGTTTTCAATCAGTTCCTTCGGAAGATATTCGGGGAAGATGCTGTATTTGTGCTGAATGAGCAGCGATGCTGTCAGTTTGGCTACCCCTTTGGAGTCAAGTCCCGACTTTTTCGCCTTGTCGGAAGTGTTGTAAAGTGGGAAGAAGTGGTCGGGGATGTTGGTCTCGTTTTTGGCGGATGGGTCAATGATTTCGGGGTGGCTGATGTTCCAGCGGTTGTTAAAAAGGGTGGGCTTCCCGAAAATGGTGACGTTGCTGTGGCGTTGTTTCAGCACGTCCTCAATCCATTTGATGCCGTTGAACCACACCAATTCGATGGTGCCGGTGCCGTCGGTGAACTGTGCCGCAAGCCGTTTGGTGCGCTGTTCGCCCAGGATCTGGTAGCCGGTGATATCGCCCTTGAAGAGCATGTAGTTGCCTTCCGTCTGGATGTCGCAGATCTTATAGACGGTGGATTTGTCCACGTGCCGGAAGGGGAAGTAGTAGAGCAGGTCGTTGTAGGTGAAGATGCCGAACTCGCGACGGAGCACCTCGGCCCGCTTCGGGCCGACGCCTTTCAGGTACTCAATCGGTGTTTTTAAGAAATCTTCGTTCATTATAACCTGTTGGTTTTATTGTAATTATAGCGTTTCAACCGTTGCCCCGTCGATTTTGCGGAGGGCATCCAAGAGGTTGTCGGCATCGCGCTTCTGTACGGTGAAATGGATGATGCAGTCGGCTTCGTACGCCTGTCCGGTGATTTTCACCGTCTCGCGCTTCAGCAGCTGCATCACCTTGTTCATGCCGAGTGGCGGAAAACGGACGCTGTAGTTCTCCTCAACGAACCTTTCGACGACAGTGTTGTTGTCGAGGGCGTCCTTGGCGGCGGTCTTGTAGGCGTTGATGAGCCCGCTCACGCCGAGTTTGATGCCGCCAAAGTAGCGCACCACGATGATGAGCGTGTCGGTCACGTCCTTCGACAGCAGCTGTCCGTGTATGGGGCGTCCGGCGGTACCTGACGGCTCGCCGTCATCGTTGAGGCGGTAGGCATCCTTGTTGGGACCGAGGATGTAGGCGTAGCAATGGTGGCGGGCATCGTAGTACTTCTTCTTGATTTCCGCAACCTTCTGTTTCACATCCTCTTCCGTCTTCACGGGGTAGGCGAAGGCAATGAATTTGCTGCCCTTTTCCTTGTAAATTCCCTCCGATTCTCCGGCTATGGTATGGTAGGTGTAATCGAACATCTTTTAGCGATAGAAACGAGCCGCAAAGATACAATTTTAGTTGGAAAGTGTAGCGTTGGAACAAAGGGAGTTGTTACAAACTATTTCCGTACTTGTCCAGCCACGCCTGTGCCGCTTCGCCATCGGGACAATGGGAACGGAGCAGGGTATAGAAATGGGCACTGTGATTCATAATGATAGTGTGGCACAGCTCATGGGTGATAACATAGTCAATGACAAATTCAGGGGCCTTTATCAATCGCCAGTTGATGGAGATGTTTTTTTCGGAGGAACAGTTACCCCATTTCCTTTTCTGACTTCTGATGTAGAGCTTGTTGTACGGCAAGAGCAAGGCTTCAGACAAGGTTTCAGCTCGTTCGGTAATATGTCTTTTGGCCACACTTTTCAGCCATTTTTCCTGAACAGCTGAATCTAACAGGTCACGTTGCGCCTGGATGGTCTTGCTTTCGTGATTGATAATTACCTTGTTTTTGTATTGTGTTGAGTAGTAATAGGCATAACGGTTGCCGAAAAGCAGAAGCTCATTGCGTCGGAGCTGGATTTTGGATTTTTGTTGGAAGAATTTTTGTTTAGATGTTATCCACCCCTTCTTTCTTTCAAGTAGTTTCTCCACATCCTCGTCGGTAAAGAAAAGTGGCACAAACAGATGGACACTTCCGTCTTCGTTGACACGCAGACGGGCGTTCTTGACTTTGCGACGATAAACAGTGTACTGATCTGGAAGCATGTTAGTTCAAGCTGAAGTTTTTAAGGATGGATTCCATCAGGGTATCGCCCAACGGACCGTCAAAATCGAGGTTCAAGGATTCGTATTTCGGATTGGCGGCTAACAGCTCCATATCAGCTTTGAAACGGTTGTATTCCTGCGGCACCTCCTGCCATCCGATGTAAATTTTGGATAGTATCCGTTGCGCCTGCTCATTGGCAAACTCACGCACCAACTGCTCGTCGAAATCAGACAGTTCGTTTTTGATGATCTGGTAAATCTCAAACGTCCCCTTGTCGGCAAAGCCCATTTTCTTGGGTATCTCAATCGCCTCGTCCACTTCGGTGTAAAGCGCGCTCAACTTTAACAGAAGGCCTTCGATTTCAATGGTGTGGGCGTTTTTCATCTGAATCAACGCATCCAAACGCTCCTGAAATTCGATATAAATGGCACTGTTGTTCTGGTTGGTGCGAATCATCGTCTCGATGTCACGGATGATTTTCTCAGCCTTGTCGGAAGGCGAAAGTCGAGTTTCCTCCAATTTGGTGAGATAATCCGCATCGATGGTGATTTCGGGCAGATGGCCACGAAAATCGAGCAAGGTGGCACTTTCTTCCAACAACTTGCGCGTCTGGGCGGCATAAAACTCCACATCAAAGTCCATACGACGGAATTCCTCCAAATATAACTCGTAGATGGTAACCAACCACAGGTATTGGTTGCGGAAGGGTCGCAAACCAGGGTTGGGACTGATGGCTTCCCACAACTGCACCACACGGTGGAAACGGTTCTCAAACTGACCGTGGTCAATCTCGCTCAGCTTGCGGATGATGGCCATCTCGCATTCGTAACTGTCTTCCAATTTGATTGCTGCAAACGGCTCAAAGGCCTTGTCCAATTCTTTGGGGAACTCTTTCAACAGCGCATCTACATCCTCAAACTCGCCAATGTCGGCAGGATCGTAGTTCAAGGCTTCTTTATAGTTTTGGAACACACCCACATAATCTACAATGCGGCCAAATTCCTTTGACAATTTCATTTCCCCTTCGCCATAGTCATACGGACGATTGGTACGGGCCACCGCCTGCAACAGGTTGTGATCACGCAGCGGACTGTCCAAGTACATGGTCTGCTCGATGGGTGCATCAAATCCCGTGAGCAGCATATTGCAGACAATGAAGATTTTCAAGTTGTTGCCTTTGGCGATTTCCTCTTCCGTAATCCGTTTCTTAAAGTTGTCTATCAGGCGTTTGCGTTCTTTGTCATCAATATAGAAAGGTGAAAAGAGATCGTAACGCTCGCCAGTTTCATATTGTCCCGTGGAAAAGATGATGCGGATTTCCGATGGATCGAAATAGTTCAACAATTCATTGTAATACAACACGCAAGCCTCTTTGTCAACGGCCACCACCTGCGCTTTGAAGCCCTGCGGTTCCAAACGCTCGTGGAAATCCTTGGCAATATCGGCGGCCAAGGTTTTGATGCGTTCGGGCTTCTTCATCAGGGTTTTCCACGGCTGCACACGCTGCTCTACCAGTCGTTTCTGGTCATCCTCCAAATCGGCGGTAATTTCTTCGTAGCCTTTCTTCAGGTTCTCCTTGTCCAAGAACCACTGCGACGGTCCCAAGGTGTAACGGATGGGTTTGGTGGCACCATCGTTAATGGCATCTATCACGCTGTATTTGTCCAAATAATACTCCACTTTGCCGCTTTCGTCCTTGATTCCGAACTCCTGATGGGTTTTCGGAATCGGCGTTCCCGTGAAGGCAAAGCGTTTGGCATTGGGCAAAACGGCACGAAGTTCCATCTGATAGTCGCCGTATTCGGTGCGGTGTGCCTCGTCGATGAGCACCACTACGTTGCCACGCTCGTCTTTGATTTCACCTAACTCCCTGAACTTCTGTATAGTGGTAATAAACACACCCGCAGGTTTGTTGCGAAGGATGCTTTTCAAATCGCCCACACTCAGCACAATGCGCGCGTTGGGGAACTCACAATCGAAGAAAGTATCGCCCATCTGGTCTTTCAAATCTTTGCGATCCACCACAATGAAAACGGTCGGGTCGGCAAGGGCTTCCGTCTTGCGCAATTTGTAGGCAGTATAGAGCATGGTGAGCGACTTGCCCGAACCTTGTGTGTGCCAAATCACACCCTGCGCCTTTTCCGACTGCACCACCCTGTCCACAATCTTGTTGGCGGCCCGAAGCTGCTGGTAACGTGCCACCTTTTTGATAATCTTGCCGTTGTCACGTTCAAACACAATGAAATGCTGCAAGATATCCAACACTCTTTCCGGCTGTAGCAGTCCGATGATGCCGAACTTCATCTGCTCTAACAGCTGACCGTTGGGCAGTCGTTCCACATCGAAGTGCATCAGCCCATCGGTTTCATTCTTATAAACACGGCAGAGGTTGTTTTCGGGTTTCAGCAGCGGATTGTCGTGCTTGTTGGCGATGAGCGAATCCTTCCATTCATTGAAATAAGACGATGATGCGCCCGGAATGCCATATTTGCACAGCCGTCCGTTGCAAGCCACACCAAAGAGATGGCTGATAAACAGCTTGTCGCTGCGGCGGTCGTAGGTTTGGAACTGCCGCACGCCTTCGAGCCAGTTGGTGCCACGCCGTGCGCATTGCTTGGCCTCGATGGGCACCAACGGAATGCCGTTCACCAACAGGCAGATATCCACCCGCACCTGCTGTACCGCATATTGGTTGGTAACGATGAACGAGTTCTGCCAAATATCCTCAAAATCGATGAAACGGACCGTGCGGTCTTTCCGGTCGATGGTAATGGTCACGCCTTCCGACAATTGGTTGAGGAACTTCTCGTTGCCTTCGATGGGAATCGGATTGCGCAGGTTGTTGAGCAGCGTCTCCACCGCCGACTTGGCCGCCTGCTGGCTGATGCCGTTCAGCTCCATCACCTTATCCACCAATATCGGCTCAACCACCGCATTGGTTTGCAAACGGTTATATTGCTTCAAATCCTCCACCGAGCGGTATTCCCATCCCATCTGGGACAGCCATTCGGTGACTTTTGTTTCAACGGATTTCGCTTCGGAAAGTTTTGACATAACTTTTTAATTTACAATTGATAATGAACAATGTACAATTATTTTTCTCGTGAGGTTTTTAGGATACTTGTCAAGATGCGGATAAGTTCTTTGTTATCGGAGTAAATGCTTTCAAAAGATGCCGTTTCAATATAGTCGCTTTCGTGTAATAGTTCGAGCCAGTATTCTGTTTCTCCTGCTTCTTTGAGAGCAATGAACAATTTTGCTTGGAAATCTTTCTTTGACTGAGCTAAGGAGGCCTCTTTGGCGTTAGCACCAATACTCGTCCCACTACGAAGCACCTGCTTGGATAAAACGAACTCCTTTTTCTCTTCACACAGATATTTATATAATCGTATTATCCTCAACGCAAACGCTTTGCTCTTCACCAATATCAAATTATCCTCTTCCTTTTTCATCCTTCATTAATTAATTGTTCATTGTACATTGTTAATTGTTCATTCCACTTGCTCGCACCTCGAGGTCGTTATAAAAACGGATGGAAGTTTTCATACTATCTAACTGGTTTACTGTGATGTTTCATTGTGTTGTTGATTTATTACACTTTGAAATTTTTGTTTTATTCTTTCTTGAATTTCAAGAATACTCTGAGATTTACAAAACTTGTAGCATAATTCATAAATTGCACTTTCAGAATACTTTGGATCTCTGTTTTTTCTATGTAATACCATACCAACAAGTTTAAAAAGTGAATGACCTCTCAATAACAAATCATATTGATCTTTTAAATAATCAACACTGTTTCTTGGTGGCTCATTAAAACCATCAAGTAATGAAGTGTTTAATCTGTTCTTTTTATCAATTATAGCTTCCGGTTTCTTTCTGAAATTATATTGGGAACCATTACTAAACTTTTCAAACTCACATGCATAGTATCTCAAAAACTGTGATAGCACACAATCAAATATCTGTTTATCATCTTTTTCGAATAGTTTTTTTTCCAACAAGCATCCTTCATATAAATCATTTTCTATACTGTACCCTTTTGTAAATATTATTCCCTCATATTCTGTGGGAATACGAGTATAAACAAACACGTCCTTATCAGAAATGAAAATTACATTTGGGTTAGTAATTTTGTTTCTATGTAAATACAACTTTCTAAGAGTACCACATCCGCCTTGCTCTTTTATCATATCAGTTATATTAGATGGATAAAAGTAATCTCCCAATCCAAGATCTTCAAGAATCCACCTATAAATCTTAACATCACCTTCTCCCTCAACAATAATACATGGCATTTCTGAATGATTGATAGAGGAAATAATAATATTTAAATTATCTTCTTCCATACTCATTCTCCTTTATCTTTGTTTAAAATTATTTCCTTATCTGGATAACTTGCGTATATAAAGGGGCTATGCGTTGCTATAAAAAACTGATTGTTATTGTTTTGTCGTAATAGGGTCGGGATTAACAATCTCTGCCAATCTTGGTGTAAACTTAATTCTGGCTCATCAATGAAAATGATTTTGTTCTTTGAAAAAGTATTATAACAAAGAAAACTCAGCATTTGCTTTTCTCCTGCGGATAATTTATCAGAAGAAATAGCATTAATACTATCACCAAATGTTATTGCGTCCAACTCGATACCCTTTTTATGAAAAATTGACATCACCATATCTTCTAATGTAGTAAAAGGTCTTATTTTTTCTTCAGTACTTGTTTCCATTTCAGTAATATCAGATTCAATTTCTTTAAGGATTTCTTCTGCTTTTTTACCCTTTTTATGTTTAATCCTTTTTTGTATCAATTCAAATTTTTCTTTTTGTAGATTATTTATACTGCGAACTATAGAAGAATATTCTTTTTCTAACAAATCTGAAATATCATCAGTGGATACGGAAGCTATAAATAGATGTTTATCAGAAGATAATTCTTCTGATAAATCCGACAATGCTTCCTTAAGTGGATAAGCAACTCTTCTGTATCTTGCTCCCTTGTTTTCCATAGAGAACCCACCTTCTATTCTTCTGAAAGTTGGGAAAAAAATGGATTCCTCACTCATAGAATAGAATAGATCAGTGTAGTCAAAGCCCGCCCGTTTAAGTGATGAATTTTGGGGTTGGAAATTGTCTGTAAATTCAAAAGCAACTGTGTTGTTTATTTTACAAACAGCATGAACTATGTTGCCTTTTTTTTCGACATCTACTTCATAACCACTGGAAATAACCTCAATCTTTGTAAACACTATCTCATTTATCAAATCAAAAACATTCCCGCTATTGACAAACCAAAGTACTTTCAGTAATGTTGTTTTGCCACAGCCATTTAAGCCTGTAAAAAGATTTAAATCATCATTGAAATTAAATTCTAATGCTTTTTCATTCCCATTAAGTCCTTCAATTTTTAGATATTTTATCATACTCTATAATTTTTAATTGTTCATTTTTCATTGTTCATTTTTATTTGCCCACACCTCGCGGTCTTTGTAAAAGCGGATGGGAGTTTTCATTTCATTCATTTATGCTTTCATTATAAAGATAAACACTCTTGAAATGAATCTGAACTATCAATATCTGTTGGTATATATAAGTTCATATACAATCTGGAATATATTTCGAATGGAGTCAATTCATATTTACAATCTTTAACATATTCATTATATTTATCTATCATATCCCATATATTCAATTGATTATTAGCATAAAACTCAAAGTGCATTTCAAAATAACTCAAATTAATAAAAACAATTGGATGAACCTTTAGTTCTATACCTTTAATCCTATTCTCAAACAGTTCCCGATAATACTTGTTTAATCCTTCAATTCCGAATGAATTATCAGTATATATTACAACAGGAAATATCTCCAATCCTTCATTCTTTATTGACGAATCAAATGATACAGAATTATCATTAATATCTTTCACCGCATTAACCAGTTGTGTAATCCCCTTTTGTTTTCCTTTTTCATTTTTAACAAATTTCTTGTCAAATTCATCAAATAGCTTTTTTCTATCTCCACCATTTTTTATATCTGCATTAAGCAATACGTCCTTACATTCTATGACACAAATTTTATTCTTATCTCTTATGTAAGCATCACAAAGTTCATCGCCATTTGAGTCTTTACATGAAGAACTATAATACCTAACATAATTAGGGAAACATTTATCCAAAACTTTAGGTAAATAATTTTCTTCAATAAAATATTTCCCTTTATCTGATAGAAAATTACTTCCACCACCATTTTGTTGTATGAATGAGTTAAGCGAGAAAATCTGCGCTTTATAAAACTGATCTAATAAAAAGTTTACATCTAAAACAAAAAATTTAAATCTATTAATTCTAAAAAGCGGTTTTTCTCTAAGTATCTTAAAACTAACATCTTCAACATACGTACCTATCTCATTATTGATACACAATGTATCTAAGTACTTTTCATTTACCCAATTATCTGCAATTTCACTGGTCAAATCAACCATTTGGCATCTTTCCTGATTTTCAATCCCAATATATGCTATTATAGTCATTAAATTTTTGAACATATTTGGATAGTTTTCGATGTTGTTATCCTTGTAGTAGTTCGGCAAAAACTTTCCATATGCATCATTTTTCTCCAAAAACTTAAAAAATTCAACACCTCTAACAACTTGATTTCTAAAGTCAAGAGTCGATGAATAATCTCTTTGGTATATAAAGTTGGTAATAGTAACATTTTCAACATTTCCATTTTTTATTTCATCTTGGAATGTCTCATAATCAATGTTATATTTATTATTTACTATTCCATTAATAATCAGATAGGCATCAAAAACACTTTTTGCTTCATCTGATGTCAAATCTCTTGTTTGTTTATTGTTGTAGTTTTCAAATATAACGTTATAAAACAATAGATTTGAATAATTGTAAAACATTATCGGCATAAAACCTTTGCTGCTCTCTTGCATCACAACATTTCTCCACTTTTCTAGCTCTTTCGCATCACATTTACCTAACAAACTATTAACCAGCTGAAACTGTATTTTCCCAGTACTATCATCATTGTCATGTAAGTACAAATTCGCATTAAATCCAGAAACATAATTAATGAGTGTTGCCGAAGGAATATCACGTATTAATTCAACCGCATCATCAAGGGTCTTGTCAACACCATAGTATGTTTTATAATCAAGCAATAAAAACAAAGAAACTCTTGTATCCATATTTTTCTGTTTTAATAGTCAATATTTTATTTTACTCTCACCCTCCCCGTCAGCAGATTTTGCATCAACGATTTCTTCAACCGCTCAAGGATGGCGATCTTATTATAATTATAACTAGTTTGTTTTTCAAAAACAAGTATTATGTTCACAATTTTATTTTGTTCTTCTTTATCAGGCATTGGAACAAATATTCTATTTCTGAATATTTTCCAAGGAATTCTTTGCCGTCCTGTCGTTCCTTCCATCAAAGATATGGCAAGCCGATGTACATTTTCACTTGCTAACATTAAATAGACAAAACGACCATTTACATTGTCCGTTGGTTGAAACACAATGAATTCGGTTGAAGCAAAGCCAACTTCCGAATCAATGTGCTCTATGTAGGCTACTTTTCCATTTTCACTGCATGGGGTAATTTTCGCAAATAAGATATCTCCAGCCTTAAATCTTGTATAGCTGCCATTATCAATCACTTGTTTCTCAACGAAATCCAGTCCACCAAAATGTTCTTTGACTGCTTCCATCGGGACAAAATCATACACTTCCTTTTTCTTGTACTTATAGTTTGGATTGATTCGGCAAACGCTTTTATCACCAATTGCTTTCACCTCCCACCCCTTCGGCACTTTCCCGAACTTCTCGTCCATATAGAATTCGTCATCTTTGCGGAGGGTGCCGTCGGGTTTCATGCGGCCGGTGAGGAGGTTTTGCATCAGGCTCTTTTTCAGCCGCTCGGCGGCGGCAATGCTACCCTGCACTGCAGATATGGCTTCGTCTACCTTGAAGAGAATGGCAGCAATGGCGGTCTGCTCAAGTTTAGATTCGGGATATTTTATGTCCATTTTGGACAAAGTTGACAACCTAATATATGGAATGTTATTTTGACTCACTTCTTTATTGATGCGTATTGGCAAATACCTATTCAAATAGTTCTGCAAATACTTCACATCAATTTTAAATCCTGTAAGAACATATACACGCTGGTAAGCATTAAACTTCCCTTTATAATAATGAATATATCCAACATACTCACCATTTCCAGAAATCAACAACGCCTCGTCATCAAACGCATATTTATCAATAAAATAATACTCCTTCGCACAGGTATAAAAACGATATTGACCGTTGGGCACCATGGCATTGGCATCCAATTTTCCCGTCGTTATTGATGAAATGAGATTCATTAACTTATCTGTTTTCCAACCTTCCATCATTGTTCATTGTACATTGTTAATTATCAATTGTCCTATTTTCTCCATCATTATTCATTGTCAATTGTACATTGTTCATTGCTTATTGCTTATTCTGTAATTTATAGAACTCCTTCTGTTGTTCTATTTCGCGGCGTAGTTCCTCTTGAGTGGGCATGTAGGTGAGGTATTTGGCGGCATAAAGCTGGTCGTTCCCGTTGAGGACGGAATAATGGGCGACATCCTCGTCGGTGTCGGCACAAAGCAACAGGCCGATAGTGGGATTATGGCCTTCGGGACGCACCAATTCATCATACATCTTGACATACATGTCCATCTGCCCCACATCTTGATGGCACAACTTCGTTGTTTTCAAATCAATGAGGACAAAACAACGCAAATGATAGTTGTAGAACACCAAATCGATATAGTAATCCTCTTTCTCGGTATGTATGTGCTTTTGACGATCAACAAAAGCGAACCCCTTGCCCATTTCCATAAGAAATGGTATCAAATGGTCGATGATGCTTTTCTCCAAAGTGCTCTCCGAATAGTCGGGATTGTTCTTCAACCCAAGAAATTCGGCCACAATGGGATTCTTCAGATACTCCAACTTGTCTTGCAACGGAGCGGTCAGACGCCTCATTTCATCACGCACCACATCCTTGTCTTGCGACTGAAGCAAACGGTGATAATACTGACTGCTAACGTTGCGCTGCAAGGTGCGGGTGCTCCACATCTCATTGGCAGCTTCCTGTTCGTACCATGCGCGAGCCTTGGCATTGGATTCTTGGAGGATAATGCTATAATGCGTCCATGACAACCTCAATGGTTGGGTAGGTGCCAATTGTCCATACAAATCTAATTCCAAAGATAATTCCGTCGTCGCCGGGACAATTTCAGATTTTCCAGTCACTGATTGGAAAATCTCCTCAGCAGCCCCCGTCAGCAATTTTCCAGTCGCTGATTGGAAAATGTTTGGATGCTCTTTATAAAAGGATATAAAAAGATACAAGTTGCTCTTCTTGTAACCACGACCATATCTTTCAGTAAGTTGACTGGCTAAATTTGCTATAATCTGCTCTCCATATTCAGCCCGTTGGTCTTTCAACACTTCGTGCTGAATACGCATTCCAAGCAACCAGTTGCGCTTGATGAGTATCTCATTCACAGCGCGGTAGGCCACCGACTGCGCCTGTTCGATGATAGCACATGCATCCTGAAACAAGCCCTTTGTTGAAGAAGGCATTTCCTTGTTATTTGTAATACTATTATTCAATTCCATCATTGTTCATTGTCAATTGTACCCAGCAGTTTTTCCAACTCCTTCTCCACTGTTGTTTCCGTTTGCATCGCCGCCTTGAAGTCGGCAATGGCCTGCTTCAAATCTATCTGCTCTTCCGGCTCGAAGGTATCGACATAACGCGGGATGTTGAGGTTGAATTCGTTCTCCTCAATCTCGTTCATATCCACGATGGAGAAATAACGCTTGCGCAGTTCGGGATCGGCCAGCATCTGCAAAAGTTCCGTCTCCACATCGACAATGGCCTTGCGCTGCTTCTCGGCTTTCTCGTTGGCAGCGTTCTCGCGTGCTGTTTTGTCTGCCAGCAGCTTGTCCAACGCTTTCTGCGCAGCCTCCACGGCCTTCTGCTCGCCGGTGGTCGGCTTCTTGCCATTTTCTGTCTTGGTTTGTACTGCTAACTTTGCTTTGGCCAACTTATCGGTTTGCTTGGCAATCTCTTCCGTTGTATCGTTTTCAATTTCGGAAAGTTGGAAATCCAACTCCTCTTCAATGCGGATATGCAGTCTGTTCTTCTGGAGTTTAATCCAATGTTTGGCCTTATCCACATCGCCCCAACTCTCCAAAATGGTGGAGATGCGCAGCACATCCTGCGGCTCCAGCACACTCATGTTGGCCTCTTCGCGGTACCAGCCTTTCTTGGCGGCATACACCATCAGCACTTTGTCCTTGCGTTCCTCGGGCTTGTTCTTGTCGAAGAAGATGATGGCGCCGGGGATGGTCGTGCCGTAAAACAGATTGCCCGGCAGCACCACAATGGCATCGATGATGTTGGTATGCTGCGAGAAGTCCACTCCTTGCAGAAATCCTCGCCGTATCAGGTATTCTACGTCGGCCTTGCGGTTCTGACCGTCTTCCTCTTCGGTCTTCTCGGGCTGTCCGCGGAACAAGACGCCTTGCGGACACACCACACCAGCCTTCCCTTTCTCGTCCAACGAAGCGATGATGTGTTGCAAGAAGGCAAAATCCCCGTTGCTGTAAGGCGGAATGCCATAAATCAGACGGTTGTAGGCATCCGTAAACTCCTTTTTGTATTCGATCTGCGGCGTGCCATCTTTCTTGTTGACATTATTACCTTTCTTATCCTTTTTCGGTTCGCCATTTTGCGCCCAGTTCTCCATCGAGAAGGGGAAATTGGCCATCACCTTGTCGAAAGTGCGCAGTTCCAGCTCATTTTTTTCGTCCTTGAATTTCGGATCTCGGATAGTATCACCCTGTTCAATGCGGGCATCCAAGCCATGCAGAATCATATTGATGTTGCAGATGGCCCACGTGTTCCACACCAATTCCTGCCCGAAGAGACGTATGCTCTTTTGTGTGTCGTAGCTGGCACGGGCATACTTGGCGGCATTCAACAGGAAACCGCCGGAACCGCAGGTGGGGTCATACACTGTTTCGCCTTTCTGTGGTTTCAGGTAGCGCACAATGATGTCCACCACCTCCTGCGGCGTGTAGAACTGTCCCGCCATAGTGCCGCCCTTGTTCTCGTCAGCGAAACGCTTGATCAGGTATTCGTAAGCATCGCCCAACACATCCACGGTCACATTCTTGTTGCTCAAGTCAACCGCACTCAGGTAGTTGATAAGGTTGGTGAGCACCTCGGGGTCAAGTTTCTTGCCGCCGGAGCCATCGGGAGCAGGCTCATTCCATCGAACGGTATTAATGATACCTTTCAAGATGTATTTGCCGTTCTGGTCCACATTCTGGTCAGCGATGGCATTCACTGCCTTATCCAATGTGGCATTCTTCTTGTCGATGGGTGCTTTCCGCACATCTTCCCAGAAACAGCCATCGGGAATCTGGAAATCGTGTTTTTTCTTGGTGATGACTTCCAACTCCCGAGGTGAAGGTTCCCGCACATAATCCGCTTTGAAATGCTCTGTTGCATCTTCAATTTCCCACTGGTAATTGTCGGACAACCGCTTAAAAAACAGCAAGGAAAGAATATACGATTTATAGTCCTCCACCTTGTCGCGAAGGATGTCGGCCATGCCGAAAAGGATGTTGCCTAAGGCTTGTTTAGTAATCATTTCGTTTTATAATAAATGCTTCAGTATTACTGCCAACACGGTGTAGTGAGTTGGCATACTTTGAAGCCGCAAAAGTACGAAATAAATCTGAGAATTCAGAGTCTTTATATGCTTTTGGAAGAGCAGAAATGTGTTGTTATTTTGTTATGAAATCGTTCGTTTCACCATCGTCGCATTGCAAAAAATTAATTCCCAAATGAACATTGTGGATTTCAAATTGTTTCGTACTTTTGCACCCTTGAATTTTAAAACATAAAATTACAATAAATGAACATCTTAAAAGAAAAACAGAACGAACCTGTGCAGGTTTTGAGCATTGAAATTTGCGAAGCAGATTATGCAGAGAAAGTATTGGCAGCATTGAAGAAGCAGCGCCGCACCGCCAGCGTCCCCGGCTTCCGCGTCGGAAACGCCCCGATGGGCCTCATCAAGAAAATGTACGAGAAGTCCTTCATCGCCGACGCGGTGAACGACCTGATGTACGAGGCGCTGAACAACCACGTACATGAGAACAAACTCGATATCCTCGGAGAACCCCTCCCGATAGACGACCGCACACAGGTCGATTTCGAGCACCCCGAAAAATTCGTCTTCACCTTCGAAATCGCTGTGAAGCCCGAATTTGATATCGACTATTCCAAGATTCCCTCCTTCACCCGCTACGAAGTGGCCGCCTCCGACGAGGAAGTCGATAACTACATCAACGACCTCCGCAAACGCCACGGCCAGTACAGCGCGCCCGATGTCGTTTCCGACAACGACTTCGTCACGGTGGAATACGGCGAAAACCAAAACGGTAACTTCTACGCCAACGACCTGAACGAGGAAGGCAAGAAGCTCTTCATCGGCAAGCTCAAGGGTGAAGTCGTCAATGCCGACGTGAATACCATCTTCCAGAGCGATATGAAAGAGGCCGAATTCCTGAAGATTGCAGGCGAGCTCCTCAACAAGAAGGAACCCAACAACCTGAATATGACCATCAAGTACATCGGGCACCTCGAACCCGCCGAAATCAACGAGGAGTTCTTCAAGAAGATTTCTTCTGAAGACCATCCGATTGCCGATGAGGCCGCCCTCCGCGCCGACGGTGCCGCCAAGATTGAAGCCGAGTATGCCCAGCATGTCGGCCAGAAGTTCATGAACGACGCGATCGAAGCCCTCATCGAAAACGTGAAGTTCGACCTTCCCACCGAATTTATGAAGAAGTACATCCTCACCGCCCAGAAGGAGATGACGGCTGAAAAGCTCGAAGAGGAGTATCCGAAGTATGAAAAGTCCTTTAAGTGGGAACTGATTGAGAACAAGATTGTTAAGGATAACAATATTAAGATTGACGAAGAAGCCGTGCGTAACTATATCCGCGACTTCTACATGCACAACTACTTCTCCCAGTTCAAGGCTGAGGACGTGGCCGAACGCGTGGATTCCCTCGTTGCCGAGACCATGAAGAACAAGGAAAGCCTGAAGCAGATTTATGACCAGCTGTTCGACCGCGCCATCGGTGAGGTGCTGATGAAGAACCTGAACACCACTGTTAAGCGCATCACTTTCAAGGAGTTCGCTGAAGAACTTTACGGCATCAAGCCCGAAGCGGAGAGCAAGCCGAAGGCTAAGAAGAGCACCAAGAAAGCAGTGAAGGAGGAGGCACCGGCCGAAGCCGCGACGGAAGTCGAGGAAAAGCCGAAGAAGAAAGCCGCCCCCAAGAAAAAAGCAACCCCCAAAGCAGAATAATTATTTGAATATGAACGATTTTAGAAAATATGCCGTCAAGCATCACGGCATTTCCAGTCTTCACGTGGACAAATACACTTCCTTTGTGAATGACTATCTTACACCTTATATTATAGAGGAACGTCCAATGAACATTACGCAGCTAGACGTCTTTTCCCGTCTGATGAAGGACCGCATCATCTTCCTCGGTGTGCCGATTGACGATGACGTGGCCAACATCATCCAGGCGCAGCTGCTGTTCCTCGAGTCGCAGGATGCGGAGCGTGACATCCAGATCTATCTGAACTCGCCTGGCGGTTACGTCCACGCGGGTTTGGGCATCTACGACACGATGCAGTACATCAACCCCGATGTTTCTACCATCTGCACGGGAATGGCCGCCTCCATGGCCGCCGTCCTGCTTTGCGCCGGTGCCGCTGGAAAGCGTTTTGCGCTTCCGCACTCCCGCGTCATGATCCACCAGCCCCTCGGCGGTGCACAAGGTCAGGCCTCCGACATCGAAATCGAAGCCAAGGAAATCCAGAAACTCAAGAAGGAACTCTATGAAATCATCTCCAAGCACTCCGGCAAGGACTACGACCAAGTGTGGAAGGATTGCGACCGCAACTACTGGATGGTCGCCTCCGAAGCCAAGGAATACGGGATGATCGACGAGGTTCTCGGAAGAACGAAGTAAATATGGCCAAACACTCCCATTCTGACAACTTCTGCAATTTTTGCGGCCGTCCGGAAAGTCCGGAAAATCCATTAATATACGGACTTACGGGCGCCATCTGTGAGAACTGCATCCGCACGGCTGCCGATCTCATCCGTGATGCCCAGCAGCAAAAGCAGATGGAAAGCAAGAAAAGCTTTCAGGTCAAACTATTAAAACCCAGTGAGATAAAACGTCGCCTCGACCAGTATGTCATCGGGCAGGACGAGGCCAAGAAGGTGATTTCCGTCGCGGTCTATAACCACTATAAAAGAATAATGTATGCCGGCAGCACCGACGATGTGGAGATTGAAAAGTCCAATATCGTGATGGTGGGCGATACGGGAACGGGTAAGACATTGATAGCCAAGACGATTGCAAAGATGTTGGAAGTACCGTTCTGTATTGCCGATGCTACCGTCTTCACCGAGGCCGGTTATGTGGGCGAAGATGTGGAGAGCATCCTCACCCGTCTCCTTCAAGCCGCTGACTACGACGTGGCCAAAGCCGAGCGTGGCATCGTCTTCATTGATGAGATTGACAAGATTGCCCGCAAAGGTGCCGACAACCCCTCCATCACCCGCGACGTGTCAGGGGAGGGGGTGCAGCAGTCCCTGCTGAAATTGTTGGAAGGTTCCAAGGTGAATGTTCCCCCGCAGGGCGGACGTAAGCACCCTGAGCAACAGTTTATTGAGGTGGATACGCAGAATATCCTCTTCATTGGTAGCGGTGCTTTCAACAATCTCGACAAAATCATTGCTGAACGGATGAACACCAACGTCATTGGCTACAACGCCAAAAACCGCACGATTGATAAGGACAATATGCTGCAGTACGTCTCCGCGCAGGATTTCAAGACCTTCGGCCTGATTCCCGAATTGTGCGGCCGATTCCCTGTCATCACCTACCTTAACGCATTGGATGCCACGGCGCTGAAACGGATTCTGACAGAACCCAAAAACGCCCTTATCAAGCAGTATGTCAAGCTGTTTGAACTTGACGGAATCAAGCTCGATTTCGCGGACGATGCCATTGACTATATTGTGGAGAAGGCCGTGGAACTGAAACTCGGCGCCCGCGGGCTCCGCTCCATCGTCGAGAAAATTATGACCAATGCCATGTACAACTTCCCGGATTCCAAGGACAAATCCATCACGATTGATAAAAATTACGCTCACGAACAATTTGAACACTCCATCTTCCGTTTTCTTGACAATTAATGTTTTGTTGATTCTACATTTGATAATATGAAAATAAAAAGTATTCTTGCAATGTTTGTTATCATGCTGATAGCAAACATTTTGTTTTCTCAGAATGTGACCATTCAGGCCACGCTGCTCCATAATACGGCCTCGAAAGTGGAACTGAAGTCGGCGTATGACCAGAAGGCGCCGGTGTATGCCACCCTCGACATCAAGGGCGATGCTTTTACATTGAAGGCCGACATTCCCCAGACCGACCTTTATGCGGTTGTTTTTGATGGGAAGTCGCAGTTCCTGATGTGCCTGTCGCCCAAGGACAAGGTGGATGTGACGATTGATGTGGCTAATCCACAGCGGGTTCCCTCCGTCGCGGGCTCCAAGTCGGTGCTGTTCTCCAAACAGATCACAGACCTGCTCTTTTCGCGGCAGGAGTACCTCGACAGCTTGAACCGTGAGGTACAGAGCAATCCGACACAGCTCTATTTCTCTGATTTCCTAACGAAGTTCCGGCCCTATAGCCAGTCGGCGCAGGAAGCAGATGCGGACCTGATTTCCGCATTGGAGAGAAATGACACCCTCGTCAAGCTGTTGGATGAGTGCGGAAGTAATGGCACAATATCCAAAAAATCAGCGGATTACTTTATGACAGAGTCAGTTAAAAATATGAAGCTGATGAAAAATTACTACGCTACCTTCTCGAACCACCTTACGGTGGTGGCTCCAAATTACGATTTTTCCGGTTTGCGGAAAATTGCCGGTTATGAGAATTTCAATAAGGATGTGGAAATTTTCAACGCCTCGACGGATGAACACAACAAGCTCATAACGAGCCTGATGAAGGACTATTGCGATAATGTTTCCAAACTCATTGCCGACTATGATGACCAGTTTTATGATGGCAAGCTGGATGCGCCGAAAGCGAAACTCAGCTTCTGTAATGCCATTGCTAATATCATCAGCCAATATGGTACTCCTGCTGCACAAAAAAAGAGCGATATTGAAGCCAACACATTGGTTTTGAATTCCTTGGAATCCAATATCTCCAAAGAGACACAAGGTTATATTGAAAGCATTGTGGCTTCCTACCAGAAGCAGTTCAACGACAGGAATGCAGAAATTTCCGCCACTTCCCGCAAGCTGATGCTGGATAACAAGAGCGATCTTGCTACCCTGATGTTCATTGACAACTTCGCGCAGGACAAGTCGTTACAAACGGAAATCATCACCGCGTTGCATGAGGCTTATCCGGAACATCCGTTGGTAGCCGAGCGATACAACAAGATCAACAACCCGCAGTTCCGCACCTCCGAGGGTAGCATTGCCCCCGAATTGGAGTTCTCCGATCCCGACGGGAAAGTCCGCAAGCTGTCGGATTTGCGCGGCAAGGTGGTGCTGATTGACTTCTGGGCCTCCTGGTGTGGCCCGTGCCGCCGTGAGAATCCGCACGTGCGGGCCATGTACGAAAAGTACCACGACCGCGGTTTCGAGATTTTCAGTGTCTCCTTGGACAACAACAAGGACCGTTGGAAGGACGCGATTGCAAAGGACGGGCTGGTGTGGCCCAACCATGTCAGCGACCTGAAAGGTTGGAGCTCCGCTGCCGCTAAGTTGTACGGTGTCAGCTCGATACCCTCCACGTTCCTCGTGGACAAGGACGGCCGGATTATCGCCAAAGGGCTTCGGGGCGAGCAGCTGACCGCTGTCCTCGAACAGATTTTCGGCAAATAGTCGGACCTATGAAGAAGGTCGCAGGCTTTCTGGTTCTCCTTTCCCTGTTTCTTGTGCTTTCGGCGCAGGAGAATGCCACCGTTTTGGAAGGAATGACCGGCACCCAGCTCTATGCCGACCCTAACGGGAACATCTACCTCGTCAATGGATCCAAACTGAGCAAGTTGGACGAAAACGGCAAACTGCTGCGCTCGTTTGATGACTCTTTTTTGGGCGACATCACTTCCGTAGATGTGGATAACCCACTGAAAATTATGGTGTTCTACCGAGAGAGCGGAAAAATCGTCTTCTTGGACGACCGCCTCTCACCAGTGATGGCAGCGCTGGACTTGTTCAGCCACGGCTACACTTCGGTGACGTTGGCAGCTTATTCTACCGACAACCTGATATGGCTCTATGATGCAGCGGCACACGAACTTATCTGCATGGACTTCTATTGTAAAGAAAAATCCCGAAACAAACTCAATTTCAGTGATTTTGAGCCTTCGCAATTGTTGGCTTGCCAAGAAAAGTCATTGCTGATGAACAATCCCGATGACGGCATCTATCTTTTCGATGCTTTTGGCACGTTAGTCCAACGGATTCCCCTTCAAGTGGAGTGGATTGTCGGATATGCCAAAGGCCGGATTGCGTACAGGGTGCAGGGTTCGATAGGGGAGTACGACCACCTTGTTTTTGAAGATTCCCGTCGTCCTCTGCCGATAGCAGATTGCTTCGATGTGAAGTGGCATGCTGCAAAGCTGTACTATTTGGACAGAAATCATCGTTTAACCATTGTTGAATAGGATGAAAAAACTGACCTTTATCGTACTCGTTTTTCTCTCTGTCTCCGCGCAGGGGCAGAAGAATTTCGACTTTCGGTATTGGGAGGATTCATTGATTCGGCTGCGTGAAAATGTGATGTCCGCCCCCCGTGAGGAAGAACGATATGTCTTAAATGAAGACTTTATGAATCTCTTGGATTTCGTTCTGAACCAGAAAAATGCGTTTAAGTATCCGTGGGATTCTATCAAGAATTTCTCCGTGCTTACTTCCCCCGACAAGCTGTTCAAAATCTTCACATGGTTCGTGCCGAAGGACGACTACACGGTCGAGAATTTCGGTTTTATCCATATCTATAATGAGGGTCGGAAAAAGTACGTCCTCTATCCGTTGGTGGACAAGCGTAATGTGATGGATTATCCCCGGACCAACATCGGCAATCATAACAAATGGTACGGGGCGGTCTATTATAAGATGGTGATGCTCAAAGCGAAAACGAAGAACTACTACACGTTGCTCGGTTGGAATGGCAACGATATGTTCACCAACCAAAAGGTGATTGAGGTGCTTTCGTTCAAGCAGGACGGTTCGCCCGTGTTCGGAGCCAACGTTTTCAAGAAATATCCGGAAAAATCGAACCGCATCATCTTCGACTACGCCAAAAATTCGGTCTTTTCGCTCAAATATGAGAACCAGTCGTACGATGTGAGCACTGGCCGCCGCGACCCTAAAACCCACAAGGTAATTTACGAAACCCACACCAGCGATATGATTATTTTCGACCTCTTGGCTCCATTGGATGATGCGATGGGAAACATCCCCTCCTTTATGGTGCCGGAGTCGAGCATCAATCAGGGTTTTGTGGAAGATAACGGCAAATGGCTGTTTATCAATAATGTAAAGGGAAGAAATCCCGACAAGGACATGCCCGCCCGCAAGCTCACCCCGCGGGAGTACTACCAGCCATAGTTTTAAAGGTCTGTAATGGTTTCGTCGCGAAGAAGTCCTGCCCTGTCTCCAATTTCTTTGTTTGTAATGGTGCCTTTGTAGCTATACAACGCCTTGCTTAACAGCGGGTTTGCCTGCAATGCGTAGCTAAGGTTGTCGTTGAAGACCAGCGGGAAAATGAGCGAAAGGATGGTGTTGCACAATGCGGCCGACGCCACCCACGGGCCCTCCTTGGTATGGATAATGTCATGAAGGAACTCGTCGCCTTCCACATTTTGGATAAGGTTGAGCGAAATGGCGGTGATTTTTCGGGCCTGTATCGCAGCAAGCAGTTCGGGCGTTGCCAAATCTGTCGGGAAGGGGGTGATGATGATCTGCTCCTCGGCCAGATTCCAGATCTCCGTTTCCGTGAAAGGGGAGAGGCGCACGATGATTTTGGCATTGCGGCAAATCCTTGCGGGTTCTTCCTCAATAGAGGCGCCCACATCAGCATAATCGAGGTCGATATAGTCGGCGCCTTTGCCCAATTTACGTTCGGTAAAGACGGGTATTTCGCTGTCAACCAGTTTTTTGACGCATTGCGGCGTGATGACGATGTCTTTTGCAGGTGTTAGCGTGTTCCCTTTGAGAAAACCGACGGCAAAGTTGCGGTGGGCGGTTTCCTGCCCGACCGCCTCACGCTGCGTCTCTGGAGAATAGTTGTCGTCAGTAATCATGGGTTCCTATTATACTATAATGTATCTGTGCGGATAGTCCGGCTGTCGTCACTGCCGACCGTGATGTGGACTTTGATGAAGTCGGGTTGGACGAGCGGCGCGATGTTTTCCGCCCACTCGATGAAGCAGTAGTTGCCGCTGTACAGGTAGTCCTCCACGCCGATTTCGTAGGCATCCTCTAGCTTTTCAATCCGGTAGAAATCAAAGTGATAGATGGATTCGCCTTCCTCTGTGAGGTATTCGTTGACGATGGCGAAAGTGGGGCTGGATGTGGTGTCGCTGACACCGAGGCCGCGGCAGATTTCCTTGATGAAGGTGGTCTTGCCGGCCCCCATCTCCCCATAAAAGCAGAAGACGCGGGCATCGGGAAATTCGGCCAAGAGCCGCTGCCCCGCCTCATACAATTCGTTTTCGGAATGTATCGTGAGTTCCATGTTTTGAAAAAAGTTTGCAAAGATACACTTTTAATCCGCAATTATCTATGAATTAGTCTTATTTTTGCCACGATTTTTTTCAGAAAGAAAAAGTTATGAATAGTAAGCAAGAAATTGTGGAAAACTGGCTGCCGCGATACACGGGTGTGCCGGTTGAAAATTTCGGTAAATACGTGTTGCTCACCAACTTCCGTGACTATGTTAACCATTTTGCAGAGATTATGGATACGAAGGTATGCGGTTTGGACCGTCCGATGCAGAGTGCGACAAAAGACAACATCACGATTGTGAATTTCCAGATGGGCAGCCCGATGGCGGCCACCATTATGGATCTGCTGACCGCAGTGATGCCCAAAGCTGTCCTTTTTCTTGGGAAAACGGGCAGCTTGAAGGACTATATCGGTTTGGGCGAGCTGATATTGCCGATTGCGGCCATCCGTGGTGAGGGTACGTCAAATGACTATTTCCCGCCAGAAGTGCCTGCCCTGCCGGCGTTTAACCTCCAGAAGGCTATATCTACCACCATCCGTGACTATGAACGGGAGTATTGGACGGGCACGGTCTATACCACCAACCGCCGCGTGTGGGAACACGACGAAGAGTTTAAACAGTACCTGCGCCGAATCCGCACCACCGCCGTGGATATGGAGACCGCCACACTTTTCTCGGTGGGCTTCTACAACCGCATCCCCACCGGTGCGTTGCTGCTCGTCTCCGACCAGCCGATGCTTCCCGACGGCATCAAAACCGAAAAATCGGACAAACTGGTGACCAAGAACTACGCCCTCGAACACCTCAAAATCGGCATAGACTCCCTCAAGCAGCTCATCAACAAGGGATGGACGGTGAAACATCTACGATTCGACTACTACTAAAATTGGAGAAAAAACTCCGAAAAATTCCCGTTTTCGCCTTTTCGACCCACTTTTGAAAACCGGTCTTTTTTTGCCCAAAAATGGTTTTCTTTGTTAAAAAGTGCATTTTATTTCTTAAAAACTGCTATTTATTTCGCTGAAATTCAGTGAAATATTTTTAAAATTGCTATTGACTTGCATACGTGTTCGCCGTATCTTTGCCTTTGTAATTTTAAATTTTTAGCGTATGAAAGAAAAAAATGATGACCTATTGGTGGCAAAGATCACCGTCTTGGGCGAAAAACGCGTGGTATTGGACTGTGATGTCGCCGATTTTTTAGGAACCTCCACCTATGACATTCTACAGGCAGTGAAGGAGAATCTGATGCGGTTCGACAGTGATGACATTCTGCTTTTGGAGGATTCTCGCTGGCAGCGGAAACTGAAAGAGACCGACCGCTTCTGCCGCGTGCCGAAGTCGAAACTGCCCGTTTTCGCCTTTTCCGCCGACGGGATGCTTACGTTGGCTACGGTGCTGCAAAGTGACCGCGCCCACGTCCTGTCGCGGATGCTGGTGAAGTGCTACTCCACCATTGTGGATCTCCGTTATGTCCTTCAGCAGATGTCGTTGGCGGATGACGGCGCAGAACAGCGGCAGCTGATGGGGGAGTGCAGCCGGCTTCTCAACGAGATTTTCGGCCTCTCCAACGACGATGGTACTTCGGCGGTTTCGTTCAAAGTGGGACAACACATCGGAAAACAACCAGTAGATTCAAGCGGCTACTTCAAAATGATGGAGGAAAATGCACGTTTGCAAGAAGAGCTGGATGAGGCTAACCGACGCCTGCAGGAACTGAATCGCGGAATTTTCCGCAACAAAGGGGTCAGTTGATATAGACCCACCCTCTTTGCTTCTTGCATCGCCCCATCGTATTATTGAAAAATGTTGTACTTTTGCCATCCGTTTTCAAGATGGAAAAATGTTGATGGCAGTGAAAACAGGCAGATTTTCTTTTTTTTAATTACCAAATTATTACTATCTTTGCCGCCGCAAACTCCCTTTGTTATGGATGCCGAAATGATCAAAACCATTCAGGACTATTTCAAAACCCAGCCCGTGCTGAAGGCATGGCTGTTTGGTTCGTATGCCCGTGGCGAGGAAACTCCTGACAGCGACGTGGACATTTTGGTGGTGTTTGACAGGGAAAATCATTCTGTTGGTTTGCTTGACCATGTCAGAATGATCAATTCATTGGAAGATTTGCTACAGCGGCGCATTGATCTCGTGGAGGACGGAACGCTTCTCCCTTTTGCATTGGAGAGTGCGAACAATGATAAATTGCTTTTTTATGAGAGAGCCAGTTAAAGATAAAGGTCGTTTGGAGCACATTTTGTCGGCAATAAACACAATCAACCAATTTTTGGAAGGACAGGATTTTGAAAGTTTTTCCAGAAACGAGATGATGTACTTTGCAGTGGTGAAAAATGTGGAAATCATAGGGGAAGCTGCTTATATGATTACAAATGAGTATCGTGAAAAGCACACGGAAGTGGAATGGAGAAGCATCATCAGTATGCGGCATGTACTGGTTCACGGATATTATCAAATCAGCAAAGCTGAGGTTTGGGATACGGCAAAGAACAACCTTCCGCCCCTCAAAGCCAAAATCGAACAATACCTTTCCGAAATGAAATAGGCAGCTTTTACCTTATACCTCATACCAAACAAACCTGCCGTACAGACAACGCATGCGTTGTCTCAACAATCTGATAAAATTACAAACCAAAACCACCCGCCTATAGAATAGAACAAAAATTAAAGTAAAAGACAACGCATGCGTTGTCTCAACATATTGACATAAAAGCGTTTTCGCTAACTTATTACTCTGAAGTTCCACAATTCAGTACAATCTAAGTAAAGCGGTAAACGCTCACGAACGAATCGTGGGCTTTACTTATTTGATTGTACAGGTCGTGGAACACCTAGAGTAAGAATAAGGAAGGTTCACGATTTTTTATATGCTGAAAATCAATATACAACTCCCCCATTAATTAACCCCAATTTTATTATGAAAAAAATCATGTTATTACTTTACACCGTTTCTCTTTTGACGGTGGCTTGCCATAAGGACGAGCAAGATTCTTCCGATTCCTCTCAAACGGAATCTCCGTCAACGGCCACTATGATTACCAATGCGGTAACGGACTATGACGGAAATAAATACGATGCGGTGAAAATTGGCAATCAGATATGGATGGCTTCCAACTTGCGCACCACGCATTTTTCCAACGGCGATGCGATACCGAGAGGCATTAATGATACAGATGGGTCTATTATCGAACCATTTTGTTATTACCCCAACAATAGTGCAAATAATGTGTCTTTGTATGGTTATTTGTACAATAAGCCTGCGGTGATGCATGGTGAATCTGCTTCGAATTCCAACCCAAGTGGCGTGCAAGGCATTTGCCCTAACGGTTGGCATGTGCCAAGTGATGAGGAGTGGACAGAATTGAAAAACACTGTCAGCAGTAAGGCCGAATTTCGTTGCGGAAATTGTGAGTCGTGTATAGTGAAAGCATTGTCTGCTACCACAGGGTGGGCAAACGACAATGGACAATGTAATGCAGGCAACGATCAAAGCACCAACAATGCTACTGGCTTTTCAGCCCGTCCTGCTGGGTTTTACAAGGCTTCGGATGCCGAATATCAGGATTTTGGGAATAAAGCTTGTTTCTGGAGTGCTACCAATTATGTGGGACCCTCTTCAGGTTATTCCCATGGAATTTACTACAATAGTCCAATGGTGAATACATATCCACACAATGCAGACGACGGGCTTTCAGTGCGTTGTGTGAAGGACTGAAAAAGCTGAAGAGTGAAAATTGAAGTGAGGGGATTCTGTCGCGAACGGGGGACGCGGCGGAATCCCCTTCACTTTATAGTCCGCCCAAATGTTCGCGTCAGCGAACCCAAATGCGAACGTAGTGAGCAGAATCAAAGAATGCGAGCGGTAGCGAGCGCAATGCGAACGCAGTGAGCAAAATCAAAGAATCCGAGCGTTAGCGAGCACTAATGCGAAAAATGTTGTACCTTTGCCGCCTGATTTTCAAGTGGTAAAATGGTGAAACAGAAGATTTCCGGAATGTTTGTCGCGATGGCATTGGTGCTGTTTGTTTGCAGCACGGTGTTTCCGCATCATCATCACGGCAATATGCTCTGTTTCAATACGAAATGCGTGGAGAAATGCTGCCACCATCACGAAGATGAGGCGGAAGAGTCCGAAGGGATTGCTTCCCACCATCACAACCACACCTCCGACGAAATTGTCCTGTATGCCCCCTACACCCTTGCGGAGCATCCGAGAATAATCTCCGAACCGGCAGCCGATTACCATGCTGTCTTGGCTACGGTGGCTTCCGATATGGCATTGGTATTGTCTGTCACGCCGCCCCTTGCCACATCGGTTCTGCACGCCGCCGATTCGGGCGTCCCATTACCGAAAACACCGTTTTCTTTCCTGTATAGCCGGAGAGGACCTCCCGCCGCATAGTCGGGGTCTGGCGAATTCCGCCAACGCCCCTTTCGGCGTATATGGCTCAACTAGAGCCACTTTTTACTATTTTCGTTAGTTTTAATTTTTTTTGATATGAAAAAAATTGCCGCGATTTTCGTAATCGCATTTTCGCTGGTATTTGGCGTATCGTGCGAACATCACCATAAAGAGGCCGAAACGCACGAACATCATCACGAACATGAAGCCGAAGAGCATCACCATCATGACCACGATTGTGACGGACATCATCACGACCATGACTGTGACCACGACCATAAACATGAGGGCGTTACGAGCGCCACTGCCATCACTTTCACCAAAGAACAAGCCCGTCAGGTGGACTTCGCCGTTGATACCCCGCAGCTGCGTCCTTTCGGACCGGTGGTGCGGGCCGTCGCGCAGGTGCAGCCCGCCCAAGGCGACGAGGTGACCGTGGTCGCCAAGTCCGCCGGCGTGATGACCTTCACCTCGTCCAATATCTGGGAGGGAAGCCCTGTCGCCAAAGGTGCGTCCGTAGCTCGCATCTCTTCCGACGGGATGGTCAGCGACAACCTTTCGGTGATGCTGGCCGAAGCCAAAAACAACTATGAGATGGCCAAACAGAATTACGAACGTGCCAAATCATTGGTTGACAGTAAGATTGTTTCGCAGGCCGAATTTCTGGAATTGAAAAACAGCTATGAGAACGCCAAGCTGGTTTATGAGAACCTGCAACGCAACGTGAATGCTGGCGGGGCTTCCGTCGTTTCCCCGCTCGGCGGATATATCAAACAGATTTTTGTGGCCAACGGTTCGTATGTCACCGTAGGCCAACCGATTATGTCGGTGTCGCAGAACCATATTTTGGTTCTGAAGGCAGAAGTACCGCAACGGTATGCCGCCGCTCTTCCCGCCATTGCTTCGGTGAACATCGAGAATCCCGTCACGCACGAGGTCGCCACTTTGGACGAACTCGGAGGCCGCGTCATCTCTTACGGTCGCGCGGTTTCTGGCAGCAACTTCATGCTGCCCGTCACGATGGAGATGAAAAATGTCGGTGACTTTACACCCGGGATGCTCGTCAAGGTGTGGCTGTCGGCCCGTACCACCGGACAAGCGCTGACCGTCCCGAAGACCGCCCTCCTCGAAGAGCAGGGGAACTACTACGTTTTCGTGCAGATTTCACCGGAACAATATGAGAAAAAGGCAGTTACCATTGGTGCGGACGATGGCCAACGGGTGGAAATTCTCTCTGGAATTTCGCCGAAGCAGCGTATCGTGACCCGTGGCGCGGTCTATGTGAAATTGGCGAAAGCATCGGGTGCTCTCGACCCTCACGCAGGACACGTCCATTAATGCATCATCTTCTTAATTCGTAGAAAAATGTTAGACAAGATAATTCGTTTTTCATTGAACAACAGGTATATAATCCTGTTATGTTCGTTGCTGCTGGTCATTTTTGGCGTGCGGACGGCCTCGAAAATGGACGTGGATGTCTTTCCCGACCTCACCGCGCCGACGGTGGTCGTGATGACCGACTGCCACGGGCTCGCCTCCGAGGAAGTGGAGCGGTTGGTGAGTTATCCGATTGAGACGGCGATGAACGGGGCGACGGGTGTGCGCCGTGTCCGCTCCACCTCCTCACAGGGTTTTTCGTTCGTGTGGGTGGAGTTCGACTGGGGTACCGATGTTTTCCGCGCCCGTCAGGTGGTCAGCGAGAAGCTGGTCGCATTGGAGGGGCAGATTCCCGAAAAGGCGGGACAGCCGCTGCTGGCACCGCAGGCCAGTGTGATGGGCGAGATCTTCTTCGTCGGGCTCCGTGCCGATACGACCTCGATGATGGAGCTCCGCGACCTCGCCGAATGGCAGGTGCAGCCCCTGATTTTAGCCACCAACGGCGTGGCGAACGTCACCATTATCGGTGGCGATTACAAACAGTTTCAGGTAGTTGCGGATCCGTACAAGATGAAAGCCTACAAGGTTACGATGGACGAGTTGCGGGCGGCGTGTGCCACCATGAGCGACAACTCCTCTGGCGGCGTGTTCCGCGAGTACGGCAACGAATACTCTGTTCGTGGCGTGGCACGCACCGCCCGCCCCGATGAAATGGCACGCAGCCTCATCAAGCAGGTGGACGGCCGGCCCGTCTGTGTGGGCGATGTGGCGGAGGTGACGGTCGCACCCGCAGTGAAATACGGGTACGGCAGCGAGAACGCCGAGCCGGCCGTCGTGATGTCTATCACGAAACAGCCCGGCGCCAACACGCTGGAGGTCACCCGCCAGATTGAACAGAACCTCTCCGAACTGAAAAAATCGTTACCATCTGATGTTCAGGTGGATACACACATCTTCCGGCAAGCAGACTTCATCCAGACCTCCATCAGCAATGTGGAACGGGCCCTCATCGAAGGCAGCATCCTCGTGGTCATCGTGCTGTTCCTGTTCCTCGGGAATTTCCGCACCACCGTCATCTCGCTACTGGCCATCCCAATGTCGCTGTTAGCCACCGTAATCGCCCTCAAATTGCTGGGACTCAACATCAACACCATGAGTTTGGGCGGAATGGCGATTGCGGTCGGTTCGTTGGTGGATGATGCCATCATTGATGTGGAAAATGTGTATAAACGATTGAGGCAAAATCGGTTGCTTGCGGAAGGTGAGCGGAAAAGCGCCTTCGATGTCGTCTTTCATGCCTCCTCCGAAATCCGTACCTCTATCTTGAACGCTACCTTTATTATTATGGTGTCGTTCCTGCCGCTCTTTTTCCTGTCGGGAATGGAGGGCAGAATGTTGAAACCGCTCGGTATCGCCTTCTTGGTGTCGCTGTTCATGTCGCTTATCGTGGCGATGACGCTCACGCCGCTGCTGTCGAAGATGCTGCTTTCCAACGAAAAATTCCTATCTAAGAATCAGGAAGATAAGTGGCTTTCACGCAACCTTCGGAAGCAGTACGAACGCTCCTTGAACTGGACGTTGCAGCATGGCAAGTGGGTGCTGGGGGCCGTCATCGTGCTGTTTGTCGTGGCGGTTGGTGTCTTTTTCACCTTCGGACGCAGCTTCCTTCCCGAATTCAACGAGGGCTCGCTGACGCTCTCCGTGGTGACGCAGCCCGGCACGTCGTTGGACGAGAACAACGAAATCGGCAACCTCGTGGAAACGAAGCTGTTGGAGATACCAGAGGTGACGACTACGTGCCGCCGGACGGGTAGGGGAGAGTTGGATGAACACTCACAGGCCACGAACAGTGCCGAAATCGAAGTCAATTTTGACCTGAAGGAGCGTCCGAAGGAGGCGTTTGTGCAAGAGGTTCGGGAGAAGTTGGCTTCCATCCCGGGCATCGCGGCCACCGTTGGACAGCCGTTGGGCCACCGTATCGACCACATGATTTCCGGCACCCGCGCCAACATCGCCATCAAGGTTTTCGGCAACGATTTGAACGATATGTATGTTATTGGAAACCAGATAAAAAGTGCCATTGCCGACGTGGAAGGTCTTGTGGACGTGAATGTCGAACAGCAGGTGGAGGTGCCGCAGATCCAGATCCGTGCCGATCGCGACAAGCTTGCGTGGTACGGGATTACCGTCGAGGAGTTCAACCGCTTCGTCGATGTGACGCTGGGCCGCGAGAAGTTGTGCGACATTTACGAAGGTCCCCGCCGCTACGACCTCGTCCTGCATTTGGATACTGCTTATACCCAATCCATCAGCGATTTGCAGAATGTGCTGATAGATGCTGCCGACGGCGTGAAAGTGCCGCTTTCGCAAGTGGCTGACATTGTGTCCGCTTCCGCCCCTGGCTCCATCAACAGGGAAAACGGCCAGCGGAAGTTGGTGGTTTCCGCCAATGTGGCCGGTCGCGATATGGTCGGTGCGGTGGAGGAAATCCAAAAGCTTGTGGATAAAGAAGTTGCTCTTCCTGAAGGGTGCCGTATTGAATATGGCGGCCAATTTGAGAGTGAGGCGGCGGCCTCCCGTATGCTGCTGCTCACGTCAGGACTTGCCTTAGTGGTGATTCTGTTGCTTCTTTTCCGTGAATTTCAGGACTTCAAGCTGGCTGCAGTGATTCTGCTGAACCTTCCGCTGGCCCTTATCGGCGGTGTGTTCGCCATCCGTTTCAGTTCCGGAATCCTGAGTATTCCTGCCATCATCGGGTTCATCTCACTTTTCGGCATTGCCACCCGTAACGGAATCTTGCTTGTTTCCAATTACTTGCATTTGCAACAAAGCGGACTTTCTGTGGCGGAAACGGTCCGTTACGGTTCGGCCGACCGCCTGAATGCCATCCTGATGACCGCTATCACCGGGGCCTTGGCGCTGATTCCGATGGTGGTGAACGGTGATATGCCGGGCAATGAAATCCAGTGCCCGTTGGCCACCGTGATCATCGGAGGTCTCGTAACTTCTACAATATTAAATATATATATCGTCCCCATCGTCTATTCGATGTTGTATGATAAAAAATCGGTTGAATAAAAATAGTTGCTATGAATTATAAAAGATTGATATTAAGTTTGTTGGTGATATTGCCGATGGCAATGGATGCCCAAAGTTTTGCGACGGTATGGCAGCAGGTGGAGGCCAATAACCTGACGTTGAAGGCGGGTCGGCAGGTGATGGAGGCCGACCAGATGGACAATCGTGTAGGGTTGGCGCCTGATAATCCGGAAGTGGAGTTCGCCTACCTGTGGGGCAGTGGCGAGGCGCCAGGCAATCGCATTGACGTGAGTGTGACACAGTCGTTTGATTTCCCGACCACTTACGTCTATCGCGGACGGATTGCCAATCTAAAAAACGAGCAGGCGGAACTGGCCTATCAGCGTGAACGTCAGGCGCTGATGCTGGAGGTTGGAAATTTGTATTATAATATTCTATATCAGAATGATAGGATTAAAGATATGGAACATTGCCTGAAATTCTTGTCGGATGTTTCTACGGCTTATAAGCAGAAGCTGGATGCCGGTTCCATCAATATCTTTGAATACAACAAAGTGCGTTTGGCGGAGTTGAATTTGGCGCAGGAAAAATCGCATGCGGAGGCGGAACGGGAAGGGATGTTGTTGGAGATGAAACGGTTGAACGGAGGTGTAGCGTTGGATATCACCGATTCAGATTTTCCGGAAATGGCCGCCCCTGCCGATTTTGACGTATGGTACGCCCAAGCGACGCAACGATGTCCTTCTTTGTTGATGATTGACAAACAGTTGGAAGAAAACCAGCAGCAGATGAAATTGGAGAAATCGTTGTGGGCTCCGCGCTTCCTTGCCGGCTATATGCGCGAACAGATTCCTACAGAGGTTTATCAGGGCTTGAAAGTCGGGGTGAGTGTGCCCCTTTGGCAGAATGTCAATGCGGTAAAACAAACGAAGTTGCGTTCCTCTGCGTTGCAGTTACAGGCCGCTGATGAGCAGAGTCGCACCTACAATGACCTGAAGATGCACTACCTGATGCTTCTTTCTATTGATAAGCAAATTGCTGATTATCATCAGCTTCTGGAAACGGTGGATGCGATGCAGCTGCTAAAGGAGGCTTTGGACAGCGGTCAGATGTCGCTGGTGGACTACCTTTTTGAATCGTCCATATACCACGAAAGCCACGAACGTTTTGCGGAGCTGCAATACGATGCGGCGAAGCACTATCTGGTGCTACAGGTATATTCGGGAGAATAGTTCTTAAAATCAGTATCTTGGGTGAAAAAGGGCGATGGTACTCTGGATATAGTCGCGGTCGAGGTGGGTGTAGATTTCGGTGGTGGTGATGCTTTCGTGGCCGAGCATTTCCTGCACGGCACGGAGGTCGGCGCCGCCCTCCACGAGGTGGGTGGCGAAAGAGTGGCGGAAGGTGTGTGGGCTGATGGTCTTGGTGATGCCGGCAGCTGCGGCTAACGATTTGACAATCAGGAATACCATTTCTCTGGTGAGTTGTCCGCCACGACGGTTGAGGAACACGATGTCCTCGCACCCTTTTTTGATTTTCAGGTGTTGCCGCTGTCCTTCGGCATAGAGCTGCACCGCCTTCTTGGCCGTCTCGCCGATGGGTACAATGCGTTCTTTGTCGCCTTTTCCGATAACCCGGATATAACCTTCATCAAAGCGTAGCCACGAAAAACGGAGGTTTACCAACTCACTGACTCTCAGTCCGCAACCGTACAACACTTCAATAATGGCCTTGTTCCTGTGTCCTTCGGGCTGGCTCAGATCTACGGCGGAAAGTATGGCTTCCACTTCTGGGACGGTGAGTACGGTGGGCAGTTTTTGGCGCAACTTCGGTGTTTCAATCAGTTGTGCCGGATTTTCCTTTATCACTTGTTCCACAACGAGAAAGCGGTAGAAGGCTCGTACCCCTGCCATGATTCGTGCCTGTGAGGTGGACTCCACCTGCTTTTTTTCTTTTAGAAAAATGATAAAATCCTGCAAATCATCTACTTGAACAGATGTGAATTCCTTTTTGCCAAGAAATTCCGCCAAAAGCCCTATGTCGTGCAGGTAGGCCTCGGCGGTTTTTGCGGAAAGGGAGCGTTCCAGAAGCAGGTATTGTTTGAACTGGTGAATGTAAAAATCGTTCATGCCGTTTTCAATGAGGGTGCAAAGGTACGATTTTTAGCGGAAAACCGCAGCGTGAAAAAGTTTCGGCGTGATGTCGCTGTTTGGGAAAAAATTTGTACTTTTGCCGCCGCTTTTCCATAAAGGATAGGCCCCATAGCTCAGTTGGTTAGAGCAGCTGACTCATAATCAGCGGGTCCTTGGTTCGAGCCCGAGTGGGGCCACACTACTGACGAGGCACTTGCAATCCATTTTGTAAGTGCTTTTTATAATTTATGAGGTATGAGAAAAATCCTTTTGTGTTGCATAGCTGCATTGCTGGTCATTAGTGCAAATGCCCAAGACCGCACCGACAGCCTGCACATCGCCCATTATGATATTAACTTGAATATCACCGATTTCACAAACCATGTCATTTACGGTTACGCTGACCTTATTGCTATAGCCGAGGTGAATGCGTTACCACAGATAGACCTTGACCTGAAGCGGCTTTCCGCGGATTCAATCTTTGTGGATGACGTGCGTGTGCAGAATTTCACCCATGAAGGCACTTTGTTGCGGATACCCCTTCATTCACTTGCCAATCAGGGTGATACACTTCGGATAAGAGTTTATTACAGTGGTGTTCCCGGTACTGATTCCTACTTTGGTGGCTTTTATTTTTCCGGAGAGTATTGTTACAATATTGGTGTCGCTTTCCGTGATCTTCCGCACAATTTTGGTCGCGGCTGGTATCCCTGCCTTGACTTCTTCACCGACAAGTCCACCTATACGTTCAATATCGAAACCGAAGCCACCAAACGCGCCATCTGTGGTGGTTATCTTCGCGACAGTGTCATAACCGACTCAAATACAATTATCTGGAAGTGGCAGCTGGACGAGCCCGTCCCGACTTATCTCACTTCTGTTGCCGTGGGTAACTATATGCACTACGCGGATACAGTTCAGGGCGTGGAACGTGTTATACCTATTGACATTTATACCTATCCGGAGCACTTCAGCCGCATTCCGAACACTTTTGCCAATCTGAAAAACACCATCCATATTTATGAAATGCGTTATGGCCCATATCGTTGGAATCGAGTGGGTTATGTTGGCGTGAACTTCAATGCTGGCGCGATGGAGCATGTCACCAATATTGCTTATCCCAATTTTGCCATTACCGGGAATACGAACTATGAATCGCTTTATATGCACGAACTTTCGCACATGTGGTTCGGTGATCTGATTACTTGCCAAAGTGCTGAGGACATGTGGATTAATGAGGGATTCGCCAATTACAGTGAATTTGTCGTCGCAGAAATGCTCTACCCGTCGGATAACCCTGACACGGACGGCTATATGGCCGGTATCCGCGACCAGCACCGCAAAGTGCTGAAGAAGGCCCACATTGACGATGGCGGCTACTGGGCTCTGAACCAAATGCCGCAGGATGTCACCTACGGCACCACCACCTACGACAAGGGCGGTATTGTGGTGCATACTCTTCGTAAGTATATGGGTGACAGCATCTTCTTTGATGCCATCCGTGCCTACTTGACGCACTTTGAATACCAAAATGTTTCGTCAGAGGACTTTTTCGGCTTTATGTCACAACATAGCGGCCAAAACTTGCAGGACTTTTTTGAAGGGTGGGTCGCACAGCCCGGCTTCCTGCATTTCTCCGTCGATTCCGTCCGCCCGACGGGCAATGCGAACGAGTACCGTTTCTTCGTCCGCCAACGTTTGAGCCACTCCGACCACTTCGCCAATAGCAACAAAATTGATATTTCTTTCTTCTCAACTGAAAATCAAGTATATACTGCTGATGGTTTCACATTTGACGGCGAATTTGCCGAAGGTGTCGTAACGCTGCCGTTTATGCCAGCTCTTGTGATTGTGGATTATGACGAAAAGCTGGCAGACGCTATCGTTGACTATAATATTTTTGTAAATAGTACAGGTACAAAGAATGCGAACGAAGCGAATGTCAGGGTGATGGTGGAAAGTTTCTCCGATACTACGTTCCTGCGTGTGGAGGACAATTACGTGGCACCCGACCCATTGAAAAACGCCAATCCGAACATATTTGAAATGTCGGATGCGCATTATTGGCGTATCGCTACACTTCCGGCATCCTCGCTTAGCGGCCGTATCCGTTTTGTTATCAGACCATCCGAAACAGGTATTGATCATGCACTTGTTAATGGTCATAATGTCAATGAGTTATTGCTTCTTTATCGGGAAGATCCTTCCTGTGACTGGGAAATTGTCCATTGTGACAAGTCCTCCTCCAATAGTACAATGTATCTTACTACTGATGTGTTCCGGAACGGGGAATACACCATTGCTATTGGTAATGATCCGACCAAAATTCCATCCAACGACAAAAAGACGGGGATGTCGGTTTTCCCGAATCCTGCTACCGAGTCGTTAACTATCGAATTGCCGGGCTCATACGAATCAAAAACAAGCACTGGCTATATGTACGATGCAAAGGGCAATCTGGTGCGTAGTTTCTTGATTCAGGGCCGCCAGCACGAAATAAGCACTTCAGACCTTCCGGCAGGTGTCTATATTCTGAAAGTTGCCGATGGGGGACAACGTTCCATTTCATCCACCGTTTCCATTGTCAACAATCGTTAATCACTGATTCACAGAAGAATGAATATCGCTGTCAATACACGGCTGTTGGTTCCGAAGCTGGAAGGTATCGGCTGGTTCGAGTATGAAACGCTCCGCCGCATTGTGACGCAACACCCGGAGCATACTTTCTACTTTATCTTTGACCGTGACTACGACGAGCGGTTCCTTTTCGCCGACAACGTGAAACCGGTGCTCACATTCCCGCCGTGTCGCCATCATCCCTACTTCTGGTACGTCTATTTCGAGTGGACTATCCCGTATGTGCTCCGCAAAATCAAGCCCGACCTATTCCTTTCGCCCGACGGCTGGATGACACTCCGTACAGATGTGCCGACGGTATCAGTTATCCACGATATCAACTTCGCCCACCATCCGGAGTTCTTCAGTCCCGCTTTCCGCAAGTATTTCGACAAATATTTCCCGAAATTTGCAGAAAAAGCCGTCAGAATCGCCACTGTATCAGAGTTTTCCAAACAGGACATCTGCCAAACATACGGTATTAGCGAAGAGAAAATCGATGTCGTCTATAACGGCAGCAACGAGCTGTTCCGTCCGTTGGACGCGGGCGAAAAGGCGCGGGTGCAGGTGCAGTATGCAGGCGGCTGCGACTATTTCCTCTTCGTCAGTGCCATCAACAAGCGGAAGAACCTGCCGAATATCCTGCGTGCTTTCGACCGCTACAAGGAGCAGAGTGGCTCCGATGTCAAGTTTCTGGTAGTTGGCGGACGTGCCGGCAAACAGGAGGAACTGGACGAGGTACTTGCCACAATGAAGTACGTGCAGGATGTCTGTTTCTTGGGACATTTGCCCGCAAAGGAATTGGCATTGGTCACAGGTGCTTCCATTGCTTTGGTGTATGCCTCTCTCTTTGAGGGATTTGGAATTCCCATCATTGAGGCGTATAATGCCGAAACGGCCGTCATCACCTCCAACACATCGTCCATGCCGGAGGTGGCCGGTGATGCCGCAATTCTGGTGGATCCGCTATCGGTGGAGCAGATTGCCGACGCGATGGCGAAGCTGGCATCGGATAATTATTTCCGTTCCCAGCTCATTGAGAAGGGTAGGGGACAGCGCCAGAAATTCAGCTGGGACTTGTCGGCCCAAAGGCTGTGGGCGTGCATAGAAAAGGCGATGAAATGATTCATCGCCCTTTTGTATAATTCTGTGAAATAATTTGTTACAAATCTGTATTGGTGTTTCCTTTGCTGTAGTTGGGGGATTCACTGGTGATGGTCACATCGTGCGGGTGGCTTTCGAGCACGCCGGCATTGCTGATACGGCAGAATTTCGCCTCGTGCAGCTTTTCGATGCTGGCTGCACCGCAGTAGCCCATACCGGAGCGCAGGCCGCCGACCATCTGATAGAACACTTCACCTAACATTCCTTTGTAGGGAACGCGGCCGGAAATGCCTTCGGGAACGAGCTTCTTGGTGTCTTCCACATCGCCCTGCATATAACGGTCTTTGGAGCCGCATTGCATCGCTTCGAGTGAACCCATTCCTCTGTAAGCCTTGTACTTACGTCCGTTATAGAGGATGGTTGCGCCAGGAGCTTCCTCCACACCGGCCAGCAGTCCGCCGAGCATGACGGTGCTGCCGCCTGCGGCCAGGGCCTTCACGATGTCGCCGGAGAAGCGGATGCCACCGTCGGCGATAATCGGCACGTCGGTGTCCTTCAGGGCCTTATAGACTTCGTAGATGGCGCTGAGTTGCGGAACGCCGACACCGGCCACCACGCGGGTGGTGCAGATGGAGCCGGGTCCGATACCCACCTTCACGGCGTCCGCACCTGCGTCAGCGAGGCGGAGGGCGGCGTCGCCGGTGGCGATGTTGCCCACAACCACTTCAGTATAAGGATATTTCTTCTTGATTTCCATCAGCGCATTGATGATGCCTTTGGAGTTGCCGTGGGCGGAATCGAGGACGAGTGCGTCGGCACCGGCTTCCACGAGCGCGTCGGCACGGGGAAGGGTCTCGTTGGAGATGCCGATGGCTGCGGCCACCCGCAGACGACCCGCCGCGTCCTTGCAGGCGTTGGGCTTGTCCTTCGCGTGCGTAATATCTTTATAGGTAATGAGCCCAACCAGGTGGAAGTTCTCATCGACCACGGGCAGCTTTTCGATCTTGTATTTCTGAAGGATGTCGGACGCCTCCTGTAGCGAAGTGGCGCGGGAGGTGGTCACGAGGTTTTGGGAAGTCATAACCTCCTCCACGGGACGGGTGTAGTTCTTTTCGAAGCGGAGGTCACGGTTGGTGACGATGCCGACGAGGAGGCCGTTGGGCTCGACGACGGGGATGCCGCCGATCTTGTAGTAGGCCATGATGGAGAGGGCTTCGCCCACGCTCTGTTTCGGGCCGATGGTGACGGGGTTGGAGATCATGCCGCTTTCGGCACGCTTCACCATTGCCACCTGACGGGCCTGTTCCTCAATAGCCATATTTTTGTGTATCACGCCGATACCGCCTTCGCGTGCCATTGCGATGGCGAGGTTTGCCTCGGTCACGGTGTCCATGGCTGCCGAGACAAAAGGCGCGTTAAGGTTGATGTGGCGGGTGAAGCGGGTGGTTAGCTGCACCTCGCGCGGCAATACCTCCGAATAGGCAGGTATGAGCAAAACATCATCAAAGGTGAGGCCTTCGAGTTGAACTTTATCTTCGAGAAATGACATAATTTTGGTAGGTTGTAATTGGGGGCAAAAGTACAAAAAATCGCTGACACGGCGTATCATTTTTTTATGATTTATTTTAAAAAAAATTGCAGAAAATCGTGTTGTATTTTTGCAGAAAGATGTATCTTTGCAACCAGAAAAATCAATCAAAACAAGTTGATTTTGAAAACAATACCAAATCAAATCCATTAAGCCAAATGAAACACACAGGAGTTTGTGCGCAAGGTCTTGCTTGTCCTATCATCCGGGAAGGTGACGACCTCGCTGCTATCGTTGTCGATAGCGTCTTGAGCGCCGTCAAAACGGCCTCTAACCAGTATGAAATCTGCAACAAGGCGGTCGTCGGTATCACCGAGTCCATCGTTGCCCGCTCACAGGGCAACTACGCCACCGTTGACGACATCGCCAACGACGTCCGGGCGAAGTTCGGTCCCGACGCCACCATCTTCATCGTGAAGCCCATCTATTCGCGCAACCGCTTTGCCATCATCCTCAGAGGCATCGCCCGCGCCGCCAAGAAGATCGTCCTCATCATGCCCGACGTGGACGAGGTGGGCAACGTGGTCAAAGGCCATCCCTTCACCAATGTCAACTACGACGAATATTATGCCGAAATTTGCGAACAGGAAGGCGCCAGCGTCTCCATCTTCAAGGACTTGAGCCCCGTCGGCAAAGTGGATGAGGACATGAACGTCATCATCGGCAACCTCCACGGCTACGACGAAGCAAAGGAACTCTACAAAGGCTGCCGCGTCTATACGCTCGCCGACCTGCTTTCTGACCAGATCGGAAGAGCGTCGTGTAGGGAAAGAGTGTAGATCTCGGTGGTCG